>CAYFPQ010000029.1:1955-38612 GCA_964345005.1 uncultured Victivallales bacterium | reverse complement strand
GGCGTCGCCCTGGCCCCACCCGTCGCCTGCCTTGGCATAGCGTACTTCATCGATCACGAGGTCATACAGGGCTCGGGCGCGCTGCAGGTCGGTCTTCTTACCAGCCGTTGCTACGCGTGCGGTCTTCACAAACCGGTCATTGCTCGGGACCAGGCGGTCGGGGTCCAGGAAGCGTTTGGTGTTGTCGACATCATCCTCGTAGGCAGCCTTCTCGATCCGCGTCACGTCGTAGCGGATCTCAAGTGGGCGGCCGCCGTCCCGTGGACTCAGTTCCCAGTATAACACCTTGTTGTTGTACTTCTCTTCGTCCAGAACACGGTGTTTGCCCGGGGCGTCTATCGACTTCAAGGTGACTTCCTGAAAGGCGTCACTGGTTGGAAGTGGAATCCAGAGCTTGGCCGGACCGGCGATTTCAGGCAAGAACACGCGGTAGCGGAACTCGAACATGTCGTCGGGAACAAGAATGCCCATGAGCTTCTGTGATGCCTTGTCTACCGGGACGCGTCCCCACGTCTTGTCCTCGTTCTGTTGCCAGAAGTAATAGGGCTTTCCGTTGATCTTGTGCGGGATGGTCTCGGTGACGACCATGCTGCCGGGATCGCCTCGCATGAAGAAGTCCACGTCGTAGACGTCGCCCTTGGTGTCGACCAGGTCTACGCAGGCGAAGTGTTCGCCGGTGCTCAGCGAGGCGAGATACTCCGTGTGAATCTTTACCAGCTTGAGTTGATGGTCGGATCCTTTGATGGTGAGCGGGAAATGCCCGCCGCCCTCACGTGTCGCCGCTTCGATGTGTCCGCGAATGCCCGCCTCGATATCGGCGGTGATCACGTGCGGCGTCGGCTCCTCTGCTCCACCTGTCTGTTGCGGACGCGTCGAGCAGCCGATGAGCAGTATGGTCACGAACACAGCCGCCAGGAGGGCGGCTGCACGCCCGGTTCTGAATATAGACATTGCGAATTACCTGCTGCTCAGTGGGCCGGATGATCCATCGGCGCTTTGGCCTTCGGATGTTCGGCGGCCGGATGCTCCTTGGCCTTCTTCACCGCGGCCTTCTCCTCGGACTCCTCTGTTGTGAAGCATCCGCTCACAAACACCGTCATCGCTCCCAGCAGTAGGAGGCTTGCTACGATCCTCTTCATCGCTACTTCCTTTCGTGGATCGGGCACACACCACATGTACGCACCCTGACGCGGGAAATGTTATCACTCGGACGCAGGGGTGACAAGGCATGTTAGCTGGAATTGCAGTCGTCACGACCCTACGGGTCCTTCGGTGACATTTTCTGATGAGTCAACGGGCGCACACCCGTGGCACACCCGTGCCTGTTCCGGTTTCTTGCTGGACGGGAAGTGGAGGGTGGCCTATGGTCCGCCTAACCTGACGATTGGGCAAGCGGGAGTCTTTTCAATGATTCGATGGGTAGCGTGTGGTGCGTGCAAGGCGCGGCTGGAGCTGGAGTGTGGACTGGCCGCGTGCGAGGTCGTGTGCCCCCACTGCAACACGGCGGTTGCCGTTCCCGCATCCGAGGTGGGGCCCGGCATCACCGTTGGCGGGTTCGCCATCGAGAAGCTCATCAGCGTGGGAGGAATGGGCAAGCTGTTCCTTGCCCGCCAACTCTCGATGGACCGGCTTGTGGCGCTGAAGATCCTGCCGCCACAATTCTGTGCCGAGCGGGAGAACATCGATCGTTTCCTGAACGAGATAAAGGTAGCGGCCCGGCTTCAGCATCCGAACGTGGTTTCTGCCTACGAAGCAGGGAATGACGAGGGCGTCTACTACCTTGCCATGCAGTACATCGATGGTCAGTCGCTGGCCGCGAAGATCAAGACAGAAGGGGCGTTGAAGGAGAGAGACGCGCTCCGTATTGCCCGGAAGCTTGCGGCTGCCTTGGCGTATGGCTGGGACATGCACGGGATTGTGCACCGTGATGTGAAGCCGGAGAACATCTTGATCGACTCAGCGGGCGAACCCCGCCTGGTCGACATGGGCATTTCAAGGAGTGTGGCTGTATCGATGGGCCTTACTGCTGCGGGCACCATCATGGGGACGCCGAACTATATGAGTCCCGAGCAGATCGAAGATCTGGCCTCGGCGGATCTGCGCTCGGACATGTTCTCGCTCGGAACCACGCTGTATCACGCCGTGACCGCCCAGATGCCCTTTGAAGGCAGGACCGTGATGCAAATCCTGCAGCAGATGGCTGCGGATACGCTACCCGACCCGCGGACCATGTCGCCGGATATCTCGCGCAATTGTGTCGACCTGCTGCGTATCATGATGGCGCGGAAACCGGAGCATCGCCACCAGAGCTGGAAAGAGCTGATCAAGGACATGGACCGCGTGTTCACGAAGTTCCCGGTCAAAGCGCCCGTTCCGAAGGGGAAGGCAACCATGATTCGGGCGCGTGATGCCGGTTCGGGTGCTGGGGGAGGCGCCCCCTCCACAGTGCATATCAGCCATTCCGATCTGCAGCGGCACCGAGGCGGTGCCGGGGGTGAGGTGGCCAAGAAGTCGCTTTCCTCAGTTGCGATAACTGTCGCACTTGCTCTTGCTGTTTTCGTCGGGCTTGGGGCTGTGGGGTGGAAGGTGCTCCGGGAGAACGGTGGCCGGAGGCTGGAACAGGAGCGTGTGGCTGCACAGGAGAGGGAGGAGGATCTCGCGCGGCGCCTGGCGGCGGCCCTGGTCAGCGCGCAGGACAGCACAAGTAACTACGAGGAGACGAAAGCGAAGTTGATCGCGCTGCAGCAAGACTCGGCGGGAACCGACCTTGCCGGCCGGGCTGAGCGCGAGTTGAGGAAGCTGACACAGAGTCATACGCTTTCCCGGGATGTAGCCTGGCAGTCCCTGCGTGGGCAGGCCGACTTGCTGTTCACAGAGGGTAAGACAGAAGAGAGTCTTGAACTTCTACGCAACTACGAAGGCGAGTTTGCCGAGGAGATGGGAAGTTTCAGGGCAGAGCATATCAACGTTCTGGAGGCGCGCGCCGAGCGGCAGCGGAAGATGGTGGCGCTCCGTCAGGCGAGCGCCGTGCGCGAGGCCGAAGCGGACCTGAACAGGCTGGTCGAGAACGCCGCGGCAGAGCTGTTGGCCGGGCGTTGCAGCGAAGTGGCCGAACTGGTGAAGGCGGTCGATGAAGGAGGGGGACTTGATGTCCTGACCGATCAGTGGCCCCTGGTGAGAGATCGCATACTCGCCGTGTCGCGGATGAACGAGGCCATTCTTAACTCGTTCAAGAAGAGCATCGGTGTCTATGTGACGGTAGGTTTGAAAGAAGGGCCTCAGAAGCTGCGGATTCGGAAGGTACGGGACGGCCAGGTTGTGGCCTCACTCCGCGCAGGTCAGGGAGCCACGGTAACGAAGAGCTTTACCGTGGCCGACTTGGACACCAAGGAGCTCTTCAAGCGCGCTGCTGGAGGAGAAGATGGCAGCGGGGTTATTTCCCAAGGGTTGATCGCGGCGTGGGCCCAAGCCTACGACTCGGCACAAAAGTGCTTCGGAAAGGCGGACTGTCCCTTGGCCAAAGCCCTCGGCCGCTTAACGGGTTCAAGGAAGGTGGCGGCCGTTAAGAAGAACGGCGTGCGTGCGGCGGCCAGGTCCAGTCGCGAGGAACAGTTGGCGCAGGCGGCGTTCGACCGCCTTCTCGAATCCATCCACTATACCTCCCGGGGCCATCCGGCACAGGATGCTGATGCGATCACGCGGCTGGGCCTCAGCTCCCTGGTACGAGGGAGGCTCAAGAACGAGGCTCGTGCTTTCAAGAAGAAGCATGGATCAACAAAGGTGGCCGAAACTCAGGCCCCTATTCTGGCGGCAATGATCGCGGGTCAGAGCTCTGTCCAGTCGAGCTACGGTGTCGGTCGCGCCCCCGTGGCCCTGGCGGCGCTCCGGAAAAGCAATCCGGGCATGGTCAGGCAGCCTGTTGTGGAGGTGAAGGGCGACAAGCTGACCTTGGATATTTCCGGAGACAGGAATATCTGCGATATCAGTGCGTTGAAGGGACTTCCTATTGCCTCACTGAACCTGACTGGAACGGGCGTAGCCGACCTTTCCCCTCTGACAGGCATGCCGCTCACCCGACTTGATCTGACTGGCTGTAGGTCGGTAACGGACCTGGACGCATTAAAAGGAATGCGACTCAGGTCCCTCGTTGTTCAGTCCGGCCATATCCGCAACATCGATGTGCTGAAGGATATGCCTCTCAGGGCGCTTCATCTGTATTGTCCACAATTGGGCGATATTGCTGCCGTGTCAGGGATGCGTCTCTCATCGCTGGCTCTTACCTGTCCGCGCGTGAGCGATCTATCCATGCTGCGTGGGATGCCTCTTTCGAATCTCCACATTCCCGGTAGTGGGATACGCAGCCTGGAGGCTTTGAGGGGACTGCCTCTCACTTCGCTGAATATCGCGGACACTCGGGTCAGCGACTTGACCCCGTTGACCGGCATGCCCCTGCAGACGCTCAATATCGTGGGGACACGAGCACGAGACCTGGAAGTCCTTGAGAGCATGCCGCTCCAGACGCTTCGTGTCAGTACGACACTCAAGGACTTGGGGCCGGTTGCCGACGTGCCCAATGTCGAGCAGATAGCGCCAGGATCCTGACGCCGGTTCTCCCTCTTGTCTGTCAGCCCCTGTTAGAGTAAAGTACTTTCGTACACAGGAGGTCGATCATGGTTAGTCATCCGTCTCTGTTCTCGCGGCGTGGTTTCATCAAGGCCGGTGCGGCCGGGATGGTTGTTGCCGCCGCACCGGTGGGCGTGTTTGCGGCAACGCCTAAGCCGGATGTGTGGGTCTTCCGCGGCACGGATAAGACCAAGCTGATGAAGGCGTGCCTGAAGATGATCAATGCGAACGGTGGGTTCGGTAAGCAGGCCAAGTCACTGGCGCTTAAGGTGAACGCAGCGTGGTCGCGTACGCCGGAGCAGGGCGCCAATACGCATCCGACCTTGGTCAGCGCTTTTCTCAAGGGCGTGCGCGACTTTGGTATCACGAAAATGGATGTGCCCGAACACCCCTGTCATCGGGCCGCAGAGTCGTTCAAGCGCAGCGGCATCAGCGACGCAGCCAAGAGTGCCGGCGCCAAGATGATCGATATGAAGACCAAGAAGAAGCTCTACAGTGACGTGACCATACCGAAGGGCAGGAACTTGACCTCTGCGCGCGTGGCCAAGCACTTCCTGGAGGCCGACGTAGTGGTGAATATGCCAGTGGCCAAGCACCACGGAGGCGCCACGCTGACTATGGCCATGAAGAACTGGATGGGCGCCGTTGAAGACCGGGGTTTCTGGCACCGCAACAGCCTGCACCAGTGCATAGCCGACTTCTCGACGTTCATCACACCGGCATGGACCATCATCGATGCCACCCGGATCATGATGGACAAGGGGCCGCAGGGACCAGCCAAAACGCTTAAGACGCCCAATCTACTGATAGTGTCAAAGGACCAGGTCGCGGCAGACGGTTACGCGGCAACGCTCTTCCACGATGACCCCCGCAAGGTGAAGTACCTGGGTCTGGCCGAAGAGATGGGCATGGGTGTGATCGATGCTGCGCAGATGAATATCCACCGTGTTGAGGTAGGTGTATAACCCAGGCAGTCGTGAAGTCACAAAGATGGCTACAGTGGAGCGTGCGGCTCGCCTGCTTGGTGGTGGCCGTGTTTTTCGCGTTGGGCGGTCCCATTCCCTACGTTCTCGGTCGCATAGTTCCCGGGATGAGTCCGCTCGTCACTTTTGCCAATGCACTGGCTGCTCGGCAGTGGTATGCCGGGGTTTTCTGGGGCTTGCCGGCGATTGCGGTGCTGATGATCGCCATCTGGCGGGGGCGTTTCTTCTGTCGCTGGGTCTGTCCGGCCGGGACGCTTCATTCGACGGTAGCGTTGTGTAAGGGGCGGAAGCGTCTGGTACGTTTCCGCTTCGAGGGGATCGTGTTCTGGATGACCGTAGCTGGCGCCTGCATTGGCTTTCCGTTGTGGCTCTTCATGGATCCGCTCTCCAGCTTCACGCGCCTGGTTCCGCTCATCAAGGGAACCTGTACGACTGCAGCGCTCGTGCCGGGGCTCTTGCTTCCGCTGTTCCTGGTGTTGGGGATGTGGCAACCACTGGTCTGGTGCTTTCACTTCTGCCCGTTAGGGTATCTGTTTGACCTATGCCATGTCCGTGCGTCGCGCCCGGTGTGGAAGCAGGACCGTCTGCGACGTGATTTCATTGCTGGTCTGTTGATCGGCGCGCCGCTGGCGCTGACCGCGAAGGAATGGGCGCCCATCAAAGGCGATGAATCGCTGTCTCCGCCCATCCTGCCGCCGGGGGCAGGGGATCCTGGTCGTTTCGCTTCGCTGTGCACCCGCTGTTATGCGTGCGTGGAGGCATGTCCGACGCGTGTGATCAAGGTAAGGTCGCCGCTGCAGCGGATCCTGGGGCATTTCTTCCACCCCGATCTCGATACGAACCGATCGTACTGCGAGGAGTTCTGTACGCAGTGCTCTGAAGTATGTCCGTCGGGCGCGATCCGTCCTGTAACCGAGGATGAGAAACGCAAGCTCCAGATCGGGTGTGCCAAGGTGCGGCGCAAGGCTTGCCTGGCTTGGGAGGATGGCGAGCACTGCATGGTGTGCCAGGAATACTGCCCCTATGCGGCGATCATGGACGACATGGCGCCGGATGGCCTGCCGCGTCCGGTTGTCGATCCCGAGCTCTGTCGCGGTTGCGGTGCCTGCCAGGCCGAGTGCCCCGCCATCCGGCTCGGGAAGGCGATTATCGTCACCGGGCTTGAGCAACAGGGGAAAGTAGGCAGAAGGGCTTGATCTGGCTGGGGCGCTAGTGATACATTGCGCGCTCGCTTGACCGACAGTGTGGGGCGGTAGCTCAGTTGGTAGAGCATCGCGTTCGCAACGCGGGGGTCGGGAGTTCGAATCTCCTCCGCTCCACCAGTCTTCGCTCGCCGCACAGCGAGGCTTCCGCCTTCGCCCTGTGGGCTGGGCGGGACAAGACGGCTTGGCAAGCCATTTGAACAGATATAAGAGAGGAAACGATGAGCAAGACATACAAGATCGCCGTCATGGGTGGCGATGGAACGGGGCCGGAAGTTGCGGTAGAAGGCGTCAAAGTTCTCAAGGCCGCTGCGGATAAGTACGGGTTCAAGCTTGAGTGCACCGATTTCGATTTCGGTGGCGACCGCTACCTGGCCACTGGTGAGGTACTCCCGGACTCCGCTTCGAGCGAGCTGTCGCAGTTCGACGCGATATTCCTCGGTGCAATCGGCCATCCCGACGTGAAGCCCGGTATTCTCGAGAAGGGTATTCTGCTCCGCCTTCGTTTCGAGCTGGATCAGTACATCAACCTGCGTCCTGTCCGCCTTTACCCCGGTGTCGATACGCCCGTTAAGGATAAAGGGCCGGCTGAAATCGACTACGTTGTGGTTCGTGAGAACAGCGGCGGCATCTATACTGGCACCGGCGGCATCTCTCAGATTGGCACACCGAACGAGGTGGCCGTGCAGAGCATGGTTTACACCCGCTTCCAGGTGGAGCGCTGCCTGCGCTACGCGTTCGAGTATGCCAAGAAGCACGGTAAGAAGGCTCGCGGCAAGAGCGACGAGAACACGCTCGGTCTCGTCGGCAAGACCAACGTGTTGACGTACGTATTTGATCTATGGGAGCGCGCGTTCAACGAGATCGGCGAGCAGGACTACGCTGATATTCGTCGTGACTACTACCATGTGGATGCCACGTGCATGTGGATGGTGAAGAATCCCGAGTGGTTCGACGTCCTCGTTACCGGCAACATGTTCGGCGACATCATCACGGACCTCGGCGCCATGACGCAGGGCGGCATGGGTATTGCTGCGGGCGGCAACATCAACCCGGACGGCGTCAGCATGTTCGAACCGATCGGCGGTTCCGCGCCTAAGTACACGGGCCAGAATGTTATCAATCCGCTGGCCGCTATCTGCGCGGGTGCGATGATGCTGGACACACTCGGCGAGACCGAGGCGGCCAACGCGATTGAAACGGTCGTGGCGGATGTCACGGGCACCAAGCTCAAGGGCATGGCGGCCGGGCGCATGGGATACTCTACCACGGAAGTGGGAGATTTGGTGGCCACGGGCGTGGCGGACTAGGCGTGCACCGACCAGCGGTAAGGTCTTCCCGCCCGACCGTCCCGGAATACCGGGCCGCTAAGGAGCGGGTGACCTTCCCCCTGGCCTCCGCTGGGGGTGTGAGGGGTAGAGGGTAAGAATAGGAAGCTCTGGTCCTGTTGAGTTAATGGGCAAACAAGTCGGAAGCTGAAGATGAAGCAGTACAAAGTTGGTCTGGTGGGTATCGGTGCTGTGGGTACCGAGATCGTGAAGGTGTTGCGTGAGCGTAACTTCCCGGCTGAGGAGGTTCGCATCATGGCTCGTTCCGCCCGTCGTGAGACGGTAGCGGGCGAGGAGTTCGATGTGGTCGCCGCTTCGCCGGAGGCGTTCGACGGGCTCGATTTCGCGCTGTTCGCCGGCACCGAGGGCGCCAAGGGCGCCTCGCAGACATACGGCTGGGATGCTGTCAAGCGCGGCGTGGTGTGCATCGATAACGGTGACGACTTCCGTATGGATGATCGTGTGCCGCTTGTGATCCCGGAGATCAATGCGGATGCACTGGATAGCCACCAAGGCTTCGTGGCCAACCCGAACTGCTCCACGATTATCGGGCTGATGGCCCTGGCTCCGCTGCATCGCGCAAACCCGATCCGCCGCCTGGTTGTTTCGACCTACCAGTCGGTTTCCGGTACCGGGCGCAGCGCCATCGATGAGTTGGAAGCACAGACGCATGCCTATGCCGCGGGCGGAGAGATGGAGATCAGCGCCTATCCTTACCAGATTGCGTTCAACTGCCTGCCACAGATCGGCAGCCTGAAGGACACGTTGCCGGGCTACACGAGCGAAGAGGCCAAGATGCTCTTCGAGTCGCGCAAGATTCTCGGTGCACCTGATCTGCGCGTGTCCTCGACCTGCGTACGTGTGCCGGTTTTCTACGCGCACTCTGAGGCGATCAACATCGAGTTTGCCGAGCCGATGACGCCGGAACAGGCCCGTGAGCTGCTTGCCGCAGCGCCCGGTGTGCAGGTGATCGATGATGTCCCGAACAAGCAGTATCCCATGCCGCTGGATGCAGCGGGTGGCGACGACGTGTTCGTGGGACGCATTCGTCCGGACGACAGTACTGAGAACGGACTTGCCCTTTTCGCCGTTGGCGACAACATCCGCAAGGGCGCTGCTCTCAACGCCGTTCAGATCGCGGAAGCGATGGTCGAGCGAGGGTTGAAGTAGAGTCGAGCCTACAGGGTTGATCCACGGCCCGCTCGGAGATCGGGCCCTACCCGGCACAAGACTCACCCCAGCGTAAGGGGCCCGCTCTCCGGGCGGGCCGCTTCTTGCCTAGTACTGATTCAAACCGGGAATCGCTGGCGATCCTTCCCATGGCTGGGGGGTGTTCCAGGGCAAATCTGACTCGTCCTCCAACGTGGCACAGCCTGCAATAAGCAAAGCGGTGAGGGCGAGTAGTGTGGTCGTGAGGAGCGCGCGCATTACCGGAAAACGACGTCGCCTTCCCGGACGCCCATCTGCTGCCAGTCAGTCATGATGCTGGCGATGGCCAGCTTCTTGTCGCGGCGTATCTGTTGCAGCTTCACCTTCGTGACGAAGGTCTCATCACCACCTATATCGCGCTTGATCATGTACTCCACGGCTCCCGGGGTCTGGTCCATGTTCTCGCCAAACAGTTCGGTCAAGGTGGCGTCGCTCAGGGCCAGGATAACGAAATTCCAAGTGTCGTTTACAGCCACCACGGTGCCTTTGGTGCCGGGGTCGACGATAATCGAATCGAAGCTAGGCTTTATCTCTGGTTCTTCCGTCGGACGGGGGGTCTGGCCGCGCAGCCCGGCAATCTCCTCCTTCAGCTGGGTGATGGTGTCCTCCAGCTCGATCTTCTGCTCTTCAACAAACTGGAGCTGACGTTGCTCCTGGGCGATGGCTTCCTCCAGCGCACGCTGCTCTTCCAGGGATTCGGCCAGTTCGTTCTTCGCGATCTGCATCGCGTCCTCGGCCGTGGTCCTTGCCTCTTCAGCATCCTTGAGCTTTCCCAAGGTCTGCCGGTAACCACTCTTAGCCTGATTGGCATCCTGGTTTGCGGCGACGAGCTGGGCGCGGGTGTCAGCCATCTGTTGGCGCGTGTCATTCAGGAGATTATACTGCGCCTCGGCCTTTTCGAGCATGTCGTCAAGAAGTCCCTGCATCGTACCCTTGCCGCCCGTTACCTTAAGCCCGCGTGCATCCTTGATGATCTTGCCGTTGGGGTTGCGCTTGTAATACGCGAAGAGTTCAGCTTCGCGCCGCTTGAGATTCATGGTTGGCGCATCGGCCACTTCATAGCTGTTTGAGTAGGTGGCCCAGAAGGACGTGAACTCATTATCGTCCAGAAAATCGATTGTGGTCGGCGAGGTGTCGCGCTCCGGGTACTGTGTAGAGGCGCCCTTCGGCGCTTCTTCCTCGATCAAGGCCCCGAGTTGGACGATCGCCTCTTCGAGCTTCTGTGCGCGCCCCTTCAGCAACTCGCGCTTTCCGAAAAGCTGCATCCCCAAGAGAAGCGCCCCAACACTCAACAGCAGGCACACTACAACAAGAACTCGGACTAGTTTACCCATGGTTTCTCCTCAAAACGTCACGATAGGCGAAAGCCACACCAACGCGCAAGGTATTTTCCGGTGAGAGCCGCCGTCCGCCATCCAGCCTACGGTGGGCGGACGGGGGTCGGAAGCCGGCGGTCAGGCTTCCGCGGTTTCAGGGGCTGAGGACAGTGCAGGCGTGTCTGCGGTGCCCTCCACTTTGAGCCCTTGGGCGAGGCCGTCAATCTGCTCGATCTTGCTCTCCATTTTGCCAAGCCGCTTCTGGGCTTCGGTGAATTTCTTGGTGGAATTGTCCAGGTGCTGGCCCACGAGGCGGAAGGCGTCGGAGAAGTTGTCGAACTCTTTGCGCAGCCGCGACAGGTGCCCGATGATCTCGCGCGACTGCTCTTCAACTTGCAGTCCCTTCAGCCCCAAAATGATTGTCTGGAGATAGGCATAGAAGCTGTTGGGCGAGACCGGGATGACGCGCCGCTTGAGCGCATAGTTGAAGAGGACCATGTCGCCCTCGAGCAATTCATCCTTTATAATAGTCTCGTAGTAGACGTTCTCGGCCGGGATATACATAAGGGCGAAATCGAACGTGCCCTCGTCCATGCGGATGTATTTCTTGGCGATGGCGTCGACATGCCCTTTAACGTCACGCGCAAAGGCGCGCCGGGCGTTGCGCCGTCCGTCCTCTGTATCGGCGGCGAGGACGCGTTTGAAGTTGTCGAGCGGGAACTTGGCGTCGATCGGCACCATCCCGGCCCGGAGCGTCACGACGGCGTCCACGGTCTCGCCACCCTTGAAGTGGTGTTGTAGCTTGAAGTGGCTCGTTGGAAGGATCTGGGCCAACAGGTCGCCCAGGAACAGCTCGCCCAATGCGCCGCGCAGTTTGGGCGGTTGAAGAATTTCCTGCAGATGGGCGATGTCGGTGCCAACCTCCAGCATTCGCTTGGAGGACTTTTCGAGTTGTCCGAGCTGCTGGCGGACATCGCCGATGATCTTGGTCGTGGAGTCCAGTCGATCGCCTACCTGCTTGCTGCTCGTGGCAAACGACTGGTTGAGCTGGTTGGTCAGTGTCTGCAGATTGTCAGCCATGCTCTTGCGCAACGCCTCGACCTGCTGGCTCGACTGCTGGGTCGCCGCGTTCACCTGGTTCTGCAGGAGCGACATGCTCTCGTTACGTCGTAACGCGCGGCTGAGCAGCCAGTAGAGCAACAGGGCGGCACCGACGATTCCGACTGCGATAATCAAGGCTGACAACGTGTTCACGAAAGGACTATATCCTCATGATCGGAACACTGCCAATCCAGAAAACCATTGACCCCGGAAGGGGCATTATCTACGCTCCTGATCTACTGAGGAGATGGGTAAGATATGATGCACAGGCGCGTCTGGCTGACAGGTTCTTCTTTGCTGGCAGGGTTGATCATCGTGGCGGCTCCCGCCCGGGGTACCGAAGCGCTCACCGGCGGACCTTCTCCCGAAATCAAGATGGAGATCCAGTACGCCGAGGCGCTCCAGAAGATGGGCATGGCCGACTACGCCGAGATCGTGATCGACCGTCTCAGCAAGAAGCATCCCGAAGCCAAACCGTTCATCAAAGTGCTCAAGATGCAGAGCATGATCGCCCGCGGCAAGTTCGAGGACGTGCTCAAGACGATCGCCAAGGAGCCCAACCAGAATGGGCAGGATGCCTGGGCCATGCGGCTCTCCCTGGCAGATGGTTATTACGCGTGGGGCAAGTACGCGAAAGCTGAGGAGATCTACAAGTCATTCTTCAAGGCGTTTTCCAAGCCCTCCGCCGCACTGAACGATTTCTACGTTAACTCAGCCTACAAGTATGCCCAGATGCTGCTTCTTCTGGGTAAGGAAGAAGAAGCGGTCAAGGCTTACGAGAACGTGCTGAAGGCCGATGTGGCCGCGCACATCAAGCGCCAGGTTATGAGCGAGAGCGCCGAGCTGATGCTGAAGGTGGCGCAGCTGAAGGGCGAAAAGGAGCGCGGGCCGCTCCTTGATAAGATTGGAAAGCTGACCGACGACATTCTTTGGGTGCAGGACATCTGGTTTGGCAAGGCCATTGTCATCAAGGCCCATTTGATGTCCATCAAGGGCGACATCTCAGGGGCCGAGAAGCTGATCGAGGACTACAAAGGGGCGCTCAAGGAGATCGACGAGATTCTGCGGGAGCAGGAACTGGAGCAGCTCAGTCCGATGGCCCAGTGCCGATACCTTCTCGGCGAGATGATGTGGAAGGAAGCCGAGAAGCTGCTGGAGAACAAGGGCGAGAAGGGCGCGATCGTTGACCTGTTGGCCGGCAAGAAGAAGCCCAATGGTAAGCGCGCTCCCGGTGCCCTGCAGCACTTCCTGAACGTATTCATCGGATATCCGAGCACCAAATGGGCTCCGGAGGCCGGTGAGATGGCCGAGAAGGTTGAGCAGATCCTGAAGGATCGTTACGGTGCCAAGATCAAGACGCAGGTGACGCAGGAGCAGATGGACAGCGTTCGCCGCTACCAGTTTCAGGGCGCCCGGGCGCTGTTCAATCAGAACCAGTTCAAGAATGCGGTCGATGCCTACCTCAAAGTCTTGAACCGCTTTCCGGAGGGCGATACCTCGGTGGCCGCGCTCGGCGAGTTGGCGCGCTGCTATGTCGAGACGGAAGACGATTTGATGGTCGATGTCACCGTACGCTACATGGGCGAGCGTTTTGGTGGCGACCACGCGCTGCAGAACAAGGCCGGCGACCAGGTCCTGCGTGCCGGCGGCACCTACGGTGACCGTGGCAACGCGGAACGCAAGACGGCGGTTTACGAGACCTACTTCAACCATTTTCCGAAGCACCCCATGGCGGCGGCGCTGCTGTACCAGTCCGCCACGCGCGCCTTCACTGAAGAGAAGTATACCGAGGCACTGCCGCTATTCGAACGGATCGTCAACGACTACGCTGAGTCGCCCAGCTACATGAACGCGTTGAGGCAGATCACCTATTGTCATCTCAAGCTGGAAGACGCCAAGGCCGAGCTACTGTCGCTCAAAACGTATACCGAAGCGTTGGCCAAAGAACGTCAGCCGGGTCACGAGTACATTCGCGCCAAGTTCCGTATGGCGACCGGTTATCAGAATCTGGGTGACAAGTTCCTGCCGGCCGCTATCAAGCGCTACGGCGAGCTCGCCAAGCTGATCGAACTGAAGGACCCCAAGTACTCGCTCGAGGCCGACGACACAGAGAAGAACAACGATATTCTGCAGGGCTGCCTGTTCTTCAAGGGCGTCTGTTATACACGTCTGAAGAAGCCGGCAAAGAAGATCAAGGCCTACCAGGTCGCAGCGATCAAGACTTTCCAAGCGCTCGTTGCGGGGCATCCCAAGTCGCGTTATGCACCCGCCGCCTTGAGCCAGGTCGGCACGCTGTGGACGATTCTCGAGAAACCGGACGAGGCGCAGAAGGCCCTGAAACAGCTCCAGTCCGACTACCCTGGCACTCCTGAAGCCGATAATGCGCTCTTCATGCTCGGCAAGAGCCTGTTGGAGCTCGGTATGCGTAAGCGTGCCGTGGCGGTCTTCCGCGAGATGTTCTCGAGCGGCGGCAAATACTCCAATACTCAGATCCTGACTGCGGGGAACGAGCTGCTCAAGGCGGGCGAGTACGATATCAGCCTGCAGGCCTTTGATCGTGTTCTCTCCTCGACCGAGGAGCGCGCGTTCGTTGAGAAGGCCATGATGGGCAAGGGGCAGGTGATGGTTGAACGTGAAGAGTTCGGCAAAGCGGTTGAAGTGCTGCAGGGACTGATGGACAAGTATCCCAAGAGCGGCATGACTGTTGAGGCCAGCCTCCAGCTCAGCCGTTCCTATTCCGAGCTGGCCAAGAGCGAGTCCGACGGCGACAAGCGGCTCGATCTCTTCAACAAGGCGGTGCTTGCCATGACCACGGCGCGTCAGTACGACAAATCGTCCGGTTTCCGGGCACGGTCGGATGTCGTCATTGCCAACCTGCTGCTGCAGAAGGGGCAGGCCGAGGGCGAATTCGGTTCCGCTGACAAGGCCAATGAGTATCGCGGCGAGGCCATTACCACGCTGCAGGGGCTCATGATGCTGGGCGATGCCAACGATGCCGACGCGCGGCCGCATATTGAGGACGCCTTTGGCATCTGTGTTCCGCTACTTGTGGAGGCGGAGCATTACCAGGCCGCCGTTGACGATGCCGACCGCTACGTTGAGACATTCAGCAATGGCCGCTACCTCAGCGAGATCCGCCGTGCGCGCAGCAAAGCGAGAACGAAGCTCGCTGTCAGTGGCGTCGAAGTGATCGAGAAGGCGGACGAACCGGTAGCATCTGAACCTAAGATTGAAGAGACAAAAGAGGCCCCCGAGAAAGGGACTGCCCCTGCCGGCGGAACGGGAGAGAACCAATGATAACGACAGGTAAACGATTAGGGATCGCCACGCTACTGGTGGCATTACTGGTGGCCGGGACATCCGATGCCGCCGTAAAGGCTATCATCACCAAGACGGGCACCGGCCAGAAACTGAAGGGCATGGTGAAGTGGCAGGGCACGACCAAACAGTACGTCATACAGCCCGACGGCAGCCCCGTGCAGTACAAGCTTTCGCCTTCCGATGTGGCGGACATTCAAGTGGCACGTCCCACCGATCTTGACCCGGCCATCAAGCAGGTGCAGGCCGGACGCTATGGCGCTGCGCTGCCGGTACTTGAGAAGGTCATGAAGGACTATACCATGCTGCAGTACGATGTGGTGGCCGCTCAGTATCTGGCGCAGGCCTATCTCAACACCAAGGATCCGCGCAAGGCGGTTTCGATGTGCGACCGCGTCATGAACTCGAACCCCCAAGCTGGCGAAGAGCCCGGGTTTGCCGGCATCTACTGGCAGGCGCTGCTCGACACCGAGCAGTATGTCAAACTCGACAAGGCTCTGAAGATTGCGATCCAGGGCGAGTCACGCGAGCTGGCGGCTGTCGCGCAGCTGCGACGTGGCGATATAGCCAAGCAGAAGGGCAAGCTCGATGACGCCCTGATCGATGGTTACCTGCGTACGGTTGTATTTTTCCGTTCGATCAAGAGTGTGCAGCCCGAGGCGCTATTCAAGGCTGCCAAGTGTTTTGAAGAGAAGGGGCAGCACTCCTATGCCGAGAAGATGCGCAAGGAGTTGATGTCGGGCTATCCGCAGAGCGACTACGCCAGACAGGTGCGCTCAGGGACATAGAGAGTTACGGGTTGAGTGTTAGAACTATCGTATCAGGGGTACACAAAAGGAGATCCACTACTATGAAGAGAGTACTGAAGTTGACGCTGGTCATCGCGCTGGTGTTCGTCGCCGCATGCGCATGCAATTCGCAGGCCCAGGAAGCCGGTGAACTGGTTGACGAAAGCGGCGCCGCGATCGAAACTGAGGATGCTGGCTCGTCAGGCAGTTTTCTAAGCATAATCCTCGGTTCTGGAGCGCTGGGCATCATTCTGTGGTTGACCCTGTTCGGTGCGGCTGGTGCGGCGGTCTACTTCGCGGTCGACTGTGCCATTACGGTGCGTGCCAAGCGCATCATGCCGCAGGCACTGATCGACAATGTCACCGAATCGATGGCCGAAGGTGACGTGCTCAAGGCCCTTCAGAACTGCGAGCAGGAGCCGGGGCCGCTGGCCAATATTCTCTCCGCCGGTTTCAGTCATGTGGAAGAAGGCTACGACGTAATCCAGGAGTCGATTTCCACGGCTGCCGACCTCGAAACCGAGCAGATCATGCAAAAACTGACCTGGATGTCGGTTGTCGGTAACCTTGCCCCAATGCTTGGGCTGCTGGGAACGGTGCAAGGTATGATCGCGGCGTTCTCCACGCTGGCCGAAGGCGCGCCGGACGTTGGTGTTCTCGCCATGAACATCTCGCAGGCCCTGTTCACAACGGCGGGCGGGCTGACCATTGCGGTGCCTTGTGTCGCGGTCTACTACACCTTCCGCAACTCGGCGAGTAAGATCATCCTCCAGATGGAGGCCATGACGATCGAGCTGATCAAGGATCTGCGTAACGTCGAAGTCGTCGAAGAATAGCCACCGAACGGAGCTGCCATGGGACGGCAAAAAAGATCAAGCACGACCGGCTGCGCGGTTGACATGACGCCCATGATTGACGTCGTGTTCCAGTTGATCATCTTCTTCATCGTCACGATCAAGATGGAGCAAAGCATCAACGAGGATATCCGGTTGGCCAAGGCCGAGTACGGCCCCATGATTGAAGAGGAAGACCCTCGCACGATGGTCGTCGAGATAGACCAGCGGGGGTGGATATCCATCCACGGGGCCCAACTCTCCCGCACCAAGTTCCAAAAGATCATGGTTGCACGGGCGAAGCGATACAGGCAGTTCCCGGTGTTGATCCGGGCTGACCGCCGGACCGACCACAAGGATGTGCGCGCGGTAATGGATATCTGTTCGAAGATCGGCATCTGGCGCATCAACTTCGCGGCGATCAAGCAGGAGGTGAGCTAGATGAGGAAGCGTAAGCGCAAACAAGCTGACGGCGCCGAGCTCGAGATGACCCCGATGATTGACGTGGTCTTCCAGCTGCTTATCTTCTTCCTGGTGACGTTGAAGCAGGAAGACATCTTGTCGCACCTGGATGTCTCGCGACCGGCGCCGGATCCGAACGCCAAACAGGAAGAGACCATCAAGGACCTGCTGACGATCACGGTTCATCGCTACGGTTACATGCTGAAAGGCAAGAATCGCTCGATCGAGCAGCTCGACCGCGATCTCGCCCGTCTGGCCTCGTTCAGCAAGAACGTTTCCGTCATCATTCGCTGCACAGCGGATTCCCAGCACGAACGTCTGGTCAAGGTGCTCAATATCTGCGCCAAAGTTGGGCTCAAGAAGCTGTCGGTGTTTAGTATGTAGAGTCTGCGGCCCGCTCGGGGAGCGGGCCCTACCTTACGTTCGGACGAGCCGTGTGCCAGGTAGGGCCCGCTCTCCGAGCGGGCCGTCTGTGCACTAAGGAAATCGGCCGGCCAGGCGTATCAAGGGTAGAGAGGGCAAGAAAGGCACCTGTTTCTGAGCAAGGAGTCGCCATGGAACAAGAATACGACGAACTACAAGAGTTGATGGCGAAGCACAACCTGCTTTCGCTGTTCGAGCATCTTACGTTTCGCCAGAAAGCGGCCAAGGTCTTGGCCGGGCTCAAGGCCGATAAGGAGAGTGGCGAGTACAAGTATGCCAAGCTCCAGATCGCCCGCCTCTCCGCGCCCATAAGCGCGTTTCTTGTGCCCGTTCTCGGCATAGGGCTGCTCTCGCTGTTGGCTACGTTCGCCCCTGAGCGCGACGCCTCCGTTGAGGTGCAGGTGATCGAAGAGATCGAGCCGGAGGCCCTGGAAGACATTGAAGACATCGAAGACGAACCGATCGAGCCGCCCGAGCCGATCGAGATGGAAGACTTCGACATGGAAGCCCCTCCGACCGAGATCAACGAGATGATGGACTCCCCCGCGACGGAAGTGGCGCAGGAGACGGCGGCGTTCGAAGAAGTGGCGATGGTCAAGAGCCCGATCATTATGCGCGGTATCCTGGGGAACCGCGGTGCCGGCGCGCGTGCCTCTGCAATGGGGCAGTTCGGGGGGTCTGGGGTTACCGAGGGCGCCGTGCTTCGCGCCCTGCGCTGGCTGAGGTCGCAGCAACAGGCGGATGGTTCGTGGCGGAATACCAAGCCCGCCATGACGGCCCTGGCGTTGCTCACGTTCCTCGCTCACGGCGAAACACCAGCTTCGGAAGAGTACGGCCTGACCGTGGAACGCGCCATCCGTTGGCTGTGCGAAAATCAGGACGAGAAGACCGGGCGATTCAAGGGGCGTGATGGCCATGACTACACTCACCCGATTGTCACCTACGCGTTGTGCGAGGCCTATGCCCTGACCAAGGTTCCCATGGTGAAGACCGCGGCCGACAGGGCCTTGGCGGTCGTCATTAAAGGGCAGCACGAGAGCGGGGGCTGGGACTATAACTGCAAGCTGAGTACGCGCGACGATACGTCCTACATGGGCTGGTGTGTGCAGGCGCTCAAGGCTGCCAAGATGGCCGGTATCAAGCATCCGAAGCTGGACCACGCCATGAAGCTGGCTATCAAGGGCATGCAGAAGAATGCCCACCCACAAGGCGGGTTTGGATACACGGGTCCCGCACAGCATCCCCTCACCGGCGTGGGCGTGCTATGCATGCAGTTCCTCGGTGCGGCCAACAGGCCCGAGTGCAAGCGGGGACTGGCCTGGATCAATCAGAACGCGACGTTCAGCTGGCGTGATCCGTGGGGACACTCGCCGGTCTACTACTGGTACTATGTGACGCAGGCCAAGTTTCATGCCGGCGGCAGCACCTGGGGACAGTGGAACAGCCTGTTTTCCCGTGAACTCGTTCGCAACCAGACTGTAATGAAGGGCGCATCGCCTGACGGTAAAGACATGGGATACTGGGATTCGCCGGGCGAGCGGGAGCACACTGGCGGTAACGGGAGAGTCATGGACACGTGTCTCTGCGCCCTGCAGCTCCAAGTCTATTACCGCTACCTTCCGACCTTCAAGACTCCAAAATCCGTCGAGGAAGACGCGGACCTCGTCTCCGACATGGACGAGATCGAGATCGATATCACGATCTGACAGGGCCTTGCCTGAGCCCTGAACCTTGAACCCCGACCCGTTCACCCCTATGCTTCCCCCTATGCCCCCATCGGCGAACATACGGGTTCTTCCCGAGAACGTGGTCAACAAGATCGCGGCCGGTGAGGTGGTGGAACGCCCGGCTTCCGTCCTTAAGGAGCTGATGGAGAATGCCATCGATGCCGGCGCTACGCGTATTGACATCGAGATTGCGGCCGGCGGCCGGAAGCTGGTAGCCATCAGCGACAACGGTAGCGGCATGGACCGCGACAACGCGCTGCTCGCCATTGAACGGCACGCTACCAGTAAGATTGGGGATGTCGACGACATCGAGCATATCGATACGCTCGGATTCCGCGGCGAGGCGCTGGCCGCGATTGCATCCGTGTCGCGCTTCCGCCTGACTTCATCACGTAAAGGTGACGACTCGGCCGGCACCCGGATCGAGGTACGCGATCTCTTCTTCAACGTTCCGGCGCGCCGGAAGTTCTTGCGTAGTCAGCAGACCGAGCTGACCCACATCCGCACGGCTTTCACTTACCAGGCTCTGGCTCACCCGGAAGTCGGGATGAGTCTCAGCGTCGATGGCCGCATGCTGCACCGACTGGCGCCGGGAGGCGAAGAGGCGGTGACGGATCGGGTGCGAGATCTGTTCGGAGAGGACTACCTGCGCCAACTGCGGTCGGTTGGCCATGAAGCCGAGGGTGTCCGGGTACAGGGCTATGCCGGCCTTCCGGCCTTCAGCCGGTCGGACCGCACCGAGCAGTACGTTTTCGTCAATGGCAGGGCGACCAGTGCACCGCTTCTTGGCTACGCCGTACGGACGGGCTACCACTCCCTGCTGCCGAAGGACAGGCACCCCGTGCTAATCCTCTTTGTGGCGGTTGACCCCGGCAGTGTGGATGTCAACGTACACCCCACCAAGAAAGAGGTCCGCTTTCGCCGTCCCTCGGAGGTGCGCGATGCCGTGATCGCGGCGCTGCAGCAAGCACTTGCCATCGAGGCCACCGTGCCAGTGGAACCGATGGAGGCCGCATCCACGGATCAGATTGCCATGCCGCATGTCGCGGTTCCAGATCTTCAGCTTGCGATTGATGATCTGCCTCCGGCACGGGTGTTTCGGTATCCTCGCATGCCCATCCAGACGACAGATAGTACGCCTCCTTCGATGGAGCAGCCTTTCGGGCAAGGCGGTGCGGAGATCGTTACGGCAGTGGAGGGGGCGGAGGCGAACGAAGAAAGCGGAACGATCGACGAAACAAGCTCGGCGCCCTGGTCCTGGTGTCGCGTCCTGGGCCAGGTTGGGGCGCTCTACGTGGTACTGGAGATCGAGGATGGCATGGTCTTGATGGACCCCCATGCCGCGCATGAGCGCGTTCTGTATGAACGCTTCATGCGAACCTTCGAGACGGAAGGTATTACGACACAGTCGCTCCTGGTTCCTGAAACGGTGAACCTGCGGCCAGGGGATGCCAACCTGGTGCGTCGGCACACTGACGTGCTCAAACGCATGGGAATTGGCATCGCGGAATTCGGTGGCGACAGCTTCGTGGTCGATGCGTTGCCCGCCTTCCTTGCCTCGACCAGGCCGGACCAGCTCCTGGCAGAGATCGTTCGCGAGCTGGAGGAGGGAGGAGCTGGCCGCGCGCGCGGCAAGCTGAACGAGGACTCGATCATACAGGCATCGTGCAAGGCGGCGGTGAAGTCGCGCGACGCACTGACGCTTAACGAGATCGAGCAACTGGTTATCGACCTGGCGGCGACGCGCATGCCGTATACCTGCCCGCATGGTCGGCCTACACTGATCTACATGTCCTACCACGAGCTCAACCGGAAGTTCGGGCGAGAACGCTAGACGATGGGCTTGACCGATTACGCTGCGGGTTGTAAGAATGCCCCATGGCATTGAAGCTGTTCGACTTATGTATTTCCGCGTACCCACGCTGTGAGCGACACGGATTCACGCGGAAGGCGCTCCTGTTTGTTGCCGTTGCGTTCAGTGCCGTCGTATGCCTGGCTCAGCCTCAACGGCTGCGTGTCGCGGTTTTCGATGCCTATCCTCTTTGCACGCCGCCTACTGTCGACGGTCGAGGGGCCGGGCTGTTCATAGATCTGCTCGAGACCATGGCGGCTGAAGAGGAGTGGATGTTCGACTACGTGGTTTCCACCCCCGAGGGCTGCTTGACCATGCTGGAGGATGGTGAGGTAGACCTTGCTGTTGCGGTGGCCTATACCCGCGAACGAGCAGGACGGGTTGCCTTCAGCCGCGTGCCCGTCATCTCCACGTGGGCCCAGATCTACGTGCCGGATCGTTCGGATATCCAGTCGCTTCTGGATTTGGAGGGTCGCTCGCTCGGCGTCGTTGTTGGCGACATCTATACCAAGGAAGTCGAGCACCTGATCCAAGAGCTGAATCTCGAATGTGACTTTGTGGAGTTCACGCGGTATGACGAAGTCCTCGAAGCGCTCGGCAAGGGCTGGATCGATGCGGGTGTCATGGATCGACTCTATGGACTCGTTCACGGCAGGGCGCATGATGTACACTCCACGGCGATCGTGGTAGCCCCGGTCGAGCTCCACTATGCGGCCACACGAGAGATCGGGAGGCCGCTGGTTTCGCTGTTGGATTATCACCTTGCGCGTCTGAAGAAGGACCCGCGCTCCGAGTATCACCAGTTCATGGATCGGACATTGGGGGCCAAGCAGACGCGCATCAACTATCGCGTTCTGTTCTGGGTCTTTGGGGGCGCGGTGGCCATCGTGTTTCTCCTGTCGACGATCAGCTTCGTGCTGCGACTTGAGGTGCAGAAGAAGACCAGGGAGATATCCCTCAACAATGAAGCCCTCCAGGCCGAGATCGCCCGGCGCAAAGGTATTGCCGACGATCTATCCCGGAGCGAAGCGCGCTACCGCGGTTTCTTCAACCAGTCGCCGATCGGCATAGGGCTGTTCGACTCGAGCGCAAGGCTGGTCGAAGCCAACCATGCTTATCTGGGCATATTTGGAGTCGATAACGCTGCTGCAGTTGAAGGGCTACGGCTTTCAACGATGCTGAGTCCTCCCGAGAAGGCTGACATAACACTGGGGCAGGGCGAGACGGTAAGGTATCGCGTAGTGTGTGACTTTGACCATGTCACCTCGATGACGCTCTACCTCACCAACAGGACGGGCGTCAGGAACCTGGATGTCGTGATCGTTCCGCTTCGCCGCGAGGGGCATGAAGTAGTGTCTTACCTCGCCCAGGTGCAGGATATTACGGCGCAGATCGAGGCGGATGCCGAGCACAACCGGCTTGTGGCGGCGATTGAACAGTCGGCCGAGGCGATTGTCATTACGGATGCCGAAGGCATCATCGAGTATGTAAACCCGCAGTTCGAGCAGACCACGGGCTATACCATCGAAGAGGTACGCGGACAGACGCTGCGTGTGCTCAAGAGCGGTAAACAGGACGATGCGTTCTACAAGAACCTGTGGGACACCATCAAGGAAGGCCAGATCTGGCGTGGCAATATGGTCAACCGCAAGAAGAACGGCCAGCTTTTCCAGGAGAGGTCCACGATCTCGCCGGTCAAGAACGAGGAAGGAGAGATTGTCAACTTCGTTGCCGTGACGCTTGATGTGACGCATGAGACCGAAATGGAGGAGCGCCTCCAGCAAGCGCAGAAGATGGAGGCGATTGGCACGCTTGCCGGCGGAATCGCGCATGACTTCAACAACATTCTGACATCCATCATAGGCTATGCTCAACTGGCAGAGACGGAGACCGTAGGCAATGAAACGGCTCAGACCTACCTGGGCCAGGTCAGCAAGGCAGGAAACCGGGCGGCCGACCTGATCAAACAGATTCTTTCCTTTAGCCGCAACAGCATGAGGGAACGCAGCCTGTTGAACTTCCCGTCACTTGTAAAGGAGGCGCTCAAGCTGCTGCGCAGTACGATCCCGACGACGATCGAGATCGATCAGAGCATAGACGAGGGCTGTGGGCTGATCCTTGCCGATGCCACTCAGATGCACCAGGTGGTGATGAACCTTTGCACCAACGCCTACCAGGCGATCAAGGAGCACGGGACCATTACCGTGTCATTGGACGATGTGACGCTGGACCAGGTATCCCCCGGCATGCGTGCCGACCCCAATCTGCCACACTATGCCCGCCTCGTGGTGCGGGATACCGGCTGTGGTATGGACGAGGACACGGAGCAGCGGATTTTCGAGCCCTATTTCACAACCAAGAAGGGCGGAGAGGGCACCGGCCTGGGCTTGTCGATGGTGCACAGCATTGTCTATGCCCATGATGGGTATATCTCGGTCGACAGCCGAAAGGGAGAGGGAACCGAGTTCACAGTCATGTTCCCCATTGTGCGCGATGGTTCTGAGTTTGAGGAAGCGGAGCCAGCCGTCGATGTGCTGCCTAGCGGCAGCGAGAGCATCCTGTTTGTCGACGACGAAGAGATGATCACCTTTCTCGCACGGACACTCCTGGAGGGATTGGGGTACAAGGTGCTTGCGTATACAGACAGCCAACAGGCGCTTGCCACCTTCCGTGACGAGCCGGAGTCGTTCGATCTTGTGGTGACCGACCAGACGATGCCGGGCCTGACCGGTATGGATCTCGCAACGGAGGTGCGGAAGATTCGGGGGGATATGCCGGTGGTTCTCTGCTCGGGCTATAGCCCGGATATGACGATGCGCAAGATGCGCCAGGTGGGGATATCCGAGTATGTCATGAAACCCATCGATCGGGCAATACTGGCGCAGGCCGTACGAAGGGCGATGGATGGCGGCAGAGTTATGAGGCCGAAAGATTCCTCGGCTACGGTTGGTTAAGTGGCGTAAAGACGTGCACGGTCGGGTGTGTCGCCAGGATAGGCGTCATCCAGTGCATCAACTCCCCGTGCGTCAGCGTGGGGGGGGTGAATACGAGGAGAATGGGCAGACCATTCTCGATGCTTGTCAGCTCTTTACGCAGTGCGTCCGGCGAATCGATTGAATGTGTCTCGAACGTGAGTGTCGGCTTGATTTCCTGATCATGCCAATGCTCGGTAATCTCCAGCAAAGAGACAGTGGTCGTGCCATTGGCTGGGGGAGCCAGTGTCAGCTCGGCAGGCTGCATGATTCGCTGTTCGCGGTCCCTTAACGCGCTATCCGGCATGAACGCCTTGTAGTAGAGGTGCCGCTCTGCCGGGGGCTCGAGTCGAATGCCGTGGTCGGTCTCGATCGAAGCCAGGATCAGGCTGAACGCCTTAAGCGCATCGATCTGTACATGGTCGTCGATGGACAACGTCACAAACGGGTCCTGGTCCGCCTCGCAGAGTGCTGTGAAGTAGTGGAGCAGCTCGTTCATCCCTACCGTCGGTAGTGACGTGCCGGCGGTGTGGTTCGTGAGCGTGAACTGAAGGTCGGCCAGCGACTGTGTGGCAGCGCCGGTTGCCTGGATGGTCAGTTCCAGGTTCTGGACACGCCGCCTTCCTTTCGCCAGCTCCGGCTCGATGACGATCTCAAGGCGTTGTCCTGCTTCGAAGATGTGATCCGGGTTCACGGTTTGTTGCGCGTAAACCTGGCTCTGCGGTGCGGCGCGCGGTACGTCGAAAAGGGTGAACGGTTCGTTGTAGTTGGCGGCAATCGAACCGCGCGAGTCGGCGTCAACCGGGTGACGGTCCGGGAACTCGCTTGCCGTCACCCATTCCGTAGGCGCTTGAACGTATACCAGGCCATCGGGGGAGAGTTCCTTGCCCGTTCTTTCGTTCAGTAGCAGAGATTCCATCCGCAAACCGTCGCCGTTGTCTCCAGACTCCCGTACCCGTGCGACGACCCGTTCGCCCTTGGGCCAGAACCGGTAACGTGAGTGGTCGACGCAACGGCCGGGGATCAGCCCGATGAATTGGAGCCCGCGGTCGATATCGCCAGCCGTCGCGAGAGAGAACGTCAGGGCCTCGTAGTCGTTGCCGCTGTGTGGGGCGATAATGAAGAATTCGGCCGTATCGCGTCCTGTAATCCCCGTTGCCTCGGCCTGCACAATCACGCGGCGTGCCTCGCGATCGGCACGAACGCCCGGAAGTATCAACACGTTCGTATTACCGGCATAGCGCTCCTGCTCCTGCTCGAAGAGTTGGCGTATCGCCGCAATGTTGTTGGTGCGGTACGGGGATAACTCCTGCCCCCACACGACCTGTCCAACAAACAGCACTATCACCCATGCAATGCGCATGGCACGATGATCATCCTTTCCCCCTCTCACATCAATCTCAATCAAACGGACTTAATGGCACAAGCGGAGAGCAGTAGCAGCCGTCCACCGCCCTGTGTTGACGCCAGCGGAGAAGGGGATGCTCCCTCGCAGGCGTATTATCGCACAGCGATACTCCAGCCAAGAGTGAGTATCCCCTTCGGAGCGCCTGCTTCTTGTCATTCTCCATTCCTTCCGCTAGCATGCCTTCCGTTACATCACGATGGGAGTGGCCATGCTGGATATCCATAGAATCAGGGAAGACGCCGACGGCATCCGCAAGCGGGTGGCAACCAAGGGCGTCGACGGCTCACTGGTGGATACGGTTGAAAAGTGCGACGCCGAACGACGTGCACTCCTCACCGAAGTCGAGCAGCTCAAGAGCGAGCGCAACCGTGTCTCCAAGGAAATCGGCGGCCTCAAGCGTGAAGGCAAGGATACCTCCGATATCCAAGCCCAGATGCGCGAGCTTGGTGAGAAGATCGGTGGTCTCGATAGCCGTGTCCGCGAGGTGGAAACCGCGCTTGAAGACGCCCTGCTTGCGATCCCCAATACACCCCACGAATCTGCCCCGATCGGCAGCGACGAATCAGCCAACCGCCCCGTACGCGAGCACGGCACGATTCCGGAATTCGATTTTGAGCCCAAGTCGCACATTGAACTGGGCGAAGCTCTGGGCCTACTGGATATGCCGCGTGCTGCGCGCATGACTGGCGCCGGTTTCGCGCTCTTCACGGGTGCAGGCTCCCGACTGCAGCGTGCTCTTATCAACTTTATGCTCGATATGCATATCGCCGAGCATGGCTATCGTGAAATCTGGCCGCCTGCGGTCTGTAACACGGCCTCGATGACCGGTACCGGCCAGTTGCCGAAGATGGCTGAGGATATGTACGGTGTAACGGATACGGACGTGTGGCTGATTCCCACGGCGGAAGTGCCGGTCACGAACTACTACCGCGAGGAAATCATTCAGGGCGACCTGCCAATCTACCTGACGGCGTACACCCCGTGTTTCCGTAAAGAGGCCGGTGCGGCAGGCAAGGACACGCGTGGCCTGATTCGCCTGCACCAGTTCGACAAGGTCGAGATGGTGAAGTTTGTCGCCCCCGAGACGTCCTACGACGAACTCGAGTCACTCGTCACCAACGCGGAAGATGTGCTCCAGCGATTGGAGCTGCCCTATCGGATTATCGAACTGTGTAGCGGTGATCTCAGCTTCGCCGCCGCCAAGTGCTATGACATCGAGCTGTGGGCACCGGGGCAGAAGGCGTGGCTGGAAGTGTCGTCCTGCAGTAACTTCGAGGACTTCCAGGCACGTCGAGCCGGTATCCGTTATCGCAACGCCGATGGCAAGACCCGCTTCGTTCATACCCTGAATGGGTCCGGTGTGGCGCTGCCGCGCCTGGTGGTCGCGATTCTGGAGAACTACCAGCAGGCTGACGGTTCGGTTACAGTTCCTGAGGCTCTCGTGCCGTACATGAACGGGATGACGAAGCTGGAAACGGCAGGGTGACCATTCGAAGGTCCAGCTTCGTGGTGCGGCTTGCCGCTTCGCTCAAACAGCGCGGACCCCTGTCAGGTCATAAACACCTTCTGCTCGCCGTTTCCGGCGGGGCTGATTCCGTTGCGCTTCTGCTCGCGATGCACGCGTTGAAGCGGGATTTTGGCTTTCGGATTACCGTTGCCCACTTGGATCACCGCCTGCGCGGCGCCGAGGGACGTGCCGATGCCGCATTCGTGGAGGCATTGGCTCGACGGCTGCGGGTTGCTTGCGTGACGGGCCGTTCCGATGTGCGGGCATCGTCCCGCCGCAAGCACATCTCGCTTGAAATGGCTGCCCGTGAGGCCCGCTATCGATTCCTTGAACGGACGGCGAAAGCAAAGGGCGCCACCGCCATCGTGACCGCGCACACGGCGGACGACCAGGCCGAGACCGTGCTGCTGCGCCTGACGCGTGGTAGCGGTGCGACCGGTCTCGGTGGCATCAGGCCCGTCGGACGTGTGTCCGGGCAGGGGGTCGGCCTTCCGCAATCGGATATTGCTCTGTTGCGGCCATTGCTCGATGTGTCGCGTGCGGATATCGAGGCGTTTCTCGAGCGGGAAGGGGAAGTGTGGCGCGAGGATGTGACCAACGCATCGAGGGCATTTCTCCGCAACCGTGTCCGACACGACGTGCTGCCCCTCTTGGAAGCGCGGATCAATCCCGCGGTACGGAGGACGCTCTGTCGCACAGCGGAGATCTTCGCGGAAGAGGACACATGGCTGGATGAACTCGCCGGCAAGGCTCTCGGCGATTGCCGTGACGGTAAAGACCGTCTCAGGCGGGAGGCGCTTGATGTGCTTCCACCGGCACTGGCCCGGCGTGTGGTGCGGAGGTGGCTGATGGACGAGGGAGTGCCCGCAGATGCTGTCGATTTCAACTCGGTTGAACGCATCCGCGGGCTGGCGGCCCGGTCCGCCGGGAGCCGCGAGACAGCGCTTCGGGACGCATGGCGTGTGGTGCGTCGCTACGGATATCTGAACGTGGAGAGCGCACCGCATGTCCAGGAACCATTTCGAATTGGGCTAACAGTGCCGGGCGAGACACTGCTTCCTGAGCAGGGCTTGCGCGTGGTTGTATCTCGCGATACGGGCGTGGTGCGTGAGGCCGGTGACGAACCGGGCCGGTTACCGGCATCGGCGTCGCTCTCCGCCTGCGCGGTGCGCCGCCGCCGGCTCTACCTGCGCAGTCCCCAACCGGGCGATCGCATGCAGCCGGGATGAAAGGATCGCGCAAACTCCAAGACATTCTGGTGGACGCGAAAGTGCCGGTCGACGAACGCGGGACCATTCCCGTTCTGGAGTGTGGCGGAATGGTTGCGTGGATTCCCGGCTACCGCATCGCACATCCATTCCGGGTGACTGATGGGGAAGCGACACCCCTGCGGATCACCATCGAACGTCTGTGAAGCCGACCGGTTCGGCGAGCCAATGAGCCCTGAACCTCGAACCTTAAACCGTGAACCTTGAACCGTGGACCCTGAACCCTCTCAGTACACGTCTGTATGGTACCACTCGGCGTTTTCGAGCCAGCCGCCGGGCTCGGCCTTGGAGAGAAACTCGATGATGCTGTCGATGATCTGGGCATGCATCGTTTCCTGTGCGCCCAGGCGCTTGAGCAGTGCAACGGTATCGGCGTCGGTTTCATTTTCCGCCGCGTCGTAGTAGAGCTTCTCGGCTTCGAGTTCACGGGCTTTGGCATGCTCGTACATCGCAATCTGCGCGGTGTCCACGTTCACTTCCGCACGGCTGTCCTCAAGCTTCTGGCAAAGGTCTTTGACGTCCTCGATGAAGGTAGGATCGCCCGCATCGGCCTCGATATTCTCGTCCATCATGGACTGGATTACCTGTACGTGCCGCAGTTCCACTTCCGCCAGGCGATTGAGGATGTTGACGAGGCCGACATCATCGGTCTGAGCGGCCAAAGTGCGATAGTGGTTTTCAGCATCGATCTCAAGCTGCAATGCGGTTTTCAGGATTTCCATTCTATCTCTCCTTCGTACAGGTTGTGCCTTCTAAACTGTTGTGCAAACTAGATATCACCAATCCGGTGTGGCGTAAAGCTTACGCTTATCAGCGGGCGTAATGGATGCTGTGTCCGCCAGCGCTTTCGGCCGCTTCCATGATGGTCTCGGATAGCGTGGGGTGGGGGTGGATGGTCCATGCCAGGTCGCCCGCTACGGCGCCCATCTCAATGGCAAGCGTTCCCTCGGCAATCAGCTCGCCGGCCCCGGGACCGGCCATGCCGACACCAAGTATACGATCGCTGTCGTTCGGGTCCACGATTAGGCGTGTCACGCCATCGTTGCGCCCGAGCGTTGTGGCCCGTCCCGATGCGGCCCACGGGAAACTCGTGACCTTCACCTCACGACCGGCCCCCTTCGCCTCGGCTTCCGTCAGTCCGCACCAAGCGATCTCCGGATCGGTGAAGACCACACCGGGGATGGCCTCGGGATCGTATATGGTCTTCATTCCCGCGATTGCTTCCGCAGCCACCTTGCCTTCGTACGTGGCTTTGTGTGCTAACATGGGTTGCCCGGCGACATCACCAACGGCGTGAATCGTGGGTTCTGTGGTTCGGCGCTGGGAGTCGACGGTGATAAAGCCCTTCTCATCGACCGTTACACCCGTGTTCTCGAGTCCGAGTCCGTTCGTGTCGGGACGCCGTCCTACGGCGACGAGCACCTTGTCGAACGCTTCGGTGGCTTCGTGCTTCCCCTCGAAGGTGACCTGCACATCGTCCGCTCCCTCCTCGACCGCCGTCACGCGTGTTTCGAGATGAACGGCTTCAAACTGCTTCCGTAGCTTGGCGGCAAGCACGCGCACGAGCGCGGCGTCAGCGCCTGGCAGCAGGGCCGGCATCATCTCCACAGCGGTGACCTTGGAACCGAGGGAGGCGTAGACCTGTCCCAGCTCCAGGCCGATGTAGCCGCCGCCAACCAGGAGCAGCGATCCGGGCACATCCGGTAGGTCAAGGGCACTGGTGGAGTCGAGGACGCGCTCGGATGTTGGGGCGAAGGGAAGCTGGATCGGCTGCGACCCGGTGGCGATGATCGCCGCATCGAACGCCACCTCTCTGGCGGACCCGTCGATATCGGTCACCATCAGTGTCTTGGCATCCTTGAAGGAGGCCCGGGCCTGCAGGTAGGTGATCTTGCGTTTCTTCGAGAGCTGGCCGAGTCCGCCGGTCAGCTTGTCGATCACGGCCTGCTTACGGGCACGCAGCTTGTCGATGTCGACCTGTGGATCGGACACCGTGATACCCCAGTCGCCGATCTCACGGGCTTCGTTGATGAAGGCTGCGGCGTGCAACAGTGCCTTCGACGGAATGCACCCGCGATAGAGGCAAACGCCCCCGGGATTCGGCTCCGAATCGATCAACGTCACCCGCATGCCGAGGTCGGCCGCATGAAACGCCGCCGGGTATCCCCCGGGCCCTGCACCAATAACAACAACGTGTCTATCGCTCACATCCTGCTCCATAGTTGACATGCCCGTATCTCGCGTTTTGTGTGTCGCGCCTCGTCACCCTTGAAGAGAAAGTAGCAGTGGTTCCTGGACCGCATCGATAATCCAACCAAGGAAGTGAGCACCGTCCGCGCCGTCAATGATGCGGTGATCGAACGAGAGCGAGAGCGGCAACATCATGCGTGTCTGGACCTCGCCATCGCGTACGACCGGCTCGAGCTTGGCGCGGCCAATGCCGAGGATGGCGACTTCGGGATAGTTGATGATTGGTGTGAAGTAGGTTCCGCAGATCCGGCCCAGGTTGGTGACGGTAAACGTGCCGCCCTCCAGCTCTTCCAACTGAATCTTGCCTTCACGTGCCTTTGAGGCCAGTTGAGATATCTCGACGGCGATTTCCACCATGTTCTTCTGGTCGGCATCGTGGATTACCGGAACCACAAGACCGCGGTCTGTGCTGACGGCAACACCCAGGTTCACGTACTGTTTGCGGATGATCTCCCTGGCAGCCATATCGATCGAGGCGTTGAATTGCGGGAAGAGCTTCAGTGCGGTGGCCGCTGACTTGCAGACCATCACTGCCATGGTGAGTTTGCCGCCGGCCTCCACGGCACGGTCGGCATAGCGCTTGCGCAGCACCTCCAGCTCGGTGATGTCGGCCTTGTCGAAGATGGTTACGTGCGGGACCTGGCCCCAGCTCAACGACATATGCTCGGCCGTCTTGCGGCGGATGACGGTCATCTTTTTTCGCTCGATGGCGCCCCACTTCTCGAAGTCGGGCAGCGGCGGGGCTGTCGCACCGGATGGCGCAGCCGCCGCGGCAGGAACCACTGTGCGATCCGTGTTGAGCTGCTTGGAGAACGCCTTGACGTCGTCGATCGAGACACGACTGCTGGGACCACTGCCCGTCACCTGCGAAATGTCGATGCCGATCTCCCGCGCGAAGCGCCGGACCGAAGGTGCGGCCGGCACGTTGTAGGGGGTCGGGGAAGAGGCGTCGGGTGTCGGGTGTCGCGTGTCAGGAGGCTCCGCCGGCTTAGTAGGAGCGGGTTCGGGTGTTGGGGCCGGCGCGGAGGTTGGCTCGGGGCTGGGGACGGCGGCAGATGGAGGGGGAGTAGCGCCTGACGCATCGCTCGCGGCCAAGGTGAGCATGACCTGTCCGACGGAGACCTCGTCCCCATCACTCACCAGGACGGACTCGATCGTGCCGGCGGTATCGCCGGGTACTTCGATCGTTGCCTTGTCAGTCTCTACTTCCAGCAACGGTTGTTCGGCCTTCACCGCGTCGCCGGGCTTGACCAGGATCCGGGTGACCTGGATCGTCTCGATATTCTCACCCAACTCAGGGAGCTTGAATTCAATACTCATAGTGTTTCGCTCTTTCTCTGGCCTCTGGTCCTTGAGTTTCGACTGCCGTATCCTACCGCATCAGCGGCGATTCACGCTCGGGGTCGATGTCCCACTTGTTCATGGCCTTGGTTACGACGTCCGGCTTGATCGTGCCCGCGCGTGCTGCAGCGCTGAGTGCGGCCACGGCGATATGGCGGGCGTCCACTTCGAAGAAATCGCGCAGCGCCCTACGCCCGTCGCTACGCCCGAAGCCATCGGTGCCGAGCGTGGTGAAATCAGCCGGCATCCATTGGGCCACCGAGCCGGGCACGGCTTTGACATAGTCGCTGGCCGCGATGATCGGGCCATCGCCATCGGACAGACAGTTCGCCAGGTAAGGCGTGCGCGGGGTCTCGCCTGGGTGCAGGCGGTTCCAGCGTTCTGTTTCCAGCGCGTCGCGCTGCAGCTCCTTGTAACTGGTGACAGAGTAGATGTCGGCGTCGATGTCGGCCATCTCGGCCAGCAGGTCTCGCGCTTTGATGGCCTCGTTGAGAATGGTTCCGCTGCCCAGAAGACGGATGCGGTTACCCTTTCCCTCGGCATGGACCACCTTGTGCAAGCCCTTCAGGATGCCATCGCGGGCGCCCTCTGGCATCCTCGGCTGAGTGTAGTTCTCGTTCATGACCGAGATGTAGTAGAAGATGTCCTCACCGTCCGTAAACATGCGGCGCATGCCCTCCTGCAGGATTACGGCGATCTCGTAGGCGTAGGCCGGGTCGTATGCCATCAGGTTTGGGATGGGGTAGGCCAGGAGGTGGCTGTTGCCGTCCTGGTGCTGTAGCCCTTCGCCGGCCAGTGTCGTGCGACCCGCCGTAGCGCCGACGAGGAACCCGCGGCAACGGCTGTCCGCCGCCGCCCAGGCGAGATCGCCGATGCGCTGCAGGCCGAACATGGAATAAAAGATGTAGAACGGGATCATGGGGATGCCGTGGTTTGCATAGGCTGTTCCGGCGGCGATGAACGAGCAGAGCGATCCCGCTTCCGTGATGCCCTCCTCGAGAATCTGGCCATCCTGTGCCTCGCGATAGTAGAGGAGGCTCTTCTTGTCGACCGGTTCGTAAAGTTGGCCGACGTGCGAGTAGATGCCGCATTGACGGAAGAGCGCGTCCATACCGAACGTGCGTGCCTCGTCGGGGACGATCGGCACGATCCGGTCGCCGATTTCCTCGTCCTTCAGCAACTTCGTGAGCATGCGGACAATTGCCATTGTCGTCGAGACCTCGCGATCGGCGGTTCCGGCGAAGAACTCGTCAAACAGTTCGTCCTCCGGTGTCTTCAGAGGTGTCGGCGTCACCGTGCGCACCGGGTTGAAGCCGCCCAGCACCTTGCGGCGCTGCTGCAGGTACTGCATCTCCGGGCTATCGTCGGCAGGTCGGTAGAAGGGTAGCTTGTTGACGTCGTCGTCCGAGATCGGGATGTTGAATCGGTTGCGGAAGGCCAGGAGCTGTTCCTCGTTCAGCTTCTTCTGCTGATGTGTGATGTTCATGCCCTCGCCGCCATCGCCCATTCCGTAGCCCTTGACCGTCTTGGCCAGGATAACGGTGGGTGAGCCGCGGTGCTCGACGGCCTCCTTATAGGCCGCGTATACCTTGAGGACGTCGTGTCCCCCGCGATTCAGCTTCTTGAGCTGTTCGTCGGACAGGTGGGCCACGCGCTTGAGCAAATCCGGATACTTGGCGAAGAAGTCGTCGCGGATGAAAGCGCCGTCCGCAACGATGTACTTCTGGTACTGTCCGTCAACGCACTCCTGCATCCGCTTGAGAAGGAGCCCGTCCGTGTCATCGGCGAGGAGCTGATCCCAGTCGCTGCCCCAGATCACTTTGATCACATTCCAGCCCACGCCACGGAAGGCCGTCTCCAGTTCCTGGATGATCTTGCCGTTTCCGCGCACGGGGCCGTCGAGGCGCTGCAGGTTGCAGTTGATTACGAAGATCAGGTTGTCCAGGTTCTCGCGCGCAGCCAGCGTAATGGAGCCGAGCGTCTCGGGTTCATCTGTTTCTCCGTCGCCAAGGAACGCCCAGATCTTCTGGTCGCTTGGCGCTTTCAGCCCGCGGTCCTCCAGGTAGCGGATGAAGCGGGCATGGTAGATCGCCGCCAGGGGGCCGAGTCCCATCGATACGGTCGGAAAGCGCCAGAAGTCAGGCATCAGCCATGGATGGGGGTAGGATGACAGGCCGGGGGAGTCGTGCAGCTCGTGTCGGAAATTCCCGATCCGTTCCGCCGAAAGGCGTCCTTCGAGGTAGGCGCGCGCATAGATGCCGGGTGAAGCGTGGCCTTGAAAATAGATCAGGTCGCCACCGCTGGGATGGTCGCTGCCGCGAAAGAAATGGTTGAAGCCGACCTCGTAGAGGGTTGCTGCCGACGCGTAGGAGGAAATGTGGCCGCCGATACCCTCTTCTTGCCTGTTGGCGCGCACGACCATGGCCATGGCATTCCAGCGGATGATGCTCTTGATGCGCTGCTCGATCTCACGAATGCCGGGGTAGGGGGGCTGCTCCTCTACCGGAATCGTGTTCAGATAGGGCGTGTTGGCTGAAAATGGTATATCCACGCCCTGGCTGTTGGCGTAGAGCGAAATCTCCCTGAGGATACGCCGTACCTGCTCCGGCCCCGCCCGGTCCAGTACCTCCTGGAGCGACTCAATCCATTCGCGTACTTCGATATTGTTCGGTTCTTGCTCTGGGCTCATGTTCATGCCTTCTTGTAACAATATCTTCCCTTTCTCGCCACACCTGAATGGCCTGAATAAAAGATGAGTGATCAACTTATCTTTATTTTGGGCGAGGTGTCAAGTTGAGCGCAGTAGCCAAGTGCCGCAGATCGCGTATCCACAGGTCGCGTATCCACTTGCCTCCGGCAGGGACGTCCTATATTAATGCCTTGAAGTGTCGCGCTTCAACAGGGAGCATAGGTAAGAATCAGTATGAGCGGTCAGCGCGACGGGATGAACTATGCATCCCGGAGTGCAGCCGCCAAGAAGGTTGGTGAACCGGGAGAATCCGCGTCTGCGGCTCCGACCGAGGAGAGTAGGAATGAAGAGACTGATAGTCGGAATGGTAGCTGTGTTGGTGTGCGCGGGCGTGGTCCACGCAGGTGTAAGCTACACGGCGGTCACGCGCACGAAGGATGCGCGCGGACGTGAACAGCAGGCATCGAAAATGCGAGCCGTGGTTGACGGCGAGAATGCGCGGATTGATTTCCTTTCCGGGCAGGGCGGGGCTGTACCCAAAGGCGGTTACCTGCTGACACGTGACGGCGCCAAGGTGGTCTACATGGTCAACACCAGGGAGAAGACCTACATGAAGTGGGATGTCGACAAGCTGGCCGGAATGGCCGGAAGCATCATGCAGATGGCCGGCGGGATGCTTGACATGTCGGTGACCAACCACAAGAACGAGAAACTGATAGACAAGAAGGGCCCGAAGATGATGGGCGTCCCGACGCGTCACTACAAGTTCCGCACGAGCTATGCGATGGAGGTGAGCGTCATGGGCTTCAAGCAGAAGTCAGACGTTGCCACCGAACAGGAGATCTGGGCGGGGCAAGGCCTGGCTGACGACGCTACCACGCTCTGGAAGCGGATCACCTCCTTCAAGACCGGGATCGAGGACATCGACAAGCTGATTGCCGACGAAGCGGGCAAAGTAAAGGGAATGCCGCTCAAGACCATCGTCAAGAGCACCACGACCGACCAGCGTGGACGCAAGCAGACAACCGAGACGGTCACCGAAGTGACCGAGTTGAAGAAGATGAAGCCCGATCCCAAGCATTTTGCCATCCCCAAGGGCTACACCGAGAAGCGGATGGAGATCCCGACTGAGGGAGGGGGCGATGCCGGATCCAAGGGCGAAAACGATCCTGCCGCAGCACTGAATGGCTTGCTCAAGCGTTTTGGCCGCTAAGATCACAAATTCTCCTTTTGAGGAAATTTGAGTTGCAACGCCCGGGAACTTCGACTATCTTCCCGATTCGTTCTTGAGAAAACAACCGTTTTTAGGTATCGTTTTCCTTGATCGAACACGACAGTTTATTGATGCGGGGTGGAGCAGCCCGGTAGCTCGTCAGGCTCATAACCTGAAGGTCGTTGGTTCAAATCCAACCCCCGCTACCAATCTATAGGGGTTACGCGCAAGCGTATCCCCTTCTTTTTGTGCTGTTTACGCCTGCATTCCCGTGTTTCGGCGATCTCCGTCCTTGGCGTGTCGCAGTCTGAGGACAGGGGGTCAGGCCTTGATTAGTGTTTACAGGGAGCGATGAGGGTGCTACGGTGGGAGCACTATGGCCCGACCACTGCGACTGGAGTTTGAGGGGGCGATTTATCATGTGATGGCGCGCGGGAATGAGCGTGGCGCTATTTTCCGGCTCAACTCGGATCGTCTGCGCTTCCTTGAGAAGCTAGGCGAGAGCGCAGAGACGTTTCAGGTCCGCGTCTATGCCTACACTCTCATGCTCAACCATTGGCATGGACTGATCGAGACTCCGAGAGGCAATCTCTCGGCATTTATGCAGCAGTTCAATACGTCCTATACGGTCTACTACAACACGAAGCACCAACGTGTCGGCCATCTATACAGTGGACGGTACAAAGCCCCGCTGGTTGAGGGGGACGATTATCTTCTTCGGCTATCGCGGTATATCCACCTCAATCCGGTTCGGACACATGCATCGGCCGACCTGTCGATTGAGGATCGCGTGAGGCGCCTGCGCGCCTACCGCTGGAGCAGTTACCGGGCCTATGCCGGGTTT
>CAYFPQ010000029.1:0-1945 GCA_964345005.1 uncultured Victivallales bacterium | reverse complement strand
GGAATGGATGGACTACGAGCCGTTGCGGGCGCTGGTAACCGTCAATGCACCGGATCCAATGGGAGCGTATGCACGGTATGTGGAGGCAGAACTTGATACCGGCGATCCGGTGCTTGAGAAGGGGATGGGGTGGTCAAGCAAGGCCATTGGGGAGCGTGAGTTCTGTCGCCAGGGTGAGCTGGATTTGAAGTCGCAGGTCGCCGCGTTGGGATCGCCGCAGGATGCGACCATGCGGCGAATGGAGACCGGCATTCCTCCCGAGATCGTGGAGCAAGCCGTGTGTGAGGTCTGCAAGGTCACTGTGGAGTCCCTGCGCGGGCGTCGCAAGAAAAGCGATGCCCGCGCCGTACTGATGAAACTGCTGGTGCAATACAGTGGTCTAACCCAGCGTGCCGTATCGCATCGCCTCGGACTCACCGATGGATCAGGTGTTTCTCGTGCCATCGCAGCGTTCAATGCTGCCCTGCCACAGAGCAAGCGACTACAGCGCCTCTACCACAAAGCAGAACGTCGCATCTCTAAGCACTAATCAAGGCCTGACCCCGCATCCCCCGCATCCGCCGAATCAGTTCGCAAGACGGGGCGTGTAGCGATAGTAGAAGCAGGTGCCAAGAGTGGGGGCGCGAGTGCCGAGTTGGCGGCGGGCATTGCCGAGCGGTTCAGCGATAGCCTTGAGGCGCCGGTGGTGCGGGTGGCGTCGGCCGGTGTGCCTGAGCCGTTTCGAGAAGCAAAATAACAAGTACGAAGAGAGGTCCAGTGATATGAAGCGTTCCAAGATTAATGAATTGATCGAAAATGCTAAGACGCTTTTGCATGAGCATCAGATAACACTGCCGCCGTTTGCCTATTGGACGCCGGAGGAATGGGCAACCAAGGGGCACGAGTGTGATGAGATTCGTGAGTGCATGCTGGGCTGGGATGTTACCGATTTTGCCACGGGCGAGTTCGAGAAAACAGGCCTGGTGGTCTTTACGGTGCGCAATGGTCATAAGTCCATTGAGGCCTACAAGGACAAGACGTACTGCGAGAAGATTCTCATATCGGAGGAAGGACAGGTCACGCCATGCCACTACCATGTGGACAAGCAGGAGGACATCATTAACCGTGTCGGGGGAAACCTGGTGATTCGGCTTTTCAATAAGGCGGATGATGGGTCGGCTGCCGATAGTGATGTGGAGGTGTCGCTGGATGGTGTAGTTCGGCGGTTTGCTGCAGGCGAAGAGGTTGTGTTGAGGCCGGGCGAGTCGATCACGCTACCGCCGTACATCTATCACGATTTCTGGGGGCAGCCCGGAACGGGGACGGTGATTAGTGGCGAAGTGTCAAAGGTGAATGACGACAATTGCGATAACTTTTTCCTGGAGCCGCTGGGGCGGTTTCCGGAAATCGAAGAGGACTGCGCTCCAACACATCTGTTGTGCACGGAGTATGGGAAGGCGGAGTAGGTAACGGCGGGGCCCAGTGGCGGCTCGACACAGTCTCGCCCTCCATGCGAGGGGAAATGTATACCAGGATGACGGGAGGGCGAGACTGTGTCGAGCCGAGGCAGACATAGAGTAAACCACAAATTATAGAAGGAGAAAGACAATGCCGGAAGCAGATGTAAGCAAGAAAGAGAAAGATTATCAGACTGACGTACCACAGGAGAGCCATGGGTTTTTCCTGAAAGGTTCGGGAAACTATGACTGGGGCATGAAGAACCGCCTGGCGCAGGTGTTCAACCCGAAGACGGGTCGCACCGTGATGCTGGCCGTCGATCACGGGTATTTTCAGGGTCCGACGACGGGGTTGGAGCGGATCGATCTTAATATTGTGCCTCTGATCCCGGATTGCGATGCACTGTTCTGTACGCGCGGTATTCTGCGGTCTGTGGTTCCGGCCGACAGTACGAAGCCGATGGTGCTGCGTGCCAGTGGCGGACCGAGTATTCTGAAAGAACTGTCGG
>CAYFPQ010000028.1:30305-38757 GCA_964345005.1 uncultured Victivallales bacterium | reverse complement strand
CGGGTCGAGCGCCGTTGGCGTAGGCATAGAGGTTCACGCCGCCCGACGACTACCGAACACCTCACCCCAGTTCCCCATCGACTGCTTTACAGAGTTCCACTCACGACTGCTTTGATCAAAGACGTTGAGATACGCGCTGAAGCCTCCTCTGACATTGCATCCAGCAATGGGGCGGCCGCGCCAGTCTCAAGAGCTGCCTGACTGCAATGTGATTCCAGCCGCGAGCAGAAGTGACAGGGATAGGGCAAGACCTACATTAGACAACCATACTATCCAAGGCGCGTACTTCAGAAAATCAGTCCACGAGCCGTCAGCCTCTAGCCGCAGCACGAACACAGGGCAAGGGAAACCAACCAATCGAATCTCGGGAGACAACGCATACGAGAAATGGGGGCCTCCCAGCCATGTGCCCAAGAGAAGCCCCACCCCGCACAAGAGGCAAGCCCGGAGCAACACAGGTCCCGGATGCTGCTTCCATGCACGTCTCACCAACAGTACGGCAGCCAACATAGAGAGACATGTCAGGGCAAAGAAGATGTTCCAGAGCATGGCTATTTACCCTCCAAATCAACACTTCCGATCTTACTTTGTGCATGCATAGTGCCAAGTTCTTTTGTCGTCATCTTTCTGCCCACTCGAAGCGCACGCCTCATGAGCGCCGTTGGTGTCCGCCCACGGCCAACGCTGAATCCCCCATAGCGAAGCACATCGGAGCAGTATACCGAACAGTAGAGATACGCATGCGCCTCATGTCCACCCCCACGAATGTAAGTTTCTATGAGACGATCGCTTGATTGCCCACTAGGCAAAATGCGCTCAGGAAACCGAATTGCGCGCCTCTTACCGTAGGCACTCGCCTCTGCAATGCTCGATAGTGGCAATGCGTGTTGGTCTACAACACCCCACGCAGCCGACCGCACCAGAACACCTCCAACGATGGAGTCAACTGCCACATCAGTATGGCCAGCCCCGCGCGCAAAATTGGGTCCATCCGGATCAAGAATCAAGTAAGCATCAAGACCATCGGGATCAGCATAGGCAACCGCGTTGTTGTTGAACGCAGCATAGAGATTCTGCCCTCCTGCAACCCCAGCCGGATCTCTTGCAGTCCACCTGCACACTGATGGATCATAATACCTGGCTCTATGAAAGTACAGCCCGGAAGCCCAAGAGAACTCCCTGCCCTGCCACAGGATACGGTTGCCGATGGCCGATTCTGCCAGGGCATTCCCCTCACCGTCTTCGACGGCCAGAACCCGACCCCAAGCGTCGTACTCATAGGCCTCGACAACATCACCATCGACATCAAGCACGGCGTGAACTGTGCCGAGGTGATCGGTCAGGAAGAAGTAGGCGTTCGTCTCGCCACCTTTGTAACTGACCATACCGAGCATGTTATCGATCCCTGGGCCCGCAATGTACCGGCGCAGAAGATCGCCGCTATCATCCACCTCGGCAGCGAGATGCTGCCCGTCGTAGACCATCCAGTTTGTGGACGTGCCGTCCGAGATCCAGGCACGTCTTCCGAGGGCATCGTAACCGCATGACTCGGCTAGCGAACCGTTCTCGCGAACAGCGGTGAGCTGGTACTGTCCGTTCCACTCCAGACCTATCGTCTTCTCAGGATGCGAGATGCCGGAGTAGACGATACTCGTAACGCACCCGGCATCACTGTAGCCGTACACGGCATTCGTGACGATTCGGGTGGTCACGGTGTTCGTGGCGTAGCCCATGTTTCCGGCATCGTCGCGGATGGCGGCCACGACCTCCTGTGTGCCGGAGCCGATCGGGAATGCATCTGCCGTGAAGTTGGTACCGCTGTAGTCCAGCGTCACCGTAACCACGTTGCTGACCGACAGGACGCCATAGCGGTCGTTTGTTCCCACGTTCTCGGACGAGTGACCGGCGACATCCCAGAGACGGCCCACCTCGTAGTCATCTGTCGTGCTGGACGACCATGAAGCGAGACGGTTGCCCTGGTTCCCGTACGGGAACGAGTAAGCAACGGTGGTGCCGTCAAGCGCCTTGGTTTTGCGGTTCCCCACCTTGTCATAGGTAAAGCTCTCTTCGCGTAGCGTCGCCCCGGCCGAGGAAAGCCGCTTCTCGGACGTGAGACGCTGGAGACTGTCGTACGTATAAACCAGCCTCTCTCCGCTTTCGAGCGTGACGTTCGTGATCATTCCGGCAGCACTGTAGGCGTAGCCGAAGCTGCGGACAGTGCTATTCAGATCGTCCTTCCATGTGATGGACTCCAACCGGTCCATGTCATCGAACGTGTACGCGACATGACCGCCGGTCGTGTCATTAGTGACCGCTGCCACAAGCCCGTTGTAGGGATTGTGGGAGTAGGCGAAGTCGAGGGCCGAGGAAAGCTCACCCGATGCGGAGAGCGTGGACAGGCGTTCGGCTGCGTCGAATGTGCGGTCAGCCGTGAGTGTCTTGCCGTCGACCGTCACGGTAGTGTTGGTCGTGTTTCCCACTCCATCGAGCCCGTAGGCAACTGCGCCTGTCAGGCCGTTGAATTCTGAGTCAGATGCGACAAGACGGTTGGCCCCGTCGTACTCATTGGAAACCGTACCAAGTGTGCTATCGGCGCTCTTGAGCAGACCGTTGTCATAGTAATCGAAGTCTATCGTCGCATCGGGATAGTAGACGGCATCGAGCCTGGCATCGCCGTCATAGGCGTTGCTCACGGTGGTGCCATCGAACCGGGTCACGCTCTTAACCATCTGTCCAAGGCCGTACTCAACAGACATGGTCTGGCCTTCAACATTCGTGACGGTGGTTGGCCGATCCTGAAGGTCGAGGACATAGCTCTCTACGTTGCGATCGAGCGCATCAACGATATCGAGCGTGTTGAACTGCCGGTCGTAGTTGAACCGGTTGGTAATGGTGAGGCCATCCCAGCCTGTATGCACGATCTTGGAGAGTCTGTGCGCAGGCAGGTACTCAAACATTGTTACTGAATCTTCGGTGTTCGTGTGCGCGGTCATGTTGCCCAGCGAATCGTAAGTCATGCCTTCGGTCGTGTCATCGGCATGCGTGATGCCGAGAATTCGACCGAGAGGATCGACGTTGAACTCGGTGATTCGGTCGCCGAGTTCGCCGGGCAGTATGACCTTCTCGACGTGCCCCAGGACGCTGTTGGAATAGGTGATCGTTGGGCCAAGCTGCGGATCGACTTCCGCAAGGTATCCGTTGGCGTCGTGATCGAATTGCACAGAATGGCCGTTAGCGTTGGTAACGGCGGCAAGCAGGCCGTGCGTCGTGTAGCCGTATGATGTGGTGAGCGTAGTTCCCGCTGTCGGGAACTGGCGCGACTCGCTCAACAGGCCAGCGGCGGAGTAGTCATGCTCTACACTGTTATCTTCCGGGTCCGTCACCGAGGTAAGCGCCTGCAAGTTGGTGTGCCAGGTGTAATGCCAGAGGTGGTCTGACGCGGTCCCGTAGCCTGTGGTTTCATTGGTCACGTTGTGGGCGCTGTCGAACGCCCGGACCGTGATCAGTTCTTCGTCGAGATTGTCGTCGTAGAAGACTTCGTTCGTGGCGTTACCATAGTCGTCGTATTCGAAGCGAGTGCCGACGCCGGACGGAGGGCCGGCGATCTCGGTAACGCGCTGGATGATGGGGTTGATGTGATAGACGAATGTTTGGTTGGTGTCGCGCCGCTCATATGTCACGTGGGTCTGGTTCCAGTCGTTGCTGTAGGCAACGGCGTGCGTGTACCAGTTCGTGTTGAGGGTCATGTTCGTGCCACGGCCATCTGCCGCATAGGCATACTCGAACTCGTCACCGTTCGGATTGGTCCGAACGGTAAGGAGGTGGTTTGAGCCGGTATCGTATGAATAGGCTGTGATCTGACTTTGCCCTGCAACAGTGCGCGTGGCGTTGGTCAGTTCACCACTACCGTTGTAGGCGAAACTCATTGAGAGATCGGCGTCCGGGCTACTTACAGACGTAAGATTGCCACTGGTGTATCCGAATTCGAGCGAGAGCCCATTCGAGTGCTCTGCTTCGACAAGATCAGTGCCGTTGGAGTAGGTCATGGTTACGGTATTGGCGGAACCATCTTCAATCGCGGAGAGAATGCCGTTGCTGGTGAAACTGTATTCAATGGCAGGCGGGATGGTCAGCGTGTATCCGCTCGGCGTGGCGTCGGCCAGAGACCAGTTAAGGTCAAATGGGGCTTCGTAGCTGCCGCCGTTCACCTCGAAGCGGTGATCAGAACCGTCGCCGGTACGCAGCACCTTCCACGTGTTCGTCTCACCATCGAAAACGGTGTTGGTTTCGCTGAGCGTCCAGTGATAGCTGTGCGACCAGCGAGGGCCAAGGGGGCCATCGCGGTCGTCTGCGCTGTTGTAGGCGCGTGCAAAGATCGAGGGTAGGCCGGGAGTCGGCACGGCAATGTCTGTCGTGTCGTAGCTCACGTTTCCGCTGATGGTGTTGATGGGGTCTCTCGTACGCGCAATGCCTGCCTGGGGGCGGATTGGGTCGGGCTGGATATCGGCGTCCTTCTCCGCCACCCAGACGGTGGGTTCGGCTATGTTCCAGTCTATCGTGTAGTCGGAACCGCTGTCCAGGAACTGAGCCCAGTTATACCACTGTGGTTCAAAAGCCTGGTACACAGTGCTTGTTGAGTTGAGGGGCAATGGCTGGCTGTAGACGTATGTATTGGTTGCCTCGTAGGAAGGCCAGGAATGGCGAATGTTCTCCGTTACAGTCCACTGAATCCATGCCTTGTGTGTTGACGAGTTCGTGTAGTCACGTAGGTCGACGTCAACCCAAGCGTAATACCACGCCTTCCAGAATACGTACCCTGATGGATACCAGAACTTGTAGCATGTCATCTGAAGCCATTGCGATGAGACACCTGTGTCGCTATCGGTATAATCAGGCGCTGCATCGCAGGTGGCCATGGCAGCGTAGTACTTTGACTCACCATGGCCGTCGGTGGCTGTTTCACTGTAGCTCTCATACTCCCAATAGCCACCATCAATCGCTTCGGCAGAAACGTTGACCTTTGCGACGGGAGCAGACTGCAACGTCGTGGTTGCGAGACTCAGAACTACAAGCGCCCCAAGAAGACGATTCATGGTGCTTATATTCAGGAAGTAAGTCATGGCAGCCAGATCCTTTCCGTGTTGTTCGAGGGCAGATCAATGAAGATGGTGGGCGGATTAGTGTCATCATTGTTCGGGTCAGTACCCATCTCGATGACTTCCTCGTAATCGTCGTAACCGTCCGCATCCGTATCGCTGTTGGTCGGTGACGTGTGGTAGAGGAACTGCTCCCTGCCCCACGTGAGATCATCATCATCCGGGTCCGTGTCGTTGTTCAGGTCGGCATTGGCCGCGGCGTAGAAGCGCACGTCGTCGGTCGCATTGCTGATGGTTGTGTCCGTCCATGTGATGAAGTTCGTGGAGGTGTTGACGTTGGTGGTCTCGCGCAGATCCCACCAGAAGTCGATCAGTCCGCTGCCACCATCAACGGAGAAGATGTCGAGCCGGTTCGTGTAGTCGGTTGGATAGGAAATCTCAACCTGCATCCAGCCGTTGCTGTCTCGCTCAAGAGCGGTGAACTGGATGTTTGTGATAGACGGGCCGCCGCCCATCAGCATCATCGGCGGATCAAGTGGAACCGGCGTTGCCGACTGTGCCGAGACAAGCTCGGCGATGGCGTCCGCACCGGCGAGTTTGTACGACATGACAACCCGGGCGGGATCGTACTGCCACTTGAGTGTGTCCATCTCGGATGTAGTACGGTAGGTCGCGTAGAGATCGGGCATGCGAATCTTGAGAATCCAGGTCGGATCGTAGTAGCTGTCGGCTCGCACAGAGTAGAACTCGCGACCCTTGGCGTTCACAAATACACGTTCACGAGTCTCGCCGTCTTCGAACACCGTAACGGGATAGACAAGCGCCTCTCCCTTCGCCTCTGCAACGAGACCGTTGATGAACTTCTTGGGGAAGTTCTCCCAGACGACCTGGCGAATTCCCCCGGAGAATGTCACGTAGGGCATTCCGGGAGGCACAAGTGGAATCAGGTCCATTTGAGCATTCTTGAAATCCTTCAGCAGGGCAGCAGGATCGGCAAAGCCGGTATCCTGGTACCATTGGGACAATGCGTCTTCGCGCATCTGCTCAACCTTTGCGGCCACAGCGGCGCATAGCACCACGACGGTAAAGAGACCTGCCAGACTCACAGAGAGTCGGCGGCCCGATGTCAGTATCAGCAGTTTCTTCACAATGTGCTCTCCTCTCTCCGGGATGGACGTGTTCCTCCCCAATTCTTCTGTTCGCCTTCCTCGCGGACGGCTTGTAGATCGTCTTTGCTCAGCCCGTAGGTAGCCATGAGAGATGCCTCAACGTCCTGGGCCCTTTCGGCAGGGCTCCGTTTCAGCATGTAATAGGCCGTCTTGCGCTGCTCTTCGCTCAAGAGTTCAGGAGCAGCATCTGGGATGGCGGCTGCCTCGAAGTGCTCTTCATCGAAATAGACACGCGGACGGTTCTGCCCCTTGCGTATATAGCTGGCTAACGCAGCACTTGGTCCCGTGGCCACAGCGGCCTCGTCCGCGTAGAGGTAGACAGCATATCCGAGAGCCTGGGGATTCTCGTTCCGGACAGTCACGTACAAGCGCCGCATGAGCTGGTTGATCCCCTTCCGGCTCAGGCCGCCCGATATGACTACACTGGTAGTGATCATGTCCGTTGATTCGCCGGAGCCTTGCGGTACGGACACCAATGTGTAGGCGGGCAGGATGCCGTCCTGTTCAAAGGCTGTAGGAGCTGCTGGAGGCTGGCAGGAAAGGTCCTTGCCAGAGCAGGACGCATCCTTACGGCAGTACAGCAGCCCCCCCATCACGAGGCCCAGGCCCACCAGTACAATGACCCGTAGCGCTGTTGTCTTCATGTGTGAACTCATCAGTTTCCATTCCTGTTTGAAGCACTGGCCTGCGGATCACCACGAGTATCGCGGTCGTGGCACTCGGGAAAATCAGAGAAGTTTCACGTTCCTTCTATCCGAACTCCACGGCTGTGATCCAAGCGGATCACCGCAGGCGCATGCCTCAGTCTGTTTGGTTGGTTACCTCTCGACTTTGTCTGTCTGTTCCAGCTCACCCTTCTTGGCCGATCCGGGGCCGAAGCGGTCCCACGTCTCGGCACAGGCAATTGAATCGCTTCCGCATTCGGGACAGCAAACGAACAAACCATATTGTTTCCACTGAGCCCGGTGACCGCATTTCGTGCAGACGTACTTCCTCTTTGTGCTCATAACCATGCCAGCCGTTCCCCTTACCATCTTCCCGCAAGCCTATCTTGGTCGTGGACTGTAGCTTTGCCAGGGACACACGTCCACATCTTCTTCAGTTATTCCGTATAGGAATTCTCCTACAGCGTCCGACACAAAACCGAGGCACAAAAAAAGGCGCGAACTCCGTTCACGCCCAACTCGAGGGACGACCAAGCCCCACTGCAAGCCGCTCCCGAAGCCGCGCCCCACAGGGGAGCACGTCATCGACTAGCGTCGGCTTGCAGTAGTGATAGAAAAAGGTCGTTTTCGAGTTGAGCAACTACTGCCGAAGCAGTTATTCAATTATTTGGGCAGGCTTCGCATCCTTTCGTAAATCAAACGCTGCCTGTCATCATGTTGCGCACCGTAGCGCTATCCATTCCTTCGCGCAAGACATTTCTCTTCGCTCTTCTTACGCCGAGACCGCACCCGCTCATCGCTTTGAGATCGTCGAACGCGGCACTTGTCATGTATAATGAAGGTCATGGTGCTGGATGTGTTACACGCTGCCTGGCATACGCTCACCGCGATGGGCCCGTACCTTCTGTTCGGGTTCTTCATGGCCGGCATTCTCTCTATGTTCATCTCGCCCAGGCTGGTCGAGAACCATCTGGGCGGCCGAGGCATCTGGCCCATTATGAAGGCGTCACTACTGGGGATACCTCTTCCCCTCTGCTCCTGCAGCGTAATTCCCGTAGCGGCCTCGCTTCGCCGTCACAAGGCCGGACACGGCGCCACGTCGGCCTTCCTGATCTCAACGCCACAGACAGGCGTCGACAGCCTGCTGGCCACAATCAGCCTGATGGGTCCCATCTTCGCAATCTTCCGTACACTGTGTGCCTTTGTCAGCGGTGTTCTCGGTGGCGGCATCGTCGATCTTGTGAGTCCGGCCAACAGTACACGCGCGCGCAATGAAGCACGGTTTTGGAACACTGGTGAACGATGTGAGCGGCCCGCTTCTACTGGGTCTTGTGATTGCGGGACTCATCTCGGCTTTCGTCCCCGAGTCACTCTTCACCGAGCATATCGGCGAAGGGCTTCCAGCCATGCTGCTGATGCTGGCGTTGGGGATTCCGATCTACGTCTGTGCAACGGCCTCGATCCCCATCGCGGCGGCCATGATTGTGAAGGGCGTTTCCCCCGGCGCGGCCCTTGTATTCCT
>CAYFPQ010000028.1:0-30295 GCA_964345005.1 uncultured Victivallales bacterium | reverse complement strand
GGACCCGCCACCAACGCCGCGGCCATTACCACGATCTGGCGTATGTTTGGTACCCGCGCCGGCATAGCATTTCTCGTCTCCGTGGCCCTCACTGCCCTGGGTTCGGGCATCCTCATGGATACCTGCGTGCCCGCTACGCTCCTGCGCGTGGACATCACAACGAGTATGACCCATGCCGCCCCACCATGGCGGAGTATTGCGGCCGCCATTCTTCTCGCCCTGCTCGCCATTTCCTGGTCGCGAAAACTGTGGCGTAAGGCTTGCAATCGCGGCCCGAGCGCGCCATGATCGGTATCGTCAACCGTGAAAACAACATGCGGGGAAGCCATTCCCCGAAAGGAGAAACAGAGAATGAAAACGTTTGAATGCAGTGTCTGCGGACACATCGAGTTCAACGAAGCCCCGGAGGTCTGTCTTGTCTGCCGTTCGAAGCAGGAAGCCTTCAGCGAGAACCCCGACGCCATCAAGAAGCCGGCCGATCCAGCCAACCTGACGGAAGCGGAGAAGAAGCATATCCCGCAGATCGTCGTGGTGAAAGAATGCGGCCTGGTTCCGAACCAATGCTGCACGGACGTGCACGTGCGCGTCGGTGAGATCCTTCACGTGATGACCGAGGAACACTTCATCCGTTGCATCGACTATTACGTGAACTACAAGTTCATCTCGCGCGTCTGGCTCTCTCCGGGCGCCTGTAACCCCGGCGCAGCCCTTCACTTGAACGACCCCAAGGGTACCGTCACCGCGGTCGAGAACTGCAACCAGCACGGCAACTGGATGGCAGAGGTCGAAGTCTAGTGTCGTGTCACGCTTGAAAAGATACGTAAACGCATTTCCTTGTCATCCCGAAGCTTGTCGAGGGATCTCTTGTAAACCAGTAACGTCTGAGATTCCTCGACTTCGCTCGGAATGACAGATTACCTAACGTTACTGGGTTGACGCGACACTAGGCGCGTTCCTGCGGAACGCGCGCAGGCCGTAGCAGTTTAGGCTGTAGGCTGTAGGTTTCAGCAGCCTGCAGCCTATAGTCGGCATCCGTCAGGATGCCTCCACCTCCAGGATCTCCACCAGCTCCTCCGGCGATGTCCGGAACGGCGACCCGTTCCCCTCGTAGAAGCCATGCGTCTCGATCATGTGGATGTTGAGATCGGTGTAGGTGACCTGGCGATCCAGGCGCGTATTGAGCACGGTCGTGTTGAGCTTCTGGACAATCCTGCCCCCCAGGAAGGGACACGGGAGCTTACCGCGGACACTATCAACCCGGATTTCAAAGTGGGGAGGCACCGCAATCGGTTCTCCCAGTCCCTTCTCGCCTTCATCACGCAGTTCGCACATCCGCGCAGCAATGGCCTTGTGCGTCAGATTGAGGCGCCGTACGGTCGCATCGTCATGGTCGAGCACTTCCTGGAGGCTGCGGTGGTCCGTTCCGAGGAACCCGTCCTGCGTAATCACTCCGGGCCGCATCTGCGCCTGGATTCGGTCCATCTCGGGTGACTGAATCATTCTACATCTCCTCTCTGCCCATCGGCTCGCTCGGAGAGCTCGCCCTACCTGGCCAATGATCTATCTACACCAAGGGTAAGGTAGGGCCCGCTCTCCGAGCGGGCCGCGTTTCCTACGCAAACTTGTCGAAGTAGATCCGCTCCTCCGGCATCCCCTTCTCCATCAGAACCTCCACACATGCGTCAATCATGAGGGGACTACCGCACAAGTAGGCCTCCATTTCCGATGCGTCATCCACGTGTCGTCCCACTATCTCCGTAATAAGGCCGGTCTCTCCCTCCCACGCGTCTTCCGGTGCAGGCTCGGACAGCCCGGGAACAAACTTGAAATCGACCAGCGAGTTTTCCAGCGCTCTCATCTCGTCTACCAGGAACAGATCTCGCTTGGAACGAGCTCCAAAGAAGTAACGCGCCTTGCGCGGGTTACGCGTCCGCTCCATCTCATGGAGGATCGACTTGATCGGCGCCATACCCGATCCCCCGGCAATGAAGATGATGTCCCGCTCCGTGTCGCGCAGGAAGAAATCGCCGTACGGACCATTGATCGTGATGAGATCACCGATGGCGAGGTGCTGATGCACATAGGTGGTGCAGATGCCATTCGGCACGTAACGGACCTCCAGTTCCAGCTCACCCGGAGCCGCCGGACTCGAGGCCATGGAATAGGCGCGGTAGACCGGTTCGTCGGTCAACGCGTAAGCCGGCACCTCGAACTGGATAAACTGACCGGCGCGGAAGTCGATCTCGGTCGGATCGTGCAGCTTGAGACGGACCTCCTTGATATCATGCGTCAGGTCGCGCAATGAGGAGACTTCGGCCTGGTACTGCTTGACATTGAACAGCTCCTCCGGCACCTCGATCCGCATATCGCTCTTCACTTTGATCTGGCAGGAGAGCCGTACCCGGTCCGACAGTTCCTCGGGTGACAGCCACGGTGTTTCGGTCGGCAGCGGATCGCCGACACCCTCCAGTACCTTGAGCTTACAGAGCCCGCAAGAACCACGGCCACCACAGGCGGAGGGAATGAAGACTTCTTCGTCCTTCAACGTGCTGAGCAGTGAGCGTCCGCCTTCGACGGTGAGTTCCTGCTCATCGTTGATCGTAACCGTGACCTCACCATAGTTGGCGATTGTCGCATCCGCGATCACCATCACCACAGCCAGCAGCGAGGTAATCGCACACATCGTTCCAACAGCTATGAAGAAGGCACCTAGCATGGTGAAACCCTAATGACGAAACCCCCAAGTACGAATGAAGCCAGAAGCACGAAGCACGAAGAACACGTGTGTTCGCCATTCGTCATTCGTGCTTCTTTCGGGCTTGGGTATCTCGTCATTCGTCATTCCCCTCCTACTGGAGGGTCACCATCCCGTTGAAGCCCATGAACGCCAGCGCCATAATGCCGGCGATAATGAGCGTGATGCCGGCGCCCTCCAGCCCGACCGGCACCTTGGACTTCACCATCTTCTCGCGGATGCCTGCCATTGCCAATATGGCCAGCATCCATCCGATCCCGCTTCCGAGTCCATAGCCGAAAGATTCGGCCAGCGTGTACTCACGGATAACCATGAAAAGGCTGACACCCAGGATCGCGCAGTTCACCGTGATCAGCGGCAAGAAGATACCCAGTGCCGCATAGAGCCGTTCAGAGACACGTTCGATAATCATCTCCACGACCTGTACGAAAGCTGCGATCACTACGATGAAGACGATGAAACGCAAGTACTCCAGCTCCAGCGGGATCAGGATGTAGTTGTAGCAGAGCCAGTTCAGCGCGCTGGTGCAGGTCAGAACAAAGATCACGGCCGCACCCAGTCCCAGCGATGTCTTCACTTCTCGCGAAGCACCAAGGAACGAGCACATGCCAAGGTAATTCGTCAGCAGAATGTTGTTCGTGAACACCGCAGCGAAAAGCACACCCAGTACTGTAGCCATCCCGGTCACTTGCCCCCCTTCCCATTGTCTTCGGGCTTGAGGATCAGCCCCTTAACGATCCAGATAAAGAGCGCCAACATGAAGAACGCCCCCGGTGCCATAACCATGATGGCCCAGTTCTCGCACCAATCACCCAGAAGCTGCACGCCCCAGAACGAACCGGAGCCGAGCAGCTCGCGGAACACGGCAATGACCAGCAACACATAGGAGTAGCCCGCTCCGGCGGAGAGACCGTCAATGAATGATAGCCCGGGCGGGTTGGTCAGAGCAAAGGCCTCGGCGCGCCCCATGATGATGCAATTGGTGATGATCAACCCAACATAGGGCCCGAGTTGGCGCCAGATGTCCGGATAATAGGCTTTCAGCACAATGTCGACGATGATGACGTAAGTCGCGATGATGAGCACTTCGACCATCATGCGAATCCGGGCCGGCATCCAGCGCCGCAGGAGCGACACGGTCAGGTTAGACAACGAGAGCGTGAAGATCAGTCCCAAACACATCACGACCGTGTTCTCGACCGAGTTCGTCACCGCGAGCGTCGAGCAGATTCCAAGCACCTGTGCAAACACCGGGTTATCACTACCCAGATTCCCCAGGATGACTCGCTTTGTCTTACCGGATGGCGGCATCGTTCACTGTCCTTGCGGATTTCACCAGCTCGGGTGCTTCTTCGATCAACATGTTAAGGATATCTCGTACGGCCGTTGAGGTAATCGTCGCGCCGGTGATGGCGTCCAAATCTGTTGGGTTGGTCGAGCCCGACTTCTCTCCTACCAGGGCGAGTCCACCCGTCTTGCCCTTGATGTGTTCGCGGTACCAGGCTTCCATGATACGCGCTCCCAATCCCGGTGTTTCGTTCTGCGCAACGAACGCAATGCCCGTGCAGCGCTTCAGAGCTGGATCCACCCCCACCACGGCGCGAATGGTGCCCCACAGCCCCGCGCCCTCGCGGGTGAAGACGACGGAACGCTGTTTGCCCCCCCCTGCCTCGCGCACCTCGAAACACACGGGGTTCTCGGCGTCCGGCACCGGAGTGACGCAACGCTCGTACCAGTTCAATACGGAACCACCATCGTCCGGCACGTCGAGTCCCGCCGCCGCCATGATGCCACGCTTCTCGTAGAGCGTCTCGTTGCGGACCACGCGTTCATGGCTACCCAGGTGTACGCCCGCCACCACCGAGATACAGACGAAGGTCACCAGGAACATGAAGCCCACGGTGAACAGGCGCATTCTCCACTTGGACGAACCGTTACTCATGATCTCTTTGACTGCCCGGCCTTAATGGCATGATCCATGATAGGCGTAAACATGTTAGCCAGCAAAATGGCGAACATCGTACCGGCGGGCCAGGCCGAGAAGACGGTGATCACCGCACTCATCACGCCAATAAACGTCCCGTATATCCAGCGCCCTTGCTGCGTGATGGGCCCCGAAACCGGGTCTGTTGCATAGAAGAAGACACCGAAGAGGATGCTTCCCGCAAACAGGGCGTGCAACGGCGAGGCCACTCCGGCGTAGCCCGCGGTCCAGAGAACCGTCTGCATAACCAGATAGCCCGCGAAACCACCCACCACGATGCGATAGTTGGCGGCCTTCTTCCACACAATGTAGATCCCGCCCAGCAAAACAAGGATGGCACTCGTCCCACCCGTCACACCCGCCGTGTTGCCGAGCACGAGTTTGAGCAACGGTACAGCCTCGCCCGCCTTGAGCGTCATACCCGGCGTGGCGTGCGTGACCGCATCCGTGGCATAGGCGCCAAAGCCGCCAAGGACTCCTTGAATCGGTCCGTACCATTCGCCGGTCATCTGGCGCCCAAACGAAATATAGATGAAGGCGCGACCTGTCAGGGCTGGATTGAAGACGTTCTTGCCGAACCCACCGAACACCATCTTCCCAAAGACGATGGCAAAGACAATGCCCAGCACGGCCATCCAGATCGGCAGACGGGGAGGCAGAGACAGTGTGTAGAGCACGCCGGAGACAAAGACAGCGGCCGAGGCGGGTTGCTTCCAGCGCCGTGTAAAGGAGTACTCAGCCACGAAAGCCGCGGCATTGACAGCGACCAGCAGCAGGAGTACGCGCCAGCCGAAGAAGTAGATGGATGAGAGCGCAACAGGCAAGAGCGCCAGCAGTACCCGTGTCATCGGCAACTGCTTGCGCACATATTTGGAGAGGACTGTCATTGCCCCCCAGAGAAAAGCCAGCTCTCGGGCTCGAACCGAGGACCTGCTGATTACAAATCAGCTGCTCTGCCAACTGAGCTAAGCTGGCGTTATAACGGCTAAGGCTTAATCCTCGGCCGTAAAATCTTCTTTACCCACACCACAGTCCGGGCAAACCCAGTCATCGGGAATGTCTTCAAAAGCCGTTCCCGGTGCGACACCACCATCCGGATCGCCGAGCTCGGGATCGTAGATGTAGCCACACGCGTTGCACACATACTTCATAGCGAATTCCTCCAGCTACTTCGCGTTCAGAAGAGCCCATATGGTAGCCGCTGACCACCGAAGCGCAATTCCTTTTTCCCGCCTGAAACAGGAAGAACCCCGGTTGCCCGGGGCTCAGAAAATGGTGGCGGGGTGAGGATTCGAACCTCAGAAGGCGTAGCCAGCAGATTTACAGTCTGCCCTCGTTGTCCACTTGAGTACCCCGCCAAGGGTTTAGATTGTCAAAGCTCAGTCGCAGCCTGCCCTCGTTGTCCACTTTCTGCCAGAGGCAGACCGCTATGCGGGAGTACCCCGCCTCAAGATCAAAATGAGGGACGGATAATGCCCTGCCGGGGCATGAGGAACAAGCAAAAAAGTGTGCCTGCCCTACGCCTGGTCATAGTCCGTTAGCGGGCGATACCAGATATTGCGAAAACGAACCAGGTCGCCGTGGTCCTGAAGCTTCAATGACTTCTCAGGCTCGTGCGGCGTGTACTGAGTCGTCTCACAATGTTGGGTCGGTCCCTGCAGCTCCTTGGCGTGGTGGAGCAGAATACCGTTCTGGAAGACCGTGATGCGCGCCGGGCTTGCGAGTTCCTCGCCATTGAATGCGGGGGCTTCCCAGATGATGTCGTAGCACTGCCAGCGGCCGGGTTCGCGACAGGCATTCACCAGCGGGGGACACTGTCCGTAGATACCTCCGGTATTGCCGTCCGGATAGGTAGGGTTCTGATAACCGTCGAGCACCTGGATCTCGTAGAGCTCCATCAGGAACACACCGCTGTTGCCGCGCCCCTGGCCATCGCCCTTGACGACTTCAGGTGCCGCCCATTCAAGATGAAGCTGACAACTCCCGAACATGGCCATCGACATGATATCACCGGTGCCAGGCACGACTTCCATGTATCCGTTCTCCACCTTCCATCCCGCGGGTTGATCGGACCCGTCCGCCGCCATCCAGGCGTCGAGCGAGGTACCGTCAAACAGTACGATGGCATCCGATGGCGGAGAGCCGTTTTCGGATGAAGGTGTCACTATGGGGGGCTGAGGACGTTCACCATCATGCACATGCCAACTGGTTCCGGGGATGAGGGGAGTGTCGCTGTAACCGAGATCCGACATGGTGCTGCTCCTATGAAGGTAACGGAATGATCGAATGGGCGGTTCTTAGCGAAGGCGCGAACCGAATACAAGCGTTATGTGGAGGGCGAAGGCGTCGGGAGGCGCAGTCGAGGAGCCGAGAAGCAACAGGGCGTTCAGCATCTTGAGTGCTGACGGATGTGTCCCGTCTGTGATCCTGATGGGTAGAGCCAGGTGTACAGACATAGGCCAAGCGCGGCGACCATGAATGCCATGACGAACGACAGTGAGAATGTACCCGTGAGATCACGTAGAAAGCCCCCTAAGCTGGCGCCGACAGCGGCCGCCAATCCGTGAGCTGTTATGACGAGCGGGTACACCTTACCGAAATTCCCATGCCCGAACATCGCAGCGGTCTGAGCAGGATAGAGGGATAAACATCCTCCGTAACCGGCCCCCAGGAAGAAAGCTGCAATCTGGAACCCCATCCGTGAGCCCCCGAACAGCGGCAAGAGCACGACGGATGCCGCCACCGCAAGAAACAGAACTTGAGCCACGCGTTTCTCGTTGTAACGGTCGTTGACCCGCCCCCAAACGATCCGGCCGAGCGCGTTACCGAAGGACAGCACACCTATTCCCGCCGCGGCCACCAACGCTGTTAACCCCATATCCATGCCTATGGGTTTCAGATTCCCGATGATCACCACTCCGGGAAACGTCCCACAGAGAATTCCGGCAGCCAGTCCCCAGAACTCGCGACGGCGGAACAGAGCCGGGATCGAGATGGGCGAGATGTCGTCATGGTGAGATATGCCAGGCGAGAATATCAACAGAGAGCAGAGCAGAACCACCGAACCGTAAGCAATGCCGAGAACACGAAATATCGCCAGCACGTCCCATCCATGCGCCAACAGCGCTTCGGCAATGGCGGACAGGACAATGGCCCCGCCTCCGTAACCGGCAACCGTCAAACCGCTGATAAGCCCCTTGTGCTTGGGGAACCATTTGATGCCCGTACCGATGGCGGACACATAACCGCACGACATCGCAGGTGCAACCAGCATCGTATAGGCGAAAAGCAAGACGCCATAGTTCGCGCCGAACAGGCCGGCGACCGTATAACCGGCGTACAAGAGTAGCGCCGAGACAAGCACCAGGAGCCGTGGTCCTCGCCGATCCAGCGTTCGACCGGCAGGAATCATGAAAAGAACGAAGAAACAAATCGTGAAACCGAACACCACTTGGGTTTGCCCGGAGGTCAATCCATAGACCTGCTGCAAGGACGGCACGAAAGCGCTCCACGCATAAATACCACCAAGGCAAAGCTGCAACAGGATGGCTGCCGCCACTGAAATATACTTTTTCATCATCGATTACCGGACAGAAAGATCACCGCCTCTGTCTACGTGAAGCAGCCACAGGAAGAAAGAAGCCAGTTACTCCAACTGCAGGAATGGCAAAATCTCGCGGGAGAGAATCTCGTTGAGCGAGAACAATACAAACCCGGAGGCTCCGCGCTTCTGCACCTCCTCGATCTGCCGCAACACAGCCGGAACACCCAATCGACTGTTCGACGCCGTCACGCCGATACCGGAACAGAGACGGGTAACATCCTTGATCAGTGAAGTCTGACTATCCAGCAGCTCAACATAGAAATCCCAGCTCTCCGTGTAGTTCATCGGCACGATGAAGTCGAGCAACCCCTCGTTCACCCACCCTGGCCAATCCTGCGCTACACTATTCCGGCAACTTGGATACTTGCCGTACACGGCAGCGGAGATACGAATGCCCGGACGTATCCTGCGCGCCAGTGTGCTGACGTCGCGAACCAGACGCGTGATCTGCGCGCACCGCCAGCGAGTAAACACCTCGACATCCTTGCCTTCCCGTGCATCTTTGGGCCACTGAGCCACGCGGCGTCCCAGATGGCTTTCAAAGCGCTTGCGGCATCCATCGCAGTAGCAGGCGTGCGAGCCGGGATAACGAACGTAGTCGAGGTGTATCCCGTCAATCGGGTACCGTTTGAGCGCCTCGCGCAAGCCATCCTTCTCCTGCCGAAGGTTGTCGGGACTTGAAGGACAGAGCCACGGCAGCTCGGCGCCTTCGTCGCTGAGCTGCAAGCGCCCGGCTTTGCGCAAGTCGTCGATGAATGATTCGGGCGCCTTGTACAGATTCCAGCACACCTTCCACAGATGGACCTTGAGTCCCTGAGCGTGAGCTTCGGTGACTACATCCTTGAGCGGATCGCCGTAGGTTGCGGTAATATCGGATACGGGCAACACATCGCTCGGGTAGACCGCCAAGCCTGCCCAGAGCGCGTTCACGAAAATGTCTCTAATGCCGTACGAATCGAGCTCCCTGCACGTACGCCGCCAGTCGCCGGGGTGAAGCCCAAGCGATGAATGGTCCCACACGCCCCGTATTTTCTGTCCATTCTTCTTAAACGTTGCCGCGTAGGCCTGCATGAGATGGCGATACAGCACGTCAGACTGCGACACAGCCGCGGCGTACTGCTGGTTACGCGCGAGCGTTTCCAATCGCGTGCGCGCCTGGCGGGCGGTCGCCAGCATAGCCGCCACCTTTGCGGCGCTACCGGTGCGCGGTGCGCGCGATCGTATGACGCGTTCCGTCTCAACGTAGGAACCGAACGTTCCAACTGTTTCGGCATGCTTAAGCGCGGCACGAGCGGCAATCGGCCAGACTTCCGGGTCAAGGTGGCCGAGAATCGACACCAAGAGCTGCTGCTTGCGCCAAGTATCGCCGTCATCCAAGAGCACGTGAGTCATCCAGAAGCCCGCAGAAGTCTGCACCCAGGCCGGATCGCGTCGCTTCCCTCCGATGTCTTCCCAGTAGGCCACGATTCTACCACGTTTCCAACGCGGCTTGACGGTGCGGATGTTGCGCGAGCGCTGGTAGACCGTCGGCGGCGCACCAGGAAGCGCCTTCTCGACAAACCGCATACGTGTCCAGCGTAATGCTGTCGGATCGGCCCGATACTCTCCGAGCTTGATCCCCATCAGACGGGCAAGGCGTGCATCGGCAGAGTAGAACACCACAAGGCGCCCGCCACGTTTGACAAACGCCTGGAGCACGGCAAACTCCTTGTCGGGCAGCTTGGGATTATAGGTCAGCATGGCCACGCGCGCGTTTCGAAGCGTTTTATTCGAAAGCTGCTCGTCGTTAACCACCCGGTGTGGAATGCCCAGGTCTGCCAGCCAGCCATCGATGCGTCGTGTGACAGCGGCGGCATAGTCGCGTTCCGCCTCATTGGGTGTGGAACTGGTGCCTTGGACGAGGATCACGGGTGCACCATGCACAGATACGGCAAGCATCGCGCCGGCGAATAACACGTCCAGTCGCCAGAATTTCAATGGACTGCCCATCATGGCGCATCCTCCTCAAATGCCACCCCGGCCCGGATCAACCGTTGCTTGAGGTCGCCATACGCTTTCTCAACCATTGCGGGCAGGGCGCTGATGCTCAGAATCACACGAGGTCCCGCATCGGTGTACTGAGGCAGACTCGAAAACGCAACGCTGGGGTAGTCGGTCACAAACGCATCCATCAGGTCGGCCAGATCCGCCTCACGCGCGTTTGGCAGCGTCATCGTACGACGCTGCTTTTCGTCTCCTACCTCATAGTGGTTCTCGAGAATCCAACGCATCATGGGGGCCGCCATGGAGGGAAAGCCGGGAAGAAAGTAGCCGTTGGCAACACCAAAACCGGGCACTTGGTTAACCGGGTTGGGCACAAGCGTGCAGCCGACAGGGAATGTCACCATCCGCAGCCGCGGCTCCGTGGCTTCCTCGCCGTAGCGCTCAATCAGTATCCGGCGTGCTTCCGCGTTCTGCTCCAGCTCTATCCCCGCCGCGGCAGCCGCAGCCTGCCGTGTCACATCATCGGGCGTCGACCCTATCCCACCGCAGGAAAAGAAGGGATAGGGCTGCGCCATCGCCCACTTGAAGTGCGTCACCAACACATCGAGGTTGTCAGGTAGCACGAGCGTGTAGGCCAACCCGGCGTTCCACTCCGCACACAAATCCATCGTGTACTGGAAGTGCTTGTCCTGCCGTCGCCCATTGAGGATTTCGTCCCCAACAATAACCAACCCCAACCGTTCAATCGCTTCGCGCGTCATGCTTCCTTTCTGGCCCATAGTGTACATATCTGTCAAACGTCATTGGCCAAGATCTTTCTAGAAACCTACTTGACAACGCTATAAACGCTATAGCATTATGCACATCGTTTCTGAAAGGACTACTTCATGGATGATAGAGCAATACCAGAGATTCTCAAGCAGTTAAGAGTAACGCTGGATATGAGCCAGGAAGAGCTTGCAGCCAAACTGGGCGTGGCATTCTCAACGCTCAACCGCTGGGAGAATCAGCGAAGCACGCCACGCGGCAAGGCGAAGCGCGCGATTTCTGAGCTCGTCGATGAGGTCGGCCTGTCTGAGTCGGACTTGTCAGACACGTCCGACATGACCGCCAAGAAGCCTCCAATCACGCGACGCCGTAAACGCGCATCAAGGCGCGACATTCTCACCACCAAGTCCATGGAGCAGATGCTGTGGAGTGCCGCCTGCTCTATCAGGGGCGAGAAAGACGCACCGAAGTTCAAGGACTACATCCTCCCCCTTGTCTTCGTGAAGCGACTCTCCGATGTCTTCGATGATGAAGTCGAACGACTGTCAGAGACCTACGGCGACCGCGAGACCGCCCTTTCCATTATCGAGGCCGATCCCAGCCTCGTCCGGTTCTACATACCGCCGGAAGCCCGCTGGAACGTTGTGAGCGGACGCAAGCAGCTCGACTGGCCCGAGGAGCGGAAGCCTAAGTCCCTGGGCGAGCAACTCACCACCACCATGCGAACTATCGTAAAAGCAAACGCCGACGACCGTCGCAAAGACCTCAGCGGTGTCATCGATATCGTCGACTTCAACGAAACGCGCAATGGCGAGCGAGAGATCAGCGATGCGGCGCTGTCCGGAATCATTGAAACGCTCTCTGATGCCAGGTACCGCCTCGGCCTCTACGACGTCGAACCGGACTTTCTGGGCAGATGCTATGAGTATCTTCTCCGCAAGTTTGCGGAGGGACAGGGCCAGAGCGCCGGCGAGTTCTTCACGCCGACGGAGGTCGGATGGCTGATGGCCTACATGGTCCGCCCAGCCCAGGGCGAAGAGGTACACGACTACGCCTGCGGTTCCGCAGGGCTCCTCATCAAGTGCGAACTCGCGCTGATGGAGCGTGAGCTGAAAGCCAGCAAGCCGCTCAAACTCTACGGCCAAGAGCTGACGGGCTCCAGCTATGCTATCGGCCGGATGAATATGGTCATCCACGACATGGAAGGCGAGATCGTCCGCGGCAACTCGATGACCAACCCGAAGTTCAAGAAATCCGACGGCAGCCTGCAGACCTTCGACATCGTCGTAGCCAATCCCATGTGGAACCAGCCGTTCGATGCATCCGTCTACGAGAAGGACGATTTCGGCCGTTTCGAAGAACACGGCGGCGTCAGCTCCGGCAAAGCCGACTGGGCATGGCTCCAACATACCCTCACCTCGCTCAAGGACACGGGCCGGGCCGCCGTCGTCCTCGACACCGGTGCCGTAACGCGCGGCAGCGGCAGCCGCAACGAGGACAAGGAGAAGACCATCCGTAAGTGGTTCGTCGATCACGATTTGATCGAAGGTGTCATTCTGTTGCCGGACAACTTGTTCTACAATACGACAGCAGCCGGCATCATCGTCCTCCTCAACCGCAACAAACTGCCGCAGCGACAGGGCCAAATCGTCCTCGTCAACGCCAGCCAGGAGTTCAAGAAAGGCCGCCCAAAGAACTACATCCCCGAAGACAGTATCAAGAAGATTGCCCAAGCCTTCATCAAGGGACAGGATGTCGAGCGGTTCGTGCAAGTCATCACAAACAAGAAAGCGGCCGAGAACGATTACAACCTCTCCCCCTCCCGCTACGTGGATACGAGCGAGCAAGAGGAGTATCGCCCAATCCCCGAAGTTCTCGAAGAGCTGTGGGGCAAAGGCGGCCTGGAAGAGCAGGCCCAGAAGCTGGACGCCGAACTGAAAGTGATTTTCGCACAGATGGGGTTTGGTGTTGAATCGTCGGACAAGTCAGACATGTCCGACAAGCTCGCAGCGTTGCGCGACCAAGACAAACCGGTCGACTGCATCGGTGATAAGTGGGTTGGAGGTGAGTCATGAGCACCACATTCAATCGGCTCGTCTCCTCCGTCGAGCACGTCCACACCGCCCTCAAGAGTCATGCTGGCCGGGCCGTGAACATCAGCCTGACCGCGCGGAACTGGCTCATCGGTTGCTACATTGCCGAGTACGAACTCCATGGCTCAGATCGGGCAGAATATGGCGAAGACCTGCTACGCGACTTGGCCGCCCGCTTGACGAGTGCCAGCAACTGCAACCGCCGACAACTCTACGACTATCTCAAATTCTATCGCACGTACCCGCAGATTGTGGGTACAGTGTCGACACAATTCCAAACGCTTCTACCAGAACACGTTAAGGAGGCCGACAAGAAAGTGCCGACAGTGTCGGCACAATTCGCGCTTCCCCCTCAAAGGCTCATTTCAGACCTGTCTTACAGCAAGTTCAAGCTGCTCACAGCCATCGACGACGAAACCAAACGCGCCTTCTACGAGCTCGAGTGTATCCGCGGCAACTGGTCGGTCCGCGAGCTGAAACGGCAGATTGCCAGCTTGTACTACGAGCGTTCAGGGCTATCCACAGACAAGAAGAAGCTCTCCGAGCTGGCCCATACCGACACCGAGCTATCGGAAGCAAGGCTCTCCATTCGCGATCCCTATGTCTTCGAGTTTCTCGGCATCAAATCCAGCGAAGTCATGGCCGAGTCGGCTCTGGAAGATGCGCTGACCGACAAACTTCAGGCGTTTCTCCTGGAACTCGGACACGGCTTCTGTTTTGAGGCCCGCCAGAAGCGTATCTTGATCGGCGACACCTATGGATTTGTTGACTTGGTTTTCTATCACCGCGTCCTCAAGTGTCATGTCCTAATCGACCTGAAGATCGAGGACTTCTCCCACGAGAACATCGGCCAGCTCAACACCTACGTAAGCTGGTATCGCAAGAACATGATGGCCGATGGCGACAGCCCGCCCATCGGCATCCTCCTCTGCACCCAGAAAGACCACGCCCTCGTCGAATACGCCCTCGCAGGCATCGACAACCAGCTCTTCGTTTCCAAATACCAGCTCGCCCTCCCCGCCAAAGCCGACATGCAACACTTCCTCGAACGCGAAATCGCCAAGAGCGGCTGCCCCGAAGATGACAGCAGAACGGGGATGCTGGTACGCGAGATGCGGGAGAGATACGCAACAAGGCGAGACACCGGTGAAGGTGAAGGGCAGTCAGACCAGTCGGACAAGTCCGACCGGTCCGACGAAGAGGGCGTAAAATGACGACGGGGTGGAACAACACTACTTTCGGGCAGTTTGCCTCCCTTCACAGGGGTTATGATCTCCCGAGATCACAACGAACCGAGGGAGACGTACCCGTGATCGGTGCGAATGGTGTCGTCGGCTACCACGGGGAGGCAAAGTTCAGCACACCGGGCGTCATGGTCGGGCGCAGCGGCTCAGCAGGCAAGAGCTACTACGTCAACGGCCCCCATTGGCCACTTAACACTACACTCTACGTTGAGGATTTCCACGGCAACAACCCTCGTTTCGTCGAGTTCTTCTGCCAGAACTTCGACTTCACCAAGTACGCTGCCGGAGTGAGTGTCCCTACGCTGAACCGCAACGTCGTGCACAAGGCCAGGATCTCCCTCCCCCCCCTCCCCGAGCAGAAGAAGATCGCAGCCGTCCTGTTGAAGATCCAGCGGGCAATCGAAACGCAGGACAAGATCATCCAATCCCTCCGCGACCTCAAGAAGTCCACCATGCAACATCTCTTCACCCACGGCCTTCGTGACGAGAAGACCAAGATAACCGAGATTGGAGAGATCCCGGAGAGTTGGGATGTGGTGCCATTGAGCAGTTTCTGCTCATTCCTCAGCGGCGGCACGCCGCGGAAGTCACGTGCGGACTTCTGGCATGGCAACATACCATGGGCATCTCCAAAGGACATGAAGAGACCACGGCTCAGGGATGCGATAGACCACATTTCTGAGGAGGGGCTAGCCGTAGGCAGTTGCCTCGCACCACAGCACGCCATTCTTGTCGTGGTTCGCGGCATGATCCTAGCGAAAGATGTGCCAGTCGCGCTTATCGAGACGCCTATGGCCTTCAACCAAGACACGAAAGCCATGATTTCTGACGGGTCCTGCAACCCCGAGTATCTGCTGTACGCGCTTCAGGCCTTCAAACGACTCCTTCTTCGGAAAGTCGGACGTTCTGCTCATGGCACTCGTACGCTCATCAGCGAGACTCTCGCTGCGTTCTCGATCCCCTTGGCTTCAGATGGCGAACAGGCACAGATTGCGGCAACGCTACATCAGCTCGAACAGAAGGAATGTGTCCACAAATCCAAGAAAGCCACCCTCCAAGCCCTCTTCAAGACAACGCTCAACAAGCTAATGACCGGCGACATCCGCGTCGCCGACCTGGATATCGACGTGAAGGAGGTGGAAGCATGAGCAGGTCAGACCGGTCGGACACATCGGACGAGCCCGACAGAGAAGCCTCCCCCATAACCAACACCGAAGCCATTGACGCGCTCCGCCCATTCACATCCAAGGTGCCTTCTGAGGCGTTGGACTATGTCCGGGAGCATTGGGATGAGGCGGAGCCGGTTTTGCTGGCGGAGATTGAGGCTAAGCTGGCTGATCCATTGGCCGATGATGACGATGCGCTGTTCTTGTATGCGATTCATCTCTGTGCGGAGATGCGGTGTGCGAAGGCGTTTCCGCTGTACGTACGTATAGCACGGTTGCCGCATGTGATCGTCGATCATGTGATGGGTGATATTCTGACTCAGAGCCTCCAACACATGCTGGCTCGCACGTGTGACGGGCGTATTGATGAACTCAAGCAGTTGATCGAGGACCCGACGCTCTATGAGTTCACACGCGGTGCGGCCATGAGCGCCCTTGAGATTCTGTTCATTGAGAACACGTTCAGCCGAGAAGAGCTCTCTGCTTATTGCATTGAGCTGTTGAGCGTTCTGAACGACCAAGAGACATACAGACCGGCCAAGGCCGAAGAGACAGGCGCATTCGAAGGAGTCGAGTTCGTCTCCAACTGGCTTCAGGATTTCGAGATACTGCACAGCGCAAAGGACTGCGAGGACTACGAGGTCGAGGCCCGACTGACTGACCTCAACGAGATGAAGGACGCAATGGGAAGGCCGTTGCTGTGAAGAAACCCACCGAAGAGAGCGCCGTTCAGGCTCCGTTAATAGCCTATGCCGAGGCAGCGGGTTGGACATACGTGTCGCCTTCAGAGGCAGTGGCATTTCGAAAGGGCGAGGGAGGTCTGCTCTTCGGTCGGACACTTGAGGAGAAGCTGCTTGAACTGAACCCCGGCCTACTCACAGAGGACAGCGCCCGGGAAGTCGTTCGCCGAGTCGAGACGGTCCGCAACACGATCGAGGGCAACGCCGAAATCCTGGCTTGGCTGCGCGGAGAGCAGACCGTCTATGACCCGAGCGAGAAACGCGAGCGGAATGTGACGGTGGTCGACTTCGAGACCGTGGGGCGCAATGTCTTTCAAGTCACGGACGAGTGGCAGTACACGAACGGACAGGAAACCAACCGCGCGGACGTGATGTTTCTGATCAACGGCATCCCGGTTGCGATTGTCGAAACCAAGAACGCGACGAAAGCGAAAGGCATTGAGGAAGGGCTCACGCAGATTCGCGAGTATCACCATGAGACCCCGGAAATGCTGACCGCACCGCAGGTCTTCGACATTACACACCTGATCGACTTCTATTACGGCGCGACATGGAATCTCGACCGGAAGAACCTATTCAACTGGCGAGATGAAGAGCCTGGACACTACGAGAAGAAGGTGAAGGCGTTCTTCAATCGGGAACGCTTCCTGACGATGCTCAAGGAGTGGATTCTCTTCTTCTACAAAGATGATGAGTTACTGAAAACGGTTCTTCGTCAGCATCAAACGCGCGCGGTTGAACGAATCCTGGGAAGATGCGCAGATAAGCGCAAAGCGACAGGCCTGGTGTGGCACACACAGGGCTCGGGCAAAACATTCACCATGATCACGGCAGCCAGGCTACTGCTGACGCAGTGGCGGGACCTGACTCCGTCAGACCTGTCGGACAAGTCAGACCTGTCCGACGGGAAGGGAGGCGGAAAGCCAACAGTCATCCTGATGATTGACCGCAATGAACTTGAAGGGCAGTTGGCCGGCTGGGTTGAGCGCATCCTCGGCGAAATGTCGTCCCACGACATCAGCATCAAGCATGCTACAAGCAAGCGGAGGCTCCGCGAGCTTCTCACATCGGATTTCCGGGGGCTGATTGTCTCAATGATCCACAAGTTCGATGGCATCAAGAAGGACATCAACACTCGCGAGAGTATCTTCGTGCTGGTCGATGAAGCCCACCGCACCACGGGCGGCGATCTGGGCAACTACCTGCTGGGCGCGCTACCAAACGCGACCCTGGTCGGCTTCACAGGCACCCCCATCGACAAGACAGCTTACGGCAAAGGGACATTCAAGACGTTTGGCAAGGAGGACGAGGAAGGCTACCTCGACAAGTACTCCATCGCGGAGTCGATCGCGGACGGAACAACCGTGCCGCTGAAGTATACTCTCGCCCCGAGCGAGATTCGCGTTCCCCGCGAACAGCTTGAGAAAGAGTTCTTGGACCTCGCGCAAGCCGAAGGCGTGAGCGATGTTGATGAGTTGAACAAGATTCTCGACCACGCCATGCGCCTGAAGACGTTCCTTAAGGCTGACGACCGAATAGAGAAGGTCGCGGCGTTCGTCGCAGAACACTTCACCAAGAATGTTGAGCCACTTGGGTACAAGGCATTCCTGGTGGCCGTCGACCGTGAGGCTTGTGCGCTCTACAAAGAAGCGCTGGACAAGGTCCTTCCGCCAGAGTACTCGCTGCCCATCTACACGTCGTCACAACACGACAGCGAAAAGCACCCGCTCGTCCATCGGCACCAAGTCAGCCGTGATGATGAAAAGAAGGCACGAAAGCTCTTCCCGAAAGCCGACAGGCCACCAAAGATCTTCATTGTAACGGATAAGCTCCTGACGGGCTTCGACGCACCGGTTCTCTACTGCATGTACATGGATAAACCCATGCGTGACCATGTTCTGCTACAGGCTATCGCCCGTGTCAACCGACCCTACGAACGCGACCCGCAGACACAGAAGCCATGCGGCCTCGTGGTCGATTTTGTCGGAATATTCGAGAAGCTCGAGAAGGCGCTCGCATTTGACTCCGATGCGGTTAGCGGAGTCATCGAGGACCTCGACCTGCTTCTGGAGAAGTTCAAGGAACTCATGACCGGCCCCGCCCAGGAGTACACCGACCTTTGCCGGGGGGCCGTCGACGACAAGGCTGTTGAAAAGGCGATCGAGGCCTTCTCCGAACGAGAGAAGCGCGAAGCGTTCTACGCTTTCTACAAGCAGCTTGAGACACTCTACGAGATCCTCTCACCTTCACCGGAACTGAGAGATTTCATTGACGACTTCGGATGTCTATCCCTGCTCTACCAGATCGTTCGCAACGCTTTCCGCAAGAAGACCATTCTCTACGGTGATGTAGCCAGGAAAACGGAGAGCCTGGTCAGAGAGCAAACCGAAAGCTACGGACTCAAGAGCACGCTTGCAGCCGTTGAGATCAACGAGAATACACTGGATACCATCAAGGAAAGCAGCGCATCAGACAATACCAGGATCATCAATCTGGTGAACAGCATCAGGAAGACCGTACTCGAAGATGCCGATAGCAATCCCTATCTGAAACCAATAGGCGATCGCGCAGAGGCAATCATGGAAGCCTACGACTCGAGGCAGGAGACCACCGAGGAAGCATTGAAGAAGATCGAGCGCCTTACTCAGGAGGTCGTTGAAGCCCGCCAACTTCAGCGGGAGATGGGCTTTGACGAAACATCGTTCTCCTTCTTCTGGACCTTGAAGATGGCAGGGGTGACTGAGCCAGAGCGAACCGCACTTCTCATCCGCGCGATCTTCGACCGCTTCCCCCACCATCGCGACAACGCCGCCGAGCTTCGGCAGCTCAAAGCCGAGTTATACAAGGCTCTCCTGCCACTTGTAGGCAAAGAGCGAATGATCGGGGTTGTGGAAGAGCTCTTGCGGGGGGTGGCGTCGTGAAGCCCCGCGCCCAGTCTTGTCAGACAGGTCGGACTCGTCAGACATGTCCGACAGAAAGGAAGAAAGCTCTTTTCAAGGCAAACGTCCGGGAATGGGCTGCGACACTCAGCGTTGAACCAGCGCAGATACGCATCCAGAGGATGAAAAACAAGTGGGCCTCGTGTTCGCCGAGCAAATGGGTGAGTTTCAGCGAAGATCTGCTCAGTGAGTCACGGGCATTCCAGCGCTACGCAATCGTTCACGAGCTCCTCCACCTGCGCATCCCCAATCACGGCAAACTATTCAAGAGCCTCATGTCCATCTACGTCCCGGATTGGGAGAAGTGGAAGACAAGAAAGCGGTAACGGCGCTGTTTCTCATCCCACAACCACAGCGTCCACCTCAACCTCCAAGAGAGGATCATGACGGTCGACATGGACCCAAGGTCAGCTATTGCAAAAATCCGTTGTGCGTGCCATAATCCGCGCCTTTCGTCTGTTCATAAATAGGAAATAGGGGCTAGGGACCATGGACAACATTCCGGTTGCGGACACAAGAAACTTTGCGGTTATGGGACACACGGGGAGCGGCAAGACGACGCTCGTAGACGGACTGCTCTTTAAGCTGGGTCTCAACGATCGCCTCGGGCAGGTCGACAACGGCTCCAGTATGGCCGACTTCACTGACGAGGAGAAAGGCCGCAACATCACGATCTTCTCGAAGCCCTTCGCCGGACCGTACAAGGCCACCAACGGCAAACAGCGTGCGCTGACCTTCGTGGACACCCCGGGCTACATGGACTTCTACGGCCAGGTCATCTCCGCCTGCCGTGCCACCGAGACGGCCCTGGTCGCCGTCGACGCCGTCTCCAGTGTCCAAGTGGGTACCCGCCAGGTCTGGAAGCACGCCAAGAACGCTGGGCTTGCACGCGCCTTCGTGATTACCGGTCTCGATCGCGATAATTCCGACTACGACAAGGTTGTCGGTGATATCCAGTCCGCTTTCGGTAGCGGCTGCGTACCGGTGGTTCTTCCGATGCCGGATGCTTCCGCCGTGATCGACGTGCTCGCCGCCAAAGACGTGGAAGGCGACATAGCCGCACAGGTCGAGGAATCCAAGGGCGCCCTGGTCGAGCTGGCCGCCGAAACCGACGACACACTCATCGAGAAGTTCCTCGGTGGTGAGGAACTCTCCGCCGACGAGATTGCCGGTGGCCTCCGCGCAGCGGTCGCCTCGGGTGGCCTCTGCCCCATCTTCGTGACAATGCCACTGAAGGACATTGGCGTGACCGAACTCCTGGATGGCGTCAGCCGTTTGCTCCCCTCGCCCGCCGACGTCGACGTCGCGGACAAAGAAGATAACGCCGTCAACACGGCCGCCGATGCGCCGTTCACCGGCTTCGTTTGGCGTTCGGTCAATGATCCGTTCGTCGGGCAGCTCAACTTCGTGCGCGTGCTTGGCGGCACGCTGAAGGGCGACTGCGAGCTGCAGAACACCTCCCGCGGCCAGAAGGAACGCATGGGTACGATGCTCCGTATCAACGGCAAGAAGCAGGACAACGTCTCGGTGGCGACCGCCGGTGATATCGTGGCCATTCCAAAGCTCAAGAATACACATGTCGGCGACACGCTTTGTGCCGCGGGCGGAACGACGGTCATGGCCGACATCCGCTTCCCGAAGCCGGTCATGTTCCAGGCCGTGGAGGCTCGGACCCAAGCCGACGAGGACAAGATCGGCCTGGCCCTCACGCGCGTTTGTGAAGAGGATCCAACCCTTCATGTTGACCGCAACGCTCAGACCCACGAGGTAGTGCTCCAGGGATTGGGCGATGTGCATATCGATGTAGCCGTTGGGATGATGAAGAGCCGTAGCAATGTCTCGGTCGACCTCAGCACGCCCAAGGTTCCCTATATGGAAACCGTTACCGGCAATGGCGAAGGCCACTACAAGCACAAGAAGCAGTCCGGCGGCCGTGGCCAGTTTGGGGAGGTCTTCCTTCGCGTTGCACCCCTTCCCAAGGACGACGAAGAGTGGTTCGTGGACGCCGTCGTGGGTGGCGCCATTCCCGGCAACTTCATGCCGGCCGTACAGAAGGGCCTGGTCGAAGGTCAAACGTCCGGCGCTGTGGCCGGCTACCCGGTGACAGGCGTTAAGGTCACCGTCTACGACGGCAAGTACCACGATGTCGACTCTTCGGAAGTCGCCTTCAAGATCGCCGGCTCGCGCGCCTTGCGTGAAGCCATGGCCAACGCCAAGCCTGTATTGCTCGAGCCGATCATGACCGTTAAGGTCACGATCCCCGACCACGCGCTGGGCGACATCAACGGCGACCTGAACCACAAACGCGGCCGCATCATGGGCATGGAAGCCGAGGACGGCATGCAGGTCCTCACTGCCGAAGTACCACAGGCCGAGCTGTTCCGCTACGCAGCGGAGCTACGCAGCATGACCGCTGGACAAGGCTCGTTCGAGATGGATTTCTGCCGCTACGAGCAGGTTCCCGCCAACGTGGCCCAAAAGGTCGTCGCTGAAGCCGAGAAGGAAAAGAGCGAGGAGTAGCCCATGAGTGGACATAGCAAATGGTCAACGATTAAGCATAAGAAAGGCGCCGCCGACGCCAAGCGCGGTAAGGTGTTCAGCAAGCTCGCCAAGGAGCTGATGGTGGTCGCTCGCCAAGGCGGCAGCGACCCCGGAATGAACCCCACGCTGCGCACGCTGATTCAGAAGGCCAAGAGCGTCAACATGCCTTCCGATAACGTCGATCGCGCCATCAAGAAGGGCGCCGGCGAGTTGGAAGGCGCTGTCTTTGAAGAGGTCGTCTATGAAGGATACGCCGGGGGCGGCGTCGGCCTTATCGTACAGGCCCTGACCGACAACAAGAACCGTGCCGCGGCGGAAATCCGTCACATATTCACCAAGCACGGCTCCAGCTTTGCGCAACAGGGCTCGGTCTCCCGCGGGTTTCATCGCAAGGGACAGATCTTTGTGGACGCCGAAGGTGTGGACGAGGACGATCTGATGGGCGTGGTGCTCGAAGCCGGCGCGGAAGACATGATACGCGATGGCGACCAGTTCGAGATCCTGACTGACCCGAACACGTTTGCCGATGTTACCGAAGCACTCGAAGCTGCTGGCATCGCAACGCTAAGCGCCGACGTATCACTGATTAGCGAGACGAGCGTACCGGTAACCGAGAAATCAACCGCCGCATCGATTATGCGTTTCATTGAGGCCCTTGAGGACAATGACGACGTCCAGAATGTCTACAGCAACATGGATGTCGACGACGCAATCATGCAGGAACTGGATGACGAGTAACACCCGCATCCTCGGGATCGACACCGCGTTGCGGGCAACGGGCGTCGGTGTCGTGGAGGCCAGCGGCAACAAGCTCAAGCTTGTCGCTTACGACGTCTTACGCTCCAAGCCCAAAGTCCCCGTCTCGCAGTGCCTCTTGCAGCTCGACGAAAGTCTGCAGGATATCATCCGCGATACCCAACCCGATGCGGTCGCCATCGAAGGCGCTTTCTACTTCAAGAACGCCCGCACGGCCATGGTTCTCGGCCAGGCGCGTGGAACCGCCATCACCACTTGTACCCGCGCAGGACTCAAGCTGTACGAGTATGCCCCCCGGCGAGTGAAACAAGCCATCGTTGGATTCGGGGGGGCGCAGAAGCAGCAGATCCAGAAGATGGTTGTGACGCTGCTCAATCTCTCGGAAACACCCCCGGAAGACGCCAGCGATGCCCTCGCCCTGGCGATCTGCCACATCCACAGTTCGGGAAAACACGCAGCGCTTGGAGGAGTAGAACCTCTTTAGGGTTTTCCACCCCGAATATCGCATGATAGAACTCTCAACTAGCTGTCATTCCGAGCGCAGCGAGGAATCTCGTATCCATCGTTTGGTCAGAGATCCCTCGACTTCGCTCGGGATGACACTTGGTGGCATACGGAACACGAGACCAGGAGGAGCTCATGCCAGGACCGCACTTCTCTTTGGATGACCACCGCCGCCGACGACGCGCCGTGATCAAGCATGCCCGTGACCGGCATGAGGTAGAGGTGCTCCTCATCACCGATCCCGTCGATGTCCGCTATCTGACCGGCTGCACCGAGGGCGCCACCGCCCTGCTTTGCGCCCGGGACTGGGCACGGCTCTATACCACCAGGATGTTCGCTGAGGTGGCCCGCACACAGGCGCCGGGAGTAGATGTCACCATTCCCCATGTTCCGCTCTTCCAACAAGCGCACAACGCGATGCACCGTATGAAGCACCGCGGTGCGGTCGGCTTCCAGGGCACCCATATGAACTGGCACCAGTACCAGCAACTTGCCGCGGCGATGGGACGCCGTCGCCTGGTCGACATCGGCAGAGCTGTCATGACCTGCCGCGCAGTGAAGGACGCGCAGGAGATTCGCCTCACGCGGAAGTGCGTGCGCATTGCAGAGAAAGCCTTCCGTTCCATGCTCGACGAGGGGCTGCATGCCTTCCTTGGACGCACCGAGAAACGCGTTGCGGCAGAACTGGAGCATCGCATGCGTCTCCTTGGTGCGGACAGACAGGCCTTCGTTGCCAATGGCATCATCGTTGCCAGCGGTCCGAACAGTGCCAGTTGCCACCATGAACCCACGGAGCGGAAGGTGCGGCGCGGCGAACCGCTGCTTTTCGACTGGGGCGCCGAGTTGAATGGGTATCGCAGCGACATCACGCGCGTCCTTTTCATGGGGGCACCCCGCCCAAAGCTGGCGGAAATCTACGAGTTGGTGTTGGAAGCCAATCGCAGAGGCGTCGCGGCGCTTCGCCCCGGGGTTGCCACCCACACGGTTGCCCAACAAGCCTGGAACGTCATTCACGATGGCGGTTACGGCGATAACATCCGCCACGGACTCGGGCACGGGATCGGCCTCAACATCCACGAACTGCCCACACTGGGAAGGGGATCGAGACCACCGAGCGGCCCGGTCCGTCTGCGCAGCAATATGATCGTGACCGTCGAACCGGGCATCTATCTCAAAGGCCTGGGAGGCATCCGCATCGAAGACAACATCCGCATCACCCCCCGCGGCCACGAGTGCCTCACCCGCTTGCCGCGCGTAATTGAAGACGTTACTATTGGATGATCTGGCTTATCCCGGTTCTTTCTCTTCTTCTGGATCATCCTTGGCTATGTCGATTCCGACAAAACCCAGAATGAAATCCAGAGTTTCCAGTGGATTCACCCCAACCCGGACCGATGCTAAGCCGAGAGTTGCACCTGCTTCAAGATCAGTGGTCGATCCTGCAAAAGCCGGATGGGTCAATCTAAGGTATGGGGTAGACAAAGAGTTTCCATTCCCCATCCACGTAAGCGCCAATAGGCAACCTGAGAATCTCAGTTGGGTAGTCAGGATGATCCAAGAGAGGGGAAAGAACGTAGACCTCATTCGTAAACCCCGGGTCGTCAAAGCGCTCTGACAGCGGTTGTACATCCAGCAGGGACGGAGAGGGAATCCGGTACTCAGCGAACTTCTCCAAGCCTGATGAGATTGCGTCCGGCGATGGTGTTCCGCGCCGCGCCGTGGCGTGTGAACGGGTGTGAGTTGGTGCCACGGTAGATTGCGGGGTATAGTCCGTGTAGCACGGACCAGTGCAGGCCATCTTCCCTCTCTTCTCCTCCTCGAATAGAGGAGTCAGTTTAAGCGTCACCGGGAGCGTAGCGTCCGGGGGCGGATAGGGTTTGTCGGTGTTGGTTGTTACGTTCCTTAGAGCGTCAACGGGTTACAGAGATACCACTTCTCGTCAACATAGATAAAGACCATGACGCCCTTTGTGATCGGTTCGCGGCAGGCAGGGAGGGTCATCAACGGAAATGCGACAGTGCCCTTATCTGCGCCCAACAACGAGCCCGGATAGAAATCCAAGATGCTGGGAGTGCGAAATACCGCCTGTGACAAGAGTTGAGATAGCTCCTCAGAATGGTCACGCGCCTGAGTACGAACATATTCAGAGTAGAGAAGGCTATTAGCAAGATCCTTGTCTTTCGCAACGTTTTTCGCAAACTCGGGACTTTCCAGCTTTTCCATAAACTCATCCAACTGATCGAACATGACTGGGTGTGCGGCCTTGAATCTCACAGCTTCCTCATAAGCCTTGATGAGTTCATCGCGTACAATGAGTCGGTATTTGCCATTTTCGTAGACAACCCCGCTGAAATACTTGTTGAACACCTCGGGGAAAAGCCTTTTCTGTGACCCCTCGTCAAGTCTGTGCGTGATTCCACCGTGAGCTGTGACGTGAGCAGGTACCTCTCTTATCTCAAAATACTGAAAATGCGCGGTGTTCAGTTCAATATCATGAACGATTGTCTTCTTGAGTTCATCAGAGACATCGGATTCGAATCGTATGCCGAGATTCGTGCCTGCGATTGTGACAACATTGGAGGGGGTAAATTCTGCTGTCTGCGCAGACACTACTATAGGCTCCAGTCGCCGCACTGCGCCCAGCGAGGGTGGTCCTGTTCCTGTCATTTCAGCTCCGCGTGGCTCTCTCGGCAATGGCTTCGAATTCTTTTCCGGAGATACAGCACCTACTCTTGTCCCTTCCCACCGGATAATCCATGTTAGCACTCCAGCAATTAGAATGGCGAAAAGAACACTAGCTGCCATCCACTTTTGTCTGCTCTTCAATGGCTACCTCCTCTAATGAAATGTACAGAGATTTGTATCACAACAAGAGCCATACCCAACAGATGTTCCCGTGTGCGGTGGCCGCCAGATGTAGTAGTCATCAAGATAGGAGTCCATCCTGATAAGCGGATGGCTCATATGCTGACAGTTGACGGAGTTTGGCACCCCCTCTACTGGATTACCGTCCATCTGTGCGGCACGCAAGAAAGGCCGAACATCACTTGTGAAGTGAATGGGAGGTAGTACGTTCTCCCAATACCCGAAATCTGCCGTTCCGGCTGACGCTAGGGATTCAAGGCCGCCAGTTCCTGTGATCAGGTTGCCACTTGCATTGTAGCACGCTTGGTGCCCATGCCTGCCTGCTGTTCTATCGGATCGGACCTGTAGCGCCGCATCGAAATGGTAGAATTCAGGCATGGGTGCGCCCCACTCCCAGCGTTGTGGGTCGCATTCTGGGGGTTCGGGGTCTGTCATATCATTCGATACACTGACATAAACAGGTGGTAGGTTGGTCAGCCAGTCAAGCCCTTCTGCTGCATTCTGATTCAACCAGTCGTTGTGTTCGGTATGCGTCTCATGTGAGTAGATCACCATGATCAGGCGGTCCAGCGCGCTATCATCAGCTTTCAGCCGAATCTCTATTCCGAAAGCGTAGATATTCACATCGTTCGGGTCGGTGTCATCATACTTCAACATGTGTGTTCCATCAGCAATCTCAGCTGGTGTATTGCCATCAAAGATCCTCTCCGCAATAACCAACTCCACATTGCCCTTCACATCGTCCCACGTGTCGCCTGTCGGCTCGATCTTGAGGTAGGGCAGCAGGTCCAGTTCGCCGCTGGTATCGTGCTGAACAGCAATGCATTTCTTGTATTCCGGGTATTCGTCCTCCGCATGTGTCAAGTTGCGGTCCCATACATTGTCGAAGGTGGCGATGCCAACGGTCACCGCGCCATCGACGCGGAAGTAGGGACAAACAAGGGCGTAGTAGTCGGTTGCTTCATACGTTGAATTAGGCGGGTCCGTATTCGGAAACGGGTGTGAATTTGCGGCATCAAGCATTGGGGGCATTACGATGTGAACAGCTTCATCTGCTCCGTAGTCTCCGATACTCCCCAGCAGAACTGTCGTAATCTCCGCCACGACTCCGCCTTTCACATACGCAGGCGGAGAAGACATCACATCGCAGGTGTGGTACAAAGAGAGAAGGAATCCGCCACAATTCGTGCCGCAGGAAAGCAACTCATAGTGCCAACCTGCCCAATTATAGTACCAAGGGTCCAGCGGCATCTCTTCGTATGTATAAGAGCTGTCCAGCGAATAATCGGCGAGGGCCGCCTGCCACGCGGCATCGGGATCTGAGTGGTGAACTCCTTCTCCTATCCAAGTCTGCTGTTCGGCTCCTAGGAAGTAATCTGCATCCTGTGTCCATAGCCAACCATCCACAAGAAACGTAAGACGCGCCGCTTCACCGACAATATCCGAGAGTGATGGCTGCGATGGTAGACTGAAGGAAACCGGGTAGAAATCGCGGCGGATGTCGCAGATGACTTTGTCGGCCATGTTCGACGGAGCCGGGCCGATCTCGGAGTAGAAATCCGACACCTGATTGAGCGCCTGCCCGAGGTCGGCAAGGTCTTCGGGGGAGCCGGGTGTATTGGTGATGACAAGGGGCTGACCATGCTTGAGCGCCCAACTGCGGGCGATCTTGTCGCGTGCGGCATTGGAGCCAGATTGTCCGTCAGATGGATCATTTGGGTCGAGATTTGCGGCCACTTCGGCCCCGTCGTTGATGCCGTCCCCATCCGTATCTGAATTGAGAGCACTTGTTCCATATGTGTGCACCTCATCGCCATCCGTAAGCCCATCGTTGTCCGTATCCGAGTTGTTCGGCGTGGTTCCGGCCTGATACTCGTCACCGTTGTTCAATCCGTCTCCGTCGAAGTCATCCCCTGCCGAGACATCCTCGAAAGATTCAATAGCGTCATGAGGATCGGCATCGACGATCTGCATTTCCCACAGATCCTCCATGCCGTCGTCGTCCGAATCCACGTTGGCCGGAACGGTTGGGCTCACGCCGAGGTTGTCCGCATGACTGCCGCTGCCGCGCAAGTTGAGGAGGGTGAAGCGGTCGGTGGGCGTGGCGAAGCCGAGGTTGGTGGCCGCAAGTGCGCCGTTGAGGCAGACAAGCCACTGTTGCTGCGCGTAGTCGGACTTCACGGTCAGACGCACCCACGCTTCGGAGGAAAACGGGCCGTGGTTGGTGAGGACGACCCATTCCTGGCCGGCGGGTTGCAGGCCGTCGTAGACTTGTAGGTAGCCGTCGCCGTTGAAGCACATGGCGGCGGCTCCTTCGACGCTGCCGGTTGACGCGGTGGCGGGCTCGGCCTGCATGACCATGTCGAACCAGACCGCGTCGTTCGTGCAGACGAAGATGTGCTCGGCATCGGAGGTTTCCACAAAGCCCAATGCCTGCTCCCCTTCGTATACTGTGTTGGTCTGGACGATGGCCCCATTCGTGGGCGATACCTCCCAGTCGTTCTGGCCGTGCAGAGGACCGATTGTGCAGGTATTGGTCTCGTAAAGCTCGACGAACGGGATACGGGTGTAGGCGTTGGAAACGGTGGCCGATTTGCCGAGATCGACCTCTGCCCCATCTTCAAGGCCGTCGTTGTCACTGTCCGCATTCAGGGGATCGGAGCCGAGATCGTGCTCTGTGAGGTTGGTCAGCCCGTCTCCGTCGGCGTCGCCGGACGCATCGGAGGCATTGGAGGGGTCGAGGCCGTGTTCGGTTTCCCATAGATCGTCCATCCCGTCATTATCGAGATCGAGGCCGGGCGGCGGGGTAAGTGTGACGCTCAAGTTGTCGGAGGCGCCGGCGCGACCCATCAGTTGAACGCTGGTCAGGCGGTCGATGGGAGTGGCGAAGCCGAGGTTGGTGGCGACAAGCTCGCTGTTCAAGCAGGCGAGCCAGCGTTGGGCGGTGTAATCGACCTTTGCGCTGAGGCGTATCCACTGGCCCGCGTTGTGAGCGGGGGCGTTGCTTAAGGTTACCCACTCGCTCCCGGCGGGTTGCAGGCCGTCGTAGACCATGAGGTGCCCGTCGCTGCCAAAGCGCATGGCGGCGGCGCCTTGGATTGTGCCGGTGGGCTCGGGGGCGGGTTCGGCTTTGATCCAGGTATCCATCCAGATGATGGCGTTGGTGGAGGCGAAGATCTGACGGGCGGCGGCCTGGTCGTCGCCTTGGTGTGTGAAGCCGAGGGCCTGGTCGCCCTGGTATGTGGTATGGGTCTGTACTTCGGCTCCGTTCGTGGGCGCGACTTCCCAGTGGTTCTGGCCGTGCAGAGGACCGATGGTACAGGTGTTGGTCTCGTAGAGTTCTATGAAGGGGATTCTGGCATAGGCGTTGGAGAGGATGGCGGATTTTCCTAGCTCGAGTTCGGTGGCGTCGGGAACGAGGTCGCCGTCGCTGTCGGCATTTCCGGGGTTGGTGCCGTGGGCGAGCTCGGCGGTGTTGTTCAGGCCGTCGTGGTCGGGGTCGTCTGCATCGCCGTAGGCTGTCGTGAAGAGATATTGAAGCTCCCAGGCATCGGGCAGGCTGTCTCCGTCGGCGGAGACGCCGGCGGGGACGGTGGTGCTGACGCTGAGGTTGTCGACGCCGCCTTCCCGGCCCTGGAAGCGGATGGAGGTGAAGTGGTCGACGGATTCGGCGAAGCCGAGGTTGTTGGTGAGCAGGGCGTCGTTCAGGCAGAGCAGCCATGTCTGGTTGCTATAGTTGAGTTGAAAGGTGAGGCGTACCCATTGGCCTTCTACGATGGGGGTGTGGTTGCTGAGTGTGAGCCAACCTTGGGAAGGAATGGGCCAGGTCTGGCGGTCGTAGACGACGATGTGGCCGTCGGTGTCGATGTAGAGGGCGGCTGTGCCTTGAGGGGTGTTGGTGGGGGTGGCGGCGTAGGCGGCCTTGAAGCGCATATCGACCCAGACGATGGGTTCGTTGGTGGCGAGGAAGAGGTGTTGGGCGGTAGCGTCTTCCTGAGCGCTTATGGCGAGGGCCTGGTTGCCTTCGTAGAGGGTATTGGTCTGGACGAGGGCGGCGTTGGTGGGCCTGGCGTCCCAGCCGTTCTGGCCGTTGAGGTCGCCAGGGGTGCAGGTATTGGTTTCGAAGTTTTCGGTGAAGGCGAGGCTGCTGTAGAGGTCGAAGCTGGCGGGGTTGCGGCCGTGGGCGACTTCCGTGCCGTCTGAGATTCCGTCGCCATCGCTGTCGGGGTTGGTGGGATCGGTTCCGTTGGCGTACTCTTCTATGTTGAGTAAACCATCTCCATCCGGGTCATCGGTGTCGGCTATAGCGCTCACCGGAACTGATCCACCGGCGCTCATGTAGACTGAGCCACC
>CAYFPQ010000027.1:0-39724 GCA_964345005.1 uncultured Victivallales bacterium | reverse complement strand
CCAAAACCACTACCAATCTGCCCTTTCATCACTCATGCGTCAGCACTGCTGTCAAACTGCGATAGATGGAAAACGATCTGCTCAAGCGAGATGCCTCTGTCCATCTGGAGTGGCGGGATCGGGATTCCAGCCTTATTCCCTCTCAATCCCGTCGGCATCGGTCGCCTGTACACGAGCGAGCGTCGGACAGGAAGCGGGACGTCAGAAGGTTGATTGTTTCGTGAAAATTGAGCTTATCGTGACAGGCCCACGCTCCCGTCTCCCGCGAGTTGACGAACAGTGGCGTACATGGATCGGCTGTGGCAAGAATGAATGGAATGGTCAGATCCAGCTTGCGTAACAGGCCGAGCGCGGCCAAGCCGCTGAACCTGGGCATGTGCTGGTCCGAAATAATGACATCCCATTCCTGTGAGAGAAGGGCATGCCGCATCGTTTCGGCTTCTTCCACGACTTCGTAGGTAACGTCAAACCCGGCACGGCACATCATTTGCGCCATCAGTTCGGGGTACTGAGGGCTGTCTTCAACAAACAACGCTCTCAGCCTTACCCCTAACCTTTTCTTCATATGCATCTCAGTCACCCATGCCCTCCTGTTCTACGATTGTCTTCCGTGACTTAGTGGAATCGGTTTCGTCAAGAGCGGCCGCGACGACTTCTCTTACGAGCGCTGACAACGAAACACCACGCTTCCCGGCTTGGAGGAGCAGCTTGGCTCGAAGGCTCGGGGAACATCGAACTGTCACACGGCTTGTCCCCTCTCCCCTATCTGTTTCCCCAGAGCCAGATTTCATCATAAGTAATCGTAAGCATTATACTTATATCCGTCAACCAAAAATGGTCACCCCAAATGATTGCCGTTCCCCGGCCTTATCTGGTACTCTCGTCAGAACCTAGTATTGGATGGGTAACCCCGAAGTGAGTGCGAACAGCAAGAAGCGTCAGCGAGCGCCCAACCAGACCACAGTCACTTTCTCGTGCTCGAAGGCCTTGAAAGAGCAGATCCGAACTGCAGCCCATGCGGAACACCGCAGCATGTCTAACTGGATCGCTTACCGCCTGGAAGAGGCAGCTTCAAGGATGTCCATCCCCCAGCCGGCGCTACGCCGGGTCGCGGAGGACACCGCCCCATACGCGGCAGACAACAAGAGCGGTTAACCATGAGGTCCCATCCGGACCAGGAAGACCAGGAACGAGCTCGATTTCCATAGCCTTCGCTACAACTTCGTGTCCATCCTCAAACAGCAGGGCTACTCCGATATGCTCAGCCAGGTCCTTCCCTGCTGGAAAAGGGCTTCGGAGACGCTGTCGTTGGTGAAGATGACGCGCTGACCCAGACCGAGGACGTTTGAGCAGCCCCTCGCAGGCTTGCGCGAAGGCGTCGATGCGGCGCTTGTCGCGCTGCGGGCGTGTGAGGGGCTGTAGGGTCGAGCCGGGTTTCAGGCTGGGCCTATATCGTTTTCAGCGTAGTGACGGATGTTGTCGCGCATGGCCAGGTATACGGGCAGGTTCACTAAGCGACAGTCATCGCCGACATGGACCGTACCGAGCGGGGCGGCGCTGACAAGTACTCCGAACGATTGATGAGTGGCGCGCAGGTAAGCGACAAGGCTGTCGGCGTGGCGTCGCTTTACGTTAAGGGATGCCTTGCACTCGATCGGGATCTTCAGACCGAGTTCGGGCGCATCCATCACGAAGTCGACTTCCACCGCGCTGCGCGCGCCCTTACGCCATGTTCCGATCTGTTTCTTGGCTGAAGCGCCTTCGAGAAGGCTGAGGAGGACCGCGTTCTCGAACAGTCCTCCGAGGGGTGTGCGCAGAGCCGGATCGAGGCTCTTGAGCAACGACAGCGACGGAACGGCGAGGGCGCGATGTCGATTAACAACGCCCAGGTCGTGAAGGTAGCGCTTGGGCAGGAAATCCGAGTGCTGTGGGTCCAGCGTCTGTGGCTGGACTTCCATTACCAGGTGCCATGCGCGCATGGCCCCGAAGAGTTTCCTGGCGAAGTACTTGGTGGTGTCCAGGTGTGTGTACTTCGAGGGACTGCCGACATGGTTGGCTACGGCCCGTATGGTCTGTTCGAACATCGCCGGTTCGTAGTCCTCCTTGCGGGTGAAATCGTCTTGGAGTGTCCCCATGATCTCGTCTATGACCGGCTCGGGCGCCTCGTGCGCGGCGAGCGCTTTCACGGCCTCGGGGTAACCACCCACATGCAGATAGGTGTCGTAGAGTTCGAGGAGTCGCTCGTGACGGGATGGAGGGAGTAATGTCGGGGCCGTCCGAACCGTTTCGGATAGCTCATCATGGCCCAGGCAACGGAGGAACTCCGGAAAGCTGAAGGGGAGTACGCAGAAGCTGCGAGTGCGCCCAACCGGAATGCGCGTGTCCTTCTTGAACAGGCGATGCATCGAGGAGCCGGTCAGCACGACTCTGACGCCATGCCAATCCTCCTTGAAAGACTTCACGTAGCGTGCTAGAAGCGGGCATTCTTGGGCTTCGTCGAGGAAGAGAATGCTCCCATCCTCCGTGAGGCCCAGCCGATCTTTCATCAGCGCCCTGAAGTCCTCGAAATCCTCAGTCTTGTCGATCAACCGCGCCGTCTTCCGGTCCTTCTCGAGGTCAACGGTTCGCGAGGGAACGTCAAGAGCATCCAGAACGTCCTTTACGAGTGTTGATTTTCCAACCTGTCGCGCCCCCTCTACCAGCACCACATCGCGGCGGCCAGGATCGCGCAGCATGCCTTCCAGAAGCGAATGTATATCCCTTTTCATAAAATCAATTCAACAGAATCGAGAAATTCTGTCAACATGTTTCTACAAAACAGGAGGGGGAAGCCATGACTGATTCTTTTGTCATCGTGGGCCGTGCTATGCGTGTAATTCTGCGAAGTCGGGGCTCCTACAGCGTGAACTTTGTCGTGAACCACGCCGAACAACTATCTCGTGAACCTTGTCGTGAACTGTTTTCGGGTTAGTTCACGACAAAGAGCACGATTCAGTTAGTTTCGAGACAGTTCTCGGCAAGGTTCACGGGGTAGTGGACTTCTGGAGGGGATCGAAGGTTCGCGCCGTGTCAGGGAAGCCATGAGGCTTTCTTCGACAAAGCCACCCGAAAGGCAAGATTCGAGTGATGTCGAGCCATCGTGCCGAGGAATCCGTTAAGCGTGGCTTTTCTTGGATTGTCCTGTTGATCAATCCAGTGACGTCCCATGTGAGATTGGGGTCCTGGAAACAGGAATTAAGAGGCCCGTTGCCCCGACAGTTCAGCCAGACGCGTCTCCAACTCTCGCACACAACGTCGCACTCGCCGGTCTCTTGCCAGCACCTCCGTCAACCGGCGCTGTTGTTTTCCCACCGTAGAGCCACTTTCAAAACACAAGACGGTGGCGATGTCGCGCTGGGTGAGACCTGCGTACTTCTGGAGCATCCGCGCCGCGATGCCCCGGTTGATGCTGCTGCGCCGCTGGACACGGAACTCCTCTGTCTCCACTCCCACAGCTTCCGCGGCAATCAACAGGACATCTTCGGGCTCCAAGCACGCCCATTCATGGCGTAGACTCACATCCTCCCGCTTCTTGTATCGGCTCATCAGCTCAATCGTGCGTGAGCTTTACAAGGTCCTTCACCAATAGATCGGCGTCCTCAGCTGTGCGTCTAGTGTCCTGAATATCTGCACAGCATACATGCAGCAGGGTCAAGACGGTTGACCCAATGTTCACTTGTCCTCTACCGGCACTGGCGCTAAGGTTGAATCATGAGATGGGCGACGCTGGTTGTGGCGTTAGCCTTGAGTGCCCCCGTAACCGGTTGCTCGGAGGCGCCAAGGCGAGAGACGGCAAGCACGGAACTGAGTGCGGAGCGTGCGGCTATGCTGAAGACCCTGAGACGATACGGCTTGAACGATGAGCGTATCCTGGCCGCCATGGGCGCCGTACGGCGCGACCAATTCATTCCCGAGTCATTCAGGCGCGGCAATGAGTACGGCGACCATCCTCTACCGATTGGTCATGGACAGACCATTTCCCAGCCATACATCGTGGCCTACATGACATGGAAAATGGATCTCAAACCGGGCGAGAAGGTGCTTGAGATCGGCACCGGGTCAGGCTACCAGGCCGCGATACTGGCGGAGATGGGTTTGAAGGTGTATTCGATCGAGATCATCCCCGAGTTGGCCGATCACGCCCGCCAAGCACTGAAGGCCGAGGGTTACGACACGGTGCAGGTGATGACCGGCGATGGCTATAAGGGCTGGCCGGAACACGCTCCCTTTGATGCCATTATCATTACCTGCGCGCCCGAAGATGTCCCGAAAGCCCTTGTGGACCAACTGCGGGAAGGTGCCCGAATGATTCTTCCTGTGGGTCGTTGGCATCAACGCCTGGTCATCCTGCGCCGAAAGAACCAACGTATTGTACAGGAAGACGATATCCCGGTACGCTTCGTGCCAATGGTCAGAGGTCAGGGGTCGGCGGACTGAGAGCGGAAGTCGGAGCAACGAGGCCGATTATGTTCCCGAAGTCCAACCACCCACCCCTTGATGTCCGCGCCGATGCTGTACATGCAAGGGACGACGAGGAGGGTTAGGAAGGTTGCGAACACCAAGCCGTAAGCCAGTACGATGGCGGCCGGCGCGACGAAGGGCTCGTAGCCACCGATACCGTAGATTACCGGGGCAAGTCCGAGCACCGTAGTTACGGAGGTCAGCAGGATGGGGCGCACGCGCTTGCGCGCACCTTCGAGAATGGCATCGTGGACGGGCATGCCATCACTACGCAACCCGTTGACGAAGCTCACCAGAACGATCGCGTCGTTCACGACAACACCCGCCATCCCCACCATGCCAAGCATCGCCATCATGCTGATGGGTTTGCCGTGCAGGATCAGGGCATAGATGACGCCGATCAGACCGAACGGAATCGAGGCCAGAACGGTGAACGGCTGGAGGAACGAACGGAACTGAACGACCAGAATGGCAAAGATGAGCAACAGCGCGATAGCCATCGCGCGCACCATCGACGTGACTGTCTTCTGTGTTTCTTCAAACTCACCCCCGAAATCAAGCCGATAGCCCGGATACTCGCGATGCAGCTGGCCGAACTCGCGCCCAACGGCAGCGGCAATCGACGCAGCCGTAACGCTCTCATCGGCGGTATCGACATCGCCGTAGACCGAAACAACGCGTTCGCCGTCCAAATGATGAATGCCCGTCACCCCCCTGCCCTCTTCAAAACGCACCACGCGCGACAACTCGATGAGCCGCCCCTGCCGATTGGGAACACGCAGGCTGCGGAGGTAGTCCTCGCGATCACGGTAGGGCTCGGCAAGCTTCACGCGTACCTTGGTCTCCTCGTGGGCTTCACGGATCACGGTCGCTTCCAGCCCGTTGAACGCCGTGTAGACGGTCTGCGCGATGGTAGCCACATCCAGCCCCATGCGTGCGGCTTCCGCCTTGTCCACATCCAACCGCAACTCGGACTTGCCCGCTTCATAGTCATCACGTACATCGACCGCTCCCACGGTCGGGAGGAACGCTTTGATCTCTTCGGCAATCTTATCCAGCACAGCGTAGTCGCGTCCCACGATCTTCACGTCAACGGCCTTGCCGACCGGCGGGCCGGGCTTCACCATCTCGAAGTCGACCCGTTCCACCCCGCTTACGCCCTCGGCCAACGGACGCAGTTCGGCAATCATCTCCTGCGCCGATCGTTCACGTTTGTTGGCGGGAGTCAGGTAGACCCATATCATTGCGTAGCGGCTGTCCGCTTGAATGCTGGCGCCATGTGAGTCGCTGATGTGGCCGACTTGCGAGATCAGGTTCGACAGCTCATCTTCGCTCAGACGCTCGCGCAGCAGCGCTTCGACTCCGGCGACGGCATCCTCGGTTGCATCCAGCCCGGTGCCTTGCGGCATGGTCACGTTCACCTGGAACAGATCGATCAGGTCCGCAGGAAAGAGCTCCATCCTTAGCCCTTGCTTCGCCACAAACACCGAGCCCACCATCATGACAACAAGTAGTGACACAAACATGACCCGGTGCCGCAATACACGCTTCAGGAGCTTCGCGTAGCCGCTCTCGATCCTGGCCGACAGGCGCCCGGAGCGCCCCGCCGCATGCTTGTCCTTCTGCACGGGCCGCGCCAGGTCCGCAATGTGACAGGGCAGGATCAGAAGGGCCTCGAACAGTGAAGCCGCCAGCGTGATGATCACCACGGCGGGAATCCACCGCAGGAACTTGCCCATGATATCCGGTAGGAACATCAGCGGGAAGAAGGCCGCAACCGTAGTCAGGACTGTCGCCGTCACCGGCCACATCACCTCGCCGGCGCCCTTGATGGCCGCATCCTTCGGCGAGAGGCCCTGTTCGAGGTAGCGGAAGATATTCTCAGCTATAATAATGGCATCGTCCACAACCATCCCGACCACGAGAATGATGCCGAACATGGTCAGCATGTTGATCGAGATGCCCATGGTGGCCATCACGAGCAGGGCCGAGAGAAAAGCGAATGGGATCCCCAGCGCCGTCACGAGCGCAATACGCACGTTGAGCAGAAGCGGCAACGCAAGCAGCACCAGCGCCAACCCCACCAGGCCGTTGCTGAGGAGCACGTTCAGGCGCCGCTTGATCAGGTAGGCCTCCATATCGACCACGGAAAGGTCGATGCCATCCGGCGCAGTCTCCCGCTCTTCCTCCACCATCGCGCTGACTTCCTCGGCAATATTGATCGTGTCGCCGGAGTCCTTCTTCTGGACCGAAAGCAGCACCCCGCGGCTCCCGTTCGCGCGAAGCCGTATTGCCTCGTCCGCATAGGTCTCGCGAACCTGGGCAATGTCGCGTACGCGTACCCGCTTGCCGTCCGGGTTGGAGCGGACGATCACCGCACCAATCTCCTCGGGAGTCTCGAACTGGCCAATGGTACGCAACACAATCTCACGCGGACCGTCCGGCAGTTTTCCGCCCGGGCTATTCACATTCTGCCGCGTCAACGCCGCGGCCACCTGATGCAGCGATATCTCCTGGGCAATCAGTTTGTCGGCATCGACCTCGACCCAGATCTCCGGATCGCGCCAGCCATGACGCTCGACCACACTCACCCCGTCCACGGCTTCCACCCGAATCTTGAGCCGATCGGCGAAATCACGCACAGCCGTTTCGCCTGCTTCACCACCCACCAGGACATGAATGGCATAGTTCTTGGAGGTGATCAGCGTAAGAACGGGGTCCTCGGCCTCCTCGGGAAGATCGCTGACGCGATCGACCTTGCGCGCGATGTCGTTGATGACGCGGTCAATATTCTCCGCATCGGGGTCTATCGTGAGCACGATGGATGAACTGTGTTCGGCCGAGCTCGACACAAACTCGTCGATGTCCGACACCGCACGCAACTCGTCCTCGAGCGGGATGGTCACCTGGTCCTCGACCTCTCGCGCCGACGCGTTGGGATAGGGGGTTCTGACCAACACGATGTCGAAATCGGTCTCAGGGAAAAACTCGCGGTTCATCGCAACAGCCGTGATCATGCCCACGACCAGCACTACGATCGTCAGCATGTTGCCGAAGATACTGTTGCGAACCGAGAATTCGGGAAGGTGCATGATCTACTCGTCCATTTCTACGCCAGCGACGGGCGACTCTCCATAGGCTAGACGGTACTGAACGATCGCCTTCTGATAAGACGCGAGGGCAACGTTATGATTCATGGCCGCCAGGGCGTAGTCGTCTTCGTACTGTACAATCAGATTGATCGCAGAGCGGCCCTGCCCAAACTTCTCCTGTTCGAGCGCAAGTTTCTTTGCCTCCAGATCGCGCGCGCGCTGCGTCTCGACAACCCGCTCCCAACCATTCTCAAGATTGCGCTCCACAACCGAGCATTCCAGTCCGATCGCCGACTCCAGTGCTTTCCGGTTGTTTACAGCCTTCTCGCGCAGCAGGCGTGCCTCTTCCAACGCACTTCGTTCGGCGGTACGGCCCAACCCCATGTCGAACATCACACCAACCGTCCAGGCGTCGTCATCGAACTCAATGCTCCCATCGAAATCCTCACCGCTACCGCCCCGCCCAACCTCGCCGAACACCTGTAGATCGTGGCGGAAGGCACTTTCTCGAATAACCAAGTCCGCCTCCGCCTGTTCAACCAGCTCGGTCAAAGCGGCGAGGTCCTTCCTGTTCTCGGACGCGTCCGCCTCTCCAAGGATGACGCGCGTGGGCGCGGTCTCTTCTTCCGCAATCGCCACCTCGCCCCACTCCTCACGCGGAAGCTGTATCGTGTTCTTGAGCGCATCCGCGGTGTTCTCAACCGCATTGCCAAGCACCAACACGTCTACCCGCCGCGAAGCAATCAACGCCTCGAACGCGAGCAGGTCCGTCTCGTCAAGCAAGCCATCCTCAACACGCTTGCGGTTCGTCGCCAGCAACCGTTCCGCACGCACCAGCGAGTCCCGGCCGGTACCGAAATTCTTGCGCGCCACGTGCAGATCCCAATAGGCGTCAGCTACGCGCCCTGCGGTCAGCTCCTTCTCACGCTCGTACAGCAGTCGTGCCGCAACACCACCCGCGTCCGCGCCCCGCCTGCGTGCCCGGTCCTCCTTGCCGAATGCGTTGCGCAGAATCGATTGGGAAAGTGAGAGCGTTGCCACCGAGGAATACGGCTCCGTTAGGAAGGCCGACACATCACCCCCAGCCTCAATGCGGGAGTGTGCAACCTTGAGTTCAGCCCGTGTTCCCGTTGTGAACGTTTTGCCCAGCGAGAGCTCGGCAGCCGTGAGTTGCCGGTCATCGAGGAAGAAACTGGTCGAATCACGCACCTGCGAGTCCGAATAGCTCACCTGACCGTGCAAACGGGGGTCGTAGGCCCCGTCTACCGCATCCACGCGGCTCCGCACCACCGCCTCGTCAATTGCGGCACCACGCAACGCCAGGCTATGCTCCAGCCCATAGGCTACACAGTCCTGCAGTGTAAAGGTGCGCGGCCCGGCCCACGCCAGGTGAGGGGTAACCACAAGAAGAGCAGCAAGATAAACAGATAGCTTCACCTGGGCATTCAAGCAACACATCGCATGGTGGGTCAAGCTCGCTACGCCTCGGTCAGTGCCTGATTAGCAGAGCTTGTGGTGGGACAATCAGCTTGTAGAGAAGAAGGTAGTTTGCCATCTTGCTCGCGGTTCGCATGACAACAAACGCAGGGGGCATACGATGGCGACGTTCGCAGTGGGATTCGGAAACCGCGGGTTCTTCCCGCCGGAATACATGGGCGAGGCACGGCAGGAACTGCCACAAGTGCTTGAGGAACTTGGGCACAAAGCCATCCTAATGGACGAAGACGCAACGCGCCTTGGGGCAGTCGAGACGCGCGAGGAAGGCGATCTGTTCGCGGCGTTTCTCGATGCACATAAGGGGCAGTATGACGGGATCATATGGTCGCACCCGAACTTCGGCGACGAAGTCGGTATGAAACGCGCCTTGCGCGCAGCCGGCAAGAGGGGCGACAAGATCCTACTGCACGCCTACCCCGACCAGATGGACAAGATGGGTCGCGACGAGCGTCGCGATTCGTTCTGCGGGATCGTCTCCACGATGGATGTCCTCTACCAGATGGGAGTTCCGTTCGTGAAGCTACCGCCTCATGTAGTGTCACCCCGGAGCCCACGCTTTGCCGAGAACGTTGAGCAGTTCGTACGCATTTGCGCGGGAGAAGCGGAAGACACGTATACCCCCGTGGCGCCCGTTACAACCACGAAGGGTGAGAATATCCTCGACGGCATGGTCCTACTCGCGCTTGGGGCGCGAACGAGTCCCTTCTACACCACTCGGTTCAACGAGCTGGACGCCGAGAAGAACGGCATCACCGTAGAGACGGCCGACCTCTCGATGGTCTTTCACCGGATGGATCAGGTGGATCCCAAGAGCGACGCATACCAAGAGAAGGCCGAGACGTTCAAAGCCTATACATGCTGGAACGGCGTTCCCGATAAGGCGTTCGATCAGCAGGTGCGGCTCGCGGTGGTGGTTGAGGAGTATATCGGAGAGTTTCAGCCGGAAGCGGTCGCTATTCGCTGCTGGACCGAATTCGAGCAGATCCGAAACATCGCCCCCTGTGCGACACTGAGTCTCTTCAATCACAACGGCATTCCAATGGCCTGCGAGGTCGATCTCGGTAATGCGATCGCTATGGCCGTGATGCGCCGTTTTTCGGGCGACGCCGTCGCTTGCCAGGATTGGAACAACAACTGGTATGAAGAGGACGATAAGTTCTGCTTCATGCATTGTGGCCCGCACCAGACCGAGTGGCTGAAGGATGGCCATTACGTCGACACCCACGGAATCCTCGACCACGCCTTCGGAAAGGGAACCGGTTTCGGCTGCATCCAGGGACGCTTTGCACCGACTGACTTCACATTCGGTAGTTGCGCCTCGGAGGACGGCAAACTGAAGTTCTACTTCGGCGAAGGACGCGTAACGGAGGATGAGTTGCCCGAGGACTACTTCGGCGGAGGCGGCGTGGCGGAGATGCCGGGTCTGCAGACCGTGTTACGCCACATCGGGTACGAAGGTTACAAACACCATTTCTCCATGACGCGCGGCCACATCGCCGGCCAGGTCATCGAGGCCCTTCGACAGCATCCCGGTTTCGAAGTGACGGACCTGCGCTTGTAGTGGTCCTCACGGCGCAGGGCCGCTTACAGTCGGCCCTGCGCGGAGACCTGGCGGAGGATAGCGTCGCACAAGTACGACGGCAGCACACTACGCTTCGGAATCCTTCAGAGCACAAGTTTGTAGCCGGAGCCGTACACAGAGACAATATGCGTGGGCCTTCGCGGGGTATCCTCAACCTTGCGACGGAGACTACATATGTAGTTGTCTACCGTTCTGTTGGTCGGAAACGCCTCTATACCCCACACATTGTCCAGAATATCGTGGCGTGTGAATACCTTGTCGGGTTCCGATGCCAACAAGCGCAGGATTCCGATTTCATAACGACTTATCGGGATTCTTTTCTTCCCTTTCAGGATGACGTGCTCACCAAAATCAATCACGACCTTGCCAAAGTGAAGCTGGCGCAGGTCACTTCCCGGTGAGGTACGTTTCAGGAGGGCTCTGACTCGGGCCATCAACTCGAGAAGGTTGAAGGGCTTAATAACATAGTCGTCGCTTCCCAGCCCAAACCCCTTCAGCTTGTCTTCGTCCGTAAGCGTCCGAGCAACCACCTCATTCCCAGGATAGCCGGATCGTGATAGGCCGTCTCCATGAAGACGAAAGACCTGCGTACAGACAAGCGGGGCAGCGCAGCGCGATCCTCTACACGCTGCTCGAATCGTGCAAGCGCCACGGCATCAACCCGCAGGAGTACCTGTGCGATGTGCTTTCGAGGCTGCCGTCGATGACCAACCAACAGACCCGCTCGAATCCATCGTAGTTCTTCGATTCTGTCCTCGATTCCCGACACGACACATCGCTGGCCAGCAACTGCATCAGGCAAGAACATTACGAGGCTCTGGATCTGAGATTGTCACCAGAATGCTAGATCTCTAGATTCTCCAAGGCCTCGGCGTCAGCCAGATCCTTGGTTCTTCCGGATGCCCGCTTGTTGAGGATGAGGTCAGCAACAGACGGGACATTCACTTCAAGCCCTTCTATATCCACGACTGTGGAATGCTGGAATGCCCCATCGAATTGCAGGCCAGATGCTGCGGTAATGATATCGATACGCCGCGGTGCAACGCCGATCTGAAAAACCGTGCCGTCCTTCTCTAGATCGGCCTTTGTGAGATTGTTGAGCGGGGCACCGAAGCGGCGCAAAGCACGCAGCACGGCGGCAGCGTTCTCGGGGGAAGGCATAACCCATATGTCGATATCCATTGTGGCGCGAGGATACCCGTGGGCAGCAAGTGCATAGGCTCCGACGAGAAGAAATCTAACCTTCTCGTCGGCCAAGGCTTGCAACATGTCTTTGTAGTCTTCGTTCAACATTGTGACGCTGGCTCAAGGAAGCAACTTCACGGGTAAGTGGCCACACAAGACCGATACGCTCCGCCGGTGTCCCTGGAACAATATCATCGCCTCTGGTGTCAGACATGCGGCGTGTGACTGTACGCGCTCTCTCCATAGCTCAAGAGTATCAACCCCATTCACACACATCAATCAGTTTGCCCTGATCCGAGCGAACTAACCCTTGCCCAGAGCGAGGGAGGGTGGGAAGGGACTACCGCTCCTTAGCGGTTCGGTATTCCGAATCGGTCGGGCGAGAGTCCCTTCAGACCCGGCCGAGCGACCTCCACCCAATGGCGGGCTCCTACGCCTAACACGTCGTGGAGCTGATGGCGGCAGCTTATGCCGCAAGCCAGAACGGTCTTGCCGTCAGCAACGGCTTTGCGGACGGCGGGAAAGAGGCGGTCTTCACCGACCTGGACCGATAGATCGTAATGCTCGTAGCCAAACGAACCAGCCATGCCGCAGCAGCCGGAATCGACCTCTTCGCACGTGGCACCGGGTGAACGCTCGAAGTGACTATGGATCGTGGACGTGCCGAATGCGGCTTTTTGGTGGCAATGGCCGTGCAACGCATAGTCGCCGGGCTCTAAGGCAAGCGGAGGAATGCGACCCTCGGCCACTTCGGCATCGAGGAAGGCGTCGATCATGACCACTTGGTCCGCTACGCGCTGTCCCAGGTCGGCATCGTCAATGAGGTCGGGGAGATCATCTTGCAGAGCCGAAGCGCACGAGGGCTCGAGACAGATGATGGGCAGGCCTTCGCGGGCAAAGACATCCAGTTTCTCCATCGTCTTCGTGCCGTACTTCTTTGCAGCGCGCACCAAGCCCTTGGACAGCCGCGGACGTTGACAGCAACCGGCACGGGCAAGAACAACTTCGTAGCCGCAGCCTTCGAGAAGCTCGACCGCGGATAGACCGACACGCGGTTCCAGGTAATTGGCATAGGTATCATCGAAGAGCACCACCTTGCGCCGCTCTACACCGGCATCAGGCTTTGGCCGCGCTTCAAGCAGCGAGACAAGCGGACGTGCCGCGAACGGCGGCTGCGGCCGACGGCGGTCCATGCCCGCGACTTTCTCCATGACCCAGCCATAGATGGGCAGACGCGACACGGCGTTGACCAGCGGGGCGAGCGGCCCGGCCAGCCAGCGCGCCAGCCCGGGCATGCCCCCCACCATCCGGTAGCCCAGAGGCACGCCATGGGCATCATGGTGCATCTGTAGCACTTCGCTCTTGAGGCGAGCCATGTCGACCGAGTTCGGGCACTCCGATCTACAGGCCTTGCAGGCGAGACAGAGATCGAGCACGGCCTTCACCTCGTCACCAGCCAGCGCATCTTCTCCAAGCTGGCCCGACATGGCCAAACGCAAGGCATTGGCGCGGCCGCGCGTGGAGGCCGACTCGTCGCGCGTGGCCATGAAACTCGGACACATGGTGCCATCGTCGAACTTGCGGCAGGCCCCCACCCCATTACATTGCTCAACCGCCAACTGGAACCCGCCCTGCTCGCGATAATGAAAAAGAGTCTGGGCCTCCATGTCGCGGTACTGGTCCCCGTAGCGCAGGAGACTGGTCATCGGCGGCACATCGATGACCTTGCCAGGATTCATCAGGTTGTCGGGATCGAACAACTGCTTCACTTGACGGAAGGCCTCGTAGAGCTGCGGTCCGAAAAAGCGCGGAATGAACCCGCCGCGAACAATGCCATCGCCATGTTCGCCGGCAAAGACACCGCCATATTCGACAACCATGTCAAATGCACTGTTGGCAATTGCTACCATCTTCTCACGATGATCCGGCCGGTGCAGATCGAGCATGGGCCGAAAGTGAAGCACCCCTACGCTGGCATGCGCGTACACGCTCGACCGTATATTCAGATCGCTACAGACCTGCTGCATGCGCTCGGTGTACTCGGCGAGATGTTCAATCGGAATACAGGCGTCCTCTATGACCGCTTGCCCTTTGACCGGTCCCTTCACGTTGCTGATCAACCCGAGTCCGAGTTTGCGCACCGCCCACACATTGGCCATGGCAGTCGGATCGGTCTGGACAGGCCAGGCGTACCCGATGCCTTTCTGCTTCAGGTCATCGACCAGAGCGTCCATATTCCGAACAGCGCCGTCGGCATCGGAGCCGGACACCTCACAGATCAGCACCGCCCTCGGCTTGCCTTCGATGAAGCCGGTCATGTCGCGAGTAGAGGGGTTGACTAACGCCTCATTAACTACAACATCATCCAACAACTCTATCGCGCTCGGACCGTGTTCGAGGATGGCGGGAAGATGACGTAGTGAGTCAATCACGTCATCGAAATGCACCACACACAGGGCGCGTGCGCCCGGCAGGGCCGTCAGGCGCACACGCGCCTCGAGAACAAACGCCAACGTGCCCTCGCTTCCGACAACCAGGTTCGAGAGATTCCAGGTGCGATGGCCATCCAGGCCGCGGCCGCCAATGGGGCCGGTGTAACCGGCACCGTCCACAAACTCGTCGAGGTTATAGCCGGACACGCGGCGCATGACCTTCGGATAACGGGCGAGAATCTCCTCGCGGTTGGCGTCGACCAACTCCTTCACGCCACGATAGAGTTGCGCCTCGCGCGAATCCCCTTCAGAGCGCTGCTGCCAAGCGGCTTCGTCGGCAGCGTCCAACTCCATGACGGTACCGTCGCCCAAAACGACCTTGCAGGAGATCACATGGTCGATCGTCTTGCCGTGCACCACCGAGCGCATGCCGGAGGAATTGTTGCCGATCATGCCGCCGATCGTGGCACGGTTGCCCGTGGCGGGGTCGGGGGCAAAGAAGAGGCCATGCTCGGCCAACGATGCATTGAACACATCAGCAACAAGCCCCGGCTGCACGCGCGCCCAGCGCTCTGCTGCGTTCAGCTCGAGCACCTGGTCCATGTACTTGGAGACATCGATGACCATGCCAGGTCCGAATGTTTGTCCGGAGAGTGCCGTGGCCCCACCGCGCGGCGTAACAGGCAGACCGAACTCGGCCGCCGTCTTGATGGCGGCAATGCAGTCGGCCTCGTCGCGCGGCACCACCACGCAGGTCGGCATCACCTGGTAATGACTGGCATCGGTGGCGTAGATGCCACGGCGTACGTCGTCGGTATAGACCTCCCCGCGCACAAGCTCCCTCAGCGCGCGTTCGGCAGCGTGCGCTCCCCCCAACCCAGTGTCTTCCACTCGTGTAGTCATACGACAGACACTATACGTTGACCAACGAAGCCCAGCAAGTACATGCCATTTGCCAGAACCATCACCAGAACCATCGCTTGACGATATTATGCTTTATGCATACACTCTTATGCATGGGTCATAAACTGTTCACGTCGAACCAACTTGCCATCCTTCAGGTTCTGGCAGAGAAACCTGGAAGGCCGCTTACGATGTCAGAGCTCGGGCGGGTGCTGGGCAAGGCGCCCGGGGTGTTCCAGCGAGGACTTAATGCGCTTGAGGAGAGCGGATTTGTTGTGAGCCGACGAGAAGCCAACCTGCGCCTGCTTCAAGTCAACAGATCACACCCGCACTACGAAGCCATTACAGCCATCGTCCGCTGCGAAAGCGCTCCCCTGCCGGAAGACATCTACATGACCTATGCATCAACAGATCGGCATAAGCCGTTGACAGTGGCCGAGCCACCCGGCACCTATACCACATCGGCCCTCAAGCTTCTGATCATCGCGGGGCCCAACGGCGCAGGCAAAACAACGTTCGCGAGGGAGTACCTCCCTCGCGAGGCGGACTGTCATGTGTTCATCAACGCCGACTACATCGCACACGGGCTATCGCCTTTCTCTCCCGAGCTGGCAGCATTGAAAGCCGGCAAAGTGATGCTGCGGGAACTGGACGACCACATAGCCCACCGCCACAGCGTCGCGATCGAGACCACGCTCAGCGGGAAACGCTATGCACGGCTGATCCCCATCTGGCAGGCGCAGGGCTACGCCGTGAAGCTGATCTTTCTCTCCCTCCCCACGGTCGATCTCGCAGTGGCTCGTGTTGCTATGCGCATGCGGCAGGGTGGTCACGCAATACCGGAGCAAACCGTGCGGCGGCGCTTTACGCTCGGGCGAGAGAACTTCGAGAACATTTACAAACCATTGGTTGAAGCCTGGGCTCACTACGACAACTCGGGTTCCCGGCCCATTCTTGTTGAAGAGGAGGAGCGATGACAAAACGACACCGGGTGAAGGATCACGATATTCGCGGAGTCGGACCCGCCTTGCGCCGGTCCGCCAAGGCCGCGCGCCGCATCGCCAAGGCCACCAACACCCCGCTCATCATCTGGGAGGACGGCAAGGTTGTGGAGAAATGGATTCGCTAGACTTGCAGCTTGTAGCCCACGCGAGGCACGGTCCTGATAGCCTGCCACGGCCGCCGACGGCGCCCCAGTTTCTTGCGCAGGCGGGCCACGAAGTTGTCCACGGTGCGTGCGGTTCCTTCGTAGTCCCATCCCCACACGCGCTCCAGAATCGTTTCGCGGGTGAAGACCTGGCCCGGTGATCCGGCCAAGAGACAGAGTAGATCGAATTCACGGGCAGAGAGACGCACAAGCTTGCCTCCCACATCCACGTTGCGTGCCACACGATCGATGGTCACATCGCCAAAACTCAATGGCGGCTGTCTGACTTCTTCGGCACGTCGGCGACGCAACATGGCTTCGACACGTGCCAACAGTTCGAATAGATCGAACGGCTTGGCCAGATAATCATCGGCGCCCAATTTCAGGCCGGCCACCTTATCGGGGGTCTTGTTACGGGCAGACAGGATCAATACGGGCACATCCAATCCACGCTCGCGCAGTTCTTCGAGAATGTCCAAACCGCTCCAGCCGGGCATCATGATATCCAGCACCACCAGATCCGCGCCGCCGCTGAACGCCAGCTCCATGCCGGCATCCCCGTCTGCAGCCGTAATAACCTCGTAGCCCTGCATCCGCAGGTTCATTGCCACACCTTCTCGCAGCGCCCGGTCGTCTTCCACCACCAGAATGCGTTCCGCGTGCGCGTCGTTCGCTCCGCCAGCCATCATGGCGACACGCCCTCCGCAGCGGGCAGGCGCACGATAAACGTCGCGCCATGGCCCTTCTCGCTCTCCACGCCCACCTGTCCGTTATGTAACTCCACGAGATGCTTTGCTATCGCCAGCCCCAGCCCAACGCCGCCGACCTGGCTGCCATCCGGCCGTTCGCCACGATAGAACGGCTGGAAAACACGACCCACTTCAGCAGACGTCAACCCCATTCCGTTATCCTCGACCTCGATCACGACCGAGTCGCCTTCGTGGACCCGTACCACGATCCGCTTCTCCCCCCCGGAGTACTTGGCCGCGTTCGTCAACAGGTTCAGGACCACGGCATGCAGGGCGTGTCCGTCATGCCTGACTGCAAGCCCGGTGTCGATCTCGGCCTCGATCGCCAGTTGATCCGGCTCCGTCATCGACCGGAACCGCTCCACTGCGCCGCCGATCGCGTCCGCCACCGGCCGAGTCTCCATCTTCAGCGCCAGCATATCGTTCGACGAGGCGCGCCAGGTGAGAACCTGGTCGATCATCACATCGAGCCACTCGGTCTCCCGCAGGATGGTTGATAGACACTTGTCGACCTGGGCCGGGTCGCCTGCCAGTTTGCCGGACTGCAAAGTCTGCGCGTAGAGCCGGATAGCGCTCAGCGGCGTGCGGAACTCGTGCGATACGTTCGCCACGAAGTCGGCCTGCCGTCGCGCCAGTCGCGCCTTTCGCCCGGTTAGCACAACGGTTATCAGGGCGCTCCCCGCCGCCGTAACCGCGAACGAGATGACCAGCACACCAGTCACAATCCCGCCTGCATCATCCGCAATCACCAACGCCACGATGCCCACCGCCGTCGCCAGCATCACCGGCAGGAGCACGCCAGCGGCAATCAGCACGATGATTCCGGTCAGGTTCAGATTGAGATGCAACCGTTTCACATGGCCACACTAACGTAGAGCCGCGCCTTTGTCAGCGAATATGCAGCTCGCAGACCTTGCGAAAATGGTAGCCCGATATGGCCAGCGTCACCGCCAACGGAACGTGGGCTGGACGGCGCAACAAGGTCCATGCCAACAGTTTCCAGTATTCCAGGCGTTCCCGTCCGAACAGACCCAGTCGGTAAACCGAACGCCACAGGGCCGCGAGATCGGTCCGTGTAATGCGGCGCGCGACTTGCGGCCGTTGAAACTCACGCAAGAGGGTCCGCACCCGCTGGTAATACGGACGTGGCGCATAGATGGTCCGCAAGATCTCTCGGTAGCCGCGGTGCAGGCGATCACTGTCCATACACGGCACGATGTTAGTCGTGCCCTCCACGTTGTCGCCCGACGCCGAACCACGCAGCCGCCCCTCCGCTTCCATGCGCCGATAGAGCCGCGTTCCCTTTGGCGCCTGGAGCAAGCCCACCATTGCCGTCACAATTCCGCTACGTTGGATGAAGTCGATCTGTCGGCGAAACACCGAAGGTCCGTCGCTGTCGAACCCAACAATGAACCCGCCCTGCACCTGCAATCCTGCCCGCTGCATCCGTTTGACGTCGGCCACCAGGTCGCGATGCTCGTTCTGCTTCTTATTGCACTCGACCAGCGCGGCTTCGTCGGGCGTCTCGATACCGACAAACACCGTGTCGAACCCCGCACCCACCATCTGCGCCATCAATTCCTCGTCGTCGGCCAGGTTGATCGAGGCCTCGGTCTGAAAGGTGATCTCCGGCTTGTCCGCCCGCCAGGTCGACAGACGAGGAAGCAGTTCGGTCTTGAGATGGCGCTTGTTGCCGATGAAGTTGTCATCCACAAAGAATACATTGCCGCGCCAACCGCTGGCATACAGTGCGTCCAGCTCCCGCACAATCTGCTCCGTCGTCTTCGTCCGCACCTTGTGCCCGAGCAGCGAGGTGATGTTGCAGAAGTCACAGTTGAACGGACAGCCTCGCGAGTACTGCAACGCCATGGAGTGGTATTGTCGCTGGTCGGCCAATTCCCAGCGCGGCGGCGGCGAGTTCGCCATGTCGGCATAGGCGTGTTCCTCAGCGTAGACCGGCTTCGCCTCGCCACGCTGCCAGTCGGCCAGAAAACGCCGTAGGGTCAGCTCGCCCTCGTTCAATACCGCGTGATCGACCCCCTCGATCTCCTCGTGCTCCATCGTGAAGAGCGGGCCCCCACCCACCACGGTCAGTCTGGCCTGTTTGCAACGGTTCACCAGCCGTTTGGCCGCCTCACGCTGCACGATCATGCCGCTAATGAACGCCATGTCCGCCCACGCGAGATCCCGCTCCCGCAAACGTCGCACATTGAGATCCACCAGCCGCACCTGCCATTCAGGCGGCAGCATCCCGGCCACCGTCAACAAGCCGAGAGGCGGTAACGTCGCCCGCTTGCCCACGAAGCTGAGCGCGTGCTTATAGCTCCAGAACGTATCCGGAAATTCGGGGTACAACAACAGTACTTTCATCGAAGAACCGTCCTTTCTGATTCATGACGCGCCCCCACCATGCGTTCCGCGTGTCACCGTTCTGTCACAGGTTGAACTTTTTTCTGCCCACGGTGATTTTCACCGTAAGAACCCCATCATCGGCGAAATATTCCACCGAAGAACTGCCCACGCTTGTCGCGCTGGCGCGGGCTTGATATAGTGCGCGTTTTCGCCGTTCGGGCAAGGACTGAGGATACCGTTCCATGGCAAAGAAGAAGCAGGTCATCTACGACGAGAGTAAGATCAAGACACTCTCCTCGCTTGAACATATCCGGCTGCGTACCGGCATGTACATCGGCCGCACGGGCGATGGCAGCGACTACGACGATGGTATCTACATCCTGGTCAAGGAAGTCATCGACAATGCCATCGACGAGTTCATCATGGGCCACGGCAACCGGGTCACGATCACCCTCAAGGACAACCTGGTTACCGTACGCGATTACGGCCGCGGCATTCCGCTGGGCAAGGTGGTCGACTGCGTCTCGCGCATCAATACGGGCGCGAAGTATAACGACGACGTCTTCCAGTTCAGCGTCGGCCTGAACGGGGTCGGCACCAAGGCGGTGAACGCCCTCTCCTCCCATTTCCTCGTGCGCAGCGTGCGCGACACAAAGGGAGTCGAGGCCACTTTCATAAAGGGCGAATTGGTCAAGGAGCGCAAGATCCGCTCGATCAAGGAACTCAACGGCACGTATGTCGAGTTCACGCCCGATCCGGAGATCTTCGGCGACTTCACGTTCAACGAGGAACACCTGCGTCGGCGCCTGATGCTCTACGCCTACCTCAACCCCGAGCTCAAGATCAAGTTCAACAGTGAACAGTTCATCTCGCAGAACGGCCTGATGGACCTGATCCGCGACGAGTGCCAGTACGAGAAGATCTACCAGCCGTTCCACTTCCGCGAGAAGACGTTCGAGTTCGCCTTCACGCACACGAACCGCTTCAGCGAGGAGTACTACTCGTTCGTCAACGGCCAGTTCACGACCGACGGCGGCACACACCTCAGCGCCTTCCGTGAGGGTCTGTTGAAAGGCATCAACGAGTACGCCAAGAAGCGCTTCGAAGGCGAGGACGTGCGCGAGGGGTTGGTCGGAGCTGTGGCGATCCGGCTGAAGGAACCGATCTTCGAGTCACAGACCAAGAATAAGCTCGGAAACACGGAGATCCGTGCCGAGGTGGTCCAGCGCACAAAGAAGATGGTCGAGGATCTCCTGCACCGTGACCGCAAGAAAGCCGAGAAGCTCCTCCAGAAGATTGAAGAAACAACCAAGCTCCGCAAGGAGTTGCAGTCCGTGAAAAAGGTCGCGCGCGAGCGGGCCAAAGCGGTATCGATTCACGTGCCACAGCTCAAGGACTGCAAGGTCCACCGCAACGTCAAGGGTGGCGAGGCATCCCAGATATTCATTACCGAGGGGCAATCCGCTGCCGGCTCAATCGTGAGCTGTCGTGACGCGAAAACGCAGGCAATCTTCACGCTCAAAGGTAAGCCGCTCAACGTCTGCACACTTGGTCGCGATGCTCTCTACAAGAATATCGAGCTCTACAACCTCATGCGGTCACTGGACGTTGAGGAGTCGTGTGAACGGTTGCGCTACGAGAACGTCATCCTCGCCACCGATGCTGACGTCGACGGTCTCCACATCCGCAACCTGATGGTGACCTTCTTCCTTCGCTTCTTTGCGCCACTGGTGGAGAAAGGCCACGTCAAGATCCTCGAAACACCGCTCTTTCGCGTACGCACGAAGAAGGAAACAATCTACTGCTACTCTGAGCGTGAACGCGATGCCGCCGTGAAGAAGCTCGGCAAAGCCAGCGAAGTGACGCGCTTCAAGGGCCTCGGCGAGATATCACCGGGAGAGTTCAAGCAGTTCATCGGGGACGGCATGCGGCTGACCAAGGTCACCACGCGTGGCGAGAACGCGGTTAACGAAGTCATGGAATTCTACATGGGAAAGAACACCCAGGAACGCCGGCAATACATCATGGAAAACCTGGTGTCGGACGTGGCATGAGAGCGTGCATGGGCGTGTGAGAGTGTGAGCGATGGCGAAGAGAGTAACAAAGAAGACAGCTAAGAACAGGGCGCCGGCCAGAAAGGCTGCAAAGAAGACACCCTCGAAACAGGCCGAACTGGTACTGGATGGGGATGCGGCTCCGCAGAAAGAGGCCAAACCGAAGACGAATGGCTCTGGTGGACGCAAGAAGCGCCACGAGACGCCGGGGCATCCGCATACGTCCGGACCACTCGGCCGGATGATGGATGACAACTTCCTGCAGTATGCGTCGTACGTCATCTGTGAACGCGCCATCCCGAACCTTGCCGACGGACTCAAGCCAGTACAGCGCCGCATCATGCACGCGTTGCACGAGAAGGATGACGGTCGCTTCATCAAGGTTGCCAACGTGGTTGGCCACACGATGCAGTATCACCCGCACGGGGATGCATCGATCGGGGACGCGCTCGTTACACTGGTCAACAAGGGCGGCTACCTGATTGAGGGCCAGGGCAACTTCGGCAACATCTACACCGGCAACGATGCCGCGGCCCCGCGGTACATCGAATGCCGTCTCACCGAGTTGGCCCGCAAGGAAGTCTTCCACAAGGCGTTGACCGAGTTTGTTCCCAGCTACGACGGGCGAAACAAGGAACCGGTCCTGTTCCCCTGCAAGTTGCCGCTCCTGTTGATGCTTGGCGCCGACGGCATCGCAGTCGGTCTCTCGACGCGCATCCTACCCCACAACTTTCCCGAGCTGCTCCAGGCGGAGATCCATGCCCTGCGCAAAGAGAAGTTCGAGGTCTTTCCTGACTTTCCGCAGGGCGGCCTCATGGACACCTCGGCCATGGAAAACGGCATCGGTACGGCGCGCGTTCGCGCACGGATCAACGTCACGAAGAGCGGACGCCTGATCATCACGGAGCTTCCGGCCCAGACCACCACGGAATCACTCATCGCCAGCATCGAGGATGCCACGCGGAAGAAGAAGATCCCCATCCGCGCGATCAGCGATTTCACAGCCGAGAAAGTTGAAATCGAGCTTAAACTCTCACCGGGCGCCGATCCGGAATCCGTCATTAAGGCGCTCTACGCCTACACCGGCTGCGAGACAACGGTCTCGAGCAACATCGTCGTCATCCACGAGGGCCGGCCCGTCGAGATGACGGCCCCACAGATCATCAAGGAAAACGCCCGTCTACTGGAGGCCACGCTCAAAGCCGAGCTGGAGCATCGCCGTGACCAGCTCGGAGAGGAGATCAACGGCAAGACGCTCGTCGAGATATTCGTCGAGAAACGCATCTACAAGGACATCGAGGAGTGCCGCACGGCCGATGCCGTACGCAAGGCGGTGTTCGATGGCTTCAAACCCTACCGCAAGCGGCTACGCCGCGCCCTGACCGACGACGATGTCGAGATGCTGCTCGGCATCCGGATTCGCCGCATCTCGCGCTTCGACCTGGAACGCAACCGCAAGGAGATCGAGAAGCTGGTCGATGAACTGGCGACCGTAGAGAAGGACCTCAAGCAGTTGCGGCGTTACACGATTCGCTACCTCAAGAACCTGATCAAGACCTACGGTGACCAGTATCCCCGCAAGACCGAGCTGACCAGCTTCACACAGGTTGAAGTCAAGGAGCTGGCGGCCGAGGAATTCTCTATCTGCTACAATAAGGAGACCGGCTACCTTGGTCACTCCAGCACGGGCGACGAGCTGCTCAAGTGCTCGCGTTTCGACAAGCTGATCCTGGTCTGGTCCGACGGCCGCTACCGTGTCGTGAAACCGCCCGAGAAGATGTTCGTGGACAAGACACTCGTCTACTGCGCCAAGTTCGACCGCGACAAGCAGTTCACGGCCGTCTATCACCACGACCTGTTTGTGTTTCTCAAGCGGTTCACATTCGGAGGCGCTATTCTCGATCGCGAGTACCGCTACGCCGCCGAACCGGCCAAGGTTCACCTGTTCCAAGAGGGCACACCGGAACAGATCTTCGTGAAGTACAAGCCCGCCAAGCGCCAGCGTGTGCACCAGCAGTGCTTCGACCCCAAAGATGTCGCCGTCAAGGGCGTCAAGGCCATGGGCAATCACATGACTGGCAAACCCATCGCCCGCATTGCCACCGAAGAACCCCGCTGGTGGAAACCCGAGGACGACTCCCCTCGCGGTCGCTTCTCATAGGTCTCCGCTCACAGAACAATATTGACTTATGTGACCACTTATGGTCTAATTGACCAGATATGGAAAGGAGAGCACTGTGATTGTCAATCTATCCGATGCCAAGGCTCATCTCTCTGAGTTGGTCGATCGTGCCTACCATGGTGAAGCGGTGGTTATCGCCAAGCACAACCTTCCCCTGGTTGACCTTGTACCGCATAGGACACGGGGAAAGCGCAAGCTCGGTTTGCTGGCAGGGAAACTGACGGTTCCCGACGACTTCAGCGCCGAGGACGAGCAGATCAGCACTCTGTTCTACGGGGACGAGACGTGAAGATTCTCCTGGATACACATATGTTTCTGTGGGCCATTTCCGATCCGAACCGAATGTCGGCTGATGCGAGACGCAAAGTAGAGTCGCTGGCCAATATCGTCTACGTTAGCTCAATCAGCATTGCGGAGATCATGATCAAGGCATCTGAGGGAAAGCTGGAGGTCGGCTTCGACCCGAACGAACAGGTGACGAAAGCGGGTTTCGAGCCCCTCGATTTCTCGGGCCGTGATGCCACACGATTGCAGGCACTTCCCTTCAACCATCGAGATCCGTTCGATCGTATGCTGATATCCCAAAGCCTGGAGACCGGCATTCCGATCCTGACCACCGACAGCATCTTCAGCTCCTACGAGTGCCGTCTCGCCTGACATGAACACCCCCTCGAAGCAGAGCATCCTTACGCCAGACGATATTCGAGCGCTGAGCCGTATTTGCTTTCCAGTGCTCCAGAATCATGAATCCGATACGCTGAAAGAGCACCTTGGTGTTGAGCCTTCGCTGAACGAGAGCGACGCAAATCGGGTCATTCTCGACGCACTGACCGAACGGGCGCACCACCTTCCCTCCCCCATTCTCACCGAGATCAATCGTCTTCTCGCAGCCAGCCGAATGGAAACCATCCGCTCGTTCTTCGCCGAACTGGGCAACGTGCCGATGGACCCGGAGCATCCTGACGCCCAAGAGCTGACCAGCATCTTCCCCGAAGAGCGCTTCCCGCGCCCACGTCCCTCCCCGGATGAACTTGAGCGCGTACCGATCGACCGCGACAGCGTCGCATCCTCCCTGGGACAGGACGGCTGTGTTGCCCTTCACATGGGCCGTTACGAACACCGTTCAGGACAAGTAGACATGGCCACCGCCGTCTCCGACGCCTTCAATGAGTCGAAATGTCTGCTTGTAGAAGCCGGGACGGGCATCGGCAAGAGCCTGGCCTATCTGATACCGACCATTATGCGCGCCAAGGCCAACCAGCTCCCCGTCGTGATCAGCACCAACACCAAGAACCTGCAGTCACAGCTTTTCGAGAAGGATCTCCCCCTCCTGCGCGAGGCGCTTGATGTCGACTTCACCCCCGCCCTGATCAAGGGGCGGATGAACTACCTCTGCCTACGCAAGCTGCTCTACCTCCTCAAGGAGGCTGACCAGGAGCTTGATATCGACGATCGTGATCAGCTCGACATCCTGCACGTGTTGGGTTGGGTGGCGGGCACTGAGACCGGGGACTTCGCCGAAAGCTCGGTGCTTGAACGGCCCACCACACGCGATCTGCGCGGAAGGCTTGCGTCCTCCGCCGAGGAGTGTCCGGGACGCAACTGTCCGCATTTCCGACGCTGCTTCCTCCGCAAGGCACGCGCCAAGGCACACGCGGCCGACATCATCGTGGCCAACCACTCGCTCGTATTCGCCGAGATCAATATCAACACCTCCGCATTGCCTCCCTATGTCGACATCGTCTTCGACGAAGCCCACAACATCGAGGAAGCCGCCACGCGTCACTTCTCTATTGAGCTTTCTGCGGCGAAACTCCGCTTTGTCACCCGTCGCCTTCTACGACAACGCGGCCGCCGGGGACGCGGCAAGGGATTCCTGCCCACCATGCTCACCCATCTCGACTCACAGTCCTTTCAGGGCTCTGACGCCCAACGTGAGAAGGCCCACAAGCTGACTGAGGCCATGTTCACCCGGGTTGAAGCGCTACAGACATCATCGACAAGGCTGTTCGAGGCCATGACCGACCTGCTTGAGAAGCCCAATCGCACTGTGGGTTCGTTGCGCATCACCTCAGCAGTCAAGGAGTCGAGAGTATGGAGCGGCGTTGAAGAGGCGCGCACGGGTATGGACGACGAGCTGCGCAGCCTGGCCGAGCTGGCCGACAACCTGGCCGAGGTGCTGCGCGAGGTGGACGCCGACGAATTGCCGTTTCATATGGACCAGGTACAGGAACTCGTCGCCGTCTCGGTTCGCCTCAAGGAGATGTTGCAGGATCTGCACTTCGTTCTCGATGCCAAGGAAGAAGGCTATGTTTTCTGGGTCGAGCGCACGGGTTCGCGTCGCGACAGCGTGCGCGCGTGGGGAGCACCCATCACCGTAGGAACGAAACTCGCCGAAGCGTTCTACGCGCAGAAGGAAACGGTTGTCCTGACCTCCGCCACGCTCACCGTCAGAGGTACGTTCGACTTCTTCAAGAGCCGGCTCGGGTTAGACCAAGTGGAGCCGGAGCGTTGCGCAGAGCTGAATGCCGGGAGCCCGTTCGACTACCAGGAGCAGTGCCGGGTACTGGTGCCTATGTTTCTACCCGAACCCGGCGAAGCCGGGGGCAACTATGCGTCCGAGTTGGGGGCGCTTCTGGCCCAAGTGTTCAGGCGCACACACGGACGCGGCATGGTACTCTTCACCAGCTACAGCATGTTGCGAGAGACCACAGAAGCCCTGGAGAGCGATCTCGAACACGACGCCATTCCCATCCTCGCGCAGGGCATCTCCGGGTCACGCGAGAACATCACATCGCTCTTCAAGCGGAACATGGAAGCGGTGCTGATGGGAACACACTCGTTCTGGGAAGGCGTCGACGTGGTAGGCGAGACGCTCTCGTGTCTCGTCATCGCGCGCTTGCCCTTTGCGGTCTATACCGACCCCATTCAGGTGGCGCGTTGCGAAAAGATCGAGGCCGAAGGCGGCGACGCTTTCCGGAGCTATTCACTGCCTAACGCCGTGATCCGTTTCCGTCAAGGCTTCGGCCGCCTGATCCGCCACCGTACCGACCGCGGCGTGGTCATCGTCACCGACCGCCGCATCATGACCAAATCCTACGGCGCCTCGTTCCGCAACAGCCTCCCCACCCGCACCATCTCCCTCAGCGACCGCGACCAATTCCTCGCCGCCATCGAGGACTGCCTCGCCAGTGCCAGATGATACGGGCAATGGCTCATTTCATCACAGACAGACAACAATCATCCCCTGCCATGATTCCTGTCGTTATTGAAAAGCATTCATAATCACTGTTGGCGGAGCAATCGCTGGCGATCATCCATCGCCACGTCGCAAGGCGGCGGGCCGCGCACGACATCCTTTCTGTGCCCTCTCTTTGCTCCTCCCTCGCCCGCAGACCAACGGATCCTCACGCCCTACCCCTCCTATTCGGAAGTGCTGATTCGGAAGTGCTGCCGGGTGATCCACGTGCTATACTCTCACATCATGGCAAAGAGACTGACATCATTACTCACATGGATGACCGCAACATCGCTGCTGATGGGATCCGCATCGTGCGGTCCGCAGCCAACAGACAAGGAACCCCCTATGAAGACACCGGTTGATCCGTCACTACTCGAAACGGCCACCTTTGCCGCCGGGTGTTTCTGGTGCACCGAGGCCGTGTTTCAGTCCATCGACGGTGTCGCCAAGGTCGTGTCCGGCTACATCGGTGGAAAAGTGCCGGACCCCACCTACAAGCAGATCTGCACCGGAAACACTGGACACGCGGAAGCGACGGAAATCATGTTCGATCCCACTCAGGTCTCCTACAACGATCTGCTGGATCTCTTCTGGCGAATGCATGATCCCACCACGTTGAATCGCCAGGGCGCCGATGTGGGCACGCAGTATCGCTCGGCGATCTTCACCCACTCTCCCGAACAGCATGAACAGGCCGAAGCGTCGCGCGATGCCCTGGCTAAGGCCAATCCAAAGAGCGACCCTATTGTCACTCAGATCGTTCCCGCTACGACCTTCTATCCGGCCGAGGACTATCACCAGGACTATTTCCAGAACAACGCCGACGCCCCCTATTGCTCATTCGTAATCAAGCCCAAGCTCCGCAAGCTCAAGTTGGATAAGCAGTGATGGCCGAGAAGCGCAACTGCTCGGTGCGGCGTGTCACGCTGGTTGGACTGCTGGTCAACCTTGGGCTCTGCGCGATCAAGTTCATCGCCGGAACCCTTGGCCACAGTCGCGCGGTTGTGGCCGATGCCGTACACAGTCTTTCCGACCTGACCACCGACATCGCTGTGCTGGCCGGATCCACGGTATGGGATAAACCGCCCGACGCGCGCCATCCCTATGGTCACCGCCGCATCGAAACCATGGTGGCGCTCTTCGTGGGCGGGATGTTGGCAGTAGCCGGACTCGGGCTGGGCTGGAACGCCGTAAGTTCGATCGGCATGCCGTCGTCTCAGTTGCCTGGTGTTATCGCGCTTGCTGCCGCATTGGTTTCGATCCTATCGAAGGAGTTGCTCTATCGCTGGACACTTCACTGCGGGAAGTGTGTGGGCAGCATTGCGCTGGAGGCGAACGCGCGTCATCACCGCTCCGATGCGCTCAGTTCCATTCCGACGGCCCTCGCTGTGGCCGGCACGTGGCTGGGTCCATCCTGGCGTTTCCTCGATGCCGGCGGCGCCATCGTTGTATCCCTATTCATTCTCTACAGCGCATGGCGGATCATGTGGCCGGGGATGATGGAACTGACCGACTTCGCCGCCCCCGAGAATGTGCGCCATAGGATTATGGAGATTGCTGAAGCTATTCCCGGTGTGCACGAAGTGCACAACATACGAACCCGCTACGTTGCCGCCCGCCTCCAGATCGACCTGCACGTACTGGTGGACCCTTCCATGACCGTCGCCCGCGGCCATGATATTGCCAGTGAAGTACGTACCCACCTGATCAAGAAGGGACCCAACGTGTTCGACGTGATCGTCCACCTCGAGCCTTATGATCCCGACCACTCCAAACGCGATTGACAACCCGCCCCCAATTCCCTAGCTTGTCCACCGCTTTTCTCATACGGCGGCATAGCTCAGTTGGTTAGAGCAGTGGAATCATAATCCACGTGTCCGGGGTTCGAGTCCCTGTGCCGCCACTCCTTGGATGGAGTTCCAGGCACTGTATTGCGGCATGCGGTCGGTGACTTTTTTGATGTAGTTGCGGGTCTCTTCGTAGGGAAGGTCTGTGCGTAGGCGCGCATACACTTCATCCGGACTCATACTGTTGATGACCGGGGCCGCTTGGCGGACGGAGCGCGTATTGGTGAAGGCTCGTGCCACGTTCCCGGCCCCCGTGTTGTAGGCTGCAATGGCGCAGAACATGCGACTTAGCGGGTGATCGATCTTCTTGAGGTAGCGGTTGGACAGGATATGCATGAACGCGCATCCCAACTCGACGTTGTTCTTGGGGTCATAGAGATAGGAGCCAGGCAACAAGCGGTCTTCCTTGTGAACGTAGCGGTAGGCATCGCGTGCGCCGGACCGTGGCACGAGTTGCATCAGGCCGTAGGCCGGAACCGCGGAACGTGCACGAGGATTGAAGGATGACTCTGTTTCCATAAGCGCATAGATCAGCGACGGCAGGATCTTGTATTTGCCGGCGAATTTTTCGACCAGAGGCCGAAAACGCTTGGCCCTGACCCGGATGTGTTCGGGAATGAGCTTCAGCTTCACTCCGGCCACACGCCGGGTTTGCCCATCGCTTCCCTTTACATCGCTAACCTCCATGCCGCCCGATACTACCTCACGAGCATAATCGGCCGCGTTGTCCGGCGTGACGGCAGCACCGTCCTGCATGCGCAGTTGCCCGCCAAGGATGGGGTTCTTCGACGGCTTCCAGCTGGAAGCCGGCTTGGACGAGGAGGCTCCAGGCACGACGAGAACCTGCCCCACACGCAACCATCCTTCGGGGTCTATGCCGTTGGCTCGTGCCAGAACCTTACGGCTTACCCCAAGTTTACGCGCCAGGCCCCACAAGGTGTCCCCGCTCTCTACCGTGTATCTTGAGGCAGCGCCTCCTGATCGCTTGCCGCCGAACAAGCGCCGTCGGAACATCTGAATCGGCCCCTCCGTGCCGCTTAAGGCCAGCCGCTCCACGGCCCCAGCCAATTCTGTTTCAACGTCGGTGGAATCGCTCCCGGTTTCCACCACAACCTGTACGCGCGCACCACCTTCCTCGAAATCTACTCCGCTACGCTCTTCGAGGTCGTCGCTATACTGGACCCATACCTTGGGCTCAGGTACCCAAACATCGTCCTTGCCCCAGACGCGGCCCGCCTCCTTGACGAACGCTTCGAAGGCCAGCTGCTCCTGCTCCACAAACTCCTGGTATTGCCTGGATACGGTCTCGTTGTACTCCTTGAACGCCGCCCGATCCTCTGCCAGCCACTCCTCAAACGACTGAGTCTGAGCCCACACCGTGGATGCCGCGAGCAACAGAACAAGGCAACCGGTTTCCCTCATCGCCGCGATGTACCTGCGCATGATGACCTCCCCGTTAAACACCCTCTTTCCGGCTGAATCATGCCACATGCTGCAAATCCTGGCAAATGGTCACTTGCCGCTTGTCGCGTCTTCACCGCGGCCCGCTCGGAGAGCGGGCCCTACCTTTGTATTGGCATTGCGTTGTTGTGGACCAGGTAGAGCCCGTTCTCCGAACGGGCCGGACTTGACCATTCGCCGGGGGCTCCCTACCATCCTTCCCATGATCGCGATTATAGACTACCGGGCCGGGAACCTGACCAGCGTGCGCCTTGCGTGCGAATCACTCGGGCTCGAGGCCGAGATCACGTCCGACCCGGACGTGATACGCGGGGCCGAACGCGTTATCTTTCCGGGGGTAGGTGCCGCGGGAGCCGCAATGGGCCATTTGGAGGAACTGGGCCTGATCGAGACGATACGCATGGTGGTGGACAGCGGACTGCCATTCCTGGGGATTTGCCTCGGCACCCAGATCATTTTGGCCCACTCCGAGGAGGATGGAGGGGTCGATACGATTGGGCTTTTGGAGGGGAATGTGCGCCTCTTCCGCCCCACCGATCCTCTCGTCAAGGTTCCTCAGATCGGCTGGAATACCGTTAAACAGAAAAAAGAACACCCCATCTTCGACGGCATCGAGGACGACAGCGAATTCTACTTCGTACACAGCTTCCATCCTGAACCGGATATCCCCGAGAGCATTCTCGGTGAAACGGAGTATGCCGGCGTGACGTTTGCATCTGTCATGGGCAGAAACAACCTCGTCGCCACCCAGTTCCATCCCGAGAAATCAGGACGGGTCGGGCTTCGCCTGCTCAAGAACTTTGCCAACTGGAACCCTTCTTCGCCCTCCGGGCTACGCAGGGCAAGCGGAGGTCAGACATGCTGACAAAACGGATCATTCCTTGCCTCGACATTCATGACAAGAAGGTCACAAAGGGCATCAGATTCAAGAATAACATCGTTCTGGGCGACCCGGTCGAGATGGCGGCGCGTTACTACGAAGATGGCTGTGACGAGTTGGTGTTCTACGACATCACAGCATCGGCTGAACGTCGTCCGATCGACATCGAGATGGTCGCCGAGGTGGCTCACGCGATCCGCATTCCCTTCGCCGTCGGGGGCGGCATCTCCACGCTCGAGGACATGTCCCGCGTGCTGCTGGCCGGGGCTGAGAAGGTCTCCGTCAATTCCCTGGCCGTCAAGAACCCGGAGATTATCGCGCAGGGCGCGCGCGCTTTCGGCTCACAATGCATCGTACTCGGCATGGACCCGTTGGCCGTGGCCAACACCGGGCAATGTCCAAGCGGCTACGAGATCACGACACGCGGCTTCCGCGAGCGCACGGGAATGGATGCACTGGAATGGGCGCGGCGTGCGGTCGACCTGGGTGTCGGCGAAATTGTGGTCAACTCTGTCGACGCGGATGGCACGCGTGCCGGCTTCGAGATCGAACTCACGAAACTCGTTGCCGAGAACGTCTCGGTACCGGTCGTCGCCTCCGGCGGCGCGGGCAATGCACAGCACCTTGTCGATGTATTCGAACAGGCCCATGCCGATGCCGCCATCATCGCGGGCATGATCCATACCGGCGATACCACCATTCCGGCGATCAAAGCCGAACTGGTCGCTGCCGGCGTCCCCATCCGCCAGCACTGGTAGGGTGGAAAAAGTGAGCAGTGGGCAGTGAACCCCTGTAACAGAATCATCCGCCTGCAGCAGGATAGGTTTTTGTTCTTACACACGTGAACCGGTCAAGTGCATGATTTCGACCGGTTTCCTACCTCCGGCCTCCGATTCCCAATCTTGGCCCGTATCCTGCTTATTCAGTAACCCGCATTGAGTACATCAACTAAGGAGGTGTACTGGATGGGTTCAGACAGACTGGTTTATAAACGCCTTATTGATTTTGCGTTGGCTGTCTGGTGACAGTAGTCCCTGATGGCTGGCGCACAAGGGGCACGGGGGTCGCTGTTGAGTGCACAAGGCAGCGGCCCCCATTTTTTTCTGAGCGGCTCGTTAGTCGGAAGGGAGCGGGATATCCTGATAGCGCCTCTCTCGTTCCGCCAAGGCGCGTTCCGCGCCCTCGATGTCACCACTTGCCCTGAGACACGCGGCTGCCTGCGCGAGGCAGTCAGGGACAAGGACGGGATCATCGTAGAGAATGGCCACACTCATGAAATATCGCGCCGCTTTGTCGAAATCGCCGGAGGCGCGCGCGGCTCGTCCCTGGCCCGCATAGGCGCGCGCACGCGCACTGATCGTTCCACCGGTATGCGTCGCCGCCCGTTCGAAGTAGCCTGCCGCTGCTTCTGCATCCCCTGCCGCCAACGCGGTGTCGCCCAGCGCAAGAGCCGCTTCCGCCACGCTTGGGTCCTCGCCGCCCAGCGCAATCACCCCCCGGTAGGCCTTAATAGCCTTGGCCTTCTGCCCCTGTGCATCGTACGCGCGACCGAGGATGTACCAGCCGGACTGACGCCACTTAGCAGGCCGCGACTCCGACACCAGCCGCTTGGCCGCATCGACTGACTGGGCATAGGCCTTCTTCTCGAGCCGGTACTGCGCCAACCACTCGAGCAGCGACTCCGACAGTCCCTCCCCTTCGGGGGTACCCAGCAGCTTCTGGAACCGGTCGGCCGCTTCCTGATCCTTATCCTGTGCCTGGAGCACGTAGGCCAACGCAAGCTGCGCTTCGCGTCTGAGATCAGGCCGAGTGTCGGCAGCCAGAACAAGGCGCAGACTCGCCTCGGCATCGGCGAACTTTTCCGCCTGCTGCAAGAGACGGCCTTCCCAATAGGCGGACTCGACAGTGAACGTCGACTCTGGAAAACGCCTGCGTAGTTCGCGTAGTGAACTCAACGCATCGGTATCGCGCTTGAGACGTACCTCGCTCATGGCTTTCTGGAAGATGGCCTCCTCGACAAGCGGATCAGCCGTGTGTTCCTCAACCAAGCCACGCCATGCCGCCACGGCTTTCTCATCGCTCCCTGCTCGCGACCAGCAGTAGCCGGCGGCAAACAAGGCACGAGGCACCAGGTCGTGATCCGGACACCGTATTGAAACAGAAGCGAACTGCTCGGCGGCCTGGACAAAATCGGACCGGGACTGCAGATGGTAGGCCAGCCGGTAGGTCGCCTCACATGCCACCTCGCTGTCCGCAAAGTCCCGCACGATAAGACGATAGTACTGAACAGCCTCATCGGCCTGGCCGAGAGCAGCATGCGATTCGGCCAGAAGCCAGTAGATGTCCTTCTGCAGGTGACCGCTGCCGACAAGGTTCTCCGCCTCACCCACGGCCTCCTTGTACAGCCCGCCGTTGTATAGTGCCAGGGCAAGCTCGTGGCGAGCCGCTTCGGCGAAGCGGCCCCCGGGGTAGTCGGTGAGCAGCCCACGATAACACGCCACAGCATCAGCGTGGCGCATAAGTTGGCGCAGGCAGTTGGCCTTGAGGTAGACCCATTCCGCTGTGTCCTTCTCGTTGATCGACTGGCCCTCACACAGCCGTAGCGCATCGGCGTACCGGCTGGCGTTGTGATTGGCCCACGCAGCACGCAGGCGCGATTCGGCCGTTCGGGTATCCTTGGGGTATAGCTTACCCAGCTTACGGTAGGCTTCTGCGCTCTTCTCGAATGCGCTCGCCCGGTAGAGGCATTCCGCGACCTGGAACCACCCCTCAGCACCGACCCGGGCATCGGGTGGATTGTCGGCTACGTACTGGAAGAGCTTCAGCGCACGGGCATGGCCTGCCTTGTCCTCGCCCTTCACAAGCACCTGTCCAAGCTTCAGCAGCCCGTAGGCGTGGAACTCGGAGTCTTTGAAGTCCCGGACGACCCGCTCGAAAGCAGCAATAGCGTCATCATCACGCTCCAGCTGGAGCAGCGACTCGCCCAACAGGTACCAGCTCGCAGCGCCGACATCCGTGGGAGGGCTATCCTTGAGAACCGCGCGGTAAAGGTCCACCGCGGCGTCGTGGTACCCCATATCCGCGAAGAGACCGGCACGGCGGAAGCCGGCACGGTGTCGAAACTCGCTTTGCGGGTAGTTCTTGAACACTAAGCCGAAATGCTTGTCCGCATCGAGTGCCTTGCCCGTGCGTCGATAGCATTCGCCGAGCCGGAAATGGACGACATCCGCCTCGGAAAGATCCGGCTCTTCACGAAGTATTGCTTCGTACTCCTGTGCGGCCAGCCCGAACATTTCACGCGCAAAGAGACCATCCGCGAGAACCAACCGTGCAGCACCCTCTTCTGGAAGCTGGGCGACGGCAACCCTACAGAGACAGCCGAGAACGTACAGACTCAGCAGCAGCGTGCGACGGGTCATTGCGCGTTGCCGTCCTCAATCGTGGTCGCGAAAGAGACGTTCCAGATGTCTGCCCTCCGGCAGGCATCGAGAACATCGATCACATCTTCGTAGCGCGTATCCTCGTCCGCACGGATTAGGACAGCCCAGTCGGTGAACTGTTCGACGATTCGGTTCAAAAGACCGTCGAGTGCAGCTTCATCCATCTCAAGCTGGTTGACCACCACGGCGCCGTCATCGCGGATATTGATGATGATCTCACCCGGGATACGGTCCGGCTGCTCGCTCGTCTGCGCGGTGGGCAACGTGATATCGATTTCGGTTTCCCACTGAGAGAAGATCTGGCTGGCCACAAAGAAGGTGAGCAGGAGGAAGATCACGTCGATCATCGGCGCGATCTGGAAGCTCTGCTCAGGTCCGTTGTTCCTCTTCCTAAAGTTCATTATTCCGTCTGAGCCTTCTTACTCAACAGTGCTGTCAGCATATCGGTTGAAGCGGCCTCGAGCTGTGAAACCAGTGTCGCGGCACGACGCCGGAAGTAGGCGTAGAAAATCATCGCAGGGATACCCACGATAAGACCAAAAGCCGTGGTAACCAGCGCCTGTGAAACGCCGCCAGCCAGCACCATCGGGCGGGCTTGGGCAATATCCAAAGCAACGGCGCTGAACGCACGCAGCATGCCAAACACGGTACCGAGCAAGCCAACCATGGGCGCAATCACCGCGATATCCAGCAGGTAGCGAGTCTGCCCTTCCAGGGCCTCGGCCTGTCGGCTCCCCTCCCCCTGCATGACATCCTTAAGCAGTATGCCGTCCGGATCCTCAACGTTGAGCACGTAGTCGATCGCCACGAGTGTTACCGCTGCCAGTGGCGAAGGTCGGTACTCACACGCCTTACGTGCTTCCTTCACATCACCGGCACGCAGTTTCTCGACGAGTTCACGATGCAACGGACGCGGCGCAACAGCGCCGACGCGGAGAATGGCCAGAAAGTAGATCACGAAAGCGACAGTGATGAGCGACATCACAGCCAGCACAATCATCAGCCAACCACCGTTCTCAACCACGGCTCGCCAGGACAGGCGATCCACTTCCACGGCCGCAGTCTCCGCGGCCCCCTGAGCCCACGCCGGTATGGCACCCATCATCCAGACGGCCACGCCAGCCGTCAACATTTTCACCTGTCCCCACAATTTGCTCATCACCTACTCTCCCATCCCTGGATAGCTTGTACCCAACAGGGCCGATATGCACTTCTGATATTGCCTGGTCTCATCCTTCGTAAACCGCTCGACCGCCTTTACCCGTCCCCTGAGCACACCCAGATCGAGCCCGGCGGCGGCACCAAGATGCGCCTTTCTCGCGATGGCGGCTCTGGGGCTGATCGATTCGAGCTCGTCGAGATTCTCCTTCACCTGCTGGTAGGCGTCCCGAAACGGGACTCCCTCCGCCACCAGCTCAAGCGCCCGGTCAGCGGCGTAAACACCCGCTTCAAAGGCGTCCGTCAGCGCTTTCCGGTCAGCGGTCATGCCCTCCACAAGCTTCGCCAGTACGGCCAGGCAAGCCCGCGTTGTCGAGACACCTTCCATAAAGGGCTCTTTGACCTCCTGCAAGTCCCGGTTATAGCCGCTGGGAAGTCCGCTCACGATGCCCATTGCCGCGGTGAGATGCCCCATTACCCGCGAGGCCTTGGCCCGCACCAGTTCCGCCACGTCGGGGTTCTGCTTCTGCGGCATAATGCTGCTGCCCGTGCAGTAGGCGGACGGTAACGTAAAGTAGGGCATCTCGGGTGTTGTGAAGAGAATGAGGTCCTCCGCCAACCGTGACAGCGTCAGCATGGCTTGCATGCAGGCCGACAGGATAACTGTTTCGCATTTGCCCCGTGCGTTGCCGGCATAGAGCACGTTATGCTGCGGCGCAGCAAATCCCAGAAGATCGGCCGTGAGTTGGCGGTCGATCGGCAGCGGCACACCATAACTCGCCGCGGAACCCAGAGGGCACCGGTCGTTGTAGTCGTAGGCCGACATCGTCAGTGCCATATCGTCCAGCAGGCTCTCCGCGTGGGCCGACGCCCACACCCCGACCGAGTTGGGCATCGCGGGCTGCATGTGGGTCCGCCCAACCATCGGCACCTTCTGGTACCGCCTGGCGAATGCAAGCAGGGCCGTGGCGAGTTGGGCGCCCTCCTTAAGCAGTTCCAGAAGCTCGGTCTTGGCGTAGAGCCGCAGATCGGTCGCTACCTGATCATTCCGACTCCGTGCGGTGTGAATTCGCCGCCCGACGTCTCCAAGTCTGGCACTCAACATCCGCTCAACAGCAAGATGCACATCCTGGTCCGCTGCTCTAATCCTGAACTTGCCGTCCCGAATGGTTGAGATAATTTCCCGCAAGGCGAGAAGGGTTGCAGCCAGTTCCTTCTTGGACAGAACAGGCCCACCTCCCACGTCGAGCCTGGCCAGCATGGTGGCGTGTGCTGCCGACCCAATACAATCCACCTCGGCCAGGGCTCCATCGAGTACGGGGTCCTTGCCAATCGTGAAGGCCAAGACATCGCTATCGACCTTACCTACCAGCGTTGTTTGTGTCTTTGCTGCCATGATCCATCCCATCCGCTGCGTCAAGCACTGTGAACTCCAGCTCGTGCAGTGCGGTTTCCGCTTTCTCCAGTAGCCTTCTCAGCCGACCGGATCGTTTCCCTCGCTCCAGGGCAACGAGGAAGGCACCGTAGCGTTCCACGGTCTCCTTGACCGCTGGCCCACGCCCCAAAGCCAACGCCCGCAGGGAGGCCAGCTTCATACGGCAGAAGGCAGGAATCCAGTCCGACTTGCGCCTATCGATCAGCGCAGCGAAACCGGCCCCTCGCTCCATATCACTGGCCAAGGGAATACCAAATGCACCGGGATAAAGCAACAACTCGGAAGACAGTTGCTTCAAGACATCGGGCGGGGTCATTCCGGGCCGGAACACCTTGCGCTGCTGGCGCATGATCCATCCATCCCAAGCGACTTCCAAGTCGGCCGGTTCCGCCCCCTCCGCCAACAGCTCAACGGCAAGTAGGTCGGCCCCAATGGCGGCTCCTCTGTCCAAGTGGCCGAGAACTCGACAGAAACGGGCATACCCATCCGGCGGCGCCACTAGCCAAGCCATCAGGAGCGCGCTCACGGGTGCGTCCGTGAATGTATCCCACTCGGCCTCGCTCCGACTCAGCCAGTCGGCCAACGGCAGCACGCTCCCCTGCCGCCACCGCCCCACCATGGTGAACGCATCCTCACCACGCTGTCCGCGCCAGAGATTGCGGGCCAGGCCCACGGTTATCCAGCGCGGGACCTGAACAGGTTCGGGACTCGAACGCGACGATGAAAGAAAGCCCTCGATCAGGAGGCGGCAGAAAGCGATTCTAACTCGCTCCTCGGCGAGACACTCGGCTGCGGGGATCACCATCCGCTGCACAAGCCGGCCCGACTCCAGTCTCTGGGTCAGCGCGAGAGGCGCGCAGTCCGCCACGGTGACCGTGCCGGTTGCCGTGCTCTCGGAAGGACGGATAACAATCCGCACCTCGCGGCGATGTAAGGGAAGCGGCCCAGCAATGAGTTCCTCAACCCGGCCACCCATCGTCTCCGCCCACCGCCCTGCCTCTATGTTATCCAGAGTATCGGGCCCCAAAATGACGAAACGCCGGGACGGTGTTCGGTAGGGCTTCAAGGCGTTGAAGCGGGAAACGTCGACCTCCTGGCCATGCCCCGTTGGCAAGACCAGAACAACAACCAACAGGGCATACAACACGAGCCGCCGTGCGGACCGATGCTCTACCAGCGAGTTGGTCTTCATGGAGTCAGCCCGCGCCCTTTCACGGCAGCAGCCGTTCAAGCGTCGGATTTGCCCTTTCCGGCCTTGGCGGTTCCCTTGTCGGAGCCGCTGGTACTGGAGTCGCTTTTCTTGTCCGTTGACGACTGCTTGGCTCCGGCCTCGGCAGCAGTCTCGCCGCTCGACGCCTTCTTGGCTTCGCTCTGGTAGGAACTGCTGCGGTAATCGGTCTCGTAGAATCCGCTGCCCTTGAAAATGATGCCGGCGCCCGTACCGATGAGGCGGCCCACCACCCCTCCGCATTCCGGGCAGGTCTTAATCCGCTCGTCATTCATGGACTGGAACTTCTCGAATGCGTGCGCGCACTCGTTGCACTCATACTCATACGTCGGCATGACACATCTCCCACAGAATCAGCGAGAAAATGTACCGAACCCTACCGTGAGTGTCAAATACGAGGCTAATCAGAGGAGGCCAGCAGCCACGGGTGTGCGTTTTTCGCAACCACCAATAGCATAAGGACTTGTCACTTAAGCAGACCACATGGGAACTGAATCTCCAATACTCAACAAGGAATATCCAACCGACCAACGGGAAAAACCATGTGCACCTCGCCTTACGCGAAGTCGTATTCCTGCATTTTCCACAACGCCTATCTGCTATCCGTTTGCAATTGGACGACCTCCCCCATAGACTCTCAGACATTCGAATGTTGCCCACTACCGCGCACCCGAAAGGAGCTATTGCGTGTTTGATTTTGGAATTGAGGGACTGGCTTTGCGGCTAGTTGCGGGGACGGTCATCGGGTTCTGTATCGGCCTGACCGGGGTCGGTGGCGGAGTGTTGGTAATCCCGGCACTGACACTACTCTTCAAGCTGCCGGCATCCACTGCTGTCGGCACCGCCAGCCTCTACTCATTCATCACCAAGGTCTCGGCCACGTTCCACCACTACAAGCTGAAGACGGTCGACACCTTCACGGCCACCTGGTTCCTCGTCGGAGCGATCCCGACGAATGTCGCCGTCGCGGCCGCGATCAACGCCTCGGTACACCGACTGGGTAGCGAATCGGACGCCATCATACAGTTTCAGTCGAAGCTGAAGCTCTTCATCGCCTACGTGATCATCGCCTCCTGTGTGCTGCTGGTCACTAATATGATTCGCGGCCTGCGCAACCAGGCCAACTCGAGCGTCTCGAAGCTGGCTCACACCATCACATCGGTCAAGCCGCGCCACCGCATTACCGCAGCGCTGCTGGGTACGATCGTGGGAGCATTGATCGGCTCCACGTCTGTGGGTGGCGGCGTGATCATCGTTCCCATGCTGATCTTCTTCTTCGGCATGACCTCGAGCCGCACGGTCGGCACCTCCATCCTCATCGCGGTGGTACTCACGTTGGTAACATCGACCGTATTCCTG
>CAYFPQ010000026.1:0-41719 GCA_964345005.1 uncultured Victivallales bacterium | reverse complement strand
CTCTCTGTCAAAAACACTTTTCATATGAGAACTGTGCGAACACATACCAACACAGAGAACACATAAGAAGAACGGCTGCCTCGCAGCCGTTCTTTTCTTTGCGCTCTTTGTGTTCTCTTGTGGCCAATCTACATTTCGTAGAGCGTGTCGTCCCGCTTCGGCTCGCCACGCCGTTTTCCCTTCGTGTTCGCAGTACCGGCCTGCTTGCCAGGCAGCACAAACGGGTCTTCGCTTTCCATGAGATCACCCATCTCGGCTTCTACCTTCTCAGGATCTTCACCGGCCTCCATGCGGCCAAGCGCTTCCTGCATCCCTTCCCCGAACTCCATGCCGGTCATATCGGAGAACTTCTGCATCAGCCGGGCGGCCTCTCGCGGATCGTCTTCGTTCATGCTCTCCGCCTCGGAGGCCATCACCTCCATGGCGCGTTCCATCCGGGACTCGTCGATGGGCAGGTCATCGAGATCGCCATCCTCAGACGCCTCCCCCGTATGCGAGAAGAGTGATACCTGCCTATCCAGCTGCTTGCGCTTGCAGCGTGGACAGGCCGGCCGCGTTGTCGTGTCAACCGACTTCGACAAGAAGTTGAAGATCACGTGACAGTCAGGACAATAGAACTCGTAGATTGGCATGTCTTGCTCCGCAAGGGGTTCAAGGTTCAGGGTTCAAAGGAGATCCCTCGACTTCGCTCGGGATGACCGGTTCCAGAATTGGCGCGTCACTCAAGGAAGTGTCATGCTGAGCTTGCCGAAGCATCTCCTCCGAGCGGCTGCAATGGTCTGGACAACACGTCATCAAGGGTCACGCGCCCTTCGTAGTTCGGCTGTTCGGCTGTTCGGCTGTTCGCACTTCCCCCACCTCTTCCACCAGTTCGCACAGCAGCTTCACTGCATCGTCCACGCCCGCCTCCGCCAGGGCATCCCGCTTCCGCCCCAGGAAACCGGGCTCCCGCACGCAGCGTTCGAGATACGACAGCAGGGATTCGGAAGACAGCTCATCCTGTTCCATTACATCAGCGCCGCCCGCCACGCTCATAGCGCGCGCGTTCTCTCGCTGGTGGTCGTGTGCGGCCCAGGGCAGTGGCACCAGGAGCGAAGGCAGACGGCAGAGAGTGAGTTCAGCACAAGTCGCAGCACCGGCACGGCAGATGGCAAGATCCGCTGCCGCGTATGCTGCACCCATGTCCTTCAGGAATCCAAAGACCTGGGCGGAAACGCCAGCGCTCTCGTACCTCGCGCGCACATTCTCCTCGTCTTTCGGGCCGCTCAGGTGGATGACCTCCAGCGTAATGCCGTTGCGTACGGCTTCACACAGAGCATCGGGCACCGTCTCGTTCAGCGCGTGCGCCCCCTGGCTACCCCCCATGACCAAAACCGTGAAACACGGTGGATTGCCCCCCGCGAGCGGCGCAGAGCCCTGCAGATCTGCCCGCAAAGGGAAACCTGTTACGATACGCCGCCGCCCCGTGAAGTAGGGTTCTGACCGCTCGAACCCGAGTGCAACCACCTGAGCATACCTGGCCAGAAAGAGAACCGCTTTCCCGGGCACGGCGTTCGACTCGTGAAGAACAAGGGGAATACCCAGCATCCGTGCCGCCAGGCCCGGCCCTACCGACGCATACCCTCCCATCGCCAAAACGACATCCGGTCGTACCCGGCGCATGCGACGACGACACTCCACCACGGTAGCCAGAAGCCGCAGACCCACCGCAATCGTGCGGAGCGAAAGTCCGGACGGGAACCCCGACGCCTCGATCCGCTCAACCGGGCCGTCCCAAGACGCGGTCGAAAGGTCCTCCACGCTACGTGCGCCCAACCACAGGACCACTTCATGACCACGTGCACGCAACCCCTCACCCGCGGCGATCCCCGGAAAAATGTGCCCGCCGGTACCCCCACATGCTATGGCAACTCTCATCGTGTCACGAATTCAGATAGGCGCCGAGCTTCGTATCGACTTCGCGGATGTGCTTGATCAACCAGTTACCGAGAAAGGTGTCCGTCGCGACGGCCAGCTCTTCTGTCGGGCCGTCCTCCCGGAAATCCTGCACGAGTCCATCGAGCGTGCCGCGGAGCTCATTGTGTTTGGCAAGATGCGCGTCTGCGTCAGGATACTCGGACGCGTGCATCTTCTCCTCCTCGGTTCCGAAATGCTCCTCAGTATAGTCAACCAGGAAGCCCAGTGTTCGTGAGACTTCTCCCGATCCGCGCCGCTGCGCTATCGCCTCTGCAACGCTATTGTACCGATCGATCCAAGCCCGATGCTGAGCATCAATCTCGTCCACGCCCACCGACAGGCCATCGTTCCATTCTATCTTTTGCACGCTTGCTCCTCTGTTGATTTCCGTGCGACCAATCTAGAAAGTTTGACTCCACACGCAAGCCAAAACAGTATCGCGGGGTCTGGCGTGAGGTCTAGTGCAGGAGTACCCTCTTGCCCAACCCAAGGCGAAGGGGTACCCTGCTCCCGACATGACCGCTGCATGGATAATCAAGAACGGAACACGTCTCGACCCCAGTTCGGGCGTGCAGGAATCGGGAGACGTGTTCATCGTGGACGGCCACATCGTGGACAGCGCTCCCGATGGCGCCCGCGTCATCGATGCGGCTGGCCTGACCGTAATGCCGGGACTCATCGACGTACACGTTCACTTCCGTGAGCCTGGCAATGAGGAGGCCGAAACAATCGCCACCGGGTCACGTGCCGCGGCCCGCGGCGGCTTCACCACTGTCGTCACTATGCCCAATACGCGGCCCGCCATAGATACACCGGACAACGTGCGTTTCCAGACTAAGCAGGCGGCAGCAACCGGTACGGTCGGGCTGCTTCCTTCCGCCTGCATAACACAAGAACGACGCGGCGGAGAACTCGCCGACCTGAGCGCGCTGGCTCAAGCGGGTGCCGTGGCGTTCACGGACGATGGTTCCACCGTGGCCGATGACGCACTTATGCAGCGCGCGATGGTGCAGGCCGCGGCTCTCGGCATCCCGGTTATGGACCACGCGGTCGATCCCATCCTGGCCGGGCGTGGCGTGCTGCACGACGGGGACGCGGCGCGGCGGCTGGCGCTGCCCGGCATCCCATCCGAAGCGGAGGACAAGATTGTCGCACGTGATATTGAACTGGCGGCGGCCACCGGCTGCGCCATGCATATCCAGCACGTAACGTCCGGGAAGTCGGCACAGTTGATCGCCGATGCGGCGAAACGCGGCCTACCGGTCACGGGTGAAGCCACCCCTCACCACCTGGCATTGTCAGACACCGACATCACAACCGATGACGCCAACTTCAAGATGAACCCCCCACTGCGTAGCCCGGAAGACCGTGAAGCGCTGATCCGAGCGGTGCTGGACGGGGGCCTGTCCGTTCTCGCCACCGATCACGCGCCCCATCTCGCTTCTCTCAAAGCCAAAGGCATTCTCAAGGCGCCGTTCGGTGTTGTCGGCCTTGAGACGGCGATAGGCGTTACCTACAAGCTACTTGTCGCCGAGCGGGGCATGGACCCGCTCGACTGGTTGCGACGATGGACGTCCGGACCGGCAGCACTCCTGGGGCTTCCCTGCCCGTCGCTAGCGCCTGGAAATGTGGCCGACATCGTGGTTGCCGACCTGGCGAAAGCGTGGACTGTGAATCCATCCGATTTGCTTTCGCTGTCACGGAATACTCCGTTCGCGGGTCACCGGTGCCTGGGTCAAGCCGTTCTCACGTTGAAATCAGGTGGAATCACATGGGCGGGAGTTGACACGACTCGCGGATTGTGAGACAACCTGCTGGATTATGGCTACTTTACGAATGCAAAGCGAAGGTTCCGAAGATCGGGTCGTTACACTCGATCAGGAGGAAACTACGATCGGGCGCTCCGCCGATAATGGCATATCCATCGAGGACCCCGCCGCCTCTTCGCGCCACTGCGCAATCCTTCGCAAGGGAAACAGCTACATGCTGCGTGACCTCAACTCAACAAACGGAACCTATCTTAACGGCGCACAAGTCACCGAAGTTCCGCTCGCGCCCGGTGATATCCTTACCGTAGGCAGCATTCGAATGAGCCTTGAGGGAGACGACATTGATACGGCTTCCTCCGTCGCATCGCCCACGACGGGCCCGCTGGATACGATCCGGACCACGCCGCTTCAGGCCCCACCCGAATTTGGTGTACGTAAGAGCCGCGCAGGACTGTGGATTGCCGTTGGCGCTATCATCCTGGTTGGGCTCGGTGCACTAATCTACTGGTTCATCTCAGGCCTCATGGGCTAGTAGAAATTGACCCGGAATTTTCACTCTCACTGAATCAAGCGAACGGAATAACGCCCAAGGAGGAAGACAATGGCAGTTATTGATTTCGGCGGAACCAAAGAAACCGTCGTCACACGTAAGGAGTTCTCCCTTGCCAAAGCGCGCAAGACGTTGAAAAACGAAGTTGTTGCCGTTATCGGTTACGGCGTACAGGGCCCGGCCCAGGCGCTGAACATGAAAGACAACGGCATCAACGTGATCATCGGCCAGGCCAAGGCGTTCCGCAAAGACTGGAACCGCGCCAAGCGCGACGGCTGGGTCGAAGGGGAGACGCTCTTCAGCATCGAAGAAGCCGCCGAACGCGGCACCATCATCATGATGCTCGTGGCCGATGCCGCCATGAAGCCGGTCTACAAGCTGGTCAAGCCACGCCTGAACGACGGCGATGCGCTCTACTTCTCGCACGGCTTCGGACTCGTTTACAACGACCTCACCAAGGTCGTTGCGCCTGAGAACATCGACACCCTCCTCGTGGCCCCGAAGGGATCGGGCACATCCGTGCGCCGCAACTTCCTCGCCGGCGTGGGTATCAACTCCAGCTACGCTGTGGGCCAGGACTACACCGGTCGCGCCGAAGAGCGCGCCATTGCGGTTGGCCTCGCCGTGGGCTCGGGCTATCTCTTTCCGACCACGTTCGAGAAGGAGGTCACCAGTGACCTCGTAGGCGAGCGAGGTATCCTCATGGGCGCTCTGGCCGGCGTGATGGAGGCCCAGTATGACGTGCTCCGTAAGAATGGCCATTCGCCCAGCGAAGCATTCAACGAGACCGTTGAAGAGCTGACCCAGAGCCTGATCCGCCTGGTCGACGAGAACGGGATGGACTGGATGTTCGCCAACTGCTCGGCCACCGCCCAGCGCGGTGCGCTCGACTGGCGCCCCAAATTCAAGAAGGCCACCCTTCCGGTTTTCAAGGAGCTCTACAAGGCCGTTGCTACGAAGAGCGAAGCGGCGCGCGTGGTCCGGTCCTGCGGAAAGAAGAACTACAAGGAGCAGCTCACAAAAGAGCTGGACGCCATCGGCAACTCCGAGATGTGGCAGGCCGGTGCAGCCGTGCGCAAACTCCGCCCGAAGGAGAAGGCCCGTACCATCACCAAGGACACCAAGGGTGTAGGCGGTCGTAAGGCCAACTAACAGGGATCAATCGAACACGAAGCGGCCGGGCTGATCACAGATCACCCGGCCGCTTTCTTGTGCGGGAAGCAGCTACAACGCGGCCTTGCGGGCAACCGTCATCAGTTCAACACCCAGGCCATGAAGTACCTTCATAATGGTCTCGAACCTTGGCTTTGCCCCAGGCGCAAGCGCCTTGTACAGGCTCTCTCTGCCAAGACCGGACTGCTCGGCAATCTTTGTCATGCCCTTGGCCTTTGCGATATCGCCGATTCCGGACAATAAGAGATCCTGGTCGTCTTCTTCCAACAATGCGTTGAGGTACTCAGCAATGGACTCATCATCCTGCAGGTAGTCCGACACATCAAATCTGCTTAACGCCTCAGTCATCCGATGCCTCCAATTCTCTCAGCAGTTCCATCGCCTTTCGTATGTCTCGGTTCTGCGTTCCCTTGTGCCCGCCACACAGCAACCAAATCATTGTCCGGCCTTTCAGCGTGTAGTACAGCCGATAGCCAGGCCCATAATCGATTTTCACCTCATGGATCGGGCCACCAACCGACTTGACCACTCCAAGATTCCCGCGCTCCATCCTTTTGATTCGCACAAGTATCTTTGCACGCGCGCGCTTATCCTTCAGCTTGACAAGCCATCGATCAAAGAATGCCGTCTTCTCTATCAGGTATACAATCCTACTGTATCCAATCGAATACACCTTTACAAGCCGACAATTGCCAGCATTCGCACAGAGGGTACGGCAGGGCGTTCGCCACGAAACCCAAGCTACCAAGCTTCTCCGAAGATGGACTACCCATCATGAAGCTGCCTTTGGGTACCCAGACCAGATCCAGCTTCACCCCGCGGCCGATATCGATCGTCCGGTTCTCGCCGGGCTGTGGTTCAGTGCTAGCAGTGATCTCGGTGCTCTTGTCGTTCATCACCATCGCGGTACTCCTCGACGACTTCCAGTCCATGTCAGATTCAACGCAGTATTGGCCGACCGCAACAGTCGACAGTACTAACAACAACATAGCCGCTCGTTTCATTGCTCCCTCCTCACCGTAGCGGCAACATAGCAACCTCCATTAAGCAGATCAACGGCGAGAATCATTTGGTCATTGGATTTGAGTGTTGGATATTGGATATTCTCCCTTTCACAGGAAGTCTCGCTGCATGCAACAGTCTTGGATAGGTGTAATCCTTCTGACCTGCCTCCTCGGTGCAGGCTGCCGCCCCCATTCTGCGCCGACACCTCAAGATGAGATACGGATCGTGTCGCTGGCGCCAAGTCTCACGGAAAGCCTGTGCGCCATTGGAGCCGGACAACTTCTGGTCGGTCGCACACCAGCGTGCAACTACCCCCCTGAGACTGTGAAAGACATACCCATCATCGGGGGCTTCGGCCAGCCGTCTCTGGAGCTCCTCGCCCACGCACAGCCGACACTGGTTCTGGACACCGCTCTTGCCGACGAAACTATAGCAGTACAAATAGAGCGCATGGGCATCGCACGGCAACGCGTACGCTGCCATACACTGGATGACATAGCCCCCATGCTGCGCGAACTCGGCAGACTCACTGATTTCCAGGCCCAAGCCGAAGCCCTGGCATCCGAGATATCCAACACCATCGCCAATGCCCGTACGCACCTGTCGCCCGACGGCGCACACCCTTCTCCCTCCGTCTACGCGGAAGTGTGGCACGATCCGCTGGTTACGATCGGCAGCGATACCTTCCTGGCCGATCTCATTCGCCTGGCAGGAGGACGCCCCATTGCCGAAGCGATCGAGAAGGACTACTTCCAAATCGGTCCTGAGCAGGTTATTGCCGAGAATCCCGATATCATCCTCTGCCTCTACATGGGACCAAGCAGCGGAGCTTCCGAGGCCGTCAAACGGCGCCCCGGCTGGGAGCATATTTCGGCGGTGCAGAACAACTGCGTCTTCGACGAACTCGACCACGACATCCTCTTGCGCCCCGGACCAAGGCTTCTCGCCGGGCTAAGCGCGATGCGCGCCTGCGTCGACAAAGCCATGAGGGAGAAGCAACCATGACATGTGAACCCCCAGTGCCGGACCGGAAAGTGCGGCTCATGCTGGCGCTTCTTGCAGTAGGCGGCCTTCTCCTCCTTATAGGCTGTGTTCTCAGCGGGCCTTCCGGTTTCGGGCTCCCGGCCATCGACACCCCAGTCGGAAGAGCCATTCTCGTTCTCCGTCTCAACCGCATCGTGACGGGACTGGTTGTCGGGGCGGCACTCTCCTGCGCCGGCGTCATCTTCCAGGCGCTCCTGCGCAATCCGCTTGCAGAACCATACATCCTCGGCGTCAGCAGTGGTGCTGGACTTGGCGCGGCCATAGCCATCCTCATCGGCTTAGGTACAGCCGTCACCCTCTTCCTTCTGCCTGCAGCAGCATTCGTGGGCGCTGTTCTTGCCCTATTGATCGTGCTCGCCGTGGCAGGCGGGACACGCGCCTCGGTTTACAGTCTGATTCTAAGCGGTGTCATTGTGAGTGCGATCGCATCGAGCATCCTGATGTTTCTTGTGGCCACCGCACCACGTGACGGGCTGCACAGCATCATCTGGTGGATGCTCGGAAACCTGCAGCCCGGCTCGCAGGGACAGATGCTGATAACGGCAGTTGTTGTGCTGGCAGGCGTCGTGGGAGCATGGTTCATCGCCCCACAACTCGACGCGCTGACGCTGGGGCGCGAAGTAGCCCACCACGTAGGCGTACGTACGGAGCTGATGATGACCCTCGGACTCCTCCTAGGCAGCCTGCTTGCCGCCGCCGCTGTGTCGTTGGCCGGGCTGATCGGTTTCGTCGGCCTGATTGTGCCGCACGTCATGCGCAGCATTCTCGGCCCCCAACACCGCCGCTTGATCCCGGCCTCGGCGCTGGCGGGAGGCACCTTTCTCGCTGTCTGCGATGCCGTCGCGCGCTCCGTGCTCGCGCCACGCGAGATTCCGGTGGGTGTTCTAACAGCCCTGTGCGGCGGCCCGTTCTTCCTCGCTATCCTCAAGCTACGTGGCCGGAAAGGGTGGATCGAGTGAGCCTACCCGCCATCCAGTTCCGCAAGGTCACCGGCGGCTACCGGCATGTGCCGGTCTTCAAGGATATCTCCTTCGCGATCGAGCCCGGCACGCTCTGCGGCGTGATTGGCCCTAACGGATGCGGAAAGACTACACTCATCCGAGCAGCCACCGGACTGCTCCCCCGGCTCAGCGGACACGTGTCTCTGTTCGGCAAGGATGCGTCTTCGCTGAAGGCCGCGGAAAGAGCGAGACGTGTCGGTGTCGTACCACAAGAGCTCACCACGCCGATGGCTTTCACGGTCGAGGCGCTTGTGGCCATGGGGCGGACCCACGCCTTGGGACACCGCCATGCACTCTCCTCCGCTGACCGTCACATCATCGAACAAGCCATGGTCTACACGGATGTCATGGACATGCGCCACCGCCCCTTCCCCGAGTTGAGCGGAGGCGAGAAGCAGCGGACTGTTATTGCGATGGTGCTCGCACAGCAACCGCGCATGATCCTGATGGATGAGGCAACATCGCACCTCGACATCAACCATGCGCTGGAGGTCATGCAGATTGTCGAACGACTAAATCGTGAGGAAGGCGTCACCATCCTCACGGTCAGCCACGACCTGAACATCGCCGCCGAGTTCTGCGAACGGCTGCTGTTGCTCGACCGGGGCCAACTTGTTGCGGATGGAACACCCGCCGAAGTACTGACCGAAGAGCGATTGCGACAGGTCTACCACTGCGATGTACGCGTGCAGCCAAACCCGGTCAGTGGATCGGTTATGGTCACACCGAGCCCACGCCTTGCCCTCGGGCATAGCGGCAAGGGCATTCGCATCCACTGCGTGGCCGGTGGCGGAAGTGGCGAGGAGATACTGCGTCGGCTTCACCTCTGTGACTACACCGTGACATGCGGCGTGCTCAATGAGCGCGATAGTGACAGCCAAACGGCCGTTGCACTGGGAATGAGTGGAACGTTCGAGCAACCGTTCTCCGCCGTCAGCGCGCCGAAGTTCGTCGAGGCCGAGGCACAGGTCCGTGACGCCCACGCTGTTGTAATCTGCTCAACCCCGTTTGGCCCCGGCAATGCCGTCAACCTGGATCTTGCCGCCCGCGCGCTCGACCAGGACATCCCTGTATTCCTCGCGGCGGGAGTTGCGGAGCGTGACTACACCCCCGATCGGCGCGCAACGAACACTGCGGCCGAACTGACTGAACGGGGTGCCCGTGAATGGCGGACGGTTTCCGATCTCTTTGAATTGCTGGCAACACTGAACGTCCCGCAAGAACCATCCTTCCCTGGAGACCCCGACCATGACGCTTGACGGCATCCCCAGCATCAAGAGCGGCTTCCCGTTCCGGGTCGGCACCACGTCCTATATCATCCCAGACGACATCCTTCCGAATGTCAGGGCGCTCGCCCCGCTGGTTGACGATATCGAGCTGCTTCTCTTCGAGATACCGGAGATGTCGAACATACCGTCACCGGCCTCCGTTCAACAGCTTCGCGAGCTAGCCGAGGAATACGACCTCACCTTCACGGTCCACCTTCCTCTCGATCTGGCGCTATGCCATGACGACAGCAGCGGACGACAGCAGTCCGTTGAGGCCTGTCGGCGCATGATCGAGGCGACTCGCCAACTGGCCCCTTTCGCCTATCTGCTCCACGTTGATGCCTACGATCCCGCCTCCCGCGGGCCGAGCCCCGCCCCGGATATCGCCGCATGGTCCGACAACGTCTCCCGCTCGATTGCAGACCTCTTGAAGACAGGTCTTCCCTCCCGCCATCTCTGCGTTGAAACACTTGCCTACCGTTTCGAGCATGTTGCTCCGGTTGTTGAAACCTTCGATCTCAGCGTCTGCCTGGACATTGGGCACCTCGCGCTGTACAGACACGATACACGCGCACACCTCGACCGATACCTGCCCCGTACGCGCGTGCTGCACGTACACGGTATCAAGGATGGCAAAGACCACGAGGGACTTGACCAAATGGACCCTGCCCTGCTTGATTACACGATTGACGCGCTGACTCGGGATTGCGATGTGCCACGCGTCTTCACCATGGAAGTATTCGCAAAGGAGAGGTTCGAAGCATCGATGCGGGTTATGCACGCCAGGCTTGCTCGTGGAGCTGAATAAGACCTAACAGGACCTATACGACTTATGCCCGACAACCAACAGCATCACGTCACCCTCGTCACCGGCGGCTGCCGTAGCGGCAAAAGCAGCTATGCACTTGAGCAGGCCACCGCCAGCGCGAGCCCGGTCTTCGTTGCCACCGCGGTGGCTTTTGACGAGGAGATCAAGGCGCGCATTGAGCGTCACCGTCGCGATCGCGATCCATCGATTCAGACCATCGAAGCGCCCTACGACCTGGCCGGCGCCTTGCGTTCGCTCCCTGCCGGCACGGGCGTCGCACTCGTTGACTGTCTCACGGTCTGGATGGGCAATCTCCTGTGTCGCCCCGAAACCACAGATGAGGCGCCTGCCGAAATAGAGGAACTCCTTGCCGTTCTGCGCGACCCGCCCTGTGACATCATCCTCGTCACCAATGAAGTTGGCATGGGTATTGTGCCGGAGAACGCCCTTGCTCGTCGGTTTCGTGACGAAACCGGATTCCTGAACCAGGCGCTCGCCAGTCTGGCCGACCGTGTTGTTTTCGTTGTCAGCGGCATTCCAACAACCATAAAGCCAAAGGAAACTCCACGTACATGAACGCCAAACAGACCGCCACCAAGATGCTCAACGCCATTCTTCCTGTCGACACATCGTTGTCGGACGTCGTGCAGGCCCATCTCGACGACCTAACCAAGCCACAGGGCAGTCTTGGACGATTGGAATCCATTGCCATGGCTTACTGTCTCGCCCGTGGCACAGCGGCCCCCACGTGCAAACGTAAGCGCGTCGTTGCATTCGCCGCCGACCACGGAGTTACGGCCGAAGGGGTGTCGGCCTTCCCTTCCGAGGTAACGCCCCAAATGGTGATGAACATGCTTGCCGGCGGCGCTGCCATCAATGTCCTCACCCAGCATACAGACGCCGAACTGAAGATTGTGGATATCGGCGTTAACGACACCCTCGAGGCTGCCGGCGACCAGCTTTGCCGCTACAAGGTACGTTTCGGAACCGCCAACATGACGCAGGGCCCGGCCATGACGGAGGCCGAGATGTACGAAGCTGTCGCCGTCGGGATCGAGATGGCTGACGCAGCCGCCGGCGACCAGGTTGACCTGCTTGCCTCCGGCGAGATGGGAATCGGAAACACAACCGCCGCCACCGCGCTCTTTTCCGTTCTTCTCGATCTTCCGGTCGAGGAGATCACGGGCCGCGGCACCGGGATCGACGACAACGCACTTGCCCACAAGATAGAAGTCATCAAACGCGCCATCGCGGTAAACAAGGCGCAGCTCGACAGTCCTCTAGGCACACTCGCCGCCGTGGGTGGACTCGAGATCGGCGGCATCTGCGGACTCGCTCTGGGTGCGGCTGCCCATCGCATCCCGCTGGTTGTGGACGGGTTCATTTCGACCGCTGGTGCACTGTGTGCCATCAAAGCCAAGCCCGAGGCGGCGGGTTATCTCTTCTTCAGCCACCGCTCCAACGAGCAGGGCCACCGGCGTGTGCTTGAAGCGATGAACGTCGATCCCATTCTCGATCTAGACCTTCGCCTTGGCGAAGGCACAGGAGCCGCTCTCGCCATGCCAATCATTGAAGCTGCCATCAGGACCTACAACGAGATGGCCACGTTCAGCGGCGCTGGAGTCAGCAATCGTGAGTAGCGAAAAGAAAGTCCCGTGCCCATTCCTCGGCGGCCTTGTGACCGCTGTGCGGACGCTGACGATCCTGCCAACACCGGGTCGTGATGCGACAAGCCCCGCGTCCTCGCTTGGCTGGTTTCCGGTCGTTGGGCTGCTTCTTGGTTCACTTGTCTTTCTCGCGGGACAAGCAGTCGAGATGATCCCCGGGCTTCACCCCACAGGCGGCGCTGCCGTCATACTACTGGTTGTCGGAACGTTACTGACCCGGGGCTTCCACCTGGATGGATTGGCGGACTGGGCCGACGGATGGTGGGGTGGCTACGAGCGCGAGCGTATTCTAGACATCATGAAGGACTCGCGCATCGGGACCTTCGGCGTAGTTGCACTGGTTCTCGTTCTCCTTGGCAAGTGGACCTGTTATGCACAGCTTCTGGGCTGCGGTCGCGGCGAGTGGATCGCACTGTCGTTCGTCCTGGCCAGAACAGGAATGGTGGATTTGGCTGTCGCACACCCGTATGCACGCGCTGGGACAGGAACGGCGGCTAGTTTTGTACGGGATGCCAGTCCCTTACATTGGCTCATCGCCGTAACCACGACAGTCGTAATCCTGCTGCTCTGGCCGGGGCTGCCACTCCAACACGCCGCCATGGCCTTGTTGCTCGCCCTGCTCGTTTCCCGCCTGTTCGGGCTCCGTTGCCGACGGCGCATCGGCGGCGTGACAGGTGATGTACTCGGCGCGGGTAGCGAGTTCATCGAACTCGCGACGCTGACTCTCGGCGTCGTACTTCAGGTATCGTTCTCATCTTGAGCATCCACGCTTGACTTCTCCCCGGCAGCAGCCGATTCTCACCGCATAATTTGAGCCTGTGCTCGATACATAACGAGTATGGGTAGACGGCTTCCTGTTGAACGGAACACGGTGCAAATCCGTGGCGGTCCCGCCGCTGTAATCGGGGACAGGATACTGCACGACAGACCACTGTTGCATGACTGCAATGGGAAGGTGGCAGTGTCCGGGTTGATCCGAAAGCCAGAAGACGGGCAGGAGCGAAGCAAACGAAACACGATGGTAAAGGGTTTCGGCAGCAATAATGCTGCCGAAGCCCTTTTTCTTTTTTTGGGGAGGGAGATGAAAGCTGTACTTGTGAAGGAAATCGGCTCGTTTGAGTACGCTGACTTGCCAACGCCAGAGCCTGCTCCTGGTGAAGTGCTTGTACGGGTTGCGGTGGCCGGTCTTTGTCGAACCGATATTAAGTTGATTGATGTGGGACACCGTGACCTCACTCTCCCCCGCATCCCTGCCGAGGAAGTTGTAGGACAGGTCGTCGCGCTTGGATCTGAAGTAGGTCAGGAATGGCTGCAGAAGCGCGTGTATGTGTACCCAGGCACAAGCTGCGGGACATGTCGTCCCTGCACCCAGGGCGCCGGCAACCTCTGCCGGAGTATGCAAATCATGGGATTTCATCGCGATGGCGGCTTTGCCGAGTATGTCGTGGCTCCGATCCGCAGCCTCATTGAGATTCCAGATGGCTGCGAATTCGACAGAGCCGTTCTGGCGGAACCGCTGTCATGCTGCCTCAATGCCCTTGAATTGGCGCAACTGAAAGCTGGGGAATGCCTGGGCGTATGGGGTGGTGGTCCCGCCGGCATCTTGCTCGCGCGCGCCGCGCAGGCTTCTGGCGCGGAACCAATCATTATTGAGCCGGATCCGTATAGACGTAGTCTCCTTAGAGCAGAAGCGCTACCACCCCCAGGCCGGCGTTTTGATGTTGCAGTGGTTGCGGTGGGATCCCCCGAAGCCTATAGAGAAGCCATGGACCGCCTTGCTCCCCGAGGGCGACTGGTGCTCTTCTCTGGTCTATCCCGCACGGAATCAGCACGCACCATTGATTTCAACCACCTTCACTACCACGAACAATCTCTCATAGGTGCCTACGGCTGCAGCTATCGCCATGGCGAACAGGCGATCGACTGGATCGGCAGCGGAAAGGTGCGGATAGATGATCTCATTTCGCACCGCATGCCTCTTGCTTTCCTCGGCCGGGCGATCGAGCTGGTTCGAAAGCACCACTGCATGAAAATTCTACTCTACCCCAACAACTAGACAAAGGACACACCATGAGAGAAGACGCACTGAAACAGTTCGGCGCAACGGTTCAGCGCTTGATCGACAAGCAGGACCTCACACAGCGCGAGACCTATGAGATGTTCAAGGCTGTACTCAATAACGAACAGCCCGATCTGCAACAAGGGGCCTTCCTGGCCGCTCTTGTCAGCAAAGGCGAGACTGTCGAGGAGTTGGTAGGGACCTGGCAGGCAATCGTCGAATGCGACACCGTTCCCGCGACCATCGAGCGTAACGGGCCGATCGTCGAAAACTCCGGCACAGGCATGGACTCCCTGAAAACTTTCAACGTCAGCACTGCTGCCGCCATTGTTGCATCAGCCTGCGGGGCAACAATGGTACGCCATGGTGCACGGGCCCTGACCTCGTTCTGCGGAACCGTGGATATGGCGGAGGCCCTGGGTGTCGATGTTGAGTGCGGTGTCGACACTGTTCTCGACAGCATCCACTCACACGGCATTGGACTCTTCAACGGAATGAGCCCGAACATCCACCCCGGCGGTCTGGGACGCATCCTGAGCCAGATCCGGTTCGGATCCACGCTCAACATCGCAGCATCTCTGGCCAACCCGGCACACCCCTCCCATGGCGTCCGCGGCGTGTACAGTGAAGACCTTCTGCAGCCCGTGGCAGCAACCATGTCTGCAATCGGATACTCACGCAGCCTCGTCGTTCACGGCAAGGCAGAGGGCCGGAAAGGCGGAATGGATGAGCTCTCCGTCTGCGGCGAATCGCTGCTACATGAAGTCCAGCAGGACGGTAGCGTCAACACTTACACGCTACGACCAGAAGAGGTCGGTCTTAAGACCGTGCCCTTTGCCGATGTGGCCACAACGGGAGACCTGGAGCGGGAGCGAACGCGATTTCTTGATGTCTTGAGCGGTCGTGACCACGAAGGCTGCATTGCCTTCACATGCATGAACGCCGGTGCCGCACTCTACGTCGCCGGGCTAGCCGATTCGATCGAAAGCGGCGTCACACAGAGCCGGCATGCCATTGAATCGGGCGCCGCCACGGAGAAGCTTCGCAACTGGGTAGCAACCCAGAATCGCGAGCCGGTTCAGGGCCTGGCCAAGCTGAACGCGGCGACAAGGGCATAGGCAAGGAGGTAGCTTGCCCACATGAGGTGAATAGCTGAGGCCAGGTGTGTGACAGCAGGACTGCATCCGTCACCCAACACGGGGTGCGGCTTCGGCTCGCCGGCATAGCTGTCGGCACCGCCGAGCTTGATCTGAAGGGCACCGGCGAATGCCGCCTCGGACCAGGCTGAGTTGGGACTGTCGTGTTTCCTGCGGTCACGCCACCCGATCCGTAGTGCCGATCGCCCACGTAATCGAACCAGTGGTGCCGCCAACGCGATCAGAAGATACCCCAGCCGTGCGGGAATGAAGTTGAGCAGGTCATCGAGCCGTGCCGCGAAAGTGCCGAATTCGCGGTAGCGCTCATCGCGCTTGCCAATCATGGAATCCATGGTACTGACAGCCTTGAACACGACCGCACCTACCGGGCCAAACAGCGCTGCGAAGAGCAACGGGGCAATCGCGCCATCGACGAGATTCTCTGCAACCGACTCAATCGCCCCGCGGCTGACGTCCCCCTCGTCAAGCTCCCCCGTATCGCGACTGACCATCATGCCAACGGCCTGGCGTGCGCCCTCAAGATCCTGCTCCACCAGCCGGCGCCTGACGCGCGCGGCATGGTCCGCCAGGTCACGCGCACCCAGGCAGCTATAGATGACCAGGATGGAGATCGCTGCACCGGCCGCGGGGTGCAGTGCCTGTGCACCTGTCACGAGAACGAAGACGGCGCTGCCACACAGGGCGATCACAAACACCGTGGTAACGACTCCCGCCCACCTGCTGCTTGGGATTGCGTCACGCGTCCAACGCTCGCCCAGACGGATCAACCATCCCATGCCCCGTACAGGATGTGGCCACCGCTGCGGATCGCCCAGCAAGAGGTCAAGCACCACTGCCAGGAAGAGGACAACCATGCTCGTGCTCACAGTCCCATGATCCCGTAGATCCGCTTCATGTCCAGATGCTCCCGGACTGCCTCCGCAAGCCGGTCAAGCGCCGGCTCGAGACCGTGGACCCCGGCGGACCGTTCGATCGGGGACAACCCCCGACGGCGGCGGAGGTCGTTCAAGAACCAGGCGCGAAAGGCATCGCCATCGAAGACGCCGTGCAGATATGTACCCCAGACATTGCCATCCGGGGAGGCATATCCAACAGCTTTGCCATCGTCCGTCTGCATGGCAACCGTGACCTCCCCACTGGAAATCGTCTGACCATGGTGAATCTCGTAGCCCTTCACCGGCAGTTCGCTGGGCAGATGCGTGGCGGTCGTCTGACGCAGTGTTTTCTCCGCCATCATGACGGTACGAACCGGAAGCAATCCCAGCCCGAGACCGGACCCGCCTTCAATGTCACTTTCATCCAACACGTGGCTGCCCAGCATCTGCATACCGGCACAGACCCCCACGACCACGCAGTCCCTAGCCGACAGTTCGCCGATTGCACCGGCCAAACCGGTATCGGCCAACATCTGGAGATCCGCGGCGGTGTTCTTGCTCCCCGGTAGAATGATGGCATCGGGCGTTCCAAGGTCCGTGGGGTTCGATACGGACCTGAGCCCCACGTCGGGTTCCATCGCCAGCGCATCCAGATCCGTGAAGTTGGAAATATGCGGCAGGGCAACGACCGCGATGTCCAGCGCATCATCACGCTCAGCCTGCCGGTTGTAGCGTCCCTGGCCAAAGGTCACGCTATCCTCTTCGGGCAGGTGCAGGTCATTGAGAAACGGAACAACGCCCAACACGGGCTTACCACAGCGCTGCTCAAGGTGCGTGTTGGCAGGTGCCAGACCCGCGGCCTGCCCACGCAGACGGTTGATAATGAAACCGGCTACAAGCTGTCGCTCCCAGTCATCAAAGGTCTCCATAGTGCCGATCAGAGAGGCATAAACTCCCCCACGATCGATGTCGCCCACCAGCAGCACCGGCGCCTGAGCCTTGCGTGCCATCGCCATGTTCACCAAATCGCGGGACTTCAGGTTTATCTCAGCAGGACTTCCCGCGCCTTCAAGAACAATGGCGTCGTATTCGTCAGCCAGGGATGCGTAGCTACGGTCAATGGCTTCCTCAAGTTTCTGCCGTTCATGGTGCTGTTCCATCCCCGTCCAGACACCGATAGCTCTTCCCTCCAGCACGACCTGACAACCGGCAGCTCCCATGGGCTTCAGCAGCAGTGGATTCATTCGCACGTCCGGAGCCAGCCCACAGGCAGCCGCTTGGGTTACCTGTGAACGCCCCATCTCCTTGCCATCCGCCGTCACGAATGAGTTAAGAGCCATGTTCTGCGCCTTGAAGGGGGCGACCCGAATACCATCCTGTGCCAGCGCCCGGCACAGCCCGGCAGCAAGCAGACTCTTGCCCACGCCCGAGGCGGTGCCTTGAAGCATGATTGCCGGCGTCACACATCTGTGTCGCGGCGGCGCCTTGCCCCACACCGTTCCCAGGGCCTCGATCAATCGTCCGTTCTCACGTGGTGCACGAACCGCTACTCTGAACACCCGCTCATCCAGTCCGTCGAAGTCGGCACACACTCGAATGGCAATCCTCTGCCCCAGCAGCGATTCCTTCAACTCGGGCGCGTCGGCTGTGCCCGACGGTACGCGACACAGCAGGTAGTTCGCAACCGACGGAACCACCGACACCCCGAGCGACTCCAGGCCGGACTGCAACTCCGATCGCCATAGAGGGATCATCCGCCGAGAGCGCTCAGCGTATTCCGCATCGGCAAGCACGCTGGCGCCGACCGCCTGAGCCAACCCGTTAACCGACCATGGCGACAGTTGCCGCCGTACGGCATCGACCACACTCCTGTTTCCTATCATGAATCCCAGGCGGAGCCCCGGAATGGCATAAAACTTGGTCATAGAGCGTATGACGATGACATTGCCGGGCTGTTCATTCACCAGAGAGAGGTCGTTACTGCCTTCGACAAAGTCGAGAAAGGACTCGTCGACGAGAAAATGACTGCGGGCATGTGCTGCACATACATCTCTCAAAGCACCTGCATTCAGGAGACGCCCGGTCGGGTTGCCGGGGTGCCCGAGAAAGACAACATCGCCCGACTGGAGCTCGGCCTCAAGCCCAGCCCAGTCGACGTCGTATACCTCGTTGAGTGGCAGCGCAGTAACCGGCACCCCCACTGCCTCCGCAGCCTCGCGGTAACCGATATAGGCCGGTGAGGGCACCAGCACACGCTCCGGTTTGAGCGAACGCAACAGTGCGGCGAACAGTTCGGATGAACCGTTGCCGCAGAGAACTGTGGACGTATCGACACCATACTGCGCCGCTACCCGTGCGCACAGCTCGGTTGCAAATGGGTCGGGATACGCGGAAACGCGATCTAATGCCCGGGCCGCTGCCGAACGCATGCCTGAAGGCGGTCCCAACGGGTTGATGTTGGCAGAGAAATCGAGAATATCGGTCGGGTCGCAGCCCAAGGCATCTGCAAGTCGATTCAGGTCGCCGCCGTGGTGCCACTCGCTCTGTGTCTGATCGCTCATAATGAAGAAGAACCGGGAACGACCTCGTAATCAAGAGCCCAGTGTCCACCATGTTCATACACTTCACCGGCCTCAAGCTCAAGCGAGGTGTGGAACATGGGACCGTCTACTACAACAGTGTGGAACTCGCCGTTCTCCCCGCAGGCATCGATTCCGTTGGCTTCAAGCGATTCGGCCAACGCATGCGTCAAGCGCTGCCCCAGATACTCCCGCCCCATCAGATCTGACTTGCAGGAGACGATCCGACAGTCGATCCCCGCATCAATGCACTCACGAACCATGTCCAGCCGTGGTTCGTGCCAGAGAGGAAGGTTGGCCTCCATACCAACCATCCCGCAGACCCGCTCCACCCAGTCCCGATGATCCTGGAGGTCGATATCCCCGAAGACACCCCTGGTCACACCGGTCTTCTTCGCTTCTTCCAAGGCGTCAACGAAGCTGGACTCGTAGTCGTCCCATGATGTCGAACGGGTAATGGCGGGCAGCTGCATGGCTTCTGCCTGGGCTTCAATCACATCCAGCCGTAACCCATGCGAGCGCGAGCGCCGGCCATCCTCGATCATCATGGTGACGATGCAGGCCGGCACTGCGCCAGCCTGCATCGCCCGATGAAGCGCAAGACACGAGTCCTTGCCCCCGCTCCAGGAGCAGAAGACTCTACCATCAAGTCTAAGTGCTTCGTTCATTGTACAACCTGTCCTGCCTACATCCGGCTCGCCGGGACGGCTCGCCCTTCTACCTGACCCATTCTACTGCAGGCAGGTGGGGCGAGCTGTCCCCAGCGAGCCGCGCTCGCCGACGTGCTACAGCGTAATACGAAGGCCACCGTAGCCGGAGATTCCCGGAGTGCCGTAGCCCGCAATCTGTTCATACTCCTTATCGAGCGCGTTGTCGATCCGGCCAAACAGCGTCACGTTCTCGGAGACATCCCACGCGGCGGCAACGTTGACCACAACGTGACCCGGTAGTTCCTCATCCACACTCGTGAACATACTAGCGCTGTAGAACGCATCGTCGCGCTTGCCCACGTAGAGACATGCCACGTTGAGGCGGATATCCTCACTCACACGGTACTGAATGTCGGCCGAGGCCCGATTGCGGGGGCGACGAATCAAAGCGCTGCCTTCACCGTCCTTGGCGTCGGTATAGGTGTAGGTCGCACCAACATCGACATGATCGCAGACCTTCACCTGAGCCGTCACTTCAACGCCCTGGATCTCGGCCTCCGCCTTGTTGATGTACCCGTTATCGAAATCGATCAGATCCTCGTAGTCATTACGGAAATACGTGACTCCGATCTTGGCCCGGCCATCGGCACAACTCTGCTCAACCCCCGCGTCCCACGTCGTGCTCGTCTCCGGGGCCAGATCCGCATTACCAATCGGCCCCCACTCGCCAGCGGGTGCGTAGAGCTGGTAGAGCGACGGTGCCTTGAAACCCGTTCCGTAAGTGGCCTTGACGCGCGTGTTCATGTCCTCCAGAGCGTACGACAGGCCAATGCGACCGGTGATCTCATCTCCGAACGTGTCGTGATCATCCAACCGCAGGCCACCGACCAGCACCGCGCCACCAAGGCGTACCTGATCCTGAACGTAGAGACTCTTGATTTCGCTGTCGGCCTTCTCAAACCCGTCCGTCTCCGCCGATTCATTCTCCACTTCCGCACCGGCAGACAGTACGTTTACATCCTCGTGATAGAAGTCGTGCTGCCAGCCGAGCTTAACAAGTTCGGAATCGAACCAGCTCGCACCCCAGCCCGAGATGTAGTCGCGAGCATGCTGGGCCATCGAAGCAGTGAGGTGCTGCTGCCACTGCGAATCGAAGAGGCCTAACTCAGCGGAACCACCGAGAAACAGGCGCTCTGTCTCCGTCTCGTTACCGATGGCATCACCTCCTTCTCCCGCACCGGCATCATAGTCGGCACGAGACTCGCTATAGCGTGCTACCAGATCCAAAGCGAGATTCTCGACGGGCGAGATGCCAATGCGTGCGGACAGTCCGGTGCGTTCGTAGCCGTCCTCCTCCGTGTTGCCATCGCGCTCGTTGGCTGCCGAAATGCCATCGGATTCGACATGCGTCGCGGTAAAGGCATAGCTGACCATGCCCGTGGATCCTGCAACCGATGCCACCCCGCGATACGATTCGAACGATCCCGCCTCGGCGGTCAGCGTCACCTTGGCAGGTCCCTCACCGCGCTTTGTGATAATGTTGATGACTCCACCCAGTGCGTCCGATCCGTATATCGCGCCCTGCGCACCGCGCAGCACCTCGACCCGCTCGATATCGGCTACGTCAACCATGGCCAAGTGGGCTGGCCTCCCGCCCCCGGAGGGGTCGTTTATCTCGATGCCATCGACGAGCACCAGAACATCGTCAGAGCTCGACCCGCGAACAAAGACACTCTCTCGCTGCCCGAGACCACCATTACGAATCACATGTACGCCGGGAACCATCTGCAATGCTTCGGGCAAGGATGTGACCTGTAGCCGTTCCATGTCCGCCGCCGTAAGCGACGTGACCGAACTCGACACATCTTCTGCCGCCGTCGGTACGCGCCCGGCGCTGACGACGATTTCCGCCTGTACCATTCCCGCGAGCAGCATGGCCGTGCCCGCAACTGTTGCAACCTGCTTCTTCATTGAACCCCTCTCTGTTTGTTGTGTGATTTGAGCTGCATCTACTGATGCAGCGGTTCAAGGTTCAGGGTTTAAGGTTCAGAATACTGTTTACCCTCTACCCCTCCCTTGTCATGACCGGTCAAGGGCCCTCATACCTGAAGCGGAGGCCGAGGGGAGGTCCGGCCGGTCCTTAGCGCGTGGTATTCCACGCGGTCGGCCGGCAGGGCCTCCCCTTGGCTGGAGCCCCGGCATAAAAAAAGACCCTTGCGCCTTCCGGATGTATGGCGCGAGGGCCTGTGCAGTCATGCAACAGCCTCATTCACTCCTGTAGTCCGCGAAGGAGCAGGATACCCGCCGGTATCCCGATAATGAGCACGGTGAACAACGTCTTCTGGCTTTCTCCCGCTGCAGGTAGCCTTCCGGTTTCAAACCCGAAACCGTGGCTTACTGGACCCACAACGTTCTCCGCCCCGTGGCGGAGAGAGATTACAGCGGCGCGACCGCGTCCGATTTGCACGGACTTCCGTTCGCTCCCCGTGGTAAATTGAGTTAGGTCAAAGAACAATGAACAGGGCGCACCGTAGCGGCGCGCCCTGCAGACGTCAACACCTTTCGATCCAGCGGATCATCCCGTTACATCTGGTGCGTCACTTCTAGCGCCGCCACCTGACCCTGGCGAGCCAAGTCGGCCGCTTCGGCAAGGATGCGCGCGGCTTCCTGAGGGGCGTGGAAGCCCATCGAGTTCTCGGCGGCGATGTAGTCGAGACGCCATTGCGCCTTGCGCTGCAGCTCGAGCGCGGGCTTGAGCTGTTCAGGGCTGGCGCCGGCCTTCTTGGCCTCGGCCACAGCATCGAGCAGGTCCATCAACGCGGCGCCGCCAGCCTGGAGCAGATCGAAGTTCTTCTGCTGGATCGAGTCGACCCGTTCCAGGAGTTCCTTCTCGGAAACATGGTGGCAGGTCTGGCAAGCGCGATTAACGTTCAGAAGCGGGCTGCGCACCCAGTGATCGGACACCTTGGAGGCGCCGTCACGCATGTAGGGCATGTGACAGTCCGAACAGGAGACGCCGCTGCGGGCGTGAATCCCCTGGGCCCATAGTTCGAACTCGGGATGCTGGGCTTTGAGGATCTCGGCGCCGGACTCCTTGTGCTTGTAGTCATAGAAACGCGAGCCGTCCTTCATCCTGGTTTCGTCCCACTGCTTTTCCAGGTCTTCCATCTTCAGACCGTGTTTCCAAGGGAACGTCAGCGGGAAACCGCCTGCGCAGTAGTACTCCACGTGACACTGGGCACATGCGAAAGAGCGCATCTCGCCCCGCGTCGCGTCCGTGTTCGGATCATAAGGCTTCGAGCGAGAGCCTTGGCGCCAGATTTCGATGGATGGAAACGCGGGTACCGGAGCATCGGATGCAGCCAGGTCTTGGATCCCCCGGATGAAGCCGGGGCGTGTCACGCGCACTTCCATGCTCTCCGGATTGTGACAGTCCCCACACGATACCGGGTGTGCATGGCCCAGGTCATGGAGCATCTTGTTGGCTTCCTTGTAGGATATCTTGTGCGTCTCGTCCATGCCCTTGAAGGCATCTCCATCACCCAGCTCGCGATAGAGCGGCATGACCGAGGCGTGACAGTGAAGGCACGATCCCGACAGCGGAACCTTCTGCCGCCCGGTCTCCTCCTGGTCCTGCAGCATGTAGGCATGACCGCGTCGATCACGGTAGTCGATCGAGAAGGCATAGCCCAGGAACATACGCTTCAGCCAGGGATCACGCTCGATCTTTTGCTCCGGCAGCGCTTCGCTGCCGCCGTGTCCCCCGAAACGCGTGCGGGTAGCGATCGCGGTACGCTTATAGGAATCGTACTGGCGTGGCCAGTTCTTGGCCCAGACGGCGGGGTCGCTGGTGTCTTCCGTAACCTCCACGAGCCGCACGTACGGATTCTCGGCCTCCTGTTTCCGTTGGAATACGTTGATCAGCAACGCACACACCGCGGCAGTTCCTACCGCAACCACAACAATCGTGAGCACGAACACAACGGCTCCGACGGACTTCTTTCCTTTTGAACTCATAGCCTCTCCTTTCAATCCTTCCAGTTCTCATCCGGGCCGCCCAGGCTCGTGGGCAGAGAGCCATGCCCTACAGATGCATGGCAGTGCACGCAGCTAACGGCATCCGGTTGGGTCATGTCCCGATGAAACATCTCGTGGACCATGTCCTCGTGACACTCGATGCAGTTCTTCTGGAGAATCCGACGGTTCTTCTCCTTGATCATAATCGGTTCGTGGAAGTCCTGCAGCGTGAAGCCCTTGGAGTGATGGTATCCATTGTCTGCCTTGGCAATATACTTGCCGACGAAGTCGTGAGGAAGATGACAGTCGACGCACGTGGCGGCACCGTGGTGACTCGACTTCTGCCACGAGTCGTACTGAGGGGTCATGATGTGACAGTTGGCACACGCCCTGGGATCCGTGCTGAAATAGGAGAAGCCTTCGGCGTAATGAAACGTGTAGGCGCCAACACCAACAGCAACCCCCAGGAGAACAGCCAGAAAACTCAGACCTCTTTGCATCACATCTCTCGATTGGGTGTCCGATGCGCAGCATACACGGACCTCGCTCTCCGCAACCCGTCAACTCGCATCAAACCGGACGGCGTTAACCTAACAGAGCGTTCCCTCGTTGCAGAGAAAAAAGCATACGCATCGAAGCGCTTTCTTTGAGGAAAAACCATGCTAATACCCCATGTGTTTACAGTGTATTCCGAGCACTACTGAAACCGCCAAGAGGCTGCAATCCAGCCACGCCGATCAGGGGCAGGAAGATCGACGTACGAACCAAACGAGTCGTTCCACACGTTATCGACACCAGCCCTGACCACAAGGCCATCCGGTGTTCCGGCATACCACTGCAGCGCAAGCCGTCCGTTAGCGCCGGTAGCATCCTCTTCCCGCGCCACGGTCTCACTGTGATAGCGGTAGGTCTGTCCCACAGTCAAACGCCAGTCCTCCGCAAACATCCAGTCCACGTCAACCGAGAGACGATGCTTCGGATAGTCCAGGACATAGCGGGAGCCATAGACATCCCAGTCATGGTCCTTCTCCAACCAGGTGTATGCCGCCCGAACCGCGAACTGCTCGCCAAGACGCCGACTCCCGCTACACTCCACGCCCCAGGTATCAATGGCGCCTAGATCGGTAGCGGTCCAGCGTGCCGCATCCTCTGTGGGCTTGATCCAGTCAACCATATGTTCCGTCTCGCGGTGAAATACGCTCACCGAAGCCGCCCTGCGGTGCCGCGGCTGCAGACGCCACCCCAGCTCAGACTTCCTCGATCGGCCCTTCTCCAGACCGGTGTTTCCCAGGCTTCCTGGCGATTCATAGTTGAGTTCTGTATATGATGGTTCATGCATGGCTTCGGTGTAGGCAGCGAACAATTCCTGCCGGTCCGTGACCCGCCAGACCGCACCCGCCTGCGGTAGAACCACGGCATCACCGTCCGAGAAGCTCTCTCCCATCGCACCGGCCGACAGGTGCAGACGCCCATGATCCCACCCCGGCAACACCAGCGCCGTCAGCCTCTCACGGTCATGGTCACCCAGATTATTGCCATCAACGCCCTCGTAGGCATAGGCGGCCCGCCACAAGACAGCCCAGGCATCGTCGACTCGCTCACGCCCGTCCATGGCGACGCCCGTCATGCGGGAGCGGTGCATGTTGTGGAACGGCGCGTCTGGATCGATAAAGAGGCGATACTCGTCACGCGTGCTCCGCCAGAGGCCCGTGACCCGGCGGTAGGCTCCGTCGAGATCGCCCTGGCGAACCGTTCCAAGCAGGATCGTATCCTCGAGCTCTTCCAGGGCCGCCCAATCGGGGTTTACGCCGTAGTATCCCCGCGCACCGAATTCCTTCCGCGACGCACCGACGATCCAATCACTCGACCACTCACCATGTCGCGTCTTCAGGGCCGCTCCGCCACCAACTCGCTTCAGCTCGTTGTCCGGGTAGTCGAGAGCGCTGGCCTCCTCGTGATAGCCGAACCCACTGATCCCAACCGCGCCATCTCCTGAGGGTAAGCGCAAACTTTCCAGGAGGCCGGACTGCCACGATCCACCGTGCTCACTGACACCAAGGTCCACGTACCCACCCGAGGCCGGATCACGAACGTCCAACGCAATACCGCCTGCGGGATGGACGGTCGACCGCTGCACCTGGTCCAGCCCCGTCACAACCTCTGGGTCTTCAAAGACCGAGGCCGGTATGGGTAGCTCAGCGTGGAAGTGCTCGGTCTGGGGATGGCGGAGCGCCATTCCTTCGACCAGGAGCCCTGCCTCGCTGAAGCTGCTGCCGCGGATCGATATGTCCGCCTGCACATCGGTGCCGCCCTGACGGTTCAGAGACACGCGCGGATCCCGCTCGAATGCGGCCGCGATGGAATCCGAACGCCCTGGCATCATCAGGCGTTGCGCCCGCACCTCGACAACTCCGTTGCTGTCGCCCTCGGCTCGGGCCGCCGTTGCGGCAGTCACCGCGACCAGACCGATTAATCCCAGCGTGAATGATCTCATCTCTTCCCCCTTGATTGAACAAAAGGCAGAACTATAGCCGAGGGAACAGATGGAGAAAAGACGGATAGTGATCCGGCTTTTCTATTCCTCGAGGATGTACGTATAGCGCCCGTTCCCCATCAGGCGGAACATGCCGGCGTTGAGATTTCCGTCATCCATGATTTCGTCGAGGTCGCGCATGATATCTTCCGACGCCGTGGCGCCAAAGATCGAGATGCCTGCGTAGGGGTAGGCGTCAGGCCCCTCCCAGTTGTAGTTGCCGCCCACCCCTGTCGTCTCGGCCCACTTCTCAGCGTCGAGATACTCTTCCATTGCCGTGTTGGGCAGATGGTAGGGATCGGGAAGATGACAGTCGGGGGGATAGCCGCCCCGCTCCAAGGCGTAGAGATCAAACGCATCGCCGAACACCGTGATATCGTTGGCTATAGCGGTGAGAAGTGTCTGCATTCTGGCCTTCCTGAATCCCGGCAGCGCGATGGCTGAAAGCAGTGCGATCGTCAAGACCACAATCATGATCTCAACCATCGTGAAACCACCACAGTTGTGATCACTGTCCCGAGACACTATCTGCTCCGCGTTCATAAATAATGACTTTTCAACAATGTCCATTGACTGTAAAGATGAAAACATGCATCAGGCACTCCCGCTAACAGCAGAAAAGGAGCATTTACTGTGCCTGAGTTATGAGTTTTCTACATCTAGTGCGTTCCCGTACAGATGAATCTATATGTAGGGGGTAGTGATTTCCGGAGCTGACTTTTGTGGTGGACGCCCCGCGAAGAGGGTGGTACGTTACGCCCCGTCAAGGAAAAGATGTGTAATATGATCACGTATAACTTCTCACACCTGCAACAACTCGAGGCGGAGTCGATTTTCATTATTCGTGAGGTGGCAGCATCGTTCGATAAACCGGTGATGTTGTATTCTATCGGCAAGGATTCCTCTGTCATGTTGCGTTTGGCGCAAAAGGCTTTCCACCCCGCACCCATCCCCTTCCCCCTGATGCATGTCGACACGACTTTCAAGTTCAAGGAGATGATCGCGTTCCGCGAGCGCATGGCACAGGAAATAGGATTCGAACTGTTTGTCTGGATTAACCAGGATGGTGTCGCACGGGGCATGAACCCGTTCGACTTCGGCTCGGAGGAGCACACCCGGGTCATGAAGACGGACGCTCTCAAGCAGGCGCTTGACCATTACGGCTTCGATGCCGCCTACGGGGGTGCCCGGCGGGACGAGGAGAAGTCACGTGCCAAGGAGCGTATCTACAGCTTCCGCGACCGCTTTCACCAGTGGGACCCGAAGAACCAGCGCCCAGAGCTCTGGAACCTCTACAACAACCGGGTCCATGAGGGCGAGTCGATCCGTGTCTTTCCATTGTCGAACTGGACCGAACTGGACATATGGCTCTACATCATGCAGGAAGAGATTCCGATCGTTCCGCTCTACTTCGCTGACGAACGCGATGTCGTGGAGCGCGACGGAAACCTGATCATGGTGGACGACAATCGCCTCCCCCTCGAGCCCGGAGAAAAGCCCGAGCGCAAGCGAGTTCGATTCCGTACACTCGGCTGCTACCCGCTCACCGGTGCGATCGAGTCCGATGCAGACACTGTGCCGAAGATCGTGCAGGAAATGCTGTTAACCAAGACCTCCGAGCGACAGGGCCGCGTGATCGACTCTGACAAATCCGCATCCATGGAGGAGAAGAAGCGGGAGGGGTACTTCTAATGACTGACGCCCCAAAGACATCACTTCCCACGACCGAAGCCGAGGTGATCGAATACCTGCAGCGGCACGGCGAGAAGGACATGCTCCGCTTCCTTACCGCGGGCTCCGTCGACGATGGAAAATCCACGCTGATCGGGCGCCTGCTCTACGACTCGAAGATGATCTACGAGGATCAGCTTGCTGCTGTGATCGAAGACTCAACGGTTCACGGAACAACCGATACGGATTTCGACCCCGCCCTGCTGACCGACGGGCTGAAAGCCGAACGCGAACAGGGCATCACGATCGATGTTGCCTACCGCTACTTCTCGACCGACAAGCGAAATTTCATTATCGCCGACACACCCGGTCACGAGCAGTACACACGCAACATGGCGACGGGCGCATCGACGTGTGACCTGGCCGTCATCCTGATAGACGCCCGGCATGGCATACTGGAACAGACCCGTCGCCACAGCTTCATCGCGAGCCTGCTTGGCATTCGGCACCTGGCGGTCTGTGTAAACAAGATGGATCTGGTCGATTATTCACAAGAGGTATTCGAACGGATCTGCCACGATTACGAGGGATTCGCCGCCAAGCTTGAAGATATTGACATGCACTTCATCCCCATCTCGGCCTTGCGCGGCGATAACGTGGTGGAGCCCAGTGACAACATGCCGTGGTTCCGAGGCGGCTCCCTGCTCTATTACCTCGAGACCGTACCCGTGTCGACCGACCGAAATTTGATCGATACGCGCTTCCCTGTTCAATATGTGCTGCGCCCGGACCTCAATTACCGCGGCTACTGCGGCACCGTGTCTTCGGGAATCGTGCGCAAGGGCAGCGATGTGCTCGTGCTGCCCTCCGGTCGAACGACGCGCGTTGCTTCGATCACAACCTTCAACGGCGAAGTGGAAGAAGCATTCCCGCCCATGGCCGTGACGGTCACGCTCGAGGACGAGGTGGATGTCAGCCGCGGCGATATGATTGTGCATCCGAACAACCGGCCGCACGTTGCCCAGGATTTCGAAGCCATTGTCGTCTGGATGAATGACGAGCCACTTAAGGTGAACGGCTCCTACCTCGTCAAGTCGACCACTAACCTTGTCCCTGCCACGGTAACAGGGCTGCAGTACCGTTTCGACATCAACTCGCTCCATCGAGCCGAGGCCGACACGCTCCAGGCCAACGAGATTGGCCGTATCCAGGTATCGACCCACCGACAGATCTGCTTCGACGCCTATAGTCGCAATCGCTCAACCGGTTGCTTCATCATCGTCGACCGCAACACGAATGCCACGGTCGGCGCCGGCATGATTCTCGACCGCGAAAAGGCAGACGAGAAACCCGTTGAGGCGACATCCGCACCGAAGAGCAAACACATCACGCGGGAGGCCGGTGGAGTCTCTGTCGATGAGAGGGCCGCACTGCTGAAGCAGAAACCGGCGACCCTTTGGCTCACAGGCTTGAGCGGCTCCGGAAAATCCACGGTTGCACGCGACCTCGAGAGGAAGCTCTTCGCACGCGGACAGGCCTGCTTCATTCTGGACGGCGACAACGTCCGACACGGCCTTAACCGCGACCTCGGCTTCAGCGCCTCGGACCGTACCGAGAACATCCGCCGCGTCAGCGAGGTAGCCGCCCTGCTCAACAAGGCCGGATTGATTGTCATCACCTCATTCATCTCGCCCTACCGCAAGGACAGAGACCAGGCACGTGAAATCGTTGGGCGTGACCGGTTCGTCGAGATCCACCTCGACACACCGATCGAGGTGTGCGAAGCGCGCGACCCCAAGGGGCTATACAAGAAGGCACGCGCGGGCGAGATCGCGCAGTTCACAGGAATCGACGCCCCCTACGAGGCACCGGAGAAGCCGGAACTGGTCCTGAAGACAGCCGAAACCGCCGTGGAGGAATGCACGGCAGCGATCATCGCCCATCTCGAAGCGCAAGGACTGTTGGGGTAGGCTGAAGACGGCTCGCTGGGGACAGCTCGCCCTACCTTGCCATCGGCGAAGATGCCTTCTGGGTGAGGTAGGGCGAGCTCTCCGAGCGAGCCGCAGATTAGATATATCGCTTCACCGCCCACCAGAAGATGTGCATCACGCCGAGGCCATAGAGGCTCGATATCACGTCGTCGAGCATGATGCCCAGGCCACCGGTAACACACTGAAGCTGCCGTGCCGGTGGCGGCTTCCAGATATCCAGGGCGCGGTGGACCAGGAAGGCCACGCACAGTAGCCAGAGGTTCGATATCCACGGAATCCCGATAACACATAAAGGCAGCGTAACGTATTCATCGGCAACCACACGCCCGTCGTCCTTCTTACCAAACTCGCGTTCGGCTACATGACAGACGGGAATGGCCGCCAGGATCATCAGCGCAACTGCCGCTGCCTGGCCACCCCATGACAGTGGCGCAATCGCCCAGGCGAGGAGAACACCGAGCAGGCTGCCCACGGTCCCGGAGGCGATCGGGCTCAGCCCCAATCCGAACCCCGTAGCCACCAACACAATCAGCCGCTTCACAAGTCGCTTCATTGGTTTCCCTGCTCAGTTGACGAAACGATACTTCATAATACACCACAATGCCCGAAAACCGTCGCGCCATGTGATTTTCTTGCCCTCGGCGTAACTTCGGCCATAGTAGGAGATCGGCACTTCGTACATCCGCCAACGCTTGCCACGCGACACCTTGGCGGTAATCTCTACCTCGAAACCAAAACGGTCTTCCTGGATCTCGATGTCGGCCAGTACCTCTCGCCTGAACATCTTGTAGCAGACTTCCATGTCCGTGAGGTTGATATCCGTCATCATGTTGGAGAGCAGCGTGAGGAATCGGTTACCCACGTAGTGCCAGAAATAGACCACGCGGTGAGGCCCGCCACCAAGGAAACGCGACCCGTATACCACGTCCGCATGTCCATCAAGGATCGGGCCAAGGAGCAGCGCAAGGTCCTTTGGATCGTATTCCAGGTCGGCGTCCTGGATCGTCACGATATCGCCGCTTGTCCTGGCAAAACCGGTTCGCAGTGCAGCGCCCTTGCCCTGGTTCACCTCGTGGTAGGCAATCACCCATTCCGGATGTTCCTGCTCCAACTGTTTCAGGAGGTCGATCGTGCCATCCGCAGAGCAATCGTCAACGAGGATCAACTCCTTCTCGAGCCCAAGGTCAACGTCTTGCACCTTCTGCAGCAACTCCCGCAGCGTTTCGACTTCGTTATAGATAGGGATTACTACCGACAGCTTCATACTCGCATCCTAACCTTGATCTCGACTCAAGCCGTGTCTACTGGTCGTCGTCAGTCGCCTGCGCCCCGATCCTGCCTTCCCTCTCATGGTCCATCAGTCCACCGCCCATCACCGAAGCGCCACCATCAACACTCAGAACCTGGCCGGTGATCTTCGCCGACCGCGGCCCCAGGAGAAACACAACCGCATCCGCCACAGCCTGCTTGTCCTCCCGTGTGTCCCACGGCAGCGGGCTGTTGGCGCTCCATAGCTTGGTCAACCCGCCGAAGCCCGGAATCTTGCTCGCCGCCTTGGTGTAGAGCGGACCGGCCGAAACCGCATTGAAGCGCACTTTGTCCCGTCCATGCCGGCGAGCCAGGGCACGCACAAGCGCCTCCAGCGCGGCCTTTTGAACGCCCATCCAGTTGTAGTGAGGGTAAACGTGCGCTGTATCGAACGACATCGCCACCATCGCGCCGCCATCCGGCATTGCCGGTACCGCATAGCGCGCCACTGTCGCGAGCGACACACAGCTGATGTGATGTGACAACTTGATGTCGTCAACGGCATCGGTGTGAAACTCCTCGCCCAGGCATGTGCGTGGGTTGGCAAAAGCGATCGAGTGAACAACTCCCGCCACCGGAGCCAGCTCATCGAACAAAGCCTGCACCTGCTCCTCGTCCGTGATATCGCAGAATCGGAAATCCAGTGCTGCTTTCTCCTCGTCCGACAGCTTCTTGCTGGAATCAAGAAAGCGCCGCTTGTACACCTCGTTCTGAACGGTGAACACCACTCTGCCGCCTAACGCGCGGATGGTATTGCCGATGGTGTATGCCAACGAGTCCGCGTCAAGCAGCCCCATCACGATATAGGTCTTGCCCGCTTCAATCATAACTCACCTTACGAGCTGATTTCCCACGTCGCGTTGAGCTTAGCCAACACACCGCGGATGCGACGCGCAAGAACTTCGGCCGCTCCCAGAATCAGCTGGCAGCCCAGTGCAGGACTGGCGTTCAGGAATTCCTCGAGCTTCCCGCGTGAGATGTACCACACCTGGCTCTCCGAGTGTGCCACCACCGTGGCGCTCGCAACGTCCGCATCGAAGATGTTGATCTCGCCGAACCACTCCCCCTCCGAGATCGCTCCTACGGGCACCGCCCCGGTGTCGGTCTCGTGAACAACATCCAACCCACCTGCAACCAGGAAAGCGAGACGGTTCTGCTCCTTTCCTTCCTTCATGATCACGTCGCCTGCGTTGAAGACAATGAAGCGACCGTAACCACTCAGCTCTTGCAGGTCTTCCTTCTCATAGCCTGCCAGCATGTCGCTTGGCGGCAACACCACACGGTCTGGGTCAATCTTCATCAGTCATACTCCTCGTACCTGGGCTTGGCTCCACACTATCGCCCGTTTCTCCCGCCATATCAATGCCTAAGCAGTAGTGGAACAAGACCGCCCCCTTCCCCCTTAACCCAAGCGAAGGGATGGGGAGGCCTTCCGTAGGCCTTTGGACGCTGAAGGCGGACTCGAGCCCAGGAAGGCATCCCCATCCCGGAGCTAAGCACTTGCCATTACCGTCCCCATCTCCTACAAAACCGGAACCGGTATGAAAGCTCAACCCGACCGTATTCCACGAATGTCCCGGCCGCCCGGCAAAGACCGACGCACGGCTCGCGCTGCCGCCCCCGGCGACGTGCGGCGGGTACTGTTGCGTTCCCTTGGCATCGTGGTGATAGTCGGAATCGTCTGCGCCGTTCCTGCCGCGCGTTCCTGGCTCAGCCGCGACCGTATCTATGAGCTAACGGCGGCTATGGGCGTGCTCGGTCCCGCTGTGCTGATCCTGGCAGGAATCGTGGGCCCCATTGTCTTCGTGCCGCGGGCGCCCATCTGCCTGGTGGCTGGCCTGTTATATGGGGTCACTGTTGGCAGCCTGCTGGGAATCGTGGCCGGAACCGCCGGATCGATCGTGCACTACTACCTCTCGATGGGGCTGCTCGCGCGCTCGGCGGAACGCCTAACCCCGAAACGGTGGCAACGGTCTGTTACGGTCATCAAGACACACCCCTTCCGTGCTGTACTGCTCCTGCGGCTCTTCCCGCTCTCGAACGCCTCCGTCATCAACATGATTGCAGGACTGCTAAGACTCCCCTTCAAGCCCTACCTCCTCGCCACTGTCCTGGGAACCCTCCCCATAACAATCATCTATGCCCTCTGGGGAAGAACAGCTAGTGAACCCAGTCGCGTCTACATCGCTCTCTCAATCTTCCTGCTGCTTGTTCTTACGCTCATCGCCTGGCTGATACCCCGCATCCGCGGATTCCAGAGATAAAACGTTCGGCTGTAATCCACCTCTTGACAAGCGGTTACAACACATTCCCTGCTTCGTGCCCGGCCTTTCCCGAACTTTTTTCCGGAAATCGAGGGTCCTCAACGCTTCAAGGGTGTGTAGGGCACAGTCACACAAAACCAAAGGAGGATGTCATGAGCTCTATGAATCGTGTGTTCCTGGCGGGTAACCTGACACGGGACCCGGAGCTGAAACAGACCAATAGCGGGATGGCCGTGGCCGATCTCGGTCTGGCCGTCAACGAGCGGTACAAGAACCGCAATGGTGAACAGGTGGAGCGTGTCTGCTTTACCGACATCGTCGTGTGGGGACGCCAAGCCGAGACCTGCACAATGTACCTTACCAAGGGCGCAGGGGTACTGGTCGAAGGGAGTCTCCAGCTCGACCGCTGGGAGACCTCCGACGGACAGCCGCGTTCAAAGATGCGCGTCCGCGCTGACCGCGTCCAATTCCTGGGCGGGCGTCGCGATGCCGACGCCACCCCAGGTCAAACAAAACACGAAACTGCGCCTGCAGGAACCGGCGAGAGTCCCGATGCGGATCTCCCCTTCTAGGAGAAATTGGTTGGATATTGGATATTCCCTGTTGGGTATTGGATATCGGAAAGAGAGTACAATCATCATCAAAGGAGACTGACAATGACCAAGAACACAGAAGCAACAACGACCGAAAACCCCGAGAAGGCCACCTACAGCAACCAGGGACGCATCGCGTTCTACCACGCCAACAGCAAGGGAACCGGTGCCGCGCTGCGCTTTGAATTCAAACCACCCAGCGGCCGTCGCAACGGCTGCATCTTCATGGAGATGGCGCAGCAGAAAACCACGGCCACCGGCGGCCAGGGCAAGCGCACCCCCGCTACATTCGACTGGGAGTCGAAGGCCACAGTGAAGCTGGGTTTCATGGATACCTGCGAGTTCCTCGCGGTTTTGCAGCTCAAGCAGCCGAGCCTCGGCGCAAACGGCAAAGGGCTATACCATGTTAACGGAGACAAGGATACTGTCATCGGCATGCGTACAAACACGGAGCGGAAGGGCTATACTGTTGGCATCTCGCGCAAGGACAAGCAGGGCCAACAGATCTTCAAGGGCCACTTCCTGGTCTCGCCCACCGAAGCCATCGGCTTGGAGGCAATCCTCTCGGCAGCCCTCTTCCACATGGCATTTGGCCAGGTGCCGGCCATGGCGGCGTAAATAGTATTGCATCATGCTTGCTTATGCATTCAACTACCCAGCATGCATGATCGCCGCATGGCACCTTGGATCGAATGGAAGGAGCGCTGCGCTGTTGCCCTCTGCTCAGAAGAGACGCAGGCAGCGCTCCTCGCCTTTGGCGGCATGCGATTCCGCACATTGGCGCAGCGTTGTTTACCCATGATCAACGTTCGCGACATCAGGGATGTTATGCTGCCGGACAACGATGCGTGGCACCTGCTGGAGACACATATGACACTGCCGCAGTCATCCAACGGCAAAGCGTACAAGCAATGGCTGTTTGCACGTACAGCAGGATCGGCCGATGCGCCGTTCGACATTGTCCAGGGCGGTGCAACACTACTGATGCGTTCCGTGGTGAGAGAACATCTGCGCAAGGAGCACTCCCCGTCCGGCCATATATCAGCTCACCACACCCCTTCTCCAGACGAGGAGGTGACCACTACCGGCGAGGAGTGGCTACCGGGTGATGTCGACACCCGTGATGCGGTTGCCCTGCGCGAGTTGACGGATATCGCATCATGTGAATCCTCCCGCCGGTTCGATGGGTTGCCCTCACGAGTGCGACTGGCACTGGCGGCAAAGCACCTTCGCGTCCCACTCTCCAGCCCCGTTCTGCTCGCCCTTGCGCAATGCGGGAAGAGCGTAATGAGTGCGGCGTTCCGTAGCTTCGCCTCCGCACTGCTTGAAGAGCTCGCAACCACCTATCACGGCGAGGATCGGGCGACCATCGGAGAGCTGGCCATCTTGGTGTTCGATGCCCTGACCCGCCGCTGTGTCGAGTGGGCCATCGAGTCGGAGGAACACCGGGCCGCGCTGCTGGCTAATGCTCCTGCCCTTGCACTGGAGGCTTTATCGTGACGCTCCCAAGGCTCCATTCACTGGTTCCGAACGAGAATCACCGCGCCCAGCTCGCCCGTTGGCTCCAGGAGTGGAGCCTGTTCGAAGCACTCGCCGGCGAAACGTCTCCTGGGAGAGCATCCTGCACTCCCCTGGCTCTCGATCATGCGACGCAAAACACGGATAACGCCACCGGCGATATCAGGCTGCTTCATCCCTGTATAGAACCGATGGCGGTTCGCTACGTAGCAGTCTTGGAACCGCAGGGAGGCGACAGGTGGCTGGTGGCACCATTCGGTTTGCTGTCCGAGCCGGCAACAGCCGATGAAGTACGCACAGACAGAGAGATCTCGGCGCTGCGCGTGCTCTGTCCATGGAATCGCTTTGTCCTGACCGCGGAGATGTTGAAGCAGTGCTGGTTGGTTGGCCAACTGACTGAAGCGGAGCAACGGTGGACACAGACCGAGCCACCTGTCGAACGTGTTGGCCCACCTCTGCGTCACCCGCTTGACCCGCGGTGGGATTACCTTGAAATGGAGGCCGAGTTCCGCCAACGTGCCTGCAGTACGCAGTGGCGACAGATGATCTACGACATCTCGACCCCGTCTGAGCTGCGAAAAGCAGCAGAGGACAGTGCGCCATACGGTAGCGAAGCGGAAAACGAAGACCGGAACAGCGACACATGACGGATGCCATGCTCCAGATCTCGAACCTCACCATTCACCTGGGAGGAAAGCACATTCTGGACGACTTCTCCCTCTCAGTCGGAACCGGCGAACAGGTGTTGGTGACGGCGCCTTCCGGTACCGGAAAATCCACTCTCCTCCGTTGCGTACTGGGATTCCTGGCCCCACAACAAGGGACCATTTTTCTGCAAGGGACCCCGATTGACGAGCAGTCTATCTGGTCGCTGCGCCGCCAGATGAGCTATGTCGCCCAAGAGCCCGTTCTCGGCAGTGGGTCCGTGCAGGAGATTCTGGACCGCCCGTTCACCTATCGTGCCAACCGGAATATAGAGAGTAACCTGAGCCGTGTACCCGACCTGCTCACTCAACTGTGCTTGCCGCAAGAAATCATTGGCCAGCAAATGGATTCGCTCTCCGGCGGTGAGAAGCAGCGGGTTGCTCTTATCGCAGCGCTTCTGCTTGATCGTCCGTTACTCCTGCTCGACGAGATCTCGGCCAGCCTGGACAGAGACAGCGCCGAAGCGGTATTCGACACGCTTGCAGGCCTGCAGGATCAAACGATTCTCGCCGTTGGACATCATGCCGACGCACTACCGAAAGTCGACCGCATCGAAGCGTTGCCCCTGGCTTCGATCGGATCTGGAGAGATTCAGTGAGTGGAACAATCGACATCTCCGGACCCGGCATGATTGCGGTTTACTGCCTGCTGCTCGTGCCGCTGACTATGCTCCTGTGGCAGGGCGTTTCCATCGTGGGGCGAGTCGCCGTCGCGGCCGTGCGCATGACGGTTCAATTGCTTTTCGTGGGACTCTATCTCCAGTTTGTGTTCAGCCTCGACAACGCGTGGCTGAACTGTGCGTGGCTTCTGATCATGATTCTTGTGGCGGATGTATCCATCCTGCGACACTGTCGGCTCCGCGTCCGCTGCTTTGGCCCATCGCTTTTCGTTGCACTCGTCCTGGGTACAGCCATTCCGGTGTTGTATTTCACGATGCTCGTCTTGCGGCGGCCCCATATCCTGGAGGCCCGTTATCTGATCCCGATCGGCGGCATGATCCTTGGCAACTGCCTGCGCGCCGACATCATCGGCATCCGACACTTCTACGACACGATCAAACGGGATAGCCGCACCTTCGAATATGCGCTGGCCCAAGGCGCGCAACTGAGAGAGGCGGTTCAACCCTACCTTCGCGAAGCCTTCCACAACGCAGTCTCACCCACCATCGCCACCATGATGACGATCGGCCTCGTCTCGCTCCCGGGGATGATGACCGGCGTGATCCTCGGCGGACAGCCACCCGTGACCGCCATCAAGTACCAGGTGGCTATCATGATTGCGATCTTCACGGGCACGGCAATCGCCGTGCCGTGTGCAATACTGATGAGCTTGAAGCGGGGATTCCACACCTCTGGCCCGCTCAACCGCGATGTATTCGCCGACTAATCGTCACAGGCGTCGATGTCGGAGGACGGGAAAATCATCGCCATACCGAATTCCATCTGAAACTCGGGATCCAGTGAGAGGTCGATGTGCTCGGTCTGTTCCTGCAGTCGAGCAGCATAGACGCGTTCACGGTCTGACAATAGAACCAGTTTCGCCCCAAGCGAAGCGGCATTCCCGATGAAGCGAATCCGGTCGGCGGGGATCTGGGGCAACAGCCCGATCCGGCGTGCGTTACTGCGGCGGATGAAGTTCCCGAACGCACCCGCCAGCAACACGCGGTGAATCGATTCCGGCTCTACGCCAACACGACGCAGCATGATCTGGATGCCGGCGCGGACAGCACCGGTCGCCAGTTGGAGCTCACGCACATCTTTCTGCCAGAGACAGATCGCTTCGTCACCGGCGGCCTCTTCGACCGATGCCAACACGAAACGAGTTTCGTCACCTTCGGTTAACAGCCGTTCGCGCAGTGCGCCAGCAACACCATCGGGCAACTCATCGACAGGAAGGATACGGCCGGTTTCGTCGATAACACCGGCCCGCAACAGGTCGGCTACGGCATCGATCAGGGCCGTTCCGCACAGACCGGCCGGAGCAGCGTCACCTATTACGTTGATCGCCACATCATTGCGTATGAGCACCTTCTCTATCGCTCCCGACGTTGCGCGCATCCCCTGCCGAATACGCGCCCCCTCAAACGCCGGCCCGGCGGCGGTAGAAGTCGCTAGGAGTTGTCCATCCTTCGCCAGCACAATCTCACCGTTGGTGCCGATATCGACAAAGAGAACCGGTTCATCCCAACGGTCCAGCCGTGCCGCCACGATGCCTGCGACGGTATCGCCACCCACAAAGCTGCCGATCTGCGGAAACACATAGACCTCGGCAGCGGGATTCACGTTCAGACCCAAGTCCGAGGCAGCAAGAATTTGTGCATCCTCGAAGGCCTGCACGAATGGGACCTCGCCAAGGGCGGATGGATCGTAGCCGCAGAGGATCTGCTGCATCGTCGAGTTGCCTGCGAGAACAATCTCATACACCTCGTCCATACGAATGCCGGCCTGCGCTACGAGATCCCGGACGATGGTGTTGAGGCACTCTACCGCAGCCGCCTGCAGCTCGGACAATCCCTCCTCGTTTTCACGGACATGCATGATGCGCGAGATCACGTCGTCTCCGAACGCAACCTGTGGGTTCATCTCGGATGCAACGCCACATTCCTTACCGGAAACGAGGTCGAACAGTTTTCCGACCACCGTGGTCGATCCCAGGTCAACCGCTACACCGTAGCCGTCATCGGTTGTGTCGCCAGGCTCGAGCGCCACGAGATGGTTATTGGAGAGCACGGCGGTGCCCTTCCATCCATTCGCGCGGAGAAAGGCTGCTACCTCTCGCATCAACTCGGGAGAGACGTCGATGTTGCCCAGCGCGCTCTGAAGCCGCACCAGGTCTGCACGGGCGTCTTCGCTGGTCGGTGGCGGCAGCTCGAAGCAGCGCTTGTGGACCAGCGGCGAGATCTCCACGTCTGCGCCACTGTCATCGGTCAAGATCTGCTGCTGGTTCTCGAACGTGGATTCCGGTGGCACCTCAACCACCATAGGAGCTTCAACGGGTGTACAGCACGCCAGGCGATATCCGTCTTCAACCTGTTGATCGGAAAGCGCACCCGTTGATGCAAGAACATGAGGAGCATCCACAAGCTTCACGCGACACTTTCCGCACGTGCCCTTGCCGCCGCACGGCGTCTGAAGAATCACGCCAGCTCGACCGGCCGCTTCGAGAAGGACTGTGCCGGGCAACACATACACACTGCGCCCGGACGGCTGAAACGTCACTTTGATTTCGTGCCCTTGCATGGTGCTCCCTTGTGTTCGCGCGTTTATGACACAACCCGCATTCCAGCACAAGCGCGCGTTCATTGTCTTTCCAGCACTTGACACTCCCCTCTGCCCCGCTATTCTGTATCGTCCCTGCGACAGTCGATACCGGAGTACACGTTTATGGAATACCGAAGGTTCGGACGCACAGACCTGCGAATGCCCGTGCTGACTTGTGGCGGCATGCGGTACCTGCAGACGTGGAGCGACAGCCAGGAAGACCAGACTATCGACCCCAAGGTGCAGGCCAACACGGAAGCGACGATTCATCGCGCGTTTGAGTTGGGTATCAATCACTTTGAAACCGCCCGGGGCTACGGGACGAGTGAGCGCCAACTGGGGCTTGTGCTGCCCTCGTTACCTCGTGATCAGATTATCGTCCAGACGAAGATCGGGCCGAAGGAGAGCGAAGATGAGCTCCTGCGAGCTTTCGAAGTCTCGCTCAAGAACTTACAGGTGGACCGCGTCGATCTCCTCGGGATCCATGGAATCAATACGCATGAGATACTGGAGAGCGTCCTTCGGCAAGGGACCCTTGCAGCATGCCGCAAACTGCAGAACCGCGGTCTTGTGGGCCATGTCGGCTTCTCCACGCATGGCCCAACAGACGCCATCCTCGCCGCCGTGCAGACCGACGAGTTCAGCTACATCAATCTGCACTGGTACTACTTCGACCAAATCAACTGGCCGGCCGTGCTGTCCGCCAGCGAACGCGATATGGGCGTATTCATTATCAGTCCCTCCGACAAAGGCGGCAGACTCTTCGATCCACCCGAGAAACTCGCGCGCCTGTGTTCGCCCCTGACGCCGATCGGATTCAACGACCTGTTCTGCCTGGGACATGCCGAGGTACACACGCTTAGTATTGGAGCAGCGCGTCCGGGCGATTTCGACTCTCATATAGCGATTCTCCCGCTGATCAAAGAAGCCATGATCGGTCTCGGTCCCGTCATGCGACGACTTGAGGAAGCCGCCGTCGAAGCACTTGGCGCGGACTGGGCCGCCACTTGGAAACACGGTCTGCCTCGGACCGCGAACGCCCCGAACGAACTCCCGCTCTACCACATCCTCCGCATGTATAACATGGCGAAAGCCTTCGATATGATCGAGTACGGCAGGATGCGCTACAACCTGCTGGGAGGTGGCGGGGGACACTGGTTCCCGGGAGAAAAGGTGATCGAAGTGGACTGGGACCTGTTGGCGCGCGAACTGGAGAACTACCATTTCGTGGACCGGCTACCCGCGATACTGCGCGAAGCACACGCTATGTTCAACGCCGAGGACAAGAAGCGCCTTAGCGAGGGCGGCAGCTGACACCAGGCACGAGAAAAGGGGCGATGAGGCCATCGACGCGACAGCACCCACCGCCCCGCGGGGGTCTTGTTGAAGATTCTTTAGAAATCGTGGCCAACACTCAGCATGCCCACGAGGTCGACATCATAGGCGTCACCAAGAATGTCGTCCTCCATCTCGCCAACATAGGTCACGCTCGCGCCCACACAGCCGTAGCTCGCCCCAACGCTTGCCGTGAAGTGGGAAAAACCTGACTCACCACCGTCAACATCCGCGTAGCCAACCGTCGCACCGAGTTCGACCCCCAGGTCCTCCCCGATGGTGAAATCATGACCCACGCCGACCTCGGCGTAGATGCTGTCCTCGATGCCACCATCGATTCCGTAGTACACGGCAACCGAAGGGGCCAAAGGCAGATCGAGTCCAGCGCTCAGGGATATCTCACGGTCAGCAATGGCTTCGGCGTTCGGGTAGACATACTCCGTGTAACCCACCGAAAGGTCCAAGGCCTCCACAGGGATGGAATACGACGCATATAGGTCGATCTCGGAGAACTCGCTCTCTTCGAGTGTTTCATCATAGTCGCCGATGTCAAAGTTGCCCCAGACACCCAACGTTGCGGGCAAACCGCCGACCTCAAGGCCAGGCTGCAAAACCAATCCGTCATTGAACGTCGCCCCCCGAAACACGTAAGCGCTGGCGACGTCAAGCGATACCGATGCCTCGGCCGCCATGCCTACGGATGCGCACGCCGTGATGACTAGTACGACTACCCACTTTGCCAATCGATCACGTCTCATCTGCTTCCTCCCTGTTAGTGTTTAGACCAAGATCGCTTCGCACTGGTGGAGACCTATCGCAGTCTCCGTGCCAACCCGATTGCGAGCGACACCAGCGCACTACAACTCCTTAATAACAAAAGCGTTACAACATGATCATACCAAGAGATCACTATTGCCGCAAAATCCGGTTGGATTTGATGTCATGCTGCCGCTTTTTCGACCA
>CAYFPQ010000025.1:0-41848 GCA_964345005.1 uncultured Victivallales bacterium | reverse complement strand
ACCGCAGAAATTCAGGGGTGGCGGTTTGCTAAGACCTCTGAGAAAGGAGAGAGTGATGGCGATTACAGCATCTGCTTTTCGTAGTAACATCTACCGGCTACTCGACAGCGTGGTCGAGAAGGGGGAGCCCTTGTCTATAGAGCGCAAAGGGCATCTTCTGAAGGTCATCTGCGAGGATCAGCCGAGAGGGAAGCTGGCGCAACTCAGCAGGCATGCCTGCATCGAGGGCGACCCAGAGGCGATTGTCCACACAGACTGGTCAGGAGAGTGGCAGCATGATCTACCTTGATACACATGTGGTTGTTTGGCTCTATGCCGGTGAGACAGGTCGTCTTTCTCCCATAGCCACCGAACTCATCGAAGGCAACGGCCTCCTGATATCGCCCATTGTGCAGCTTGAGTTGGAGTACTTGCGTGAGGTCGAGCGAATCAACACGGGCTCGGCCCTTATTCTGGAGTCATTAGCCCAGAGTATCGGGCTACAGATATGCGATCGCCCGTTCGCGCGTGTCGTAGTCGAGAGCGTCCAGCAGTGCTGGACACGCGACCCCTTCGATCGGCTTATTGTAGCGCAGGCCACAACACGCAATGCCGTGCTACTGACCAAAGACCGCTCCATCCTCGCCAACTACCCGCATGCCACATGGTGACAGAGCCATTTCCGCAGTGAATTGGAGTAGTGGTAGCAGCGCGGATCTGTGATGGAAGAAAGTGTGCACCCCAGATCGAGGCTGTAGACTGTAGGCTATAGGCTGTAGGGGGCGATTTCGGGCGATATTGACCCCAAAGAAAAATGGCGGTTTCTCCACCGAGCTGCTCCCGCTATGCCGCAATCAAAGCTTCGGCGGGAATGCGCAGCCCCTCGTGGAGCTTGCGAATCATGGCCAGGGAAAGCTGTCGTCTTCTGTTCAGCACCTCACTGACTCTGGCACGCGAACCTATGTAAGGCTCGAGATCCTTGCGGCTGAGGTCCATCTGATCCATTCTGAACTTGATGGCTTCAACAGGATCGGGCGGGACCACGGGATAGTGTTCCTCCTCGTAGTGGTTGACCAGAAGAATCAACACTTCTAATCGGTCGGCCTTTGGCGTCCCAGGCTTTGGGTCGTCCGCAAACCGCTTCTCCAACTCGCGGATGGCCTCATCGTACTCGAGCTCGGTTCGAATCGGCTTCAGTTTCATCGTTCACCTCATGACTTGACTTCAATCAAAGCGCAACCTGTCATACTCAGCATGGGTACCGACCCACTCGATCAGCACGGCCCCACTCACGTACCGGATCACAACCACCAACCTGTAGCGCCCGCCCTTGATGTTGAATATCACTCGATTGCCGGCAAGAAAGCTCGCGTGAGGATATCGTGCCTTGATACCGCTCGGGGCTGACCATGTCGCATTCGACACCTCACCTAACCATGCATCAATCGGTCCGCGTGCGTCGGCATGCTTCCGCTTGAACTTGTCCAGCTTCTTCCGGCCAACAACAATCACACTCCATCCCTTTCGGGCACTCCAGCATGCTCCCATATCGGGATCATTGCAAGCGCAAACGACACCCTAGCCAGCTCCGCTGAAACCCACAACGGGCGAGGGCATGAACCGACCGCCTCATCGTCGTCGAAGCCACCACCCGCAACGACACGCTCCTGACCAAAGACGACACCATCCTCGCCAACTATCCGCAGGCACTTGGTGACCGTCGTCAACGCCCCATCTCTTCTGCGCCCCTGCGGCTTTGCGCGTAACACTTCCGCGCACTACATCCCAAGGCTACGCTGAAGCCTATCGTAGTCCGCCTTGGCCTCCGAGGAGAGGCGTCCGGTCTTGTCAGCAATCATGAGGACAATCTCACGAGCATGCTCCACATCGCCCTTCGCATGCTGAAGCTGTGCCATGTGAAGGAGAGTCCCGACATCCGAAGAGAGCGACAAAGCCTTCTGAAGCGCCTCCTCCGCCTCCGCCATCTTCCCCTGCTTCACCAACACCTCACCCAGCGTATCCCAGGCCTGAAACATCCCCGGCTGCACCTCGACAGCCTCCCGCGCCAGACCCTCCGCCTCGGCAAGCTCCCCCTTCTGTGAGAGCAACCAGGCCAGATCGTTCAACGCCTGGGGCAGCCGCTCGCGCTCGAGGCTGCGCCTGAACGCGTCTTCGGCCAGTGCACGCTCGTCCTCGGCCAGGCGTGCGGCGCCCATCACATAGTTCGCCAGCGCGTGCCCGATATCGAGTTCGAGGATGCTTCGTGCACGTTTCTCCGCCGCCGGCAGATCCATGGCAGTCAAGTCGAGGCGCATCGCGCGATCGAGCAACGACACCTTGGACGGCTGCGCTCTCAGTGCCTCGGCATAATAGCGCCTGGCGCCGGCGAGATCGGCACGCCGCAACGCCAGCATGCCGCTGAGTTCGGCAGCCAGTCCCGAGCCGCCTTCCAGCGTACGCAGGCGATCGGCCGCACGCTCGAGCGCAGCCCAGTCCTCAGCGCGCAGCAGAACATCCACCAACAGGCTCCATACCTGAATGCGCGTCTCGTCCTCGACGATCAACCACTCAAGCTCCTTGCGAGCCGCTGCATCGTTTTTCTGCAGGACGCATTGTACCGCACGTTCCATGGCGATCGCGCCGGACGGAACACCGGCTGCCTTCGCCCTGGCCAGGAGACTCCGTCCTTCCTCGAAATTGCCCTTGAGCGCCTCGATCCGCGCCAACCCGATGAGGGCGCGCTGGTTCTCCGGATCCTCAACCAACAGCTCGTAGTAAAGCGCCTCGCTCTCCGCATCCCGCCGCTCGCCAAGGTAAAGCCCCGCCAGATCAGCCTTGAGCATGCTCTGCTGCTCGTCATCCACCAGATCCATCGCCCGCTGTAGACTCCGCGCAGCCATTCGCGGCTGTCCGGTGAGCGCCCACGTACGGGCCACGCCCGAGAACGCACCCGGTTCCCTGACATAGCCATGCACCTGCGAAAGCCCCAGAATGTCGTAGCGGCGATCGGACGCCTTCAGCTCCTCCAACAAGGCTTTCAACGCCTCCGCCTGGGCGCTCTGGAACCCCTGCTCGATCATGCGGTTCGCGTTCAAGAGCGCACTGACATTATCCGGAGCGATCTCCAGTGCACGCGTGTAGCAGACGAACGCCCGGTCGGCCGCCCCGCCTTTATCCTCTATGCATACCCCAAGATTGTTCGCCATCAGCGCCGCCTGACGGAGCAGCCGCATCGCCAGCCGCGCCACCGGATCGCCCACGATCTTCGACCCGGCCGCCGCCTGCAAACGCGGCACCATCTCGTCCCAGAATGCCACGTGCTTCGCGTACAGCGCCTCGAGATCGACATCCTCAAGCGAGGCCACGCCATGTGTCACCAGCCGGTCGGGAACCGGAACCAGCCCCGCCATCGTCCAGATATCGGGTACGGCGAACACGTGGACCCGATCGGGACGCGCCTTTTCACCGGTCAACAACTCGCTCAACAGCGGCATCGCCCCGATGCGGGCAAGATTCTTCATGCGTGCCGATTCGACGCGGGTAGAGAGATAATGTCCGTAGCCCGGATCGCTTCCGGCAGCCAGGTTGATCACCTCCAACCGCACACCCTTGTCATAGGCCGCCACGCGCAACAGATCATCCATGCTGCTGTCAGAGACCATCCAGGACCGCTCCTCAGCCTGACGGTTCTCCGCGGCCGACTCCACCATCATCCCGGCACAGGCGCTCAACGTCTCTGCGCCTGATGCATCTGCCACCCCGCGATTTCTGACCGGCACCGCCAGCACCGCAACCGTCAGGAACATCAGCAAAACAAAACCAGACACCCGCACCACGGCCGTGCGCAGCTTCCCCTGGGGCATCTCGCCCCACGCCAGCGCCTGCCGCAGCCAGTAGGCCACGAGGTAACCCGTCAAAGCCGCCGTCAATACATACGGCAACACCAGGAGCCTGGCATACCCCAGCAATGTCCATGGTGCAACTCCCAAGCTCAGAATCACGATCCCGCATACCGCACTCAGCACGAGATGAAGCAACCAGTCCGACCACCCCGGTTCATCGTTGAACCCCTTCTTCGCCACACCCAGTCCGACCAGCCACGGTACGCCTGTGGTAAGCAGCACCAGCAGCCAGCCCTCCCGCGGCAGGCTTCTGGCGATCAGCCGGTACTGATCGCGCCACATGAACCAGATAACTTTCCAGTAGCCCGGGTATCCGCGGACCTCGTATCCCGTGCTGCCATAGAACCCCCATGCCGCTACGAGATAGAGCGACAGGCCCAGCAGACCACACAACAGCGCGGTCGTGATCGGCAACGGACGGAACTGCCCCTTCTGCCACATCAGCAGCAGAACCGTCAGGATGGCAAGGGGAGCCAGAATGATGAAGCTTGCGTATTCGACGGTGCCCAGTCCCCAGAGGAACGAGAGCAGATAGAGCCACCCCGTACCACGGGCACGCGCATACGTCATCAGCACCGTCACCGCTGCCAGCAGTAGCATCACATTGAACGCCGCATTATGCGCACGCGTCGCCACCACCCAATAGGGCGAGCTGAAACAGAGGCCCACCGCCGCGATCGTGCCGGCCAGGCGGGACAGGACGATTCCCCGCCTCTCCGAGAGATCGTTGGGATTGACCAGCCACAGAACCCCTGTCGACACCAGGTGGTAGAGCAGGCCGACACCGACGGCTCCAAAGAGCACGCTCAGCGCATTCACTCTGAGAGCGACCGTACCGAATGGCAGGACTCGGACGCACCGGAACAGGGCCCGAAAGAGTGGAAAGTCCGGAGACATCAGCGGAAACAGACCGCCAAACCGGGCCACCAGATCTGCTGACTTCCCGGGGAAAATGCCCGAGACAATCGTCGCCCCGAAGACAATGAGTGCCCCGACCGCGAGAGCCACTCCAAGAAAGAATCCTACCGTGTTCCTGCCCGTCGTCTTCATAGACAAAACCCTAACCAGCTTCGCTGAAAATACCCAATGACGAACGACCCAAGTCCGAAAGAAATCCGAAACCCGAATACCAATACGGGAACAAGTCATCGCTCGCAGCCGAAGCGCCCCTTCAACACTCCTCTCAGGCAGCGCGAAATGGATTCACGATTAGGATACCATCATAGTCCTGCTCGTCACTGAGATCCTCGCTGTACACCGTACTCACACCAACGCTTCGAGCGGCGGCAAGAATAAGGCCATCCCATAGCGACAGTTGCCAACGCTCCATCTCGTACAATCCCGCTTTGAATACACCCACACTGTTCTCGACGACCCGCCAGCGCATTTGGTCTTCGACCGTTTCGCGTGCCTCGGCGGCCGAAACCCCCTTGCGACGCAGTGTCACGAGCAGCTCTTGTAGAACCTGAACACTGATCCAAGGCAGTGGCTGCGCTTTCCAGAGGCCTTTCAGAAGATCCTTGGCCTGCTCATGTTTATCGCCCGCATCAACGTCATAGGCATACACAAGTACATTGGTATCGACGAACAGGTCAGCGGGCATGTATCTCCTCGCGCGACAATGGGATTCCTCCAAGATGAAATCCGGATTCCATTCTTCGAATGGCCCGAGTGCGGGCCTCGTCTACCTCATTGGTCGGCGGAACAACGCTCCTGATGATCGTTGTGATCCACGCAGAGAGCGACATGTGGGCGTCAACAGCACGGTGCTGTAGCTCCGTCAGCAAATCATCATCCATTCTCAACGTCACGTTCCTGGTCATCTTGCACCCCCTTCCTACAGGCACATGATATGTGTAGCACACACTGCGTGCAGATGTCAAGTGGCGAAGGTTCTTTGGGCTCCACGGGTGTGCGTTTTTCGCAACACATGATTTAACAGTGAGTTGCAGCGGTGTATCGCACTACCGTGCTTTGGGCTCCGCTCCCGGGCGCATTTCCGCCCAGGCCATCACCCGCAACGCCACCCGCCTAACCAAAGCCCACACAATCCTCACCAACTATCCGCAGGCAGCGTGGTAAGAAGCGCACACTTCCGTGACGAGCCACTATTCGTAGCCGAAGCGTCCTTCCAACACGCCTTGCACAGAGAGATCTTCGTCCAGGTCTGGCCAATGAAGACCGGTGCCATTGCAGATGAGCTCGACGTTCCGAACGGCTTCCGGTTTTCCATCGCGAAGACGCCGACTCTTGCTTATTGGAAAACGAATTTCCCGGTCGTCATCCAGACGCAGAACCACCCAGTTTCGGCTCACGCGAACCTGTTTCGCCCGCACCTGTATGTCAGAAACCAAAGACTTCATGCCACTTGCTCCTGATCAGTTCCGTGTGGTTCTGAATCATCCGTTCTGCCGTAGCGAGTTCGCGCACCTTCATCCCCTCAGCATAGGCCAGCGTAACCGGCATCATCCAGAACTTGGCGAATCCACCCGCATGCCGCACATGCACATGCATTGGCTCATCTCTCTCGTTCATATAGAAGAAGAACACGTAGCCCCTGCTACGGAAGATCTCAGGCATTCGCACTCTCCAGTGATTGTGTCAGACACCAACTTCATAGTGCTGTATACGTTCAGGCTTTTCAACCAAGAAGATGGGGGGGAGTATGTCGCTCCACGGGTGTGCGTTTTTCGCAACACATGATTTAACAGTGAGTTGCAGCCATTCACAACCCACAGGAAAGTTGAACATTCAACAGCGAACAGGAGAACATCCAACTTCGAAGTGTGCGAGACACCCGAATGGGGGATTCTGTAACGATTCATTCGCTGCTTTCGCTCTCTCCCTCTTTCGTTCGATGTTGGGCGTTCCCTGTTCGCTGTTGAATGTTCGGATTAGACACGCTGTATCCCTGCTCCCTACAACAACTTGCAGCGGTGTATCGCACTACCGTGCTTTGGGCTCCGCTCCCGGGCGCATTTCCGCCCAGGCCATCACCCGCAACGCCACCCGCCTAACCAAAGCCCACACAATCCTCACCAACTATCAACAAGCCGTTTGGTGAAGCGAAAGACAAAAAGAATCGGACCCCCATGAGACCGACCATCCGGCCCCACGCTAATGCTTATTTCCTATTTCCAGGTCTGACCCTGAGGCTGCTGACCCTGAGGCTGCCAACTTCATCGGGATCAAGTCCGGCAGCTTTCAGTGCATCTCGCCACGAACCGAAGTAGCGCTGTCCCGCGATATAGAGAACGGCCTCGGCATGTTGACCTCTGCAGAGAGAAGCTGCATTGAGCGGCAGCGCCATCTTCTGTCTTCGAGCAATTCCCTCGATCACCTCCGCAGCACTGGAGTAACGACGCGATCGCTTCGGCCTGATCGCCTCAGGGTCAAAACCAGCGGCTTCCAAAGCCCCGGGCCATGACCCCCAATAACGCAGAGAAGACTCATACAGAGCACGGTCCCCACAAACACCACTTCGTACCGCATTCGCATTGAGTGGCGCCCCACACTTGTGCCTACGCTTGATCTCAGAAATAACAGCAACAGCACCGGGGTAAACATTGTACCGGATTTTCTGAACCGAACGCGGATCGATACCGGCAGCCTCAAGCGCCTCAGGCCATGAGCCAAAATAGCGCTGCGCGGACTTGTGGAGTGCGAAGTCCACGTGTTGCCCAGCCAGTAGCGAAGTAGTGTTCAGTGGCAGTCCATTTCTTGCTCGGCGCTTGATCTCGGCAACCAACGCTACAGCATCGGGGTAACGACAAGGCGCCTTAATTCTGATTGCCTCAGGATCAAGACCAGCTGAACGGAGTGCATTGCGCCAGCATCCCAAGTAGCGCACAGCGCTGTTGTGAAGGGCACAGTCTGCATCGGGTCCCTTCTGAAGCGCCAATCCGTTGAGTGGCATATTCTCTTTCATTCTCTGTCCAATGGCTGCAATCACAGCGTCAGCATTAGGGTAAACATTGGTTCGAGCTTTCACATATCTGTCGGGATCCAAACCGGCGGCCTTCAAAGTATCACGCCACGAACCGTAATGACGTTTGGCTGCGTTATACAGAGCATCATCCTTTTGCGCCCCATTCAGGATTGCGTTTGCGTTAAGCGGTTGCTGCTTCTCCTTGCGTCGCCTGATCTCGGCAATAACCGCAGCGGCATCAGGGAAAAGGCCATCTCGCCTCAGGCGGATTTCTGAGGGGGCAAGCCCCGCACTTTCCAACGCTCTATTCCATGAACCGAAATGGCGACGGGCTGCGCCAGACAACGAGCCCTCTATGCGGCTTATGGCGCCATGATTGACGGGGTGGCCTGCGCCATACAGACATCGAATCCTGTCGAGTGTATACTCCCCGCTCCAGAGTGGCTCCCAGTGCGGAATACCAGTCCGCGAAATGCGCGTGCGAAGCAGGATGCGCGCTGCCAAATGTTCCTCGCTACAAACAGGGGCATCGGGATGATCCATTCGGTATTCTTCGGCACAAGTAGCGTGAACACTTCTGAAGTGCCATCCCAAGACCCTGAAATACTCCCCGCAGATCCTGCACTGTACATACGGTTCCAAGTGGATACGGATGGTGGAGTAGCTGAGACCCGCATCCTCTATCGCCTGCTTCCAGCCCCAGAAAGGGCGGACCGCGAACGCGTCTTCCATCAACTCCGCGTGGTTGCGTTTGACGGCGGTGATATTGAGCGGCTCACCCGCGCGGTCGAGCTTCTGGATGGCGCGGATAACCTTGCGCTCTTCAGCGGTGTGCTTTCGCCTTGGGTGGTTGCGTTCCGGCATTCGTGCCATGGCCGTTTGATGTTGACGATGACGGTACATTGGCCGATCATCGGCTCAACATCAACCACGAAACGGAGGTGCCCCATGAAGAATGTCCTACTCGCAACCAGCCTCGTCGCACTGACCGCTTTCTGTTCCAGCGCCGAGGCAACCGAAGCGATGGGGTCCAACATAGCCGGGACGGCGACCCTGACATGCCGGAGAGGACAGCCTACTCTTGCCACACTGGCATTCCACGGTTTCAACGCCTCCCCAAGGAAAGCCCAGGATGTCTTTGGCAAGCAATTGCCGGACGGCACGACAGTCTTCGCCTTCGATCCTGCAAACAACAACTACATACGCGACTGCAAGATACCCGTGGGCGGGTGGAGCGACAACATCCTCTTCAAGCCCGGAATGGGATTCTGGATACGTGTTCCTTCGGATGCCCCGAAGGCCGTCTATGATGTCACATTGACAGGGGAAGTGTCGATGCAGCCAGCCACGACAAACGACGTGATAAACGGCATGTCATTGCTCGGACTTCCCTATGCCGCCAGCATGCGCTGGACCGAGACCGAAATGGCCAGGAACGCCAATCCCGGCGACAAGCTCTTCATCCATGATCCGAAGACGGGGACATATGACCGCTACGTATACTCCGAAACGGATGAATGGGGCAAAGCCAACGACCTGATCATCACGCAGACCATGGGTTTCTGGTACCAGTCAACAGCTACAGCCTCCGTGACAAGTGTTGAATCGCGGCCCTATCCGAATCTGACTGAATAGGGGCAAGCTTCGACTGTACGGCTACTCCGCAGGCTGCCGATCGGGTACAGTCAACCGCAGCTTCTCGAGCTTGCCCTGGCAAGGCGGACAAGGGTTGCGTCCGATCACATCCAACTCGACAAGATTCGTTGCCGGAAACATTACACACCGCGGCCATGGACATTGTTCAAGGCCCATGAACTTGCCGACTGCAGCCATAGTGCGACGTTCGAGGCGGCCGGCAAAGACCTTTGCCTGCTCATCTTCATTCTCAGGCATCTGCTCTGCAAGTTCACTCATGTCTATTACGCAGACAGCACGGCTACAAACGTCAGTCGCCATAGAACCGTATCCCGCTGGCGACCAAACAACCGCGCAGAGGTCATCCTCATTCATAAGCTTTTTCGCATTCTGGAGTAAGGTCTCTGGCTCCACTCGGAACCATTTCTCCGGAACAGACTTGGTGCGTACTGAACAATCATAGTTGAGGTCAACATACTGCGACGCGCGCGCGACAACAGCCGTGTCGACGCTGTTTGGATGAACCAACAAGCCCCCCATCTTCTCAGCTTCACCTCCGCGAACAGAGAAAGAAATCAGCGCAGCAAGGCAACAGACTATGAGCTGCATCTTCTTCATCGGGACACCTCCAAGAAAAACGGCCCTTCAATAATGAAGGGCCGTCTCTGTTCACAATCAACTGAGTACTAGCAGCGCGAAGCCTTCCGCTTGCGGGCAGCTACAAGTGTCACGAACCCGAGACCAAACAGCGCCCATGTGCCCGGTTCAGGGAGAACCCAATCTCCTGAACTACAACCACCAACATCTTCATACGACCATCCCTGACCAGGAGGTACTGTGTAATCGCCAACGGTGCGAGTCGAACCCGGGACGATGACATACCAACCATCATTCGCATCAACACGGGTGTAAACGGTATCACCTATGCTGATGTTGTAAGGGTTCGTAGCCGTAGGCCAAGTCGGGTTGCTATAGAAGTAGCCTCCGCCAACCGTCGTGAAGTCGGTTGTTATTCCTGTGAACGCACCTTGCGTGACGTTATACATAGATATGACAAAGGATGGCGCACCCGCGCTAATAGCCGTGCCAAAGCGGTCAACGATGGTTCCGCTTCCATCACTCCCCCACGTAATCGAATCAGCTGAAGCCACACTGACCAGCGCCATTATTGTGAGACCAACAACCAACATCTTTCTGAGTCCCATTGTATTTCCCCTTCTTGAATACTTCAATGTCCCCGAATACCGAGCAAACCTACACCAACTAAGCTAGAGGTTTGCCAGATACTTATTGCCTTCCTCCCATGAAAAGGCTCCCTTGGCCTTATACCAGAAACCATAACCCAATGGCAGCGTTACGACAGGTTGAGTCCCAGCGTTCCAGTCAGACGTACTGTACCAAATTCCACTGTCCCCTCCGATGGCACCCTTGAGGCCATACTCGTCGTAACCATCTACTCCATTCCAAACTAGCAGTTTGTCGCACTGGGTCGGAAGCGTGTGCGGAGTACCATTGGTCAAACCGGTGGTGTTCGCATCGACAGCACAAGAGAACGGATAGCCAGCCAACTGCCAATTTATTACGATTGGCGTGCTCTGTGTTGCGGCCTCTACAGCCTGCCCCGTGAGGCTGACAGTCATAGCCGTCGCACTGTTTCCAGACCGAAGCCAGAAAGCCTGACCCGCAACAAGACTTGCATTCGTATCGGCACCATTCCATCCGCCCGAGGCACTGATCTCTTTCAAGCCCGCGCCAGTCTTGAACCCAAAAGTCCTGTACGCAGAGGTGCCAGTATCATACAACATCACCCGATCACACTGCGTCGGTAGCAGACCGTCTCTAAGGATACCGTCGAACACACCAACGATGGTCTGATCCGCAGGATCAAACTCATCAAGATTCAGCGAAACGAGAGTATATCCGCCGGCCGCAGGCAGATCAACGCTTATGACCCCTGCCACGTTTTCACTCTTCACCTCAACGGCCTGAACCGTCATGGCGACAAGAGCCACTACTGCGAGAATACCGAGAATTCTCTTCATTGTGTTGTACCTCCAGTTGATTTTGTGTTTCGACATGTATAGTGCAGAAACTTCTCTGATTTCCTGTACTAAATATAGCCCGTCCCGCCCAAATGGTCAACCACTATTTTGGCCCTTTTTTCGTGCCCTTTTTCGTGCTGGGTGCAGGACATGAAAGTTACATGACGGCATGAGTCAGGCTACCTTCCGCTGTTTCCAGTAGTCATCGAACAGGTTGCCGAGAGCGGCACAGCGTGTAGAGAGAACGTTCTGAGCGCCCTGGACATGCCAGAACATGCCGGATTGCTTGGTGCGCTTGCCGACAACGGTCTTGCAGCCGGCCTCAACGACTCCCGACCCCACGAAGTACCCCTTCTTCCTGAACGATGCATAGAGCATGCGATCACGGTTCTTCCTGAAGTAGTTCAGGGCTTTGAGGATTGCTTCCTTTTTGTCGGCATGCTCCTCGGCGAGCTTTGAGACCTCCTTGATGAAGGGATCGATTTTGTCGGCCTTGAGCCACTTGCGCCACTTCTTGGCATGGCCGGTATCGGCCGATTCCTTTGGATAGATGAGCGCGGCTATGTCATTGACGTGCTCAAAGGCGTGGTAGAGATCGAGTATGCATACCGCATCCGGAAAATTCACGCGCGCCACTTCCCATATCCACGGCGCACCATCGCCCAACACCACAACTTTCTTGGCATAAGCCATCCCTCGCAGCTTGGCTTCCTGTCGAATGAGTCCGCCGAAGTCGACTGCTTCGTCGAAACTGGCAACATAGGTCGTGCTGTCCGGGTCCCGATCCGGCCGTTCTCCTTCAACCGTCCTCAGTTGCGTGAACACGCATCCCAGTTTGACTTCACGCCCCTTGGAGGTGCCGTCAGGTTGTTTCCCTTTTCGGCCCTGCGTTTCGGATTTGGTCGTCGGCACCTGTGTGCCGTCGTAGCTCACGTACATGACATCAGGCACAGGGTCAGGTTTGGTTGGCTCTCGATCCTGTAGCCAGGACTCTACGTCCGGCCCGGTCACGGCGGCCATACGCTGTATCGAACGGCCCGGAACATTGAGGCGCGAGTAGGCTTTCAGGTCGGCGCTTGCCAGCTCAAAGGACCCGCTCATGGCGCCTGCCCGGCTCATTAACCGCTGGAGTCCAGGGGTAATTCCGTCCTTTAGGCCAAGTGCTTCATCCAGTGGCGCGCGCCCTCTTTCTCCGTCGTAGAAGTAATCGCGCCACAGAGAGAACTTCCCCAATACGCTGTGGACGGGTAAATGACGATTCCTGTAATGGCGTTCGCCCTTCTTGCGCTCTCCGGCGCATTCGGGCACGTGCTGTTTGAAGAACAGCTCCAGGATCTTGCATCCATCGCGCATCAAGGCGCATAGGAGCCCCTCCTCAATCGCCGCCATATCCAGCATGCCGGTCCCGGCATATTGCTCGGTGATGGTCTTCAAGAACGCTTCGGTTTCGCGGTAGCGTTCCCGTTGCGCTACCCGGCGTTTTTTTTACTGGCAGGCGTATCGTCCATGATCGTTGCGGCTTCAGTCACTTCGGCAAACTGCCGACACAGATCCTTGAAATGCGCCCCTGCTTCCAGATCCGCTCTGACCTGCTTGACTTGGTCTCGCGGAATTCGCTTCGACCAGTGTTGCCCATCTGCATACCCCTGTAGCACATAGTAAGGGCCCTGCCTGCTGTCCCCTGTTCCGTAGTACTGTTCGCTGATGGTCCCCTGGCGCAGCCTCTCTATCTGCTGCATTTCGCCCAGAATCTCTTCTCGTTTCTCCCGTGCTTTCTGCTGCATGGCATCCTCCTGTATATATATGTATACAGTATCACGCCAAAAAAAACCTTTGCAATCACTATTTCATGGATTTGTAACTTTCATGTCCTGCACCCTTTCGTGCTCTCGGCCCATTTGAGCGCCATGACAGCATTACCGCCGATTCTATCGCTTTTCCCCATATATCAAGCCTGATATCAGTTTCCGAGGTAAGTGGCGCAAGCCTGTCTACTGCGCAGGAAGAGCTGTATCGTCCTCGGCAGGCAGAAGTCCCTCCGCAACCAGTTGCGCGTCCATCTCAGGAGTAAGTTCCATAGGCAACGGTGGCTCGCCCTTTCTGATCAGGTCCATCTGGTAGTTCTGCAGATGTTTTGCGAGCTCCTCGCCTTCGAGTTCTGGCTTCTTGACCTTGCGAACTCTAGCCTCTCTTCTCTTGCGGAGGCGCTCGGCGTATGACTCACGTCGCTTTTTCGTGGTCTTAGAGCGTGAGGCGACCGGCGACTTTCTTCCTCCCCCGCCGGAACCCCCGGAGCTCAAGGCGGGGCCATCCATGGATATCCAGTCTTCTTCCTCCCCCTTCCTCAGGAGAGCCGTCTCCTCCTCGTAGTCGGCGTCGATGAGTTCGATGTAGTCTTCCATCTCGCCGATGCGCAGGAAGTAGCTCTTGGGCGGCTTGGTGGCGACGTTGACGAATCCCACCTGGATGCCGCTCTCGTCCTCGGTGATGGCGCACATCTTGAGGTCTTTTGTGAACGGTGGAGCGACGGGTCCGGCGGGTTTCTGTGTCTGCGCCGAGGCGTCAGGCTTGACTTCTCCGAACGGCTGGCGGTCGAGGATCGGCTGGTAGCGGTCGAACGTGTATTGCTGCAGGGCGGCAATGGACGGTGCCGCCGAAAGCAGCACAGTCAACAGAGCGAGTATTTGCAACCAACGCTTCATGGCTATAGCTATGTTAGCCGGTTCGGGGTTCAAGGTTCAAGGTTCAAGGTTTCTGACATATAGCCGCGAGAGAACGCAGGAAACGCAAAGAGGGAGACTTCGCTGACGCAGGCACTCCTTCGCAGTTCTTCGTGGTGAGTGAGTGTGGTCGACGTCTCTTTTCATATTGAACCCTTCTTGATGGGGCGTAGTATGGGCGCACAGGGCTTTGCATTGGGCGGCTCTTCGATCGGAGGGTTAGCTGTGGCAACAATCAAACAGGCTTTCGTCAAGACCTATCAGCAGCACGCAGACAAGACAGCGCTGCGCTGGAAGGAGGATGGCGCGTGGATTGAAATGAGCTGGCGCGAGCTCATGGCGCGCGTGCGACAGGTCAGCGAGGTGCTCAACCAACTCAAGGTGAAGCAGGGCCAGCACGTGGCGATTCACCTGGACAACTGCCACCAGTGGCCCGAAATCTACCTCGGCATCGTCAGCGCCGGCTGTACGGCTGTGCCGGTGGATGCCAAGTTGCGCCCCCAGGAAGTGGCTCACATACTCCGCAATTCGGAAGCCGAAGCAGTCTTTGCCTCGGCACGAACCTACCCTATCCTGCGCGAGGCGGAGTCTCACACGCCTGCCCTCAACGCGGCTGTGCTGATCGAAGGAGAGAAGGTGCTCCCCACCAGCAACGGACGCGTCCGTTACGTGGATTACGATGACACGATGACCGGGGCACGAGAAGCATCCGAACATGACGATTGCCTTTTCAACGTGCGCCAACCTTCGGAAGCTGACGTCGCATCCATCATCTACACGTCGGGGACAACCGGCCGCCAGAAGGGCGCCATGTTGACCCATGGCAACTTTGTCAGCAACGTCGAAGCGGCGCTTCAGTGCATCGACGTATCGCCCGAGGACAACTTCCTGCTCGTGCTTCCGCTACATCACGCCTTCGCGTTCACGGCCAATCTGCTGGTCCCTGTCTTCGCAGGCGCACAGATCAGCTTCATCGAAAGCCTGAAGACGGTTGGCGAGAACACGAGGGAGGTGTCTCCTACGGTCCTCGTTGGCGTACCGCTCCTTCTGGAGAAGATCTACGCCAGGATTATGGCGGGTTTGAAGAAGAAGCCCGCCGCCTATTTCCTCTACAAAGTTGGCCTCAAGGCCCCGGTGATCAAGGGCATCAGACAGAAACTGGGTGGCAGATTGCGTCTCTGCGTGGTGGGCGGCGCACCGTCCGCAGTGGAGACGATCAAGGGCTTTGCCGAGCTGGGCATTCCCATTATTGAAGGGTACGGACTGACCGAGACGGCCCCGGTTCTGACCTTCAACCCAATCGACGCGCCGCTTCCGGGCAGCGTTGGAAAGGCGTTGCCTGGGGTCGAAGTAGAAATCAAGGATCCGGACGAAGAAGGCATCGGAGAGATCATCGCTCGCGGCCCGAATATCATGCTCGGCTACTACAAGAACCAACAGGCCACCGCCGATGTGATGGACGGGAGCTGGTTCCTCACTGGAGATATGGGCTATATCGATGACGATGGCTACGTCATTATTACGGGCCGCAAGAAGAGCCTGATCGTCAATCGCGAAGGCAAGAACATCTATCCGGAAGAAGTCGAAGCCCAGATTCTGAAGAGTGATTTCGTGCTCGAAACCATTGTGCTCGGCTACACGGTCGAAGGGGACACGGGGGAGAGAGTCGGTGCCATTGTCGTCCCGGACGAAGAGGCCGTGACCGAACGGAGACGGCGAAGCAAACACCCCGTATCGGACGAGGAGCTGACCCGACTCATGGTGAATGAGGTAAAGCGGGTGACAGCCGATATCGCCGAGTACAAACGCCCCCGGCGTATCCAGGTGCGCAACGAGGAGTTCGAGAAGACCTCGACCAGCAAGGTGAAACGCTACCTATACGCGATCACGCCGACGGAGGTGTAAGGACAAATCCGAAACACCCAGAGACCCAGAACCGAAGGAAATCCGAAATACCCAAATACCCAAGACCGAAAGAAGCCCGGAGCGACAGATCTCGAAAGGCATTGGCCTATCCACGGTAGATCTTGGCGAAGATCAGATGGAGTTCCTTTGCCTCTTGCCAGAGTGGTGCTGCCTCGTCGCGCAGATCCGGCACGGCTCTCGCGAGCATTCTGAGGAAGAACTTCGATTCACGCGCTTCGCGTTTGGAGATGGATATCTTGTGGCGAAAGTCTTTTTTGGAGACAGCGTCGTCGGCCTCACCATAGTTAGCCCCTACACTCGTGCCTGCACCCACAAGCTGATCGATCAGTCGACGTGTGACGGGGGTCTGAGGAACCTTCTTCACAAAGTCGATTACAGCCTCGCCGAAGAGCGCCGTGCGTTCCTCCAAATCATAGGGTTTGCCTTCCTGTCCATCGTTGGAGCTATCTGTAGATTTCGTCATTCGCTCTTCGAGCTTCCTTCTGGCTTGGGTATTTGGGTGTTTAGGTATTTGCAGGCGGCTGCGCAAGCAGCTGCTCTACTTTCACTACATCCTCAGGTGTGTCGACGCCGATGCCGATGTCATCGGTTTCGATGACGACCATGCGGGCACCCAGCGCCAGGGCGCGCAGTTGCTCGAGTCTTTCGGTTTCCTCCAGCACGGTCGGTGAAGAAGCCACGATGCGATCGAGGAAGGACCGGCGGTAGGCGTAGATTCCGATGTGCCGCTTGTAGATGGCCGATGGGTCCGGCGGGAAGCCGTCACGAGCATAAGGAATCGGCGCTCTTGAGAAGTAGAGCGCCTGACCCTCGGCGCCTGTGACAACCTTAACCACCGCCGGGGCGTGCAGATCATCCAGGTCTATAATCGGTGCAGCAGCTGTGCCCATGTCCCATTGCGGGTTATCGACCATCACACCAGCGAGGCGATCGATGAGATCGGGGTCCACGAGAGGCTCATCGCCTTGGATATTGATGATGACCTCAGCATCTGTGCCGCTGACCGCCTCGGCTACTCGGTCGGTGCCCGACGGGTGGTCAACACGCGTCATAACGGCGGTGCCGCCAACGTCCTCGACCACCTTGCGGATGCGGTCATCGTCCGTCGCCACCAAGACGTCGTCCAACCGCAGCGCCATGCGGACGCGATCAAGCACGTGCAGTATGAGCGGCTTGCCCGCTATCTCCACCAGGCTCTTGCCCGGTAGCCGCGTCGACGCATACCGCGCGGGGATCACACCTACGACTCTATCGCTCATACTGTTGCACCTCTCTCTGCGGCTCGCTGGGGACAGCTCGCCCTACCTTGCCCTCGGTGAAGATGCGCCCACGATGAGGTAGGGCGAGCTCTCCGAGCGAGCCGCTATGATTAACCGGCCTGGGCTATCGACTCAATCAACTCATCCCGGCTACACGGGGCGGTGCCTACTTTGGCGCACACCACACCAGCAGCGTAGTTGGCGAGACTGGCGGATTCGACGTGGTCGGCTCCCGCCGCCAGTGCCAGCAGCGATGCGGCAATCACCGTGTCGCCGGCACCGGAAACATCAAAGACTTCCCGTGCACGGGTGGGCAATAGAACGGGGTCAGCGTCCGGCCGGCACAGGTACACGCCGTGCGGACCAAGCGTAATGGCCAGCAGCTCCGGCAACCATTTCTGCATCAGCACCGTCGCGGCCCGGTCGAGACGGGGATCGGTCTCGGGATCCAGCAACGGATCGTATATCGACTCGCCTGCCAGGCCACACGCTTCCTTGAAGTTCGGCGTCGCGAGGGTGAGACCACTGATCTGAACCGGGTGGTCATCCTTCGGGTCGTATCCAACCGGAACGCCCTTTGCTCGCGCAAGATCCATGATCTGCTTCACGAGACTGTTCTCGATCACGCCCTTCCCGTAGTCCTCAACGATCACACCATCAACCCCGTCGAGCAGAGATTCCATCCGCTCGGCGAGTTGCTGAACATGAGCGGCAATCTCATCCGGCGCTCCCTCCTGATCGAAGCGAACCACCTGCTGCCGCTCGGCCACGACGCGCGTCTTCACGGTTGTACACAAGCCGTCACACTCCACAACACCAGAGGTATCAACCCTCTCTCCAGACAAGAGCGTCCGCAAGGACGCGCCATCTGCGTCGGCGCCGACGAGTCCGGCCATGCATGCCTGGCCGCCCAGCGACTGAATATTCAGCGCGACGTTCGCCGCACCACCCGGAACGGCAGTATCGTCCATGACATGCACAATAGGCACAGGGGCTTCAGGAGAGATTCGGGAGACCGATCCGGACACGTAACGGTCCAGCATCAGGTCCCCTACAACGAGAAGACGTTTGGTCGCCGCGCTATCCAGTATCTCGTTGGCACGCGATTCACTAATCATGGCGTCACCGTTCCTTCCAGCCCAACATCCATCAACTCGACATTCTCGATGGTGTCGGACGACAGCCACTCCCGAGAGACATCACTCATCCGTGCTCCATTCGGGCGGGCCATGCTGTAGAGAGAGAGGGCGTGGTGCTGCATGATGCGATTGGGAATCCGCACGGGTGTCACCCGGTAGCTGATCCCGTGCGCGGAGGCCAGGATGCTGGTGCGCCGGTCGAACCATTCGACTCGACCCCCGTGCAACTCAAACTCCACGCGCCCCGTCGTCATCGGCAACATCCGGGTCACGTCCGCCAGGTCACCGTAAGGAAGCTCTCCCAGGCGGGCGAAGCAGGCGGGGTTCCACAGTTGCCCCTCCGTTTCGACCAAGCGCAGATGCCCCCGCCGGATGAAAATGCGGCAACGTGCCCGTAGCGAAGGTCCGAGTCTGACCTCTTGGGCGGCAAAGCCCGGCATGGCGCCCTCTTCGTCAAAACCCTCTGTGCGCATGTCTTCCATTACCAAGGCATAAGGCCACCCAATACGCATACGGTCAATAGTGATATCGACGCCAAAATGTTTCTCGATACGCTCCTCGATGAACTTGTGCCCTCCCTTGGTGCGCACCGCAAAGAAGAACGTAACCAGAACGACTATCAGTATGATCAGGACGGTTGTCAGAAACCGTCCCACGACGCCCATTCCGCCTTCAGGTGTCCTAACTTTCATAACCCAGTCCTCCTTCGCGCCTCTGTGTCTTCCACGCGATGCCGCATGGCTGTCGTGCGCGAGCTCCCCTTACCGGCGTTCGCCAAACAGGATCGTGCCCAGGCGAATCCATGTGGCACCTTCCTCGATCGCTACCTCAAAATCGTGAGACATACCCATCGACAGCTCGTCGAGCGGAAACCCGCTTTCCACGCGCCATTCATCCCGTAGTTCCCGCAACCGAGCAAAGTGAGGCCGTGCACCCTCGACGTCCGGCGTGAATGGTGGAATCGTCATCACACCCGAAACATTCAGATTCACGAGCGACTGACACTGCTCCAATACCGCCGGCACCTCACCGGGGGTGAACCCGAACTTACTCCCTTCGCCGGATACGTTCACTTCGAGTAACACCGGCAGCGTCTTGCCGACCTCGCCCGCAGCGGCATCAAGCGCCTCCAACAGACGGAGCGAATCGACCGAATGAACATAGCTGAACAGGCGGGCCACAACACGCGCCTTGTTCCGCTGAACATGTCCAATCATATGCCAGGTGAGTCCACCAGGACAGAGCGGAATCTTCTGGCCGGCCTCCTGTACGCGACTCTCGCCGAACACGACGACACCGCACTCGGCCAATGCGCGAACGGAATCAGGGCTATGCCGTTTGCTGACCGCAACCAGTTTCACCTCGTCGACAGTGCGTTCAGACCGGTCGCACGCCGCGGTGATTCTCGCCCTGACGGCCTCTATTCCCACATAGGACATCTCTTTGCCTCTGATGCGGCCCGCTCGGAGAGCGGGCCCTACCTCGCCCTTGACGCGGCTCTACACCCGCCCCTTGAATGCGCGCTCCAGCGTCACCGGATCGGAGTAACGTATACCACTTCCCGCCGGTAACCCAAACGCCAACCGACTGATTTTCACCTGCTCTCCCCTGAGAGCCTCCTCAAGAAATGATGCAGTCGCATCTCCTTCTACATCAGTATTCAACGCAAGAACCACTTCACAAATCCCCTCGTCCCGCACGCGCGAGAGGAGAGACTCAACGCGTAGATCGGCAGGACTTCTTCTCTTAGGGGGTGAGAGGGTTCCCATCAGAGCGTGGTAACGCCCGCGAAAACCGCCGGAGCCCTCGATTGTGGCGATGTCAGCGGGCTCCTCGACAACGCACAACAGCGCGTCATCCCGTCCCGGCGACGTGCAGAGACGGCAAGGATTCTCGTCGACATGTGTTGGCGAGCCACACTTAGAGCAGCCGGTGACGGATTTCTGGACGAATGCCAGCGAGGCCAGCAGCTCATCGATCAGATCACGCTGGCCAACAGCCAGGCGCATCGCCATCCGCTCGGCTGATCGGCGCCCCACGCCGGGCAACTTACCCAGCGCCGTCACCAACCTCTGCAATGCCTCAACCGCCGCCATCTCAGCCGCCAAACATACCGCCAAGCCCGGCGTCGCCGGCCAGGCGTGACATGTCGCCGGCCGCAGCCTTCTTGGCAGAATCCATCGCACCATTAACCGTGCGCGTCACCATGTCACCCAGTCGCTTCGGCTCCATGCCCGACATCGCCTCAGGGGTAATAGTCACTGACCGGATGGTCATATCCCCACATGCCTCCACCGTCACCGACCCATCCGGGCTGGTGGCCGATACCACCTTTCGCTTCAGCTCTTTCTGCATCTTCTTGAGCTGCTTAACCTGCTTCATCATTTCGGCCATGTTGGGCATACAGTTACGTCCCTTTCGCTAAGCTGTTGCTGTCCGTTTGCTGATACAGGATGCAGGATGCAAAATGCAGACGACCTGCTTTGTACCCTGTATCTTGTGCCCTGCATCGGCGCTGCAGGCGCCTTCCCTACTCTCTCACATCCACGATGGTGCCGTTGAACATGTCCAGCACCTGCTTGACTTCATCACGTTGCTTCCATGCCTGCGCATTCCCTTTCCTCGCCGGGGGCGGCGCGGCGTCTTCTGGCGCAGGCTCTGCGCTGTACTCCTCTTCCGGAGCAGCCACTTCCGCCACTTGAGCGGCCTCTTCTTCGCCCACCTGAAACGTTGCCGTCACTGGTCGTTTCAATACGTTCGCCAGACTGCGTTCAACCGCTTTGCGGTTGCGTGGCGACTCGAAAAGGCTCAGCTCTACCGCGAACTCCGGGTCGAAATCGATATGGACGGTATCGCCCTCCACCCCAACGGGGCCGGCATCCTTCAGCGCCCCCTGAACGGCCACGGCAATCCGACCTGCATTAGCCACGATCTTCGGCCACTGCTGCTTCAGCTTCGCGAGCTCGTCCGCTGTCGATGCCGCCGGACGCGACGTTGCGGTGGCCTTCGGTGGTGCGGCCGTTGCCACGGCGGCGGGCGGAGCGGAACGCCGCGCAACCGGTGCGGCTGCGGCGACCTCCGACGGCGTCCCTGCCGTCGTCACCACACCGCCCTCGGCTTTGAGCGCATTGATCTGGGCGATGATCTCCTCCAACGTGGCTGCCTTGGCCGCGCGGGCGCACCGCACGAGTGCCGTCTCCAGAAGAATCCGTTTAGAGAGCGAGAAGCGCATCCGCTCGTCGGCTTCTGCCAGAATATCACAGATGCGTAAGAGCCGCTCAGCATCTACGTCGCCGGACTTCCCGTCCGTATAGACACTGACCAGCCGATTGCGGAAGCCATCCATCAGCTCAAGCACGAGGCGCTGCAGATCCTTGCCGGCCTGTTCCAGTGCATCCACCTGACCGATCACGGATGCCATGTCGCCCGCCAGGATGCCCTCACTGAGTTCGTCGAGGGTACGGCGCGACACCAACCCGAACACCTGCAGAACATCCGCCTCCGAAATCTTCTTGCCCTTGAAAGCGATGAGTTGGTCCAAGGCCGACTCCGCATCGCGCAGCCCGCCCTCCGAGCCGCGGGCGATGGCCAGCAGGGCATCGTCGTCGATCTTGACCTTCTCGTCCCTGGCGATCAGGGCCAGCCGCTCGATGATCTCTCCCTCCGGAATACGCCGCAGGTCAAACCGCTGGCAGCGCGAGATGATCGTGGCCGGAATCTTGTGAGGCTCCGTGGTGGCGAAGAAGAACTTCACATGTTCCGGCGGCTCCTCAAGCGTCTTGAGAAGCGCGTTGAAAGCCGAATTGCTGAGCATGTGGACTTCGTCGATGATGATCAGCTTGAATCGGCCGCGCGCAGGTGCGTAGCGCACCGTCTCGCGGAGATCGCGGACCTCGTCCACCCGGTTGTTAGAGGCACCATCGATCTCCAGCACATCCAAGCTGGTGCTCGCCATTATTTCGCAGCAGTTGTCGCACGTGTCGCACGGCGTCGTGGTGATGCCCGTCTCGCAGTTGAGCGCCTTCGCGAAAATTCGAGCTATGGACGTCTTGCCGATGCCGCGCGGCCCAACAAAGAGGTAAGCCGACGCGATCCGACCCGAGGCCAATGCATTCTCCAGAGTCTGCACCACGTGGTCCTGCCCCACGACGTCGGCAAACTGCTGTGGGCGCCACTTTCTGGCAATGACTTCATAGGCCATAATCTCTTATCCCTTCGTTCGCGGCATGATGGCCAATCCCCCGGCGTTTTACAATACCGGAAGTGCTCTTTGCGGCTCGCTGGGGACAGCTCGCCCTACCTTGCCCACGAATCAGACAGGACGAGTTCTCCGAGCGAGCCGCAGAACAGACGGCAACCGCGTTTCGCGCTTGTATGTGCGGAAAAAGGTTGCCTATACTTACCCCGCGTTGGAGGGGTGCTAAAGCGAGGACACGATTTCATGGCCGAAGAGAAGCTGTCGATCTCACGCCAGAGCCTGAACCAGAAGCTGACCGTTCTTTACGCCGTCATGTTCATCTTGCCGGTGGGCTTTCTCTTCTACGTCATACGGGAACTCCGCCACGCCTTGGAGCAATCGCCCACCCCGAGTCTGTCGACCACGGACATGGCGCTCAGAGTCGGTCTTCCCGCCGCCATCATGATGTCCTGTGCGGCGTTTGCCCTGATGTACCGCTCGATGCGCAAGCTCCATTCGGTATCGGAAGAAGCCGGCAGCTTCTACAAAGAGATCCGCAGCTCGGATGCCATCCCGCGAGAGCTCGCCGAAGAAAGCGACGAAGTGCAACGCATCTCCCACTACGTTACCGATATGATTGGCGAGCTGCGCCGCAAGATCAACGACGTGGACCAGTATGCCCAGGACCTCGACCAGGCCAACCGAAAGCTCATGGAAGTAGCCGTCGTGGATGGCATGACACAGCTCTACAACCACAAGCACATCCGCCACCTGCTGGTCACGGAGCTGCGGCGTGCCGAACGTTTCTCGCACCCGCTCGCCATCATGATGATCGACATTGACGATTTCAAGACGTTCAACGATACACACGGTCACCTGGTCGGCGATCGCGCCTTGCGAGACGTCAGCCGTTCGATCCGCAACAACATCCGCACAGTTGACGTTCCGGCCCGCTACGGCGGCGAAGAGTTTCTTGTGATTCTGCCGGAAGCCACGATTGACGGCGGGGAATTGGTGGCCGAACGTGTCCGGCGGGCGATCGAGGAGTATGGATTCGATACGGGGCGCGGCATCCGCAAGACCCATATCACGGTGAGCATCGGCGTAGCCGCCTACGAAGGTGCGCCCATTACCGATAGCGACCTCATTTCGCAGGCTGACACGCGGCTCTATGACGCCAAACGCGCCGGAAAGAACAAGGTGGTCAGCAGCTGAGTCGTTGCTTTCCCCTGCGCACTGACGGCCCGCTCGGAGAGCGGGCCCTACCTTACCCTTGGTGAAGACAGGCTCACGATCAGGTAGGGCGAGCTCTCCGAGCGAGCCGTCTTCCGATTCGGCGATAGATCGCTATCACCAGTGCGGGCACTGCCATGCCATAGAGTATCAGCGCCTTGGTTCCGTTCTCAGGAATGCCGCCGGGTGCAGCCCGCCACAGGTTCCAGAAGATCAGCAGACAGCAGAACCACACCGCGGTGAGGTTGGCCAACGCCTCGCCCGAATGCATGAGTTTCATTCCGCTCATGCGCCGTGAATGAAATGGATAGAACAGGGCACTACCCATATAGCCCAACTGGTCGAACAGTGCATGCATGGCGGATGCCCCAAAGATGACCGCCGTCGCCCAGATGCCCCAGATCACGCCGCCGATCAGGCCGAACAGGCCTCCGATCACCAGGCTGTGACTCCAGGCCCGATGCCAGGGAATAAACCCCGGACTCACCCGTCCGTCATCCGTCGGGTCCATACTGAAGACCGGTCCGTCGAAAATATCCACCTGCGTGGACGCCAGGTAGTCAATCTTCACCTCACAATCGACCGGCGACACGGCCTCGGCATTGGGCGGCGGCTTGCTGCCCGGCAACACGTTCTGGCCGGTATCCACCACGGGCCCATACCGCACCGCAACCGTTCGTGCGGCAACGTCGAACGCCACTTCGTACTGTTGCCACTGGTCGAGACCGACGGCAATCGTGTTGAGTTTCACCCGCACGCTCTTCCCCTGTGCGTGAGCACGATTGACCGCTTCAGCCACACGGTCGGCAATGTACTGCGGGTCCGGCTCGATTGGATCCGGCGTCACCTCGGTGTCGTGCCTGTAGAAATAGCGCGAGAACTTGAAATCGATCGTGTCGGGCAGCAGTCCAAAGACCCCACCAAGAATGAAATAGGTCGGATTGCCTTCCGAAGCGACGCGAATCGCTTCAGGCACACACGAGGCGGCCGCTACGCCCGCAATGAAATGTGCAATACCTTTCATAGCAGTCCCAACCAGCCGGCTACCGTGCTTCCAACGCCTGACATGTTACAGGCCATCGGCAGCATGATCACACCAAGACAGTTCATCCGGCGCGACCCATACAACACCGGCATCAGGCCGATGCCCGTGCCGACCACCATCACGGCCAACCCGGTTAGCCCGGTGATGCCCACAACCAGGCCCACGATCAGCAGCAAGGCAACCGTAGAGATACGCCGGTATCCCACGCGCCCGATCAACCACAACATGCCGCGTGTCAGCGGCCCGACCAGCAAGAGCGTCAGAACGCCCGCTATGGCCATCGCCCCCAGCATCAGATAATACTCGTAGTTCGTCTGGGGCGTCATGATGCTCCGCATCAACGCCGCGCCGCCACCGCGCCTTATGCTCACGCCCGGCACGAAAAACAGCATCAACCCGCCAACGTAGTAAACGAACTTGGACGCGCCCTGTGACACCAGGAACACGCGATCGTTCCGCAGCGCGGTGGCATGCCCCGCCAAGAGTCCCCCCACCCCGCCGGTAACGACAGGGAAGTATGCAGCGAAGCCACCCCCCAACGTACCCGCGAAGCCACCGCGCAGGACATCATCCATCTTCAGGTTCGTTCCGACCTTCATGCTCTGCGGGGGCACGTCAACGCTCGTGCAGATATTGAGCAACAGCCACGGAACGGCAAAGAGCCCCACAAAGGCAGGCATCAGGTTCTGGAAAGCGACATCCGGTGCAATCGGGGTGCGGAAGATGAGCACGAACCCCAGCAACCCCGACAAACCAAACGTGATTAGCCCGGCCCCCGTTGTCGTCCAGCTATCCAGAAACCTGGTCCACCCGGAACGTCCGAGCCGACCGCCTTTCGGCCACTCGGACATGAGCATGAATGCAATCACCGTCCAGAGAATCCAGTGCGTATGGCCGCGGAACACCTTCTGCGTCAGCGGCAACAGGCGCGGGGCAGCGGGCGCCACGATGAAGAGGAGCGCCATGAGCCCCACCATCCCGCCGATCGTGGTCATGATAACGGCCTCATAGCCGCGTCCCTGCATCAGAAATTTCTGTCCGGGCAATACGGCAAACATCGCACTTTCGTCCGGCGCGGCGAGAAGCACGGAGGGCAGTGTATTGAGCATCGAGTAACCGACCATCAGTCCGCCGGCAAACGGGATCACGATCTCTGGCTGCAGGTCCACGCCGTTGCCGGCCAGAGCATGCCCGAGCATAACCAGCAACCCCATGACGTTGTAGATATGCAGGCTCGGAATGCAGGCCAACAGCGAGGCCAACAGCGTGCCGCAGACGGTCGACAGCAGTACCGCGAGCACCATCACTTCTTCGGTCCCTCCAGGAGAAGCTGGCGGGGAGCCTGCAGCCGCATGGCCGGTTTCTTGCCCGGTGCAACGTTCAGGCTACCCGCGACATCCACGCGCATGCCGCGTTGTGGCAGACGGCCCGTCTCGGAGAGCTTCAGCGCCACCTCGCCCTGGACCTTCACGCGCATCGAACCGGTGTCGTCTTTAACCACGAAGGAGATGTAGTCGACAACGCCGTTGTCATCCCCCACGTAGCAGTCGCGAGGCACGGTGCCAACGATGCGGACGTAAGCGTAGTTCATCAGCGGGGTGATCTCGCCTATCTTCTGCACCGGCAGCTCGCGGTGTGTCACGGCCAGATAGAGCAGAACCAATCCGGCCACCGCCAGCACGACGGAGCCAATCCTGAGGACACGCAGCATGAGCGGCTTCGGTGCGTCCGAATGACAATACGGACATCGTCCGGCCGGGCCGATATAGCGGTTGCAGCCAGGACAGACAGCCGCCGAGGTGTCGGCGGGCGGTGTGGCGTCATTCGTCATAATGATCGCTCCCTGTTCGTTTCACCACCATACAGCGGCATCCGAAAACGACAAGGACCAAAGAGGAAGTACGAACAGCCGAACTACGTGACACGACACTAGAGCTTGCCCACGATCTCTTCAAGGACATCCTCGGTAGTGAGCAGCCCCACCACGTCCTTCGCTCTGCTACGCACTAGACACATCGGCTGCCGGGCGCGGCGCATGATGGGCAGGATATCATCGGCAGGCATATCTTCGTCAACGTACAGGGGCGCGCGGGCGAAGTTGGCGACTTGCCCACCCATCGCTACCTTGCGGCCAGAGAGGATATAGAAGACGTTGACGATACCAGTATAGCGGTTTTTCTCCACATCATGGACCGGCATGCGCGTAAAGCCTGACTGGCGCGCGATGGTCCTGAACTCCTCGACTGTCATCTCGGAGGTCACCGTTGTCATGCGTGAGACGGGTACCATGATCTGCCCGGCCGTCTTGTGGGAGAGCTCCATCACGCGGTGAATCATAAACCGCTCACGAGGAGACAACACACCGTCCCGCTCGCCTTCCTGCGCCAACACCTTAAGGTCCTCGCGCGTCACGAACGGCGCCGGCGACGAAAGCGATTCGTCCCCCCCGTGGACAAGCAACCGACTAAGCCCAATAATGGCAAGGGAGATCGGTTTGAACAGAATTTCCATCACGCGCAACAGCCCGGCATAACGGCGACAGCGTTCGATCGGCCGACTGTGAAACCACGCTTTGGGGAGATACTCGCAGAAAACCAGTACGACCAATGCCACAATCACAGCCGAGACCGGTTCGCCCCACTGGCCCAGCCAGCGTGCCGCCAGGCTGGCACTGATCACCGAAAGAATGACCACGCTGAGGTTCGTGCCTACGAGCGTGGTGCCGAGCAACCGGTCGAAGTGCTCGAGATAGATCTGCAACAGATTCGCGCCCGGGTCGCCCTGGCGCACGAAATGCCGCAGCCGCATGCGGGAGATTGAAATCACCCCTGTTTCGATCCCTGCGAAGAAAGCCTGCCCCAAGAGACAGACACAGATCACGACGAGTTGAACGGCACCAGTCATAGTTCGTCGCCCTCGTCTTCTTCACGCTCCGGGAGATCCACGCGCACCAGTTCCACCGACAAAACGCGCCGTCTGCGGACCATCATCACAGTAGCGCGGCACCCCTGTTCCTCAACCGTGTCTCCCACGCGAGGCATACGCTCCAGGTGAGCACTGACCCACCCGGCGATCCGGTCGGCGCCTTCGGCCTCGAGTTCACGGTCCAATTCGTAATTGATATCTTCCAAGCTGGCTCGTCCATCCACAATCCAGCGGTCTTCCTCAACCTGTTGGATCTCGGGCTTCTCCCGCCCGTACTCGTTGGTGGCGTCGTCCGCGATCTCCTCGAGGATATCGCCGCGCGTTACGAGACCGGCCGTTCCACCATACTCGTCGGCCACGAACGCCACGCGCCGCCCCTCACGCTGAAATGTCGTGAGCAGCGTATCGAGCGGTACCGTCTCGGGCACGAAGAAGGGAGGAATAATGCACTCCGACAGAGTGGGGCTCTCGCCCAGGATGAATCGCGGCACATCGAGAAAGCCCTCGGCATGATCGAGCGAATCCCGATAGACCGGTACGTAGCGGTAGCGCACGCCTCGGACAACGTCCTCCTGCTCTTCGAGCGGATCCTCAAGATCGATCCCTACCAGGTCCACGCGCGGCGTCATGACATCCTTGGCCTGCGTCTCCTCGAGACGAATGATGCCGTCAACCATGGTGCGCTCTTCTTCGTCAAGCACACCTTCCTCCTCGCCGACCTCAACGACGGTGCGAAATTCGTCTTCCGTCAGTGCCGCCGCCTCCTCCTGGAGCTGTTTATGGAACAACGCGGACACCCGCTCCAGTAGCCAGCGGAGGGGTGTGGCAAGACGAATCAGTACAGCCAGAATGGGCGCGTAGAAGACCGCGAGCTGTTCAGTACGGATCATCGCCAACCGCTTGGGCGCCACCTCGCCGAAGATCAGCAGAAGTACAGTCATGGCAGGAATAGCCACCATCTCTCCCCGAGACGGTAGCAGTGATTCCGCAACCACATACCCCAGCGACGACGCGGCCACGTTCACGACAGTGTTGCCGATGAGGATCGTGGACAGAAGACTGGATGGCCGCGCGAGCAGGTCGCGCAACCGGGCCGCGGCCCCGGCATGCCGACGCCCGATACGGTGAATGTGTATGGGATTCAAAGAGAAGAGCGCTGTCTCGGAGCTCGAGAAGAAGGCAGAGCACCCCAGCAGGACCACCAGCCCAACGCACTCAGCTATCACAGCTGCGGTCATGATGCCGTTCTTACCTCATGGATGCGCAGGCGCGTACGGTGAATCGATGGGTAGCGACGGATCTCCATGTCTTTGATCATCCAGCGTTCGTTCGTTTTCTTCAAACTTCGGACCCACAGGCTGCGTACATGCTTGTCGTCAGCATCAAAGGCATCCGCCCGAAGCAGCATGTGCAGCGACTGGTCAATCCAGAGACGAACCCGGCTGTATCCAGTCAACTCAACACCCCATGCGGGAGCCGGGACATCCACGAGATAGCAGTCGCGTCCCTTGGCCCGGTCGGTACCGACAATCCGCCCGCCACGCCACCACAGGAACGACAGACTGAGGTCGGCCCAGGTAAGATCGGTCGATCCGATCGCACCGACCAGATCGGCCGGTTCACCCTCCTTCGCCATAATCTCGGGACGGTTGCCAGGCCTGAGCTGCAACTCAAGCTCCCACCGGACATCGCCTTCATCGTCAAGAACCTGACAGCGAAACCGGGACGGATCGGCGCCCCAGTCGACGTTCATAGTGAAGGGCACTCGGCGGATCGCAGCCCCCCGTCGTCTACGGACGACCATCTCGCCGTGGATATCGACGGGCTCACTGGGGAAACGTTGCAGGACATTCTCCAGCAATGCATCCGCACTTATCGGAGGTTCGTCGGGATCGACGTCGGCATCCGGCGACTCCGCCAGCGTCAGTGCCGACGTTAAAGAGACTGTCGCGAGCGTGACAATCGCGATTGCCATACGGGCATTCAAGAAGGTGTTCCTCTCAGCCCTCATCCCACCTCGGAGGAACCTGCCACATTGCTTGCGATGTTGGCGCGGCCGATGATCTCGCACACACTCTCGAGACCCGCAGCAGGTATGATGATCGTGTCACGGCGTCCACCGACGTCTTCCGTCACACGCAGAAAACGCCCACGCGGATTCTCCCTCAACTCGAACGTAAAGAGCTTTCGCTCGACCTGCACCTGCTCACTGAACAACTCTCTGTCCACAAATGTACCCTCGCATGCATCCAGCCAACACTCGGAGCCCGGTCCCCACGGACCGGCGCCAACGTCGGGAAAGGTAGCAAAACGGGTTGGGTTGTCTAGGTTGGAGTTTGGATATTCCTTGTTGGATGCTGGATATTCAGAGAGAATCTGGTCCATGAACACAGAAACCTTTACCAAGGAAGCCCTGATTGACTTCACCCCACAGCACGATTTCTTCGTCGGTGTCGATTCGGACGGATGCGTATTCGATACGATGGAGATCAAGCAGAAGCAGTGTTTTCACGGGTTGATTGCCAAGACGTGGGACCTGCTTCCTGTTGAGCCCTTGCTTCGCGAAACCGCCGAGTTCGTAAACCTCTACTCCCAGTCACGCGGGAGCAACCGTTTCGTGGCGTTGCTACAGACCCTCGACCTGTTGCGCGAACGCCCTGAGATACGGAACGCCGGCGTCACCGTTGCCAAGATGGACGGGCTACGCGCATGGATCGACGAGGAATCTCAGCTTGGGAACCCTGCCCTGAAAGCGAGAGTCGCTGCCACCGGCGACCCGGATCTGAGCAGGGTCCTGGACTGGAGCCTTGCCGTAAACGACGAAGTTGAGACGGTCGTCCAACATGCCCCCCCTTTCAAGTGGGTCCACGAGTGTCTGCGCAAGATGGCCACCCAGGCCGACATCCTGGTGGTCTCCCAAACCCCGGCCGAGGCCCTGGTGCGCGAATGGGAAATGAACGACATGATGGGCTCGATTGCCTTCATCGCGGGCCAGGAGCTAGGGACGAAGACGGAGCACATAGCCATGGCCACACGGGATCGCTATCCCCCCACGCACATCCTGATGATCGGCGACGCACCCGGTGACTGTGACGCGGCCAAGGCCAACGATGCCTTCTTCTTCCCCATCAACCCCGCTCAAGAAGAGGCTTCGTGGCAACTTCTCTACGACGAAGCATTCGACAAGTTCGTCGCCGGAGCCTATGCGGGCGAGTACGAACGAGAGCTGATCAAGGAGTTCGACAGACTGCTTCCTGCGACGCCTCCGTGGGTACGGTAGAGAAGTACTGTATTGATAACGTTCAAATGTTGATGCCTGACCAGCGCGCTACAGTAAACCAGCGCGCGGTGGTGGGCCGCGATCTGTTTCTCAATGTCCAACAGCCAACAAGGAATTTCCAACTTCCAAGTGCGCGAAGAGCAGTGAATGGCAGGCCTTTCAACTCGCCATTCGCTTCCCTCGCTCACTTCTTCCTTGGATGTTCCTTGTTGGATATTGGATGTTGCGATTCCCTTTGGATTGCGCTCGGCAAGTGCCCTGAGTAGCCTCAGGCATCAACATCTGAACGATACCACTGTATTAGCACTTCTCAGGGCTCCGACTGCACCCGCAGTGTCGAGATAGCTCGATTGTCGAGTGGAGAACGATCTTCCTTCCCCTCGACGATGACTTCCTGCTCGATCATGATTGTGCGCTCACCTACCCCGGCACGGGTGAGACGCAGCTCATGCTGGACTACTTCTCCGACGCCTACGTCATAGAACGTCAGGTCTGCGGGAATTCCATCCACGTTACCCTTCAGAATAACCCGCTCCAACGTTTCTGTCCCGCGGTTCTGACCGAAGAGGGTCAGTACCAGCTCGTCGCTGTAAACTGGATGTTGCTCGATATGAGGACGAGCCAGCACCATGTCCACCAGTCCCGGCGTATCCCGTTCAAGGATGCGGCCAATGTTCAGCACACCCGCACCATAGCGGCTATCGTGTCCGGGGGCACCTGCATCATCCGCATAGCGAGTGAGTAGCGTCGCCACTTCGGCGCCCGTCAGCTCCGGTGACTCGGACCAAACCCCGGCCACGGCCCCTGACACGAAAGGCGCTGCGGCAGACGTACCGCTGAACTCGATCGCCTCGCCATCAGCGCCCGCCGCCGCAACGCCCAGCCCAGGCGCCACAAGGTCCAGTCGCTCGCCACGATTGGAGAAATACATCTGGCGCCCGTTCGCATCAACCGCACCCACCGCCAGCACACCCGCGTACCGGGCGGGATAAAGAACACCCTCATGACCGTTGTTGCCGGCGGCCGCCACGATCACGGCGCCACGCTGCTGTGCGTAGGCAATGGCCTGGCCGAGAACAGGCGAGTCGCCTCCCGACCCAATCGACATGTTGATTACACGCGCACCCCGATCCACGGCGTCGATCACCCCCTGTGCCAGCGTGAACGTGTTTCCGATGCCGCTGTCGCTCATGACACGCACTGCAAGAAGGTCCGCTCCCGGCGCGATGCCCGGCACATCTCCGCCACCGGTGATGATCGATGACACAGCCGTGCCATGTTGCACCGGGGCATCGCCCGCCGGCTCATTGAGGAGATCCACTACTGTCACAGACCCGCGCGTGAATTCGGGCACCACCGCCGTATCCAGCACGGCAACGGTGATCCCCTGCCCCCACTGGCCGCGATCTGCAGCCACACCCAGCCACGCGGCCCCGGTATCCCTGAACGCACTGTAGGTCACACCCTCCGGCGGTTCCGGAGGATCAGGCCGACGCACGTAGAGATTGGGACCACGGGCAGTCGGCGCCGGGGACCGGACCAGGGCGCGGCGCAGTGCACCATCGTCTCTGGCGCGTACTCGTACGGCACGGACTGCATCGATCCGCCCCACTATCTCCAGCCCCTCTTCCTCGGCAATATCGAGGAATGCACGAAGATGCGTATCGTCATAGAACACCAGCACCTCTTCGTCCGGGAGGGCATCGGATGGCAAGGCCGGCTGTCCGGCACCGGTAGTCGTGTTGGACGCCACTGTGGACCCCGAGTGGGGCAACGGGCGCGTTGGAGTTGGCCTGAGAGCCGATGCCGGTCCTCCCGACCGGGAACGAGCGGGCTCAGACCTGGGTGCGCCGACCAACCGGCCCGCCTTCTCGACCGTACGCCAGAGGAAGAACGCGACCAGTCCCAAGGCGACCAGAAAGACAAGAAGTGCAAGTTTCTTAGCCATCAGACATGAACACTGAACATTCAACAAGGAACATCGAACGCAGAACGGGGAAGCAGCTCTCTGCATCCCTCATCGTTCAGAGTTCGGAAATCCTTGTTCGATGTTGAATGTTCTCCAATCCCACCGAACACCTACAACCTACACCCCTATCCCCATATCGAGGAACTCCACTTCCACTCCGAAACGCTTCTGCAGGCGCTCACCTACAGCGATCACCCCAAACCGCTCGGTTGCATAGTGACCGGCGAAGAGTGCATTGATCCCATACTCGCGAGCAAGGTTATACGCGGCCAGCGTCTGCTCGCCCGACAGGAAGACGTCGATCCCCTTCTCGGCGGCCTCGACAATGTCGCCAGCCGCACCGCCCGAAACAACCGCGATACGCTGAACCGTCTTCTTCCCATAGTCCCACCTGTGCAGGAGCGTTCCGATCCGGTCCGAGACCATGCGCTCGAACGTGGTAAAACGGCGGGGCTTAGGCAGCATGCCCTCGAACCCGATGTCGCGACCACCGTGTTCTCCAAAAGGCTTGAGCCGCTTCAGTCCCAACGCACGACAGATTCTCGCGTTGTTCCCAAGCGTCGGGTGGGCATCCAGCGGCAGGTGCGAGGCATAGAGCGCCATGTCGTACTTGAGCAGTTTCGACAAACGTTGATAGTTCAACCCCGTGATTCTTGCCAGTGAATCACTCCAGCTGATGCCGTGGTGACAGATCACCATGTCGGCACCGTGCTCGTTGGCCAACTCAAGAAACTCGAGCGATGCGTCCACACCACAACAGATCTTCCTTACACGCCCCGAATTGGCTACCTGTAGCCCGTTATGGGAACGGTCCTGGAACTCGTCGTTTCCAAGTTCCTTGTCGAGGTAATTGGCAATAGTTGACACTTTCATCCCGTCATCTCCCACCTCTCACACACTCGCCTTTTCACACACTCCCCGGCCGCGTCCGCATCCCTTCCTTGACTACGTTAGGGGCAACCCACACTATCCAGCCATTCAACGAGAGATCAGCATGCCACCCGACGCCGCCCGAAAACAAGCCTTTGCTTTGATCGCCACCTACGACCGTCCCGGCGCCCAGGCGGACGAGCGCCATATTGTGCGCATTGCAAAGACATGGCTGTCGATTATGCGCGCCAAGCAATCTGTTCAGGGCATCGTAAACCGTATCATGGACGAGTTCGAGCATACGGACGCCGAGAGCTACGGCTGCGGCTGGGACGAACTGAAGAAACAGTTCACCGCGTGGGCCGTCGCTCACGAATGGCTGGAACCGGATGGCTCGGTCTCGAAGAGGCGCTGGTAGAATATGGCCGCGACATTCGAGTTAGTCTCCTCGTTCAAGCCGACCGGCGACCAGCCGGAAGCGATCGATGCGCTTCACAGTGCCTTTGCCTCCGGCGAGCGCTTCGCGGTCCTCGAAGGGGTAACCGGGTCCGGCAAGACCTTCACGATGGCCAACGTCATTGCACGCCTGGGACGCCCCACGCTTGTCATCTCGCACAATAAGACACTCGCGGCACAGCTCTACGGCGAGCTCAAGGAGTTCTTCCCCAACAACGCCGTCGAGTATTTCATCAGCTACTATGACTACTACCAGCCGGAAGCCTATATCCCCCAGACCGACACCTTCATTGAAAAGGACGCATCGATCAACCAGGAGATCGAACGACTTCGTCTTTCCGCCACCAACTCTCTGATCGGTCGCGACGACGTGATCATCGTGGCCTCGGTGTCCTGTATCTACGGCCTCGGTTCTCCTGAGGACTATGCAGGGATGCTGGTCCGAGTCGAGGAAGGCGGCATGGTCGAACGTGACGCCGTGCTCGAGAAGCTCGTAGAGATCCAGTACACGCGTAACGATTTCGAGCCTTCGCCGGGCTCCTTCCGGGTCCGCGGCGACACGGTTGACATCTTCCCCTCCTATGCCCAGGTCGGAATCCGGCTCGACTTTTTTGGCGACGAAGTAGAGGCCATATGGCAGATCGATCCACTGACCGGCGACAAGGAGCACCGCTTGGCACGGGCGATCGTCTCCCCCGCCAAGCACTTCGTGATGCCTGACGAGAAGATGGCCCCAGCCATACAGCGCATCAAGGCGGAGCTACGGGAGCGGGTAGCGTGGTTTGAGTCGCAGGGCAAGCTACTTGAGGCCCAGCGCATCCAGCAGCGGACGTTCTTCGACATCGAGATGCTCACGGAGATCGGCTACTGCTCCGGTATCGAGAACTACTCGCGCCATTTCAGTGGCCGCGAGGCCGGCCAACCACCGGACTGCCTGCTCGACTACTTTCCCGGAGATTTCCTCACGATCATCGACGAATCTCACGTGACGCTCCCACAGCTCCGCGCTATGTACAACGGCGATCAATCGCGCAAGAGCACACTGGTCGAGCATGGGTTCCGGCTTCCGTCGGCGAAAGACAATCGCCCGCTATCGTTCGACGAGTTCATGGACCACGTCGGCCCCATCATGTTCGCAACGGCAACACCCGGCCCCTACGAACGCGAGGTGGCTCCCGCTGCGGTAATCCAAGTCATTCGGCCCACCGGCCTGCTCGACCCGCCCGTGACGGTAAGACCGCTTGACGGACAGGTCGACGACTTGATCGAGGAAGTACGGCAGCACGCCGAACGCGATGAGCGCTCACTCGTGACCACACTGACTAAGCGAACCGCCGAAGATCTGGCGGCCTACCTGCGTGAGGCGGGTCTGCGGGTTGAATACCTTCACTCGGACATCACCGCCATCGATCGAGTGGAGATTCTGTCGCGGTTGCCTTGTCGGCATCAATCTTCTGCGCGAGGGGCTGGACCTTCCAGAGGTCGCACTGGTTGCCATTCTGGACGCCGACAAGGAGGGATTCCTTCGTTCGGAAACCGCGCTAATCCAGCTGGCTGGACGCACGGCACGTCATGTAGATGGCAAGGTCATCCTGTATGCCGACCGTATCACCGACTCGATGCAGCGGATGATGGACGTCACAAAGGAACGTCGCGAACGCCAATTGGCCTACAACCGCGACCATAGCATCACACCAGCCGGAATCCGCAAGGCAATCAACTACGGCATCATCCTGCGCGAGCGCAGCCATGACATCGAGAAACAGGTCGTCAAGGAAGATGGCGTGGAATACGACGTCTACAAGGCTATCGAGGACCTCGAACGCGAAATGCTCGAAGCGGCCGAAGCCCTCGAATACGAGCGCGCCGCTATACTACGCGACGAGATCCGTGAGCTGAAGCGGGAGCAATCGAGCGACCGCTGAAGCCACCCGTTTTTCTTGGATTGAACCACGGAGGCACAGTGGCTCAGTCTGCCGCTTCGACCTTTTCCTTCTTCGGCAGGCTCAGCTTCAGATGCAGCTCACGGAGTTGCTGGACGCTCGCCTCGTTGGGCGAGCCCATCATCAGGTCCTGTGCGCGCTGGTTCATCGGGAAGGCAATGACTTCGCGGATATTCGTTTCGTTAGCCAACAGCATCACGATGCGATCGATTCCAGGTGCGATGCCGCCGTGGGGAGGTGCGCCATACTTGAACGCGTTCAGCAGCGACGGGAACTTCTCCTCAACAACGGAACCGTCGTAGCCCGCGATCTCGAATGCCCTGTACATGATATCAGGGCTGTGATTTCGAATCGCACCACTGGAAAGCTCTACGCCATTGCAGACGATATCGTACTGGAAGGCCAACACGTCGAGCGGGTCCTTCGTCTCAAGCGCCTCGAGTCCGCCCTGCGGCATGGAGAACGGGTTGTGGGAGAAAATGACGCTCTGGGTTTCCTCGTCAAACTCGAACATCGGGAAGTCAACCACCCAGCAGAAGTGAAATACATCCTTCTCGATCAGGTCGAGGTCCTCTCCCAGCTTAAGACGAATCGCGCCGCTGATGGACGACGCCAGCTTGGGCTTGTCCGAAACGAAAAAGACGACGTCCTGGTCTTCCACCTTGCAGCGTTCGACGATTGAAGCCAGTTCCTCTTCCGACAGGAACTTGAGGATCGGCCCCTTGACCTTGTCGCCGTCCCACACCAGGTACGCCAATCCCTTGCCGCCCTGTTCGCAGGCGAAGTTGACCATTTTGTCGAAGAAGCTGCGGGGCTGGCCGGCAATACCCTTCACCGGGATCGCGCGCACCACGCCGCCACCCGCCACAACACTCTTGAAGGCGTTGAAGCCGCTGTCAGCGAACACGTCGGAAACATCGACCATCTCGATCGGGATACGGAGATCGGGCTTGTCCGATCCGTATTTCACCATCGCCTCCGCATAAGGAATGCGCGGAAACGGGGTCTGGTCGATCTTCTTATCAGAGAACTCACCGAAGAGGCCGGCGAGAACATCCTCCAACACGGCAAAAAGCTCGTCCTGCTCCACGAACGACATCTCGATATCGAGTTGATAGAACTCGCCTGGCGAGCGGTCAGCGCGGGCATCTTCGTCGCGGAAACAGGGCGCAATCTGAAAATAGCGGTCGAACCCGGCCACCATAAGGAGCTGCTTGAAAAGCTGCGGGGCTTGCGGCAAGGCGTAGAACTTGCCGGGGTGTACGCGACTCGGAACCAGGTAGTCGCGCGCGCCTTCCGGTGAGCTGCAGGTCAGGATGGGGGTCTGGAACTCCTGGAACCCGTGGTCAACCATACGTTGACGAATGCTCGAGATCACCTTGGAGCGCAGCATGATGTTGTCGTGCAGGCGCTCGCGGCGCAAGTCCAGGTAGCGGTAGCGCAAACGCTGATCTTCCGGACCGTCTTCCTCGCCGGGCAGGTAAAGCGGGGTTGGAGCGGAAGCGCTCTCCACCACGAGTTCGCCGGCAACAACCTCGATTTCGCCGGTCGGCATTTTCGGGTTCACCGTCTCTTCCGAGCGTTTCTCGACCTGACCGGTTACCGTAATCACGCTCTCAAGGCGCAGTCGCTGACACTCGTCGAAGAAAGGCGCGTCCGGCTGCACCACGACCTGAGTAATTCCGTAGTGGTCGCGCAGATCGATAAACAGCAGGCTTCCGTGGTCGCGCTTGCGGAAGACCCAACCGGACAGCCGTACGCCCTGGCCATCATGATCAGCTCTGAGCTCGCCACACGTGTGTGTTCTATACTTATGCATCGTCTCTATCCTGCCTTTTCTGGCAAACAGCAAAGGCGGGAATCTAGCAGAGAGAGGGAGGAATGAACAGCCGAACATTTTGGACAGAGCATTTTGGCATGGACAGCGTGCTACACGCGATGTGATACTCATCATGCTCTGTGGAGGACACCTATGGAACTGTCAATTGACACATTGAAAATTTTTGAGCGCTTAAAGAAAGCTCACCTTGCTGAAGATGCCGCGCGTGAACTTTCTGAGGTATTCCGGGACAGTGCCAGGCAGATCATTGAGCAACAGCGTGAAGTGCTCGCCACACGGGATGATCTCACGCAGACCAAAGTTGAGATCATCAAGTGGGTAGCGGGTATGCTGGTTGCGCAGGCGGCTATCGTGGCCACACTAGTCAAACTGCTCTAATACCGCCCCTTATCCTCTCCATCCTGCCTGCCCGCCGCAGCCTTGGCAAAGGAGGGTCCATCCATGTTTATTCTCCTCCGCCAAAGGTGATATGGAGGCGGTCTTCGTGAATGGTAACGCTTTGCGCTTCGGCAAGAAGGGCTAGCTCAGGGGCACCTTGCAACACATCCAGGAGATTCGCAAAGGACTTGCGGGCCAGGAACCCAGGCAACGGCAGATGACCCAGTGCGGCCTTGTCAATGACGACGACCGAGTCGCTGATGGACAGTGTCAGGTCTTGTGACAGTGTGGGTGTCAAACGGTACCCGGCGCAAGTCCAGGAAGCCAGTTTGCCCGACACGCGTATTTCACGAACTCTCCTGCACCGCCCTTGTACCGCCCGTTCGGCGAGGGAATGGAAATGGTAGTGACGCGCGGGTTGTTGGCGAAGTAGTCCTCTACCCATCCTTGCTTCGCGGCCTGATTCATGCTCACGTAGGGCTTCTTGATCCTAACCTTGAATCCCATCCCACCACAGTTCTCGCAGATGGACTCCCCTCTTCTCAAGACCACGTCGCGAAACCCCTTCTCGCTGCAGAGAATACAGGCGCCCGAACGCTCGCGCGATACTACGCCCTTCTGAATCCGGAGGATATGCCGCTCTCCATCGCACAATGGACAGCGAACTCTCTGTCTGTTTTGCGATGCGCTCTTGCGGAGTGCCTTTGGAGCCTCGATCGAAGGCTTAACCCGGGCATTGGAATCCTTTAGCGAGCTTGCCAGCCTCTCTTCAACCGGGGCAACGACCGGCACCTTCTCGGCATTGACAACCACATAGGAGCCTCCGGCAACGGCCACCAGCAAAAGAACAAGAAAAAGCATCCTCACAACAGCACCTCCAACCAACCAACGGACAGCATGTTGAAGTGAGGTTACCCTCTGAACGGCCGTGGGACAACAGCAAAGATGGCAGCTCAGGAAAGAGCCCACGGGTGTGCGTTTTCGGATTCGGTGTTAGCTGTCGCGGTTTTCAGTGCGCTTGGCCAGCTGCTGTAAATGATAGGATCCCTGCCCGAAGATTAGGAGTCCGACCCACTTGCCATCGACTTCGGCAACATAACGCAGCGTCGGTCCAACCAGCCTCGACGACAAGTAATGCTTCTCATCTACCAAGGCATTCCAGGCTGGCAATTCCTTTGCCGCTATCCGGCGAACCCGAACCCGTTCCAAGCATGACGCTTCCGTCCCGTTGTTTTCTGCTGATTTGCTCATGCCCAAAGCAAAACAGAACACGCGTTGAATGTTCAGCACCTATTCACAACTTTATGCGCTACAAATCGTTGCCGATTTCTATCGCACTACCGTGGACGCCGGGCTAATCTTCGATCGTGAAGCAGGATATATCACTTGATCGCTCAGGTATCTCGAAGTCATCCTCGTCATCCTGCGAAGCCTCCAGAAAGATGCGCAGGTTCACCGCTGTTTGACGGGCCTCGTGGGCATCATCATGGGAAGGTAAGCCATCTGGCAAGGTCCCTGGAAGCGCATCCGGATATCTTGACGGAATGTAGAAGCGATCCAAGAGCATGAGCTGATCTCTGAGCTCAGCAAGATCCAGCCAGTCCACGACTTGAATAAGATCCGTCAACTTGTGCGTTCGAGGAACAGACTCTTCTCTATCGGCAATACACCCCTTCAGCATCTTTTCGGCTGCCTGCTGTGCATGAAAACACACCTGATTGAAGATCTCCTCCTCAAAGGCAAGATCGGCCATACGGAGATCCTCCAGAGCGAACATAAACCAGCGATTGTCTTCAGGCAGCATACAGACATTTCCCCCGTTCCTGGATCTCTTCTCTGGCAAACCGGCGACTTCGCACAAGATCATCCCACTCTTCCGGTGTATAAACACAAATATCGGCGCCCACGCTGGGCCGGGCAATCTTGAGGACCGCAGCAATGCGATCGAAGAAGGGCTCATCGGTCTCTTTGATGATCACGAGATCCAAGTCCGACCACTCCGAAACGGCACCACTCGCCGCCGACCCGTAAAGATATACGGCCGCCGGATGGTATTCATCGACAATAACGCGCAGCATTCGGTCAAGCTCGCGTTTCAGCAGTTCTTTGCGATTGCCAGATGCCTGCAAACCGCACCTCCATGGTAGTTTCTTGCGTTCAGCCAATAGAACGGTACTCCGGTACCGACAGGACGTCAAGGAACAGAGCGCTTCCGTAATTCCAGAGGTCTTAGCAAACCGCCACCCTTGGGTTTCTGCGGTCGCGAGTTTATTGTGGGTCAACTGTGGCATGCGAGTTCAGTCGACGACGATCGAGACGAGGATCGAGACGAAGATATCCGCACAGCTACGTCATCATCCTTGATCCGTATGTTCATCCAGATAGCCTCTCAACCCCAACAGCAGCGGAACGATTCTTGCAAGGATCTGTTTGCCGTCCTCGATCTGATGAACCTTAGCCTGGCGTCTCGCTACCAGCAGATCAAGGCACGCCGCTACCCGCATGGCACTTGTGTGTGCGATATCGAGGAACCGTACTTGATCTGCTTCACTGAAGCGGCCGTTTCCCTCCGCGATATTCAGCACCAGGCTCGTCGTCCATTTATCCAGTCGTGTCGCGTACGACGCACCAAGCTCGGTGACATCGAGAAATCCGTCGAGCCAAACAATCAGTCTTAGCGCAACCTGATAAACATCCAAACCCTCGTGAGCAAAGTAGAGCCCTTCGTTTTGGCGTGCAATGTACTCTTCTCGCTCTTCCTTCACGTACGAACTGCGAGATCTTCGCAGTCCGATCGTCATATTGACAATCTGTTGGAGCGCCGCTTTCCCATCCGCCTGCCGGTCAACCGTGATCAGCTTCTTGCACACACAGATATCCAGACATGCCGCACATTCCAGAGCCGACCCGAAGGCTACATCGAAGTACCGATTCCTATCGGCTGCTGCATGGCGACTGTTCCCGTTGGCCAAGTTCTCTACGATGCTTTCCGCCGCCCGATCCCAGTGATCAAGCACCGCTGCCGACTGCTCGATGGCGGCAAGCGCCGAATGCGTCCAGGATGCGTAATCCAACCCACGCTGATAAACACGCAGCTTCTCATGTCCCAATGCTAGTCCCACCTCAGGGCCTCCCCCATCTTCGTCACGATATCAAGGTAGGAACGCCGGTTGCCCGGCGCCCCCCTTACAGATCCCGGCGT
>CAYFPQ010000024.1:40432-41996 GCA_964345005.1 uncultured Victivallales bacterium | reverse complement strand
TCGAAAAAGCGGCAGCATGACATCAAATCCAACCGGATTTTGCGGCAATAGAATCAGGACGTCACGTCAACTGGTTAACTCCTTGATTATGTGACGGTTACTATAGGGAATTTCCCTAAGGGAAATTCCCTATACCGGACATCGCGGGGCTCTGCTTCTTGCCAGAGGGGGGCTCTCCTGTTACAGTTCCGGAGTCAGATCCGATGGATGGCGACGAATCACGGGAGATACCCATGAAGGTCACGATTGATGCTGATGCCTGCGTCGGCTGCGGACTCTGCCCTGATGCTTGTCCGGCATGCTTTGAGATGGACGGGGACCTTGCTGTAGTCATCGGGGATGAAGTGCCTGCGGGTGAGGAAGATGCCTGCAGGGACGCTGCCGAGCACTGCCCTGTTGACGCAATCGTCGTCGACGAATAATACAAAGTTCAAGGTGCACGGGTTCAAGGTTCAGAGTTGAGGCTCCCCCGAATCTTCAACGTTAGATTCTGAACCACTGCCGCCATCTCTACTCCGAGCGTTCGGATGGGCGATTACGAGTACGATTAGGATTACGATCAGGAGTCGTGGTAGCAGACATCCATGTCGCGAGCGGCCTTGACCTCGTCGGGACGACAGACGGGGGCACACTTTGGCAGCTCTGCGAATCCCTCCGGATTCTTCTCCGCCTCGTCCGCGATCTCGAGCATGGCGGCGATGAAGGCATCGAGCGTCTCTTTGCTCTCTGTCTCGGTCGGCTCGATCATCATCGCCTCTTTGACGATCAGCGGGAAATAGACGGTCGGCGGATGGTACCCACGGTCGATCAGTGACTTGGCGATATCGATGGCACGTACACCGTTCTCGGCCTGACGCGAGGCAGAGAAGACGCACTCGTGCATACAGGTGCGGTCATACGGCAGCTCGTAGCGTCCTTTGAGCGCCTGCATAACATAGTTGGCATTGAGAACGGCGTTCTCGCTTACCTCGACCAAGCCTTCCCCACCAAGGAGCAGAATATAGGCGTAGGCACGCACGAGAATCGAAAAGTTACCGTAGAAAGGCGCCACGTACCCGATACTGCGCGGTTGATCGTAGTCGAGCACGAACGAGTTATCACGACGCTTCTCGATACGCGAGATGGGGAGGAACGGTACCAGGTTCTCGCGTACACCAACGGGCCCGCCGCCCGGGCCGCCGCCACCATGCGGGGTGGCAAAGGTCTTGTGCACATTGATGTGCATCACATCGATCCCGGCATCGCCCGGCCGAAACTTACCCAGGATCGCGTTCAGGTTGGCACCATCGTAGTAGACCAGCGCATCGTGCCGATGGGCGATCTCGACGACCTTATCGATATCGCTGTTGAAGATCCCCAGCGTGTTGGGGTTAGTCAGCATGATAGCCGCCGTCTCATCGTTGACCAGTTCTTCGAGCGCATCGAGATCCAAGCGCCCTGAAGTGGTATCCGTGGGCACTGGCACGGTCCGATAGCCGGTGATTGCCGCGCTTGAAGGGTTAGTGCCATGCGCCTCGTCGGGAATCAACACGGTCTGCTTCGTATTCCCTTTATCACGGTGATA
>CAYFPQ010000024.1:27173-40422 GCA_964345005.1 uncultured Victivallales bacterium | reverse complement strand
ACCACCTGGCGCCGCTGTCCTTCGCCGTGCGCGCCGGCGAGTGGCTGAAGCGTAAAGGCTTCCATGCCCGTAATCTCGCACAGCACACGTTCAAGCTCATAGAGAAGCTGCAGGGCTCCCTGCGTCAGCATGCCCCCGGAACGCAGCTGCGGCAGGAACGGATGAAGCTGCGAAAAGCCCTCCAGTCCGGCGATTCGCTCCGAAACACGTGGATTGTACTTCATTGTGCAGGACCCGAGCGGGTAGAACCCGGTATCGACGCCGAAATTCAGGCGGGAGAGGCCGGTGAAGTGACGCACCACGTCCAGCTCAGACAGCTCACACAGCTCGGCCGAACGTTCGCGCAGGCAGTCCTCCGGTATGCCCTCAACAAACGGCACATCACACGCCGGCAGCCTTACCCCGCGACGCCCCGGAACTGACTTCTCAAACACCACGCTCATGTTACATTTCGATCCGTTCGCTGTGCTCTTCTGCGAAATCCCAGTAACTCGAAAGTATCTCCTCAAGCACCTCGGCATAGTGACCAATCTCGGCCTTGGTCCGCTTCTCTGTCACGGCCACCAGCATGTAGTGCTCCATGCCCGGGTAGTACCGCCCCAGCGGCAGCCCGGGCGCTATACCCCGCTCCACCAAGCGCCCGGCAACCACACCTGCATCGGCCGGTAGCCGTACAGTGAACTCGTTGAATGTCGGGCTGGATTCCATAACGCGCACACCGGGGATGGCCTTGAAGCGCTCTTTCGCATAGTGGGCCTTGGCGTAGCAGAGCTGCGCGACCTCGCGCAGACCCTCCTTACCTACGAGACTGAGGTACATGTGAGCCCGCAGTGCACAGAGCGCCTCGTTGGTGCAGATGTTGGAGGTAGCCTTCTCGCGCCGAATGTGCTGCTCCCGCGCCTGCAGCGTCAGCACAAAGGCCTCGCGCCCTTCGCGGTCCAATGTACGCCCGGCAATTCGGCCCGGCATTTTCCGTACAAGCTTCCTGGTGGTCGCCATGAACCCCAGGTACGGACCGCCGAAAGCAAGCGGGCAACCAAGAGACTGTCCTTCTCCCACGGCAATATCGACTCCAATCTCACCGGGCGGCTTGAGCATGGCCATCGCGACGGGGTAGACAGACTGGATAACGAGGCTGCCCTGTTCATGACAGCGCGCCACGACATCCTCGTGGTTATCCACCACACCAAAGAAGTTGGGGTTCTGCAGGATTACGGCGGCCACATCGTCGCCCACTGCCTGCTCAATAAGCTCACGGTGACAGGCGCCGTGTTTGGTAGGAACCTGGGTGAAGTCGATATCCAGGTTGGCCGTATAGGAGTAGAGCATCTTGCGATAGATGGGGTTCACGCCCTCATCCACGACAATGCGAGAGCGACGAGTCGCGTGCAATGCCATCTGGCATGCCTCGTAGAGGGCCGTTCCTCCATCGTACATGGATGCATTCGCCGCATCCATTCCGGTCAGCCGGCAGATATGTGTCTGGTATTCGTAGATCGCCTGTAGCGTGCCTTGCGACAGCTCAGGTTGGTAAGGCGTGTAGGCCGTGAAGAACTCGCCACGCGAGGCGAGCGCGTCGACTGCCGACGGGATAAAGTGGTCATAGAAGCCGCCGCCCAGAAAAACCGTCAGCTGCGCGTAGTTCCGCTCGGCAAGCTGGCGAAAGTACTCCAGCACCTCGTGTTCCGAGCGTCCCGATGGGAGCCGGAACGACTGTGGGCGCAGACTGTCGGGAATATCGGCAAATAGCTCGCCCACAGATGCCACACCACAGGCCTTCAGCATTTCCTCGCGCTGAAGCTGAGTGTTGGCGACAAAACTCATAACCGGTTCCTAGAATGTTGCATCGTAGTCGGCGGCCGACATCAGGGCATCCATTTCGCCCGGGTCGGACGGCTTGAGCTTCAGAATCCACCCGGCCTCCCACGCATCCTGGTTGATCAGCTCCGGTGAGTCCTCTAAGGCGTCGTTTACGGCTACAATCTCGCCTCCGACTGGCGCGAACAGATCGCTGGCCGCCTTGACCGACTCGATCACCCCACACTCGCTCCCGGCTTCAACGGCATTCCCGACGACAGGCAACTCGACAAACGTGATGTCTCCCAACTCCTGCTGGGCATGATCGCTGATCCCGATGACTACCACGTCACCGTCCGGTTTAGCCCACTCATGCGACTTGGCGTATTTTCTATCCTCATGGCTCATATGTACGTCCTTCCTTTCGCCTCTCGACCGTGCAAATCCTAGTGTCCTTCCAGGAAACCTTCAATGCGCTTTCGGGCAGTGCCATTCTTCCAGAACGGCAACTCAGCCACACGCCCCGCCAGCTCGCCGCGCGCCATGCGGATGGTCACATCCGTACCCGGTTCCGCGAGGCCGGTATTCACGTAGCCAAGTGCAATGGCCGCTCCGACCGACGGTCCGTAGCTACCGCTGGTTACCACGCCGATATCGGATCCCGACGCATCGCACACCGCGTCCCCGGCACGTGCAGCGCGCCGACCTTCAAGCTGAATGCCTATCAAAGCCTGTCTCCGCTTCGAGGTATCGCCCACCACGCCCGATCCTGTGAACGCCTTATCCTGCGCGATGGCCCGGGAGAAACCGGATTCGCCCGCATTGCGATCGGCTGTCAGTTCATGCCCGTACAGCGGCATTCCTGCTTCGAGGCGCAGCGTGTCCCGCGCCCCGAGTCCGGCCGGTTCGGCGCCCCGTTCCATGGCGGCGTGCCAGAACGCTATGGCCTGATCGGGAGCCGCATAGAGCTCCACGCCAATCTCACCCGTGTAACCTGTTCGGCTCAGCAGTACTGGTTCGCCACAATAGACGGTCTGAACGAAACGGTAGTACTTCAGCCCGGTAAGCACATCGCCCATGAGGGCCTTCACAATGCGTGGCGCCGCCGGCCCTTGGAGGTCAACCTTGGCCGTATCGGCCGACAGGTCTTCGAACGACGTGCCGGAACTCAGGTGCTTCCGGATCCACTCGGCATCATCCGCCTGCGTGCCGGCGTTGACCACCAGCATGAACCGCTCGTCCGCGAGCCGATAGACGAGTAGGTCGTCAATGACCCCGCCGGCAGCGTTGCACATCAGCCCATAGCGACATTGGCCCGGCTCAAGGGAGGCAACAGGGCAACTCACAAGCTTCTCAAGGTCGGCAACGGCACCAGCGCCTGAGAGGAGGAACTCGCCCATGTGGCACGTGTCGAACAGGACAGCGCCTTCGCGGCAGGCCTGGTGTTCAGCCACGATTCCAGTGTACTGGATCGGCATGCTGAAACCACCGAAGGGGCCCATGTGCGCGCCAAGCGCCACATGGACATCATGGAGACACGTTTGCTTTTCCACCACCGATTCTCCCATCACGGTTCGGCCAGTTCCAGGCCCCAAGCGCTCGACACGAACGGAACTTCGACATAGTATGCATGACCAATAGGGGTCGCAAACAAAAAGCGGTTCTCCGCTATTCGGATTGCCGAAAACGAATGCCCAGAGCATGCAAGTTGAACTGATTTCCATCACGCCAGACCCGGAACGCGTCATCGAAATGGCCGCGCGCACCTGCTACCAGAGCCAACACTGCGAGCAGGAAGGCAGTGCCGGCGATCTGATCGGAAAGCTTCTGTCCATGAGGCACGAGACGCCGTTCGAGCATGCCTATGCGACTTTCCGAATCTCCGGCTGTTCGCGGGCTATGTCGCACCAGCTTGTGAGACACCGTCTGATGGCTGTCTGCCAGAAAAGCCAACGTTATGTCTCGGAGGCAGGCTTCGAGTATGTCGCGCCGCCGAACCTGTCGAAAGAAGACAGCCGAGAGTTCGCCGAAGACATGGCCATGATCGGGCGGATGTACGCCAAGTGGAAAGAGCGGGGTCTGAGGAACGAGGACGCCCGGTTCGTACTGCCCAATGCCTGTACGACCGAACTGGTCATTTCGGCTAATTTCAGGGAGTTTCGCCATATTTTCGCCATGCGCTGCTCGCGCCACGCGCAGTGGGAGATACGCGCAGCCTGTACGGAGATGCTGAAGCAACTCCACCCCCACGCCCCTGCCGTGTTTGACGATATCCTCACCGGCATCGAAAACCAGGCCTGATCAGCGCCCGGTTTCCAAGCTTGCCCCGGCTCTGTCCCGCTTCTAAGCTGTTGTTCTATGGCTTTGCGATACAAACGCTCGGTGCTGGGACTGGTCGCGGTATCACTTCTGCTCTGCTCCGGGGCTTTCGCCCAGGAGGCCAAATGGAATGAGCTCCAGAAACTGACCAGCAAGCTGATGTCCGAACGGCGCTTCCAGGACGCATTGCGCACGGGTGAAATGGGAATCGTGATAGCAGAGAACACCTGGGGAGCGGATTCAATTCGGGTGGCAGACGGTTTAAACAACCTCGCCATTCTCTACTTCTATGTCGACCAGCCCGACCGTGCAGAGTCAGCGTATCGCCGCGCCATCGAGATCTACGACGAGCAGTTGGGCTCCAAGCACTTCAAATCGCTCAATGCACACAAGAGCCTGGCGCGCCTGTGCCAGGCGCGGGGCAAGTTGGACTTCGCGAAACGCCACTATGTTGATGCCGTCGCCATAGCTGAGAAACGTTTCGGCCCCGCCCATCCGGTTACGGAGGAAGTGCTCTACAATCTCGCTATGTTGCTTATGGGCGAGGGAAACATGGCCGGGGCGGAAGGGCTCTTGCGCCGCATCCTGAGCGTCCGGTTCAAGCGCTACGGTGGGCACCATATACGCGTTGCCGAGATTCTGAAGTCGCTGATTCAGGTCTACATGGCCCTGGAGGTGTATGACGGGCTGGACGCCGTAGCGCAGCGAGTCATGGAGATCGAAGCCGCCAACATGCCCCGCGACGATCCTCGCATGATTGACACACACATGGATCTCGCCAACATCTACCGCGTGACCGACCGCCCCACGCTGGCCGAACCCTACTACGACCGGGCGCTACGACTGCAGGAGCAGCATGAGGGCCCCGACTATTATCCGGACCAAGCGTCTTACACGAACTTCGCGCGCGTAACGATGCATGGAACGTCTCTGGAAAGTGTCCTGCTCACCTGGAACCAACCCATCGGCAAAGACCACGTGGCACGGATGACCGTGCTTGATCGGCTGGGCGAGGTCATCGCCCGACAGGGGAATCAGGCCGAGGCCGTTCCGTTCTACGATCGTTCACTGGCAATCGCAGAGCGCGCGTACGGCCCAGACCATCATATCACGGCCACGGCCGTCAAGAACCTTGCGGAAGCCTATTACGCTCTTGGTGATACGGAAGCGGCAAAACCGCTCTATGAACGTATCGCTCATCTCTGCGACCGTGCGCGGGAAGAGAATAGCGACGCGCTTCAGCAGTATCTGGGAGTTCTCTCACAGATCTACTTCATGGAGAAGCGCTACGTTGAGACCGCTGAAACCTATCGGAAGGTCATCGCACTGCAGCGCAAAGCACTTGGCGATAACCACCCGCAGGTTGCATCGACCATGAACAACCTGGCCGAGGTCGAGCGCCTCTTGGAACACAATGACGAGGCGGAAAAGTTCTACCTTGGAGCCATAGATATTTACGAAGGAACCGGTGATACGCCCCCAAGCACGACAGGCCTCCGCGTGGCGCTGACCAACCTGGCCCGTTTTTATGAGCAGACCAATCGCTCTGAACTGGCCCGTCCCTACCGAAGACGGCTGAACGCGCTTTCCTCGTCAACATCGTCACCCTCAACAATCCTTCTGCCATGAGTTCAACATCGCCGAAAACAACGCCCGGAACCCCTTGTAAGCATTGTTCGCTGTTGGGTGTTCAAGTTCGGCCGGGTGTCCCAATGTTGAACTCAGGCGTGGCTGCCATTCAGGGCACTGGGACACGGGAAGAGGACACGGAAGACTGATCCGTGATCGGGCACGCTTTCGCCCAGGATGCCGCCGGGATGTGCACGTGACACTCCCAGGGCAACCGACAATCCCATGCCTTGACCACGAATCTTCTTCGAGTAGAAAGGATCGAACATGCGCGAGCGTACGTCCCGCGAAATACCCACACCGTCGTCGGCGACTTCAAGGTAAGCATATCGTCCCGCCGGGATTTTCTCCTGCAGAACGAGCGTGTCGACCGTTTCGCTGTCACAGAGCATCATTCCCGTCGATACTGTTATTGTGCCCACCCGGCTCGTGATGGCCTCCGAGGCATTCTCGACCAAGGACCTCAAGAGCTGCTGTAGCTGGTGCCGATCACCGCAAATCAAGGGCATATCGTCATCGAGTCGGTACTCGACCTTTACCCCCTTGAACACCAGTCCCTCGATGGCTTCACGATTCTCCTTAATCAGGGCGCTCAGTTTGATCGGCGCACCGTCGAACCGGCAGTGGCCCGAATAGAGCCCAATCCTGTTGGTCAGCTCAACCGCCTGCGATGCCGTGGCTTGGATCTGGAGCGCATTATCCCTGGCCGGTGTATCGGGAGACATACTATTGATCACAATGCTGGCATTCCCCATGACAGCCGCAATCAGGTTATTGAAATCGTGCGCTACCCCCGTGGCCATGGTGCCAAGGCCTTCGACCTTCTCAGCCTGAATCAGGCTCTCGCTCAGCCGTCCGCGCTCGTCTTCCACCTCCCTGATGTGCAAGCGTAGCTTCTCGACAATCACGCGCATGCAGGCGTTGATCGACTCGACATCGTTTGCCACAGCCAGCGCCCCATCCGTGACGGAGTCCTTCAATTCCTCCTTCACGACGTCTTCCAGCCGACCACGCAATGTCTCCACTTGCATGGGCCCCCGGCGCATCAGGAGAAACCCCGCCACCGCAAGCATTAGGACGAAGACACTGAACAGCGCAATCCAAAGCGGCGGTGTTGTCCCGCTTCCCTTTGCGAGAAAGAAGTGCAGTAGCGCCAGTGCAGGAATGGCGAAGAAGAGAAGCAGTCCGATCCCAAACTGGGCACGTAAGCTTCGAGAATCTACGGAGAGCCACCTATGAAGAAGAAAACTCACGCCAGAGATAATACTGTACTGTCCATGTCCAAGTCAATTGAACCAGCTCACTTCCCCAAGGATTGGCTCAGGTTGAGGATAGGCAATAGCACGGACAGGGTGACTAGCAACACGAATCCACCGATGAGCACGATCAGCAGCGGTTCCACAACGACCAGCCAGCGTTTCACGAACCTGTCCCACGCCTCCTCGAAACGTTGAGCCGCGCTGTCGAGCAGACGTTCCAGTTCGCCGCTGGCCTCCCCCACCCTGATCCAGCCCGGCAGTGTGCCGGAGAGCGGAAGAACAGCCTGTACGGCCTCCGAAAGACTGGTTCCATGCTCCACCTTCTCCGCGGCACTGTGGGCATCGGTCTCGACCGAGACACTTCCGGTCGCCCGGCCGGCCAGCACCATCCCCTCTATAGGGGAAACACCGCCCCCCATGAGTATGGCAAGTGTCTTTGCAAAGCGCATGTTGACGAGAAGACGGTAGCCGCGACTCAGGCCAGGAACCCGGAACAGTGCGCGATCAAGACGCAGGCGCAGCTTTGCCCCCCGTCGAAGCACACGCCTACCCAGCACGACCACGACCACCACGAGGATCAACAGAACCGGCCATCCCCGTTCAACCACACGCCCTATGCCCAACATAACACGCGTGAGCCCCGGTAGTTCCCCGGCGCGATCACCCAGTACGGCCGCGGCCCGCGGCAGGAGAAGTCCCAGCATCAGAATAGCCACGACGATACCTACCGCGAACACGATCGCCGGGTACACCAAGGCGCCCTGAATCCGCTCGCGAACCCGGTCTTGTTCCTCGAGAAACATCGCACACCGCTCCAGCATACCGGGCAAACCGCCCGATACCTCGCCCGCCTCAACCACCGCGGCCTCGAAAGCGCCGACCGATGCACTGGCCCCCGTCAGCGCCTGTGCCAACGAAGCCCCCTCACGGATGGCGTCGCGCGCAGACGCCAGGACCACCCGAGCGGCGGACAGCTCGGGAGATTGCAGCATGATGTCAAGCGCCCCAAGGAGCGGTACCCCGGCACGCAACAGGGAGCTGAGTTCGCAGTACAGAACGGCCCGTTCCTGCGGCCGTAGCCGCACACGCCGACCGGTGGGCGTGATGCGCTCGGCAAGAATCCCGCCCGCGGCCAACTGCTCGCGAGCATGTTTGATGCTCATCCCCTCAGTGAGCCCCCGTACCGCTTTTCCGGCTGCGTCAAACCCCTTGTACTCGAAGGTCTTCATGCGGCCGCAACGTTGAGAGCTTCATCGAGACTTATATCACCCGCCAATACACGATCCACGGCATCAGCCACAAGTGGCCGCATTCCCGCAGTGACAGCCAGGGACTGCAATTCATCGAGCCCTTGCGATCCGCGCCGGATGGCATCGCGCAGTGCACCATCAACCTGTAGCAGCTCGAACACGCCCATTCGACCACTGTATCCCTCGAGGCAGTGCTCACAGCCAACCGGCTCCCATACGCGCTTGCCGGTCAGGGCGTCCACAAGCTCACCCCCAAGTTCACCCATGCGCGCCGGGTCAGCGGTCACCTCACGCCGGCAATGCGAACAGAGCCGCCGGACCAGGCGCTGCGCCATGGCGCCGCGCAGGCAGGAGGCCAGCAGGTAGGGTTCTACGCCCATGTCAAGCAGTCGCGAGACAGTGCCCGGCGCGTCGTTTGTGTGAAGCGTGGTAAATACCAGGTGACCGGTAAGCGAAGCGCGCACCGCAATGTCGGCGGTTTCGCGGTCGCGCGTTTCCCCTACCAACACAATATCGGGGTCCTGGCGCAGAATATGACGCAGGCCCTGGGCGAAGGTGAGCCCGATCTTTGGTTTCACCTGGATCTGTCCGATATCCGGAAGCTGGTACTCGATCGGTTCTTCGATCGTCATGATGTTCCGCCGCGAAGCATCAAGCTGCCCCAACGCGGCGTAGAGCGTTGTCGTCTTGCCGGCTCCCGTGGGCCCACTTACCACGATCATTCCGTGTGGGGCCGATAGGAGGCCCTGCACGCCGTCCAGCACGGCACTGGACATCCCAAGACTATCCAGCGGAAGAAGCGCCGCCTGCTGGTCGAGCAGCCGCAGCACAACACGCTCTCCCTCGGCTACGGGCACCGTCGACACACGCACATCGATTTCCCGCTCGCCCACATGCACTCGCGCCATGCCATCCTGCGGGAGACGGCGCTCTGCGATGTCCATACGCCCCATTACTTTCAGGCGAGACACAAGCGCATCCTCGAGATGCTTGGGCGGCGAGGATTGCTCGTAGAGATTGCCGTCCACGCGATAGCGTACACGCAACCTGGACTCGAACGGCTCGAAATGGATGTCGGATGCCTGGCGTTTAACAGCTTCGAGAAGAATCAGGTTGATCAAGCGTGTCACAGGCGCCTTCTCCGTCTCGGCCAAAAGGTCGTTTCCGCCCTGGGTCGACACGGCCATCTCGCTCTCGCCGTTATCGAGGTCGCGCAGGAAGTCCTCGCGCGGCGCCGCCACGGCCGTGAGATCCTCGCCGATCAGAAGCGCCAGGTCTTCCTGCGCCTGCACGCGATCGATATCGGCAGTAGCGACGCAAGGGGCGCCATCGAGGCGAATGGGAAGCATACCGTTGCTTCGGGCCCACTCCACGGGAACTTGAGCAATCAGGTCAGGATCGAGGCAGCTATCGGGGATCTGGTCAAGAAACCTGATACCCATCATTTCGGCACGGGTACGGAGAGACGCTCCATCGTTCTCGTCGCCAGCCACGTTCGCCTTTTTCCTTTCGTCACTGCCTGAACTCACTGCGCACGTTCTTCCGGCGGCTCCGGAAGGCCGGTCTTCAGTTCCCACTCGCGGCGCAGCCATTCCTGATCTTCCTCACTGTCGACCAGCATGGGGGTAACGAAGATGAGCAGGTTTGTGCGTTGATCGGTTTCGACGCGACTCCGGAACAGCATTCCGATCAGCGGAATCGAGCCCAGGATCGGCACTTTGCGGCGCGTCTCGATCTGGTCCTGCCGGGTCAAGCCGGCAATGACAATCGTCCGCCCGCTGGGGACCGTTACGGTAGTACTCACTTCGCGCCGGGCAATCGTCGGGGTTAGGCCCGTGTCCTGAATGACCTCGATGCTTGGATTCAGATCCATCCGCACCTTATCCCCGTCCACCACATGGGGGGTCAACTTCAACTTGATACCGGCTTCGATGCGCTCGATGTTCTGAATCACATCGCGCGCCGTACCGGACCCACCCTCGATCGTCGACTTGAGAATAGGAATCTCGTTGACGATGTTGACGGAAGCCTCCCGGTTATCCAAGGCCACCAGGGAAGGTTCCGAGAGTATTCGGAACCGGCTGTCCTGCTTGATGGCGTTGATGTTGATTAATCCCGGGTAGCTCGACGTCAGGTTGCCATTGTCGTCGATCCGGCTTCCATAGGCCAACCCCACGGTCATGCCCTGCGGAAACAGGCCCTGCTGAATGGTGTTTAGAACGCTCTCGGTCCCCTCTTTGAAAGTGCTGCCACCTTGCACGGCCGTGTCGCCCTTGCCCTCGGGCAGGTCCAGTGCCCCGAGCTCGACACCGAAGGTGAAGTCATCGCTAACCGTAAGCTCCGCAATCATGACACTGATGTGTACCTGTGCCGGCGCGCGATCGAGTTGCTTGACAAGTTGAAGCACCACATCGAAATCGCCCGGCGTGGCGTCCACCAGCAGAGCGTTATTGGCTTCGTAGGCCTGGATGGCGATCGGGTTGAGCCGCGAAGGCGTCTGCCCCTTCACGTTGCGCTTCTCCAACAGCCCACTGATACTCCCGGCCGCTTCCTTGGCCGAAATATACTCGAGAAAGATCGCGTTCAGCCGGCCGTGTCCGGACGGTGTATCGACATCGATCTTGCGAATCAGTTCCTTCAGCTCATCAACCTGGCTCTGTGTCCCGACAAGCAGGAGCGCGTTGGCATGCGTTGCCGCTACCACGAGCGCCGCGCGGGACTGCCCTGCCGCGGTGCCGGAAACAGAGGGCAAACGTTGCTGCATCCGTTTCCCGCGAGACTGTCGTTCCATCAGCGCGGCGTTCAGTTGGTCGGCGACTTCCTCGGCGCCGGCGTGCTCAAGCGTCACTACTTCGGTCACACGCTGCAAACCGGGCCGGTCAATCTCGGACACGATCTTCTCGATGCGGCGCACCACCGATGTGGTCTCGGAAACGATCAGGTGATTGGTATCCTCAACGGCACCAATCCCACCAGACTTCCCCCCCATGACCTTGGCTTCGAGGATTCTTACGAGGTCGGACGCGTCAACATGCTCGAGCCTAATAACTTTTGTCACAAGCCCCTGGCCTTCTTCGCCATCCCCAACCACAGCGCCCATGGGCATAGCACGATCAGGCAGCCGGACGACACGATGAAGTGGGCCATCCTCGACGACTGAGCAGCCGACCGATTCGAGGATCGACACGAACAGCGGGTAGACTTCCGACTGCTGCACGCGGGGAGAGACGACCGTAATCTTGCCCGATACGCCTTCGCCCAACACAAACTTTCGGCCGGTTATTTCACCAACCAACTTGACAAAGGAATAGACGTCGACTTGATCGAAGCTGAAGTTAACGAAGCCGGACTCAGTGGCCGGCGGAGCGGATACGGCCCGCGCCGGAAGCCGGCTGGCCATGGCCGAAGCGCGTGCAACAGTGTTGGAATCGGCGGCAATAAGACTACCGGAAACCAGCATCTCCAGCGCCAGGACTCCCAACGCCACGCGCCACGGCTCTATGCATCGCGCGATCAATCGCTCGCCTGACGCTCGGTGACCATGCACATCAGTTCGGCTTCGGAGGCAACCTGGTCACCCACGTGAATCACGGCTTTCATGCGAGCGCGCCGGGGCCGCAGGTTCGTGATCTGCACATCGATCGTGAGTTGATCGCCGGGCACAACCACACGGCGGAACTTCGCCTTATCGATTGACATGAAATACGGCGTCAGCTCCTGCGTTTCGAGCAGCGTGATGAGCAGCACGCCGCCCGTCTGCGCCATAGCTTCAAGCTGAAGCACGCCCGGCATCACGGGATGACCGGGAAAGTGCCCCTGGAAGAACGGTTCATTCATCGTGACGTTCTTGATACCCACGACATGATGTCCCTCGCAATCCAGCTCCGTGATTCGGTCCACCAAGAGAAAAGGATAGCGGTGCGGTAGGATCTCCATGATCTTCTCAACGCTCAGTTCCACCATAGTAACTCCTCCTGCTTCGCTCTATCCTGTCTGCAGTTCTCTATCCGCGCACGGCCATGCAGCGTTGCTTACTTCATGTCTGCTGCCGGGCCCTCTTCGACCTTCAGAACATCGCCGCCGATGCCCTCGGCTTCTTTGTCTACCCCGCGCAGGTACACTTCCACGCGGCGGTTTGCCGGGTTGCCGTATTCGGGATCGTTCTCAGCCTTGGGCCGGTCGAATCCATAACCCACCGCTTCCATCCGATCGTTCGCGATTCCGGCGACCTGCTCAAGGTAAGAGAGCACGGACTGCGCGCGGCGCTTGGAGAGACGACGGTTGTAACGCGCACTCGAGCGTTTCAGCTTGTCGGCGTGGCCTTCGATGCGGGCTGTGGAGCCCTCGTTGCGCTGCATCACCTTGGCGATCACGTTGAGATCGTCGAAGTACTCGGGCTTGATGTCGGCCTTGTCGTAGTCGAACTCGAGATTCAACTCGAAGAGGACGAGGTCGTCAGCCCCATCCAACGGGTCCGTACCATCTTCGATCACTTCGTGACCGTCAGCCACTCCACCATCATCGGTATCGCGGTCGAGAGGATCCGTCTTGTGCTGGTGCACCTCGGCACCATCCTTGAGTCCGTCGTAATCGGTATCGGGGTTGAGCGGATCGGTTCCCTCCGTCAGGACCTCGTCACCATCGGAGAGCTGGTCCTTGTCGGTATCAGGGTCGTAGGGATCGGTACCCAGCTCGGACTCCCGTACGTCGGAGAGGCCGTCGCCATCGCTGTCCAGCGGACCGCCGGTCGCGCGCATGGCGGGGTCGATGCGAGCGCCCCATGTCCAGACGACACTACCATCGACCTGGCCGTTGGCTTCCGTATCCTTACCGGCCAGCAGCACGCGGCCGTCCACGCGTGCCGCCCATTCGTCATTGAAATGATAGATGGCGCCGCCACCCAGCCGGAAGGCCGGCTCCGTAGAGCCCTCGGCCATGTCATCGGCATAGAACGTCACGCCGCCACCGATGGCGAGAAACGGATCGAAGCGGTCC
>CAYFPQ010000024.1:26199-27163 GCA_964345005.1 uncultured Victivallales bacterium | reverse complement strand
CCCAGCGCGTAAAGTGGAAGATGCCCTCCAGGGCGAGTCCGAACGCGGACGTTGAATCGACGCCGGAGAAGTCGTTGGCTTCATCCAGACGCGATACCTTCGTTCCGTCGAAGTCGGTTCGGAAATTCTCGTCGAGGCTGGGAGCCACAAGGAGCATACCTTCCAATGACCACCATTCGCTGATATCGCGACCCACGCGGACATTCAGCTGAATGCCGTTCTCTACCTCCTGGTCGCCCTCGAAGAGAAGCAAACCGATAGCGGGCGACACATACCAATCCGGCTGGTTGTCGGATTCCACTTGGGCCCCAGCCATGACGGCGAGACTCACGACACCGGCCAAAGCCATCGTCAGATACTTCTTCATCTTCCTGTCTCCTTGAATTGTCTGCTTCCAGTTGGCTATTTCAACACTGTCTAGTACCGGTACGTATCCGGCTTGAACGGTCCATCCTGCTTGATGCCGAGGTACTTGGACTGACTGCGGTTCAGCCGGTCCAGCTTCATTCCCAGCTTGCCGAGATGCACCCGCGCCACGTGCTCATCCAGCAGCTTAGGCAGCACGTAAACCCCCACGGGATAGTGGCCACGCTTGGTGTAGAGCTCCATCTGCGCCAGCACCTGGCAGGAAAAACTGTTCGACATCACGAAACTCGGATGGCCCGTTGCGCAACCGAGGTTGACCAGCCGCCCCTTGGCCAGCACCAGGATGCTGCGCCCACTCGGGAACGTCACGAGGTCGACCTGCGGCTTGATCTCCTGCCACTTGTACTTCTCAATCTTCTCGATCTGAATCTCGCTGTCGAAGTGGCCGATATTGCAGACGACCGCCATGTGCTTCATGCGACGCATGTGCCGCTCGGTGATCACGTCGCAGCAGCCGGTCGTGGTCACGAACAGGTCACCGACAGTGCAGGCCTCGTCCATCGTCATCACTTCGTAGCCTTCCATGGCCGCCTGTAGC
>CAYFPQ010000024.1:21622-26189 GCA_964345005.1 uncultured Victivallales bacterium | reverse complement strand
CGACTGGCAGGAGCCCTTACCCACATCACCGTAGCCGGCCACGACCGCGATCTTTCCGGATAGCATCAGATCGGTAGCGCGGCAAATCCCGTCCACCAACGAGTGGCGGCATCCGTACAGGTTGTCGAACTTCGACTTCGTCACGGCATCGTTGACGTTAAAGGCGGGGAACAGCAGGCGTCCCTTCTCGTGCATCTGGTAGAGACGATGCACACCGGTGGTGGTCTCTTCCGACACGCCGTGAATCTTGCCGGCTATACGGTGAAATCGGCCCGGGTCGGCCTTGATAGCCTTGGCAACCTGCTTCAGCAGGACGGCTTCCTCGGTGCTACCGGGCGTGCGCTTCAGGACAGAGGGGTCATCCTCGGCCTCGTAGCCCAGGTGAACGAAGAGCGTGGCATCGCCGCCATCGTCCAGGATCATGTTGGGCCCGCGCCCGTTACCCCAGTCGAGAATACGGTCGGTGTATTCCCAATACTCCTTGAGCGACTCGCCTTTCTTCGCGAAGACCGGTGTGCCGCTTGCCGCGACGGCAGCCGCCGCGTGGTCCTGCGTTGAAAATATGTTACAGCTCGCCCAGCGTACTTTGGCGCCTAGCGCTTCAAGGGTCTGGATCAGGACGGCTGTCTGAATCGTCATGTGAAGCGATCCCGTGATCCGTGCGCCCTTGAGCGGTTTCGAGTCACCGTGGTCCCGGCGCAATTGCATCAGTCCCGGCATTTCTTCCTCGGCCAGAGCAATCTCACGCCGCCCGAAGTCGGCCAGTGACAGATCCGCCACCTCCGCATCCAGAATTCTCTTCTTCCTTTTCTTCGCCATGTCTAATCCTCAATCGTTCTTCACTGTGATGCAGGACGGCTGGTAATGAGCTAGACAGCCCTCAGCAGAGCCTTCACCTTGTCTGTATTCTCCCACGTGAACACTTCGAGATCTTTCGCACTTGTGCGGCCGAAGTGGCCGTAGGCCGAGGTCGGCTCGTAGACCGGGCGCAGTAAGTTCAGCGACTTCACGATCTGGGCGGGACGTAGCCCGAACACCGCTTCCGCTGCTGTGGCCAGCTCGTCGTCCGACACTTTGCCGGTGCCGAAGCTGTTCACGTTTACGGATACCGGATCCGCGAATCCGATCGCATAAGCAAGTTGTACCTCACAACGTGCGGCCAGCTTGGCCGCCACGATGTTCTTGGCAACGTAGCGCGCCATGTAGGCCGCACTGCGGTCGACCTTGGAGGGATCTTTGCCCGAAAAGGCGCCGCCGCCGTGACGCCCCATGCCACCATAGGTATCGACAATGATCTTGCGTCCGGTCAGGCCACAGTCGCCTTGTGGGCCGCCTACCACAAAGCGACCGGTCGGGTTGATGAGGTAGCGCGTGTTCTTACGCAGCTTCTCGGGGATGACCTTTTTGACGACCTCTTCGATGATCCCGGCGGTCAGCTTCTTGTGTGACACCTCGGGGGTGTGCTGCGAGGAGACAACGATCGTGTCAATTGCGATGGGCTTCCCGTTCTCGTAAACGACCGAAACCTGCGATTTTCCATCGGGAAGCAGGAACGGCAGCTTGCGTGAGCGTCGCACTTTGGCGAGCTGGCGCGTCAGGCGGTTCGCAAACATGATTGGCATCGGCATCAGTTCCCGTGTCTCGTTGCAGGCATAGCCGAACATCATGCCCTGGTCGCCGGCGCCCTGCTCCTTGTACATGCCTTCCCCAGCGGTAACACCCTGGGAGATGTCCGGGGACTGCCGGTCGAGCGAGACCAGCACGGCGCAACTGTCGGCGCCGAAACCACTACTCGTGTCGGAATACCCGATCTTGTGGAGTTTGTCGCGCACCACATCGGGATAGCTCACAACACCCTTGCTCGTGATCTCGCCGGCCACGACCACCATGCCGGTGGTGACCATCGTTTCGCAGGCGACGCGCGAGTTCTTGTCCGATGCCAGATGTGCGTCCAAGATCGCATCCGATATCCCATCCGCAACCTTGTCCGGATGTCCCTCTGTTACCGATTCCGACGTAAAGATCAACCGATTTCCCATGTCTTCCCCTGGTTTGCTTACCCTTATATAAGTTCCAGCACCTCCGGTGCCGCTTCGCGGACCATTTCCCGGCAGTGCCGCAACGCTTCTGTTCCCGATCGACATTCCAGAACGGTCTCGGCAAGTTGCCGGGACTGCTCGTACGATACGCTCCGCACCGCGTCCTTCACCAAAGGAACCGCCTGTGGCGCCACGCTCAATTCGTCCACGCCCATGCCCACGAGCAGGGGCGCGAGCACGGGGTCGGCGGCCATCTGCCCGCACACACCAACCCATATGCCTTTCGCATGTCCGGCATCCACAGCCATCTTGATCAGCTTCAAGACCGCAGGGTGCGTCGGCTCATACAAATAGGCCACGCGCTCGTTCACTCGATCAACCGCAATCGTATACTGAATCAGGTCATTGGTGCCAAGACTGAAAAATCCGACATGCTCGGCCAAAACGCTTGCAGCGAGGGCCGCGGCGGGCACTTCCACCATCACGCCGACCTCTATGTCTTCCTGGAAAGGCACCTTGCTGTCGCGCAACTCCTGCTTGGCCTCTTCAAGCAGTTCGTTTGCCTGCAACACTTCGTCGACGCTACTGATCATGGGATACATGATCTTGACGTTACCCACAGAGCTGGCCCGAAGGATCGCGCGCATCTGGCTCTTGAACTGCTTGGGGTACTGCAGTGAGAGGCGAATCGAGCGACACCCGAGGAACGGGTTGGCCTCGTCGTGGCCGAGTCCCTCCCGGAAGAACTTGTCTCCGCCCAGATCGAGTGTGCGGATAATAACTGGATCGGGGTGAAGCTGGGTAGCCAGTTTCGAATAGGCCACCGCCTGCTCGTCCTCATCCACGGCGGCACCGCGAAAAATAAAGAGATACTCGGACCGGAACAGCCCTACCCCCTCGGCACCATGCTGCTGTACGGCTGCAATCTCATCGGGGTGCTCGATATTTGCCGACAAGGTGATGCGATGCCCATCACTGGTCTCGGCCGGCTCGTCATGCAGCCGGTTCAAGCCGCGCTCGATGCTGCGCCGTGCTTCTGCCAGGGCACCGTACTCCTCGAGCTCTTCCGGTGTGGGATTCACAATCAACACGCCCTTGTTGCCATCCATCAGAACGGTATCGCCGGTCCGAACACGCTGCGTGAAGTCGCGCAGCGCCACCACGGCAGGAATTTCGAGCGCACGCGCCATGACCGCTGTATGCGATGTGGGGCTACCCAGGTCGGTTGCGAATCCCGAGACAACGTCCTTACGCAACGTCGCGGTGTCGGATGGGGCAAGGTCGTTGGCGACGACAATATGCTTCTGGGTCAGGCTGCCCAGCGCCGTGTCGATGTCGCCCATCAGGTTACGGATCACCCGGCGTGCTACGTCACGTACATCGGCAACGCGCTCACGGAGGTAGTCATCCTTCAGTGATGCCAGCATGCCGGCGTAGCTCTCAGCTACGTCGCAGACCGCTACCTCCACGTTACAGAAGTCGCTGCGCGTCTTGGTGATGATCTCCTCAACGAAGGCCCGGTCGTCCAATACCATGAGATGTGCATCGAGAATGCTCGCGTCACGACCGCCAGTCCGGGCCCCGAGGTCTTCCTGGATCGACTTCAGCTGACCACGGGTGGTGATCAGGGCATCCTCGAGTCTTATGATCTCGTGGTCGATCTCTTCCGGCTGAAGCTTCTGCTCGACAACCGTGACGGCCTGCGTATCCAATACGAAGACCGGTCCAATCACAACGCCCGGCGATACGCCGATACCCCGCGCATGCGACTCCCGTCGGCTGCCTTGTTCCGTTTCAGCCATAGTATCCCCACAACACGGCCTTCGGCTGTGCTGTCAGTGGTGACGTCCCCAACTATTCCTCGTCGAACCCGGCCTCGAAAAGGGCCTGGAGTTCATCCAGCAACTGCTCTGCCTCCGGTCCCGTTGCCGATACCGTCAGCTTCGATCCGCGCGATGCCTCCAGGGTCATCAGCCCCATGATGCTCTTTCCGGAAACGCTGTTCCCATCCTTCTCAACCGTGACATCCACGTCGTACTTGCCGGCTGTCTTCACGAATAGCGCGGCAGGCCTCGCATGGATACCATACTGGTTCTGAATCTCGAAAACGCGTGTCTGTGTATCGTTGTCCGCCACAGTCTAAACTCACTCGCTCCCAGCGCGACCGCGCTGCAACAGGGCCATCAGGTTCTCGTCCAGTTCCTTCTCGGCATCGTGACCAAGCATTCGTAACTTGTGATCCAATGCGGCCGCCTCAACCGCGTTCGCAATGTCGCGCCCCGGCGCAACCGGAATATGCACTCTCGGGACCTCGACCCCAAGGAATGTGCGTGCCGTGTGCGAATAGAGGTGGTCGCCGCCCATTTCGTACTCACCGGGCTTACAGAGCGTCACGACCAGCTCGAGTCGCTTTTCACCGCGGACCGAAGCAACACCAAACAGGCTCGGGACGTGGACAATACCCACACCGCGAATCTCCATGTGAAAACGGGTGACATCGACGGCCGCAGCCATAACGGCGCCGGCGC
>CAYFPQ010000024.1:14621-21612 GCA_964345005.1 uncultured Victivallales bacterium | reverse complement strand
AGCCGCAATGCCGTGACGTCATCCGACACGAGCGCACCGCCACGCTGGATCAGGGCCAGCGCAGTTTCGCTCTTACCCATGCCGGGCTTGCCCTCGATCAAGACCCCGATGCCCTCTATCTCCAGCATCGTGCCCTGCGCCTTGGCCCGCGGCGCACTCAGGTTCTCCATGATCAGGGTGGCCGCGTTGATCAGATGTTTCGTGATCATTTTCGAACGCAACACCGGCGTTCTGAACTCTTCGGCCAAGTCAACAATCTCGGGGAAGGGCTTCCTTGAACGCCCCAGGATGACACACGGAATCTTGCGCTCGAAGAATGTGCGCAGGCGCGCGACACGTTCCCCGGGCTCCAGCGACAGCAGGTAGGCACACTCGGCCATACCCAGCACTTGAATCCGGTGTTCCGCAAAACTCTTGTAGAATCCTGTCAGCGCAAGGCCCGGGCGGTTGATCGTCACCTCTGGAATCTGCCGATTCAGGCCCTTTTCGCCGGCAACCAGCTCCATGCTCAGATCGCGACCTCCCACTTCAAGGAAGGTTCCGACACTGACCGATGTTCGCTTCACGGGCTTTTCGTCTGATGTGCTCACACTTCTTCTCCACGGTCTTTCTTCGATTCTTCGTACTTCATTGCCGAATGGTGATCCTTCACCTTATCCATGACGCGTCGCAACTGACGTTCCGCCTTGTCCACAGCCCCGTCGATGGAGGCCCGCATGTTGTCGAGAGACTCTGTCCCTTCAATGCGTACATGATGCCCCGCCTGTATCACCACTTCCGCTTTGAACAGGTGCTTCTCGTGATCCAGGATCACGTGAATATGCTCGCAGCTCGGGAATGCATTCACGAGCTCCGCGGCCCTGCTCTGGGCATACTCCTGAACATCATCCAGACCATGCTGCATGTGGCGCGTGGTGACTTCGATTGGCATAGTCGGTCCTCCTTACAACTTGAACGTTTCACCCAGGTACAATTTTCTGCTCATCTCGTCATTAATGAGAAAATCACTCGGTCCTTCACGCAGAACCTTACCATCGTAGAGCAAATAGGCGCGATCTACAACCGCCAGCGTCTCCCGAACGTTGTGGTCCGTAATCAGCAGGCCCAGTCCTCGGTCACGCAGGCCCTTGACGATCTCCTGAATGTCGTTGACCGCAAGAGGGTCCACCCCACTGAAGGGCTCGTCGAGCATCAGCATCAAGGGATCCCGGACCAGTGCGCGCGCGATCTCGAGCTTGCGACGCTCGCCGCCGCTGAGGGTGTAGGCGCGCTGATGGGCCACCTTTGTCAGTCCCAGATCTTCCAGCAGTTCCGTCGCACGTGCTTTGCGCGCCTCGACATCCATATCGAGCGTTTCAAGGATCGCGCCGACATTCTGCTCGACCGTGAGTTTTCGGAAGACAGACGGCTCCTGGGCCAGGTATCCGATACCCAGCCGCGCCCGTTGGTAGACCGGTGCCTGCGTAATGTCGTGACCATTGAACACGATTGACCCACCGTCGGCACGCACCAATCCAACCACCGTGTAGAACGTGGTTGTCTTGCCGGCGCCGTTCGGCCCGAGCAGTCCAACAATTTCGCCGCGTCCAACCGTCAGATCCACCTGCTTTACAACAGATCGACCCCGGTAACCTTTTTCAATTCCTGTTGCCTCTAACAGCATATGTTCTCTAACCGGGAAGCATACCCCCACGGGGCACCCCTTACAAGAGGAAGTCGGCGACCGGAAATCAGACGTCAGGAGTCGGAGGTCGGGTTGCCGCACCTTCGCTCTTGCCCTCTGAACTCCCGGCCTCCACCTGTGTCCCTTCAGCTTCTGTCTGCCCCCTGTCTTCCGACTTCTGGTCTTTCGAAAAAACAACAAGATGCCCGGGCTCACTGACCATTCGATCGCTGTCGGTCCAAATGTGGATCACCCGGCCTTCGACACGATCTTTGTCCTGCTCGATTACCGCATTACCGGTCAGGATCACCTCGTTCCTGTCCACCAGGAAGATCGCCTTACGGCAACGAGCCTTCCGTCCGGGCTGGATAATACGGACCCTCCCAATCGCCGTTACCGACTCCATCTCGTCCTCGGGCGTCATAATGACGGTCATTTTGTCAGACCACATCTTCATGTCTGCGTCGCGCACCAGAACGTTTCCGGTGAAGACAGCAATGGCGCGAGGGTAGTCATACTCCAGCCGGTCACTTGTGATCACCGTCTGATTCGTGGCAGGCGGCGCGTCTGTGATCACGGCTTCCTGGCCAGAAGCCAAGCCCACTAGGCATACGAAACTGAGAGTAGTGACACATTTCATTCCGCAGCTTCCCGGTTCGTCGTTCGCTTGCCCGCCGTAGCCTCGGCGAAGGCGGGGCTGTTCGGCTGTTCGACTGTTCGTCGTTCTGGAAGCACCTTCCCGAACCCTACCCCGCCCTTCAAGACCACGCGGACATTCGAGTAGAGCCGGAGCTTCTGTTCGTCGGCTTTCCACTCCATACCAACCCCCGTGACCACCATATCGCCCCGATCCATCCGAACCGGACCATCGGAGTTCAGCCGGCCCGTTGCGCGGTCGTACCAACACCTGTCCGCCTCCATGACCATCGCCACACTGCCATCGGCCCTGAAAGACTCAACTAACGCCTCGGATGCCTCCAGCTCGCCACTGCCCTCAGGCAGCCGCGCCTGTGCCGCCGAAAACTGCATCTTCACACGCCCGTCGTCAAAATGCTCCAACGGAACCCGCATCCCCCTGATCGGTAGATCAGTATCTTCCCCAAAGGCTACACCCGCCATCAGCAAGCAGAGTACTCCCGCAACCTTCTTCAACCGCTCACCGCCTCATCAACTGCCCGCAGCTTGCTCCAAATCGACTTCAGGTCCTTGAGCACCAACGCATTCGCTCCGTCGCACAGCGCCTTCTCCGGCTCTACGTATGTCTCCACAAACACCGCGTCACATCCCGTCGCTACCGCTGCCCGCGCCAGGTAAGGCGCCCAATCGCGATCGCCGATCGAGTGATCCCCACCACCACCCGGCCGTTGTACACTGTGCGTGGCATCGAACACCACCGGGTAGCCCAGTCCTCGCATGATCGGCAGGCTGCGCATGTCTGCCACCAGGTTGTGGTACCCAAAACTCGTTCCTCGCTCCGTCAGCAATATGCGCTTGCAGCCCCCGCTCTCGACCTTGGCCACCGCGTTGATCATGTCCTCGGGGGCCATGAACTGCCCTTTCTTGATGTTCACGGCCTTGCGAGTACTCCCTGCGGCACGAAGCAGATCGGTTTGACGGGCCAGAAAAGCCGGAATCTGCAGCACATCAACCACTCTCGCGGCTGCACGGATCTCTTCGACCGAGTGAACATCGGTCAACACCGGCACGCCGCAGCGAGCCCTGACTTCGGCCAGGACATCCAATCCCTCTTCGATGCCCGGACCACGGAACGCACGGACCGAGGAGCGATTCGCCTTGTCGTAAGAGGCTTTGAAGATGAAGGGGATCCGCTCACGCTTGGCCAGCCGCATCAGCCGCCGCGCCAGGTCAATGCAAGCATCCCGGTCCTCGATAACACACGGCCCCGCAATCAGTGCCAGCGGATGCCGCCCGCCAACCTTCACCCCGCCAATCGAAATCGTCTTAACTTTCACCTGTTTTCTCCGCAACAGTCACAACTCGCATCTCCATTCGAGCGTACTTTCAATCTGCCCCCTCCGCAATGAATATCCGCCCCAATGTCGTGGTGCGTTTAAGACTTCCGGCGTGTGCGGTTAGAGCTTCCGGGGCGTTTTCAGACGTGGTAGCGGGCCGGTGAGTTCTCGCATCGGAACAGAACGATGGGAGGGTCACCACGGATCACGCTTGCATGCTCGCAGCTTGGTTCAGCGCTTTAGGCGCCTTAGGGGTCAAGCCGGAAAGAACCTGCTTGCGCCGTGATGCGGTTTGCGGCAGAATGTTTACAGAGTTAGGAGATGTAAACATATGAGTACGACCATATCAATGCGGCTGCCGACACGCGAGGTCAGGCGCTTGGAGAGACTGGCTCGGGAACTGGGTACCGAACGCCCAACCTTCTTGAAGCGGGCACTTGCGCGGGGGGCTGCTGACCTGATGTTCGAGCGAGCCCGTCAAGCATACCGTGACGGGGAAGCAACCCTGTCACGCGCAGCCGAGATAGCAGGCCTGACGCTGCGCGACATGTTGTTAGAGATGCGGAACGCTGACCTGGAACTGAATTACGGCGTAGATGACCTCGCAAAGGATCTGCAGGCATGATCGTGGTGGCCGATGCGAGTCCGCTGATCTTCCTAAGTAAGATCCGAAGGCTACACCTGATCCGCAAGCTATTGGGAAACGACATCCGGATACCGAAGGCGGTATGCACCGAACTGCTGGTCGCCGGAACCGATCCGGTCGAGAAGGAGGCGCTTGAGTCCTTCATGGCACACTGCCAGATTGAGTCTATACGAAAACCACGTCGTTTTGCCACCGCCATGAGCGCCACAGATAACGCCGCCTTAACGCTGGCGATACGGTCCCATGCGGATTTCCTGCTTTGTGACGAGAAAATAATGCGGACGATGGCAGAAATTGAGGGAATTCGTCCTTTGGGGACACTGGGCATTCTGCTGCGAGCAGCCCGCAAGAAGATCATCTCACGCAACGAAGCACGACACCTGATTGATCTGCTCGTAAGCACACACCATTTCCGCATCGGCGTGGAAGTCTACCAGGCCGTACTTGCCGAACTGGGAGACACAGGGGTCACCCCTTAAGTCATCAGTCTTGCGTCTTGTTTGTGGCGCTCAGCACGTCGACCACGGCGCGCAGGTAGAAAACTCAAGCCGTTTTCGCCAACCGATATACTGAAGGTAGCTGCTTCAATCTCGCCATCGCAGAATTCACCTTGGACCTTGAACGTTCGACCTCAATAGGCCATCATGCGTGGCATGAAACGCTCGGTTATCGCCCTCCTTCTTGCCGTCAGCCTGGCCACCGGGTGTAGAGATACCTCGACACCCAAGCCCCAGTCCAAGCCGGCACGTTCGACCGCTCAGACGCTGATTGAGGGAGTTACGGGGAAGACCGCAGTGGACGCAGGCCAGAAAGCCAAGGCCGACATCACACGCATCAGCGAACAGCGTAACCGAGACCTGGAAGCCGCGATGGAGTAGATGCCCGGCACCGGGGGAATCAACTATGTCCGATGTTGAAATCAAATGTGAGGAATGCGGGGCTCCCGTTACCCTGTCCGAATACGCAGCAGTGGACACCATCAGCTGCCGCTCCTGCGGCGCTCCACTCAGAGCGCGACCTTCCTCGCCCACCGACAGTGTCCACGAACAGCTGCAACTAAAACAGGAGGAGCGTGTTCCGGAACCTGACGAGGAGATGACACCTGCCATCCCGACCGACGACGAAGCCGAAGAGAGCACGTGGCGATTCGATCGCTACATCCAACAGAGCCGCGGAAACATCAAGACAGAAACGAAGCAGTCCGGGGTCATATGGAGCTGGCTGTGTTTCGTGGTTCTGGCGGTGGTCATGGCTTCGATCCGTTTCTTGAATATCGTGCCCCCCGAGTCGGTCGACATACTCATAATCTATGGACCGTATGCGGCACTGTTCATGCACGTGACCATCATCCTGATGGCCTTCAAGGACACCGTCTTTCAGGGCATCCTGTGTCTTCTGATCCCGGGCTACTCGGTATTCTACCTGTTCTTTGTATCGGACAATTTCTGGGCGAGGGCGCTGTTCGGAGGCGTCCTAGTAGGTATCGGGTTCGACAGCGCCATCTTCTATAAGGAGGTCGCCTCCGACGTCTACCGCGCCGTCAGCGACTACATCGCGTCCGGTGGATGATTCTTCTGGAAAGAGGAAGGCAACCAGTAAGACACCAAGACACGAAGGTGTAAAGGGTGGCCCGTGGCTTTGCCTGACCAACAACAGATGTCCTAAGCACCTGATAACGTTCAAATGTTGATGCCTGACCAGCGCGCTACAGTAAACCAGCGCGCGGTGGTGGGCCGCGATCTGTTTCTCAATGTCCAACAGCCAACAAGGAATTTCCAACTTCCAAGTGCGCGAAGAGCAGTGAATGGCAGGCCTTTCAACTCGCCATTCGCTTCCCTCGCTCACTTCTTCCTTGGATGTTCCTTGTTGGATATTGGATGTTGCGATTCCCTTTGGATTGCGCTCGGCAAGTGCCCTGAGTAGCCTCAGGCATCAACATCTGAACGATACCAAGCACCTGGAGCCTTAGTGCCTTGGTGGTTGCGTTTCATGTGCCTCGATCCATTTGACGATCGCTGCGGCAATCACCGCTTTGGGCGCTGTATCGATGTGGCGCTCGGCCCCCTCCGGAACGATGAAGGTCACGGCGTTGGTCTCCACCTCGAACCCGGCATCGGGTTGACTGACATCGTTTGCGAGGATCATGTCCAGTCCCTTCGCCACAAGTTTTCGCTTAGCCTCGGCAGTGGGATCTCCGGTTTCTGCAGCAAAGCCAACGAAGGTGCGGTCACCTTTCAGGCCCCGGATCGACTCCAGGATGTCGGCCGTGCGCTCAAGCGTAAGCTGCATCGAGCCACCGCCTTTCTTGAGCTTTTGGTCGCTCACCACCGCGGGCCGCCAGTCTGCCACGGCGGCGGCCATAACAAGTGCATTGCACCACGGCACGAAATCGGTCACTGCCGCGCACATCTCGGCCGCCGAAACGACGTCGATACGCTCGACGCCCGCAGGCGTGTCCAGCGCGACAGGTCCGGCTATCAGTCGCACCGCATGTCCGGCTTCGACTGCGGCCGCGGCAATCGCAAAGCCCATCCTCCCTGACGAGCGATTGCTCAGAAACCGCACCGGGTCGATCGCCTCGCGCGTGGGGCCGGCTGTAACCAACACATTCATGGGGGGCAGCCTAGCAGATTGCACAAAGCGGCACAAACGTGTAGGGTCCCCCCCATGAATATCGAGACCATAGTGGTTGGCGAATTCGCGGTGAAC
>CAYFPQ010000024.1:1070-14587 GCA_964345005.1 uncultured Victivallales bacterium | reverse complement strand
TGTTGACCCGGGCGAGGACGCGGAGCTGGTGATTGCGTACCTTAAGGATCGTGGGCTAAGCGTAGCGGCCTATCTCATGACACATGGCCACTGCGACCACATTAGTGCGCTCGCGACTGTCCATGATGTTTTTCCCGCGCCGGTCGCCATGCATCCGGGAGATTGGGCCTGGGCGTTCACCGATGCCAACACGCTGCCCCCCTTCTTCAGCACCGCACCACGTCAGCCCCAGAGCGAATGCATCGATTTCACCGATGGCGCAGCCTACACGCACGCCGGGCTGGACTTCGCCATCATTGAGACGCCCGGCCATACCCCAGGCGGGGTGTGCATCTACTTCGAACGGGACGGCGTCCTAATCACCGGCGACACGCTCTTCGCCGGATCGGTCGGACGAACCGACTTGCATGGCGGTGACAGCCGCGTGCTGGCTGCATCGCTGAGGAAGCTCAGACGACTGCCCGACGATACGCGCATCTTCCCCGGCCACGGCCCGGCCAGTACGATTGGGCAGGAGAAGCGAACCAATTTCTTCATGCAGGGAGATTGATATGGATAAGCAACTGGAAATCAACGCACCGGGAGTAGACGCCGCCGCCATTGTTGAGGAGATCAAGGCTACGGTCGAACGCAAGCGTGCCGAAGGCGCCTATGCCGATCCGCTCGTTGCTCGTGCCGAGCGATCGAATCTCACCAACCTCCAGAATGACGACGACTTCTTTGACTTCTACATGTCCTGCCTTCGCCAGGCGTTCGTGGTGGACATCAATGACTTCGCAATCGTCGAGCGGCGTGCGCGGTTTGGGAGGCTGCTGGTCGCCCTTAAGACGGTTATCTGGAAACTACTGAAGTTCTACACCTACCGCCTCTGGACGCAGCAGAACCAGATCAACGGCCTTCTGTTGTCTGCGCTTGAGAGTTCCGAACAGACACACCGTAACCGTATCCAGGCGCTGGAAGAACGAATCGCCGAACTCGAGAGCAAGCAGTCGTAATGGGTGACGCACAGCATATCGTCTTCGTCGTGCCTCGCCTCGCCGACGGGTCGGTTGTGGGCGGGGCCGAAACACTCCTGCGCAACCTGGCCGAACGAGCGGCCGGTCATGGGCGGCGGGTGAGCGTACTCACCACCTGTGCGACGAATCACTACACGTGGGCGAACGATCTAAAGCCCGGGCGCCGGTCCGTTGGTGACTTGGAAGTGGAGTTCTTCCCCGTAGATGAGGATCGCGATACGGAGACGTTTCTTTCCGTGCAAGACCGGATCAGTGCGGGAGCCAGGGTCTCGCGAGAAGAGGAGCAGGCCTGGCTACGCAATAGCGTTAACAGTCGCGCGCTCTGCACACACCTCGCCGAGGAAGGTGATAGGTACGACGTCATAGTTACCGGCCCCTACCTGTTCGGGCTGGTGTATCACGCCGCCTGTGTTCATCCGAAGAAGACGCTGCTCGTGCCCTGCCTACACGACGAGCCCTTTGCCCAGCTCGAAGCATTCCACGAGATGTTCCACTCCGTGTGCGGCTTCATGTTCAACACGGAACCGGAGCGACGGCTCGCAGAACGTATCTACGGTTCACCGTCACCGAACCAGGTTGTTGAGGTGGTAGGCATGGGGCTGGACGACTTCACGGTCGATCCATCCGCCTTTGCCACACGTAGAGGTATAACCAGTCCCTACCTGGTTTACTCGGGACGCCGTGAGCCGCTCAAGGGCACACCCATCCTGATCGACTACCTCGAAGCGTTTCGCGCGCGCAACAACATCGACCTCAAGCTTGTCCTCACCGGGAGCGGCGAGTTCCCGCTTCCGCCGTCCCTCGTTGACCACATCGTCGACGTCGGCTTTGTCAGCGCCACGGAGAAACTGGAGGCCATGGCCGGGGCCGTTGCATTCTGCCACCCGTCCGTCAACGAAAGCCTCGGGATCGTCCTCCTCGAATCGTGGCTGGCCGGAACCCCCGGCATCGTACATGCGAAAGGCGAGGTACTCCGTTACCAGTGTGAGTCCAGCAATGGCGGGCTCTGGTTCAGGACCTTCCCCGAGTTCGAGGAGGCAGTCCTCCTCATGCTGAACGATCCGGATACACGCCGGGCGATGGGACAGGCGGGACGCGAATACGTCCTGAGGGAATACTCGTGGGAGTCAGTGGCGAAGCGATTGATCGATTCGCTGGACTGCGCCGCGCAGAGCGCTTAGCCGATTACCGATCGCTCGACGCCTCTTCTTCCGGCTTCACACCAACCAGGACGTCAAGCCCGTCGGCCGCGCGATAGATATCCCCCTGGGCCTGCTGGATCTGGGCGATCCGGTCGCGTACGTCGGAGGCATTCTGCAAAGCAGCGTCGCGCGCAGCCTTGAGTTCCGTGCAAAGCGTGTTCAACCGAGCGACCTCCTCTTCCAGGCTCTTAACGCGCGCTTCGCTCTCGGAAAGGCTGTTGCGCAGGTTAATGATACGGACTTCCTGGTCTTGGGGTGTACTGTCGAGATCGTCCAGCTCCATCCCGTCGGGGATTGGAACCGCCGTTTCCTCACCGCAATCCGTACAAGTTATGTTCAGTCCGGCGCCGCGGTAGTCAATACAGAGACTCTTGCCACAGTGAGGACAATCGAAGACGATGTCCGTTGCCTGGATCTCGTCACTCTCTTTGATGATCTCGTCAGCCATAAGCTTCGACTCCTTGACTTATGACCTTATCCGGAAAGGGAGAGCGGTTCAAGGTTCAAGGTTCAGCGTTCAGGGATGCACGGGTTCACAGCGCCTGTTCATCCGGCAACCGCGAACCTGGGTTCCAAGAAACCTGCTAAGCCTTGACAACCTTACCGTTCTTGATGCAGGACGCGCACACACGGCGACGCTTCACGCCCCCGTTCTCCATCACGCGGACACTGTGCAAGTTCGGAAGGAAACGGCGCTTGGTCACGCCGGTCGTATGCAGGCCGATTCCGCCCTTCTTCTTGGGCAGTCCGTGGCGAACGATGGTCGTACCCGACTTAGGGCCCTTACCACAGATTTCACATACCTTAGCCATGTCTTCAACCTCTTCTGATACTCAAATGCAAGCGGGGGAGTATAGACCGCTGCGGCCCCAGTTCAAGAGGAAAAACCAACCCATGTCCCCTCAATTTATCGTACTCGTAATCCTGAACGTAATCTTAGTCGGACTTACCAGCCCCGCTCCGGGCGATCATGATCATGATTACGAGTGCAATTAGGACCGGTACTCAATCGATATGCTGATAAGTCCCGTCTTCCATCTTCTTCCATCGCCGGTCAAGGTTGGCCTCGGCGACTTTCTCCAGCTCAGCCAGCACGGCCTTCACGCCGAAACCCTCACTACGAGCAGCCAGCAGGAGCGAGAAAATGCTGTCCGCCAGCGGCCCCACATCGCCTGGAGTGTACTTCGCTTCGTTAAGCTTCTGCTCAATCTTCTTCCACTCCATCTCAATGTCCGTCCGCTCGAACGTCTCGTGAAGCTTCTCTACACTCGCCTCCAGCACTTCAACATTCATACCTGTTCTCCGTATGCGTTCCTCAAAAGAGCTACCGGCATCCTACCCCACGAATGCCATCCCATCAACCCTGGGACGGCGCAAAATCCTTCAGAATGAGTTGGAGGGCACCGTGACCACGGTAGGTATCTTCGGCTATTTCGAAGACGACATCGATCGGGCCTTCCGGCAGCGGATACGGGCCCAAACCGAACCCGATCGCGTCGATCTGCTTTCCGCCGGCGGCCAGTAGAAGCTTCAGGTGCGCGCCCTCCTTGCCGACACGGCGCGGCTGCCCAGCCACCTGTACGTGTCGTGCGCCCCATACCGGCTTCGGATTCCCCATCCCACACGGTTTCAGTCGCAGCGCCTGCTCGTACAGTTCGCGGTCCACCTCTCCCAGCGAGATCCACGCGTCCACTCGCTGCGCCGGGCGCAGGTCCGTGCCCTTGAGCTGCGCGCTGCAGAGCTCGTTGAACCGCATACGGAACGCCTCGATGTGCTCCGCGCGGATGTTCAGCCCCGCCGCCATGGCGTGGCCGCCGTGGGTCTCGAGTAACTCCTCGCAGGCATCCAGCATCTCGACAAGATTCACCCCCTCAACGCTTCTCCCCGACCCTCGACCGTTGCCATCTTCGTCAACCCCGATCACGATCGCGGGCCGCTGGTATTTCCCCACCAGCCGCGACGCCACGATCCCGATCGTACCGACGTGCCAGTCCTGGTCGGCAGCGACAACACCGAACACCGCGCCCGGATCGAACGAGGCGTCGATCTGCTCCTCGGCCGCGGCCCTGATGTCATCCTCGATTTCGCGCCGTTCCATGTTCGCGGCGTCCAGCTCCCGCGCCAGGGACCAGCACGCATCGGGCTCGACCGAGACCAACAGATCCAGAGCCGTATGCCCGGAAGCCAGTCGCCCCGCCGCGTTGATACGCGGCCCCAGCACAAAGCCGATATGGTAGGCATCCACCTCACCGCGCACCTTTGCGACATCTTTAAGGGCCTGCACTCCGGGACAAGGACTACGGGTCATTCTCGCGAGGCCATGGCGCACCAGGATCCGATTCTCGCCGCTTAGCTGCGCTACGTCTGCCACCGTACCAAGGGCCACGAGATCAAGCCAGTCACGCAAGTCTATGCCCTCCGCCGCCTCCGGCAGGTCCTCACGCGCCTGCTTGATCAGGGCATGACAGAGCTTAAATGCCACTCCTACCCCGGCCAGCATGCGGATGGATTCCGATTCGGAAAGCATGGGGTTGATCAACGCCAGTGGCTTCGCAACTTCCGCCGCCGGTTCGTGGTGGTCGGTGACGATCACATCAACCCCGGTCTCCGCGGCAGCGGCAACCGACTCCACCGAGTTCGTGCCGCAGTCCACCGTCACGATCACTGCAGGCTTGTGCTGCTCAATACACCGCTCCAGCGCACCGCCGGACAGACCATACCCATCCTCGAACCGGCTCGGGAGAAACCCCACCACGTCGCCGCCCATGCGGGTCAACACCGTACTCAAGAGGGCCGTTGCCGTTACCCCATCCGCATCGTAATCGCCGAAGACAACAATCCGCTCTTTGTCGCGAAGCGCCCGGATCAACCGCTCCACAGCCACCGCCATATCGGGCAGCAGGAAGGGATCCCCTACCTCGCTCAAGCGTGGAGAAAGAAAGGTCTCTGCAGCTTCAGGCGAATCGTAGCCTCGACTGACCAGAATACGGGCAAGCGGAAGCGGAATCTTGAGCTCGGAGGAGAGAACGGAAGCAGCGGGTTCGTCGACCCCGACGTCCACCCAGCGTTTGAGGGGTGGAACAATACTCTGAAAGCCAGCGCCACTCATTTCAACATCCAACAGCCAACAAGGAACACCCAACCTCCAAGTGCGCCCTGCCCCCAGCGGAGGAGCAGGGGTACCCTCTGAGGCCTAGCAGGCCGAGCGAAGCGAGGCAGTGCTCCAGCCCAGAGGGCATCCCTGCTCTGGAGCGCTACTGCGTTTTGGAGAAGTCAGGCTTGCGGCCTTTGTACCAGGCCAGCACCACCGGGGTGGCCACGAAGATTGACGAGTAGGTACCCACGAGCACGCCGATGCAGAGCGCCAGTGCAAAATCGTTGATCGCGCCGCCACCGACCACCAGCAGTACGACCACCGCAATCAACGTCGTCAACGAAGTCAGCAGCGTACGGCTCAGCGTCTGGTTGATACTCAGGTTGCAGATTTCCAGGAAGCTCTTGCCGCGTATCAGTTTGAGGTCCTCGCGAATCCGATCGAACACCACGATCGTATCGTTCACCGAGTAACCCACGATCGTCAGCAGCGCCGCCACAATCGGCAGACTGAGCTGCCGCCCGAACAGCGTATAGAGCCCCACCGTCACGAGCACGTCATGCGCCAAGGCTACGATCGCACCCAGCGCGAACCCGAACTCGAAACGAATCGAGATGTAAACCACGATGCCCAGCAACGCCAGGATGATCGACCAGACCGCACGCTGCTTCAGCTCCTTGCCGATCTGCGCGCCCACTTCATCAATCTGCTGCAGTTCCAGTCCACCCTCGGCATACACCTTGCTCAGCGCCTCCTGCGCCACGTCGACCACCTGCCGGTCGTCGCCGACCTCGCGCGTGGAGGTTTTAACCTGAAGGAAGATGTCACCAGCCTGTTCCATCTCCTCCTGGTACTGGATATAGACGTCCGCCAGCCCGGCACCTTCGAGCTCGGATCGCATCCCCTCCATCGGCTGACGATCACTCACTTTGAAGGTCATTGCCACACCGCCGGTGAAATCCACTCCAAACACCGCGCTGGGCTGCTTCGTGCCTTGCGCCACCATAACACCCCAGGTTGCCACAATCAGAACGATCGATGCCAGGGCCGCGAACTTGCGTTTGCCGACAAAATCGATACTCGTCTTGCCGATGATCGCCAGCATCTTCAACGCCTTCACATCCGCCTTGTTGGCGATGAGGCCGAAGAACAGCTTCGTCACGACCAGCGCCGTAAACATGCTGGCCATGATGCCGGCGCAGAGGGTCACGGCAAACCCGCGGATCGGGCCGGACCCGAAGATGAAAAGAATGATACCGGTCAGAAGCGTCGTGATGTTCGCGTCCATGATCGTTACGAACGCGCGATCGTAACCGGACGTCACGGCGGTCCAGAACCGCTTGCCTGCGCCCTTCTCCTCGCGGATGCGCTCGAAGATCAGCACGTTGGCGTCCACCGCCATACCGATGGTCAGCAGGATGCCCGCGATACCGGGAAGCGTCAGCACAGGCAACTTGATCGGCCCACCGCTGGCGCCTTCACTCACAAAGATACCCATGAACCCGGCCGCAATGATCATCCCGAGCGGCAGCAGCAGCATGTTCAGAATCAGCGCGATATTCGCTACCACACCACAGAGGAGGTAGTAGACGAGCATGAAGCCCAATACACCGATGCCGCCAATCATAATCGCGCGCAGGCCGCTCTGGATGGCGTCCTGCCCAAGGCTCGGCTCCACGGAACGCTGCTCAACCACGCGCACCGGCGCGGGCAGTGAACCGGCGTTGAGAATCTGTGCGAGGAGCATCGCTTCGCTCTGCGAGAAGCTGCCGCTGATTTCGGCGCGTCCGCCGTAGATGGCCTCGCGGATTGCCGGGGCCGAGTAGAGCGTTCCGTCCAGCACGATGGCGAGCTGGCGCCCGCTGTTGATATCCGGATTGCGTGGACCTCCCGGCGCGTAGTCAGCCGTCACATTGGCGAACAGCTTGGCGCCCTTGCCATCGAAACGGAGGGTGACGACCGCCTGTCCCAGTGGACCATAGTCCACACCGGCGCTCTTGAGATACTCACCCGACAACTCACGGCGGCGCTTGACGAAGAAGGGGCGATAGACAGTTTGGTTGTCCGCCTCCATCTTCTCCAGCATAAATTCGAATCCAGAATCCGGGACCTCGAACCGGCCCATGGTTTCACGGTAGACGCGATCCCGCTTGCCTTTGAAGTTGGGATCGGGTTTGTAGAAGCTGCCCTGGCTCAGACGCACCACCTGGTAGCCTTCGGGTGCCTTGCTTTCCTCAAACAGCTCGGCGGTCAACTCACCGTTGTCCTCATGCACCATGCGGAACTCGAGGAAGGCCACGCTCTCGATCGACTTGAGGGCCGCGTTACGCGTGGTCTCGTCGACACCGGGAAGTTGGATAATGATACGGTTGTCTTTGCCCGGATAGATGATCGGTTCGTCGATGCCAAGACCATCGATCCGGTTACGCATCACCTCAAGGGCACGGCCTTGCGCGCCCTGCAGCGTGCGGTCGGCTTCCTTCTTCAGGTCTTCTGCTGTGATGTTTGGAGCGCGGAAATTGATCTCCTGCTCAACCAGCTCACGGTCGATCTTCACCACAAAACTCGTACCGCCCTTCAAGTCCAATCCGAGGCGTATCTTTTCCTTCGGCGGGGTAAACACCCATACCGAGAATGACAACAGTCCCAAGAGGATTAACCATTTCCACAGCGCATTCTTATCCATCGTCTCTGCCTATCCCTTGTCTCTAGCCCAGCAAAATCGTCTACCGTGCGGTGCCCACACGCTCACCATCCCGCACACTCACTCGCTGTCTTCCGGCTTCTCGCCCTTCTCCAGAACCTTGCTCACAGCACCACGTGCGACTTCGACCTTCACGCCGTCGGCGATCTTGATCACGAAAATAGCATCCTTCACGTTGGTCACGGTCCCGATGATTCCTCCGCTGAACATGACACGAGAGCCCGTTTTCAACTCGTCGATCATCCTGCGCCGTTCTTTTTCCTTACGCTGCTGCGGACGGATCAACATGAAGTAGAAAATCGCAAAGATGAACAGCATCGGCACCATCATCCCGAACGGACTCCCCTGCTGCCCCTCCGCCGGTGCGGCCATTGCTATCAAACCAAGAGTATTAATCATGAATCCCATTCCTTCTCGTACTTTCCTTCAACATCCAACAGCCAACAAGGAACGCCCAACATCCAAGGGTGCAAGAGCTGCGAATGAAGAGGCCGAAGGGCGTGTCATTCGCTGGCCTTGCTCACTTCATCATTGGATGTTCCTTGTTGGCTGTTGGGTGTTGATACTCATTCACCCATCAATCCTCATGCTCCACCGCGCCACCATGCGCGTCATGACAGAGCCGCTCTTTCACTTGTTTCCTATATCCATCCAAATCGCCTGCGCGAATCGCCTCGCGAATCTCACGCATGAACGCCATGTAACGGTGCAAATTATGCACCGTCAGCAGGCGAACCCCCAGGATCTCGCCTACGTTCAGCAGGTGCCGTACGTAAGCCCGACTGAACCGCCGGCAAACCCGGCACTCACAGCCCACCTCAATCGGCCGCTGATCCTGCTTGTACTCCCCGGCCTTCACCGGGTAGCGCCCCACGCGCGTAAACGCCGTCCCATTGCGCGCATACCGTGTCGGCATTACGCAATCGAACATGTCCACGCCATCGGCCACAGCGTCCAGAATCTGGTCCATCCGCCCCACGCCCATCAGGTAGCGAGGCTTCTCGACCGGCAGTATCCCCACCGAATCCTCTACGCCCTGGCGCAGCACCACGTCGGGTTCGCCCACGCTCACCCCGCCGATGGCATAGCCGTCGAAGCCGATATCCACCAGTCGCCGTGCACACTCCTCGCGCAGATCGGTGTAGACACCGCCCTGTACAATTCCGAACACCAGTTGCCCCGGAGCACACTCCTGCTCCGAACAACGAGCCGCCCATGCTATGGACTTCGATACCGATTTACAAGCGTAATCACGGTCGCAGGGATAAGGCGGACACTCGTCCAGAACCATCGCAATATCCGACCCCAACACGCGCTGAATCGCCATGGTTTCGGCCGGCCCCAGGAAGATCCGGCTGCCGTCGATATGTGAGTTGAACTCCACGCCGTCATCGCGGATCTTGCGCAGCTTGGCGAGGCTGAATACCTGGTAGCCGCCGCTATCGGTCAGGATCGGCCCATCCCACCCCATGAACTTGTGAAGCCCGCCACAGGCCGCCATGATCTCCATGCCCGGGCGAATATTGAGGTGATAGGTGTTGCCGAGGATGACCTGGACCTCTAGATCCGTCAGTTCCCACGGCGCCATCGTCTTGACCGTTGCCTGAGTCCCAACCGGCATGAAAGCGGGCGTCTCGAACGCACCATGTGCCGTCCACAACTTGCCACAACGCGCCTGCGTCCCGCCATCGTTGGCCAAAATCTCAAATGTACCCGGTAAACTCATGTCAGGACACGTAACCACCTGCAAAGCCCTCCATCTGGTCCAAGATCTGCTCGGAAAGATCCAGCGGACTTTCGGCCTCCTTTAGCGTCCGGCTGCGTACCGTGTGCGTGTAAATCATGGTAGTGCGAATATCAGAATGTCCCAGCAGCTGCTGGATGGTTCGTAAGTCGTAGTTGGCACGCAACAGATGGCTCGCGAACGTATGTCGAAACGTATGACAGGTGATGCGTTTGGGTATCGATGCGCGCCGAACCGCTCGCCGCAAGGCCTTCTGGAGTTCCGACTCATGCATATGATAGCGCCGCCGTTCGCCTTTCTCGGGCACTAACGTAAGCGTTTTGGCAGGAAAAAACCACTGCCATATCAGATCTTTCAGCGGCGAAGAATCGCCGCTGCGTTCTGTGAGAGATGATAGACAACCTGATGGCGAACTGATACCGTATTCATGAGGTGACAATATGGCCAATACGTACACAGCGGTAACGAAGCAGGATGGTGATTGGTGGATCGGCTGGATTGAAGAAGTGCCAGGCGTGAACTGTCAGGAGCGCACTCACGAAGATCTGCTTGCCTCTCTGCGCGAGACCTTGCGCGAAGCGCTTGAGTTCAATCGCCAGGATGCCCTTGGTGCCGCCGTCGCGGGCTACACCGAAGAACTGGTCACCGTATGAAGCGCAAGATCTGCAAAGACCTTGGCATCCCAAAGATTTGACCACAGAACAGGCCAGATGAAGGCTATCCCAATTCCGCTTCGCTCCATTGGGAAGCCTCATCTGCACGTTCGCGCTCAAGATCAGGAGAATCCGCCTTGTCTGGCAATAGGCAAGTTGGTATGGTTTAAGCATGACAACGGTACAGGAAATCGAAGAATCTGTCGCTCATCTTGCAGAGCCTGACTTAGGCAAGTTCCGCCTGTGGTTTGAAGAGTTTGACGCCAAAGCGTGGGACAAGCAGTTTGAGCAGGATGTAAAGAGCGGCACGCTTGACTCTCTCGCAGAAGAGGCCGTTCGAGATTCGGCGGCCGGCCGGTGCCAAGCACTGTGAGCCACCGCGCCAATCCCCGATTCTGGAAATCATACACGCGGCTTCCACGGAACATCCACTGGATCGTACGGCTAACCCATGTTCCGCAGTTACGCGACTAGAATTCGCCATTTCCTAAGGAATTCGCATCAAAGGGTGCCAGATTCTAGCGGAGAACAACAAGACCATGGGTTTGGGTGAACAGCTTCTGCGGCATGGCGAAGTTCAGTTGGTAGTGCCGACTGATTCGCCAGATACGCTTGCGCGAGTTACCCAGTTTCACCGCTTCCTCGTGGTCCAGACCTAGACGCTTGAGGTTCTCGACCTTGGTCTTTGGCTTGCGCCATTGCTTAAGCAGCGACGCTTTGAGCCGCCCTTTAAGCCTGGCGCGCGAGGTCGGCGAGGACGAGCGCAGCCATCGATTCCACGATAGGCACCGCACGTGGGACTACACAGGGATCGTGCCGGCCCTGCGTAACCTGCAGTGTCACCGGCTTTCCCTCGTAGTCAACCGTCTCCTGGGCGCACTGGATCGTTGCGGGAGGCTTGAATGCCACGCGAAAGACGATCGGCTGCCCGTTTGTAATGCCGCCTTGCACGCCACCGCTGTTGTTGGTGCTGGTTCCCAGATCGTTACCCTCTCCCACCACAAACGGGTCGTTGTGCTGTGAACCGCGGAGCCGTGTTCCGGCAAAGCCGGAGCCGATCTCGAACGCCTTACAGGCTGGAATTGACAGCATGGCCTGCGCCAGGAGCGCTTCGGCCTTATCGAAGACCGGCTCCCCCCACCCTACCGGCACGTTTCTGCAGACACATGTCAATATGCCGCCAATCGAGTCGCCCTCGTCGCGTACCTCACGGATGCGGGCTTCCATCTTGTCAGCCGCCGTACTGTCAGGGCAGCGCACGGCACGCGAATCGACGTCGGCGCGTGTCACAGTGGAGACATCCACCTCGGAGCCAATATCGCCCACGCTGCTCACCCAGGCCACAATCTCGACCCCACAGAGCTGCTGCAGGTACTGCTCTGCCAGCGCCCCGGCCGCCACGCGTGCTGCCGTTTCGCGCGCACTGGCGCGTCCGCCGCCGCTCTTGGCGCGAACGCCGTACTTCTTCAGGTAGGTGAAATCCGCATGCGAAGGGCGCGGGGCGTCCAGTGTCTCGTCATAGTCGCCCGGGCGCTGGTCGTAGTTACGAACGAGCAGACCGATCGGCGTTCCGAGCGTCTTGCCGTTCTGCACACCGGACAAAATCTCGACCGTGTCCGCTTCCTTCCGCTGCGTGGTCAGGTCGCTTTGCCCCGGCTTACGCCGGTCTGCCTGTGCCTGGATCGCCTCCAGCGAGAGCTCAAGCTGGGCTGGACACCCATCCACGATGGCGCCCACACCAACCCCGTGCGACTCCCCAAAAGTCGATACCCGAAAAGCTGTCCCGAATGTACTACCCATAGCGCTCCCCCAAACTCAAAAGAGACCCCGCAGTATAGGCCCCAGCCGCAGGTAGCACAACGCGGATCTGTCCTGTGCGCAAGGGAAGGAAGGACGTCTCTCAGGAATGCCAGTCTTCATGTACCGGCGGCAACACGACCGTGAACGTAGTGCCTCTGCCCTTCTCGGACTCAACCTGCAGCTCCCCGCCGTGTTCTTCGACGATCTTCCTGGTGACCGGCAGCCCCAGACCGGTACCTTTCGAGCCTTTGGTACTGAAAAACACCGTGAATAGCTTCTTCACGGTTTCCTCGTCCATTCCGCAGCCTGTATCGGTGACCAGGACACGCACCTTGCCATCGCCGTCCGGCGCCAGCGTCTCGACCGTGGCTTTGCCGCCGTGCGTGCACGCGTCAACGGCGTTGGTAACCAGGTTGAGAAGGCATCTCCGCATGCCCTTCGCGTCGACCTCCACTTCCGACATGTCTGGATCGGGTTTGAAGTCCACGGTCACCGTCGGCTGCCCTTCTTCCCGCTCCGAGCCGATTTCGCATATATCCTGGCACAACTCGTTCAGGTCGGTCTTCTCGTAAAGAGGCTCACGCGGCTTAGACAGTGTCAGGAGATCCCAGACAAGGTCTTCCATGAAATCGTTCTTCTTCCGGACGGCCTCCCAGCCTTTACCCACCAGCTCCATGTCCGTCTTTTCCATCCCCAGGTTAACGAGGTAGGAACCGGTCTTGACGCCTTGGAGGATATTCTTGATGCAGTGCGAGAGTCCGGCAACGGTTTCTCCGATAGCGGCCATCCGCTCCTTCTCTAGCATCTGCTCGTGCAGCATAGCATTCTCGATGGCAACGGCAGCCTGTCCGGCCACGGCCTGACACAGAACGAGGTCGTTTTGAGTGAAGGGACCTCCTATCTTGTTGAGGATCTCCACTGCCCCCAGGACCCGTTTACGCGTACGCAACGGCACACACAAGATCGACTTTGTCTGGAAACCACTCTCCTCATCCGCCTTCGAGAACCAGCGTGGATCGTTAGCTACGTCATTAACGATGAGCGGTTCGCCAGTATCGACCACGTGCCCTACGATGCCCTGGCCAGCCTGCATCCGGATGGGCTTCACCCGTTCGGCCTTCTCGCCCTGGGCAACGTGGAACAGGAGATCCCCGGTATCGTCGTCGATTGTGAATAGCGAGGCGGCTTCGGCAGCCATCACATCCCTGGCGACAGACATCACCGACTCAAGCACAGCATCGATGGAAAGGTGCGCATTGATCGTCTGCGCGATATCGATCAGCGCACGGACCTCTTCCGCATGG
>CAYFPQ010000024.1:0-1047 GCA_964345005.1 uncultured Victivallales bacterium | reverse complement strand
TCATCAGCATCCCCCGCAAATCCGCCGTCGAGAACGTTCGACGACACTGGCTAGCGATTAGATCATGTCGCGGCGACCCGGACAAGTTGCTTTCCCCGAGTATCCCGATTTGCTTTCGATAGCTTGCGTGCGGTAATATTGCACTGTGAAGGCGACATGCATTTGCTATGCCTTGAGCGTGGCGTCGGTGATGGCCACGACACTGGGCGAGATTCGGGTACACTCCGTGCAGCCGGAGGTCCTTGACTTCAAGTTCAGCTCGGTCGTATCTTCCACTGCCCCGGCCACACTGGCTTTCAACGGGGTTGATGGCCGAACGGTATTCGCACAGGTCGGGCAGCCGGTGGGCAACTACACGCTGTGCGATTTCGATGGGACATCCAACGACCGAAAGGTGGCCATTCTGGAGGATGTCGCCGGGATGCGCTATGCACTCGAGATGGGTACCCCACTCCCCCAGCCGGGACACGTGGTATGCCTGGTCTCGCTCAAGAACGGCGGCTGGATCTACTCACGTCCCGGCGAGACGTTTGACCTCAGCGGGGAGACCGTGACCGTCCAGATGGTTGGAACAGACCAGGTCACCCTTTCCACCGACAGCGCGTCGCACTGCCCCACGCTCCTTAGCCCCAAGGAACTGAAGCAACTCCAAGGCATGTGGGAAGCCCGCCGTCGCAAACAGCAGGCCGCTGTGGAAGCGGCTCGGGAACGCGCTGCCGAAGCCCGGGAGCAACAGCGGATGAACAGCATCCTCGCGAATACGAGAGTGCCGCATCCTGACGCCCGACGACGCACCTACCCGACCGGCACCGTACGTGGACGCCCCCGCTCGAGGACCACCAGCAAGTTCATCGTCGGAACCGAGTACCGCTATCCCGCCGCATATGACCTCGTGCCCATCGTCACATGCACGGACGACGGACGAAGGATCACGCGGGCCGCATTCGTTCCCACCCGCTTTACCACACGCCGAGTCTCCATCGGCATTTCCGCACCAGCGATTCTCATTTTGACCGCCGCCAGTCTCTTCTGAGGGGTGCGGGGCGC
>CAYFPQ010000023.1:0-42963 GCA_964345005.1 uncultured Victivallales bacterium | reverse complement strand
CCGGTTCCCCGGCAGTACAGGGGAATGGCGCCGCCAACGCCGCCCACGTACACACGAGTATCCAACGCCGCAACATGCAACCGCCGCAGTCAGTGCCTGTCATGGAGGCCAGCATAGGAGGAGCCGGAGAGGCGGTCAAGCAGTCTTCAACTCGATTCTCATCTGCTAAGGCAAACTGACGCCGACGTCGTAGAAACGGTGCGGCGTATTGGTCGGGTGTGGTGCTGTCGTGGAACCATCGTCGATCCACGTGTAGGTCTGGGCCGACGGCACCGTAATCGGCGACGGCGTCGCATTCGACCAACCCGGTGCATCAACGAGATCGTTATCGTAGAAAACGCGATACGTGCGATCCGGCTTGGCCGGGAACCGCACGACGTACCCGGTCGTCACGCCTTCCGCGTCCGTCCAGCGCAGGTAGTCCGTATCGTCGTCCGCATCCGTATTGGATATCCACTCGTCGCTGTTGCTGACCCCATCGCTGTCCTTGTCGAGAACGCCGTCGGTACCATTCGATGAACTCAGATAGTACAGGCCATCCTCGTACGTGTTCGGCATCCCGTCGCCATCCCAGTCGGAGGGATAGGCATTGAACCCGAGCGAGAAGCTGAAGCTGCCGCTGCCGTAGATCTCCACCTGGTGCGTCTGGGCCTGGTTGCGCATCGGCACCGTGGCGAAGTCGACCAGGTTCGTGTTCTCATCGCTGGCCGTGCTCTGCCACGCGGCGTTGTGACTGCCGTCCGCGTAGCCGATCACCGCCTCGACCGTCGTTCCGTAGTTTGTGTTGGAGAGACGCAACACACCGCCACTGTCCTGCACTGTCAGCATGCCCTGGCCGTCCTTGAGCAGATCGGCAAGGTCTGGAGACAGCCCGTGGCGCACGTACAGCGTCGAACTGGGCAGCCCGCCCCAGAGCTGGTAGTCCACCTCCAGGACACGACTGCGCGGCTCGAGGGTGATTGTCTTCTGGATAAGTCCATCATTTGCCGTGAACCGCCAACCGATGCCCACCGGGGCCGCCGAAGCCGTGTAGATCCGGTTGACGTAGACGGATGTCCCGGCCCACCAGTCTTTCAACCCCGATGTGCGGTGCGCTACCGGCGCCCCAGCGCCATCGACGTTGGTATCGCCTTCATGCTCGGTAGCGCGGCCGGCATAGCCGACGAAATTACCGATGGCCTGGTAGATGCCGCCACCCAACAGGTCGCGAATCCAAGCGCCTACCAGACGTCCCCCTACGGACTCGAAGCAGACGAAAAGACGGTCGTTGTAGAGCAGGTACTCGTCTTCACCATCCAGGTCGACATCGATCTGCTGTACCTGCGGAGTAGCGATGCCAGCCGCCGCGGAAGCCCAGGCGTCCACGTGCTCGTAGATGGCTGCCGTGCGGCTCTGCGACTGCGCGTTCTGGGAAAACAACGCAAGAGCATTGGAGCTTGTTGCCGGGTAGAGATAATCACCGGTGCTGTAGCGGCGCGTATCATTATTGTCCTCGTCATGGAAAGCGGTCTGAAACACGGAGGCGTGCAGCGCAGCTCGCGCCAGTTCTGACAGGTTGCTCTGCGCGACACTGTCCACCGCGTCCCATGCATCCTTGACCACGCTGTTGCCGAAGTAGAGCATGCCGTAGCGATTGGTCATGGGAACGCCCGGCCGGATATCGAACTTCTTCTCCTGCAGACCTTCTTCCACACCGCCCTGACCGACGTACCAGTTGTCAAAATCTTCCTGCGTGGCATGGTTGAGCCAGTTGTAGCTCTGCTTGTTGCTGACGGCAACGTTCTCGTCGCGCCACTCGGCCCACCATCCGGTGCCGAACGCATCGCCCACGCCATCGCGCGTGGCATCGATCTCGCCGCGTGTGATCTGCTCGTATGCCACAAGCGGGGTCCACGGCCGATTCGCCAGCCAGCGCATATTGAGGTCATAGGCATCGGCGTCATCGTTGTCGCCAAAATCGGACCAGTTACTGAGCAGCGTGACGACCTGGTCGTCGATATCGCTGCGCGCCTTGCGGTTCAGCAGCGCACGCAAGGCAATAGGCAGACCGCCGTCTGTAGTATCGAAGCGGTATGAGGTCGCCAGATTGTTGATCACGAAGCAGCGTCCGGCCCAACCGCCGGGCTCTCCAACCTTCCGGAACTCGTTGATACGGTACGCCCCGTCGATCAGCGACTCCGTCCGTCCGATCCAGTTGAACAGGTGCGTATCCTGGTCGCACAGTGTGAAGCTGTAGCCCATGTCGCGAATCTTGGCGAAAACGTCGTAGTCCAACAGCCGCTCCGGCGGCCAGAACACGGCGAAGTCGCGGTCGATCGTCGTATCATAGATCCGCTCCAAGTATTCGCGCGCCAGCGACTCGTTATCGCGGTTATAGTCGAGCGTGAAGTAGGGCAACGCATGATCGGAGAATGTGCTCCCGAGCAGGTAGACCACGTTGGTGTCGATCAGTTCGGCGATCTTCGCGTTGAGCGCCGGCCCGTCCAACCACGGTTTGCCTGCGGCGGGATCAACCGAAGCCCACTGGATGGCCGAGGCGAGCGTAGCCGTGATGTGCAGGTTGAGCGGCTGTCCAAACAGCTCGTGTGTCGCCAGCGGACGATGATAGCCGGCGCCCTCGCCATTGTTTATCAGGTCCTGGATCTGGTTCCCCGGCTTGACGGACTGGTTCCCGTGTACCAGCGACGCCACCTTCGCGCGTCCGGTTCGATCAGCACCCGTAAACCACCCATTCAGAATGTCGTCAATCGATCCCTGGTTGAAGTAGTAGTCCTCTGCGATGAAGTCGTCGTATATCGAGTCGCGTATATCGTTCCGACCGCCGATGTCACCATCACCCACCGGACTGTTACTCGTACCGTCCTTCGTCGTGTAGACCTGGTAACTGAAGTTACTGGCCCCGCTTCCCGACCATCCGGCATCGGTCAACGCTTTGCGACTGATGCTGCACTCCATCGCGTCGAGTTCGGCATTGAAGTAAGCGTCGATGAATCCGTCGGCCGAATCCTGTCCGCGCCCCACCACGCCGAACGAACCCAGATCCTGGCCCACGGATGTGCTGTTGTTGGAGGGGTTCAGATCTACGTAAACCGTGCCCTGCCCCGACTGGTAGACCGCCACCACGGCTTCCCAGCCCATGTCGGTTTCGGCGTCCACGTCGTCCGGAAGCGCCTTCTCGCCCTGGGAGGTATTGCCGGTGTCGATCACGATGTAGATATCCAGGTTCCCCTCCTCAGCGAGAGGTCGCAGGTCGTAGAAGTCGAGACGGAAATAGAACCTGCCATCGCCCGAACTGATGTCACCGCCATCATGCGCGTAGAACGCCACGATATCGCGCGACTCGTCCCAACCGTCCCAGCCCTTGTAAACATCGCCGAGCTGGTTGTTCGGTCCCCCACCCTCGTACTCGTCGAGTACCAGCAGGTCGTCCCAAGTCCAGTCCATGAACTCCTGGTAGTTCGTTACGCCATTGATCACCCCGATCGGTTCGCCCGGCCCCACGACGATGGATCCCTCCGGCGGCGGGTCGAGACTGTTCGGCTGACGCGGATGCGTCCCGTTCTGCAGTTCGAGATAGTTGACATAGTCGTTGGTTACCCCCAGAACCACAATCAAGTCGCCATCCGGGTTCCCGTTCGCTCCGTGCTCCAGACTCGCGATGATAGAGCCATCCATCATATTGGTATGGCCAAGCACACCGTCGTCTAGCGGACTGAAGTCGTATCGCCGTTCCCAACCATCCGGTAGACCATCGCCGTCCGTATCGGGGTTCAGTGGATCGGATTCCTGCCAGTACTCCCCTGCCGTCCACACGCGGTTCGAATCTGTATCTCCGTCGATCCAACCGTTGTAATTCACGTCTTCGCCATGCCCGTCGCTGGCGTCGTCGCCATCCGTGTCGGAGTTATTCGGATCGGTCTCTATCCACGAGGAAGTCCACTCGCCGTCCGGCCAGTCAGACTCCTGCGTCCGAACATCCCACCAATTCGCTCCCGGCGGCAAGGCCAGTCCGTCGCCATCGACCCAGCCGTTCCGGTTAGCGTCCTCGATCCCATCGGGGATGCCGTCATAGTCCGAGTCCGGGTTGTTCGGATCGGTCATCGTTCCGTGAATCTGATCGGTACGCGACGCATAAAACACGTACTCCGGCAGCCCGCTATTGTCGGGCACCGTATTGAAGAAGGGCGGATCGTAGTCCGGCAAGAAGTTGGCGAAGCCATCGCAGTTGGTGTCTTCGTTAGTAGCGGTATGTCCGCTACCGGCCCACGTCCACCCGGACTCCAGGCCATCGGGGAGGCCATCGCCATCGGTATCAGGGCGCAGCGGATCAGTGCGACCATACACGCGCCAGATATGCACGTCGCCATTCTCCCACGTCTCGGCGTTGGTCGGCGGCAGATTCGTCGGGATGGTTTCCGCTCCGTTGAAGAGACCGTCGTCGTCCCAGTCGAGTGTCGCGTTCGTTTCGACCATTTCCCGGAAGATCACGTCGTTGTTTCGCCAGACGGACGCGCTGATCGTGGCATCGCTCGCCTCATTCGTATTGCAGTGCGCGCCGAACCAGTAGTTACCGGCCTCCATGTTGTCCCAGAGGAAGAACCAGTTCCGTTTGTCGCCCACGGTTTGCGGATTGCCGTCGATGCGATAGGCGGTCAACCCCGACGCCGTCCCGTTCGGGTAAGCCGGCGTGACGATACAGTTGGACGAGGAGAGGATACCCGTAACGGTCATCACCTGCGACCCGATCATCAAGGTCGACCCCACGCTCAGCTCCGTATCAAACGAAGGAAGCACCATCGCCGCCAGGTCGTTCGTGTTCGAGCCCGGATAGGGATGGGTAATCCTGAGCTGGGTATCGTTCGTGATCCCGGCCACCGTCACCACGTTGCTGTCGATCAGCAGACGGTTCCCTACCTCGACCTCGGTCGTAAAGAACGTGTTCGAGCCCGTGATCATCACGTTGCTGTAGACAACCGAGACTGTGCCGTTTGGCAGGGCCACGCCGGTGCCCTCGACACGGCTCGATCCGTTCCATACCGACACAGTACCGGTGAGGGCATTGGTCGTGCTTTCGTAAGGTGTTACCGTTACCGGATCGTTCGGAAACTCCAGCCAGACATGCTGCGCGGCGAGATCGGTCTCAACCTTGATGGTGTACTGCCGCTCGTTGGTCGCCGCGGTGCAGTTGTCCGGCAGGATGATCTCGAACTTCTTGCCATCGGAGTCGAATGCCGGCGGTGTGATGATATCGATGTGCGGTCCCGCCACCGTCGGCCAGGCTTTCACAAGACGATTAGCCGTGAGGGTAACGCCCTGGCCCGCGGCGTTCGTATGCGTCACGATGATCTCGTGCAGGTAGTTGTCATCACCGTTGTACAAATCAGGCAGTTCGTACCGCAACTCGTGCCATCCATCCGGACCGGCCTGCCAGTGAGCTGTGTAACCGCTCCGGCCCTGCGGATCGCCATCGATCGTGATCAGAGATCGATCCAAGACATCCTGCTCAGCCGTCCACAGTGCCGGGCTCAACCAGGTCTTCATGACATATCCGTTGCCCACGGTATCGCCATCGTTTTGAGGGTATGCCACATACATGCCATACTCCGGTCCGTCAGCCGTAACCTGCCGCTCCAACGTACGGAAGCGTCCCGCAGCGTCAGACAGCAGGACATTCGTCGATGAGGAGAGCTCCGCCAGCTTCACGCGAATTGTGGCGGGTGAGTTGGTTGGAATATTGCTATAGCTGAACCGCCATTCGCGCGGTAGCGACTGATAGTTCGTGTTTATCGAAAGCGACGCATCGACCTCGGATACAGCAACCCAGCTCGTCTGCCCCTGCGAGTTCGTACCGTTGCCAAGCTCGCGCCCGGTCGAGCCGTCGTCGTTGTCCGGACTCCCGTCAACGATATTGAAGTAGACATCCGTGACAGTCCAGTCCGTGCGAACGACGACGCCGTACTGGTTGTCCCCGAGCGTATCACCGTGCGACGGGTAGACCACCACACCCGTCGGTGCAACGGCATCGTAGTAGAACGGCTGAACGTAAGTATTGTAGATCGAAGCGCTACTGGCGCGGTTGAGGAACGCGCGTGCACGCAGAACATGAAAGCCTTCGTCTAACCCGGTGCTCCACTCGCCAAAGTCCATGTGCGGGTGATACCCAACCGATTCGGCATCGAAACCCGTGATCGAGAACTGCGTGACCATCTTCTTCTTCCAGTAAACCTCGTCAGCATCGATGGGAAAGCGGCTTCCGGCATCGTGGTGGTAGCAACCGATCTTGTAGCGAAGAACAGTTCCTGACGACATCGCTGGCAGACTGTTTGTCCACCAGTCGGGATCTCCGGTACCATCCCAAGTGCCGTTCGTGGCGAAGCCTACTTCGCTCACAAGAGTGTCATCGGTGAGAGGATACCCACCCGATCCTTCAGGATAGCTCGTGCCGTTTGTCGTGAAGTAGACGTACATTCTGTCGGCGTCGAACTTGTACTTCATTTCAGTCCAGAGATAGATCAGCGACCCGGCAGCAGACTCGGGAGGCGGGTAGAAATGGGCATACCCGAACTCATTAGAGGTGCCCGGGGAGTGATAGACGGTCGTCGCCGTATCAACACTACTGTTGTCGCCGCTTCCATTGTTGATCGTGAACCCGGCCGAACCGATCGTACACTCGTAAGTCTCGGCACCGAGCGTACCGATGATGTTGCGCGCGGTGTCGACGGCGGCGAACTTCTCGCGGATGCGCTGGTCGTAATTCATCTGCTCGTAGCCGTCGAAGACGGCGGTCGACCCTTCGTTTCCCGGGGGATGGTCGCGCATGTCACCGCCACCGTGGGCAACACCGTTCAGATCAACGCCACCATCAAGCTTGAGGAGTATATTCTCGGCAGACCCGTCGGCACGTACGATGAAACCGAGATTCGTTGACGAACTGACACGCGGGACCCACCAGGTGTACTTGAAGTCCTCAGCATTTTCATCCGTCACAGTATATGGGTTGAACCCGGGATCACCATCCGGCCCATCCTGGCGCTCGTAAGAGACCCACCCGACGACCTGACCGTTTTCGCGAATCTCGACCGAGTGCCGGTCCCATTCGCCAGCACTCCATAGGTCGGATTCCTCCGGGCTGCGCCACGAGAAGGCGAAGTAGCCTCCGGCGGGAGTGATCACCTTGATCTTCTGGTCCCACGGCACTTCATAGTAGAAATTCCCGCCGCCGGTGGAGTACTGCCAGAGATAGTCGCCGGGGCGGAAACTCGTGCCGATCTCACGATACTCGCCCGCCGAGTAGTTGTCGCACATCACAAAGAACAGGACCGCACCGTCTGCATCGGACATACCCCAGTTCTCGCGCTTGTCGACGCGCTCATACGCACAAACGTCTGCGTCGCCCCATTTGGGATACTGCCAGCCGCGGGAGAAGTGCTCGTGAATATAAACCAGGTTGGGGATACGGTTATCGCCCCACTGCCCCAGGAAGTTGATGTTGGCGTGACGCGGGAATGCGCCGCCACTCTCGCCAAGTGTCTCGGACTGGTAATTACCGTCCGTGTAGACATTCGGCAGTCCCTGGCGTGTCAGGTTAAGCGCAAATTGCAGTTCGGGCCGCGAGGCATAGTCATCATCGTGACTCTTCACGTAGGGTACGCCAGCGCCGGCACTGAAGCCCTGTCCACCCGCATACTGCAACCCGTCCAGTGTTCCCCACGGCGATCCGAGAATACTGTTGAGGTGACTGTGCAGTTTGCTGTCGACCAGCCGCATGCCCGCATCGATGTAGCCGCTGTACGCGGGGGGCTCGCCGAGGTGCTCACCGAACATCATAAGGTCGTTACGGCCAAAGGTAGCTTCGGTGTCGAACACGGTGTCGCGGTGATTCGTGTCGTTAAAGTTGCGCGTGCGGTTGAACTGGAGCTGGGCCTGCCCCAGGTACCCGGCATCGCTCTCGTCCTTGCCGGCACCCGACTGCAAACCGAAGAAGTAATCGGGTACGTGCTTCACAGCGTCCAAGCGCAGCCCGTCGACCTTGGTGTGGTGTACCAACCAGCGCACGGCGCGGATCAGGTAGGAATTGACGTCCTCTTTGTAGTAGTCGGGGTTATCGGCAATGACCTGCTTCGTAATGTTCGAGCTGGCAAACCCGACAAGCCCCAGCGTGGGATGGTGGTCGTAGTACTCCGGGTTGTCAGGTTGTCGCACGAAGGAGAGCTTCGGAATGTGGTCTCCCTCGCTGGTGCCGAAGTTGCCGTTGTCCGGAGATTCCTGGGCGATATCGATCAGGTCCGAGAAGTTGCGATTCTGGATCTGCCACGTATCGCTCCAGTTCGCGATATTGTCCCACTTGCGATAGAACCCCTCCTCGGTCACACGAAGGTGAAAGTCCTCGGGCAGCATGCCCGGATAAATATCGATCGCCGTATACTCGTTGTAGCCCGGCACATCGAAGGCGCGGTGGTTCATGATGTTGTCGAAATAGACACGGATGCCGAAACGGTGCGCTACGCGGATCATGTAGAGAAGCTCCGCCTCGGTACCGTAACGGGTACTGACCGTGTTGCGCTGATCCTGACCGCCGAGATCGAACGGATCCCAAAGATCATACCCCACCGACAGGCCGCCACTGCCCTTGGTGGGCGGGGGCAGCCAGAGAGCGCCATAGCCGATCTCAGCCAACTCCGGCATCTTGTGGACCAGTTCGCGGTAGCTCGTATTGAAGTACTGGAGGATGACCTCGGCCGGGGCAGAAGGCACGGTCGCATGCAGGAGCATGACGCAGAGCAACCCGAACAGACCGGCACGTAGTCGACTGGCGCTGATTTGTGACCTTCTTGTCATGAGTCCAGTTCCTCAAAACACGCACGCGGCCGTGATGCCGGACCTCGGCGGCCCGTTCCCGCATCACGCCCCCCACGTTCAGCATGCTCTACCACAAGTGCAGTATAGCACAATTCTTGGGAAAACGGGATACGAGGTTCCTATTGACTGGACGTCACAGGATTGCCTTCTGACTGCTTGATTTATACACCAACACCCGTGCTCAGGTCAAGATTGCGGCTCGTGTATGAGGATATTGGGATGTAAAGGATTTCAAACTGAGGATTGAGCGATCACGAGTACGAGTAGGATTATGATTATGATTACGAAGGGAATGATCGGTTCTGCGCTGTCACCTCTTAATCGTAATCGTGTTCGTAATCCTGATCTGCTTGAGCCGGAAGCAGACTACGAGATCGGGCTCTGCGATGGACGCTTCACCGAATTCATGGCCATCATCTCTCTCTTCTTCGCTCGTGCACCATAGGCCGAAGGAGGGAGGCCCATCTCTCGCCTGAAGGTGCGGCTGAAGGCGTAGACGCTGCTGAAGCCGCATGCGTCGGCGACCTCGCCGATGGAGTTGCCGGTAGTTTCCAACAAAGCGCAAGCGTGGTTGATGCGCGCCTGAAGCATGAATCTGCCGAGACTTGAACCCATCTCCTCGCGGAACACGCGACGCAGGTGGCTCTCGGAGCAATGAACCTCCTTCGCAATGTCTCGAATGGCAAGCGGGCGAGCCAGGTTCCGGAACACCACCTCGGATGCACGGCGCGTATATCGTCCCTGATTCCCGCGAATCGGCACCGATGCCTCCGCACTCCCTTCTTCACGCGACCTGATGGCTGCCATCTCGATCAGCAACAAACAGAGCCAGGAGATGATATCCCCGCCCTTTGCCCCTCTCTGATCACGATTACAGAGAAAGCTGTCGAGAATACGTGCCACGTACTCCCAGCATGGTTGAGAGAGCGCGAAAGGCACGTTGCGAAGCAAGCTCAGCCCCCCCTCCTCCTCAAGATCGAAACTAACGAAGAGCCACAACAGTTCCTCTTGGGCGACCCTCGAGAAATGATGCTGTTGGAAAGGAAAGAGCAGCACCCCTTCACCAGGCGCAATGGGAAGCGGCTGCCCGTCTACCGACAAAACGCCCGCGCCCCTGATCCAAACACAGAGAACGAACCGACTATGCATCTGAAGCCCCTCGCCAGCCACTTCTTTCCGGTGTTGGCGATGAAAGGCCAACACCCGCCTGGGCGGAGATACGAAGATGCCGGAAACACCTTCGTAGTAACTCTCCGGCTCGGGCAGTGCTTTCACCATGCGCTTGATCGAGGCCAGATTCATGATCGTTTGAGTTAACTCATTGATCGTTACAGCTATTTCTTTGTCAAATTAGATCGTATACGATAAGCGATACCAAAGCAAGGGGAGGTCTTTCAGCATGCTGATGAATCAACGCGAAAACCTTTTGAAGACCGTTCGCTTCGAGCGGCCGGATCACATTCCAATCCATTACCACATCAACGAATCCTGTTGGCACCACTACCCGCAAGATGCCCTGAAGGAGCTGATGGCAACTCATCCCGTTCTCTTTGAGGACTACGAACCAACGCCTGAGCCGGTGAGACCCGATTATGCTCCGTGGGCAAGAGCAGAACACCCCTATGAAGATGCATGGGGCTGCACGTGGGAAACGGAAGACGATGGCATTGTGGGCAGCGTCACGGGACATCCCCTTGCCGATCTAAGTGCCCTGGATGGCTTCACTCCTCCCGACCCATCAAGTACCAACGGCATTGGCCCTGTGGACTGGGACGCCATCTCCCACGAGATGAGGTCTGCCGAAGCCCGCAATGAGCTGGCTGTGGGCAGCCTGATCCACGGCCATACGTTTCTACGTCTATGCGATCTATGCGGCTACGAAGCACTTCTCTTCGCCATGATCGACGAGAATCCACGGCTACTGAAACTCATCGAGATGGTCGAAGCCTTCAATATGGAGTCAGTCACCCGATACTTGGACGCAGGCGCGGAGTGGATCAGTTATCCGGAGGATCTCGGGATGCAAGTGGGGCCGATGATTTCGCCCGAACTGTTCTGCAAGTACATAAAGCCATCCTATGAGCGGCTCATGCAGCCAGCACGCGAGGCGGGGCGTATCGTCCATATGCACTCGGACGGCGACCTGCACACGCTCGTTGACGACTTGATCGATGGCGGTGTCGAGGTCCTCAACCTTCAAGACCTGGTGAACGGTATCGACTGGATTCAGGAGCGGTTGGCAGGAAAGGTGTGCATCGATCTGGACATCGATCGCCAGTCCGTCACCGTATCCGGAACCCCGGATGAGATCGATGCGCACTTTCGTAGCATCGTCACGAATCTCGGGAGCAAAGAAGGTGGCCTGATGCTGCTTTACGGTCTCTATCCTGGAACCCCCATCGAGAACGCCAAGGCCGTTGCGGATGCAATGGAGCGTTACAGCGGCTACTACAGCTGATCCTCGTAGCCAGACATCCCGCTGTGCCAGATCATTATCGGTACTCAGCCAAGCGCATCGGTCTTCTGCTTTGCACTGAGGGTCTCATTCATACTTCCGGTGCGATAGCCCTGCAGATCGACTGTCAGGTAGAGGTAGCCTGCCTCTTTCGCCTTCTCAATAAGCTTCGAACGAAGCGGTTCGGTGCAGAGCTTGGCAAGATCCTCCTCAACCACCTCGACGCGGGCGATGTCACCGTGGTGACGCACGCGGAACTGGCTGACCCCGCTGTCGCGTAGAGCATCTTCCATAATCTCTACCGATTTCAACTTCTCCACGGTGATCGTCGTCCCATACGGAAAGCGCGAGGCCAGGCAGGCAAATGCAGGCTTTTCGGCCGTCGGCAGGTCCATCCCACGGGACAGTTCACGGATGTCGTCCTTCGTCATTCCTGCTTCCGCCAACGGACTCAACACGCCCTGCTCTCGCGCCGCCTTACGTCCGGGGCGATAGTCACCGCTGTCACTGGCATTTGTGCCGTCGGCCACCTTTTCGATTCCGTATTTCTGCGCAACGCCGGCCACGACAGTAAACAGTTCGCTCTTGCACTTGTAACAACGGTCGGGGGGATTCTCGGCGAAGCCGGGGACGTCGAGCTCATTGGAGTCCACCGTCTCATGCCTGATCCCGATCCGCTCGGCAAGTTCGGACGCCTCCTTCTGTTCATGTTGCGAGTAGAGCGGCGACAGCGCCGTCACTGCCAGCGCGCGGTCACCCAACACGTCGGCAGCCACCGCTGCCAGAAAGGTACTGTCCACACCACCCGAAAATGCCACGGCTAAACCGCCGGTATCACGAATCTGATTCTTCAAGGCCTCAAACTTGGTTGCCAACTCCACGTCCATCACTTGTTTCCTTCTGCTTTTCCGCCATCTCCCTGGCGAGGGCAGTTGCTTTCCGTGCTTCCCTCTCCCCGGCCACACAGTATACACGCCGGATCGCGTTTCACCGCGACGCGGCGGAACGTCATTTGCAGTGCATTATATACCAACAACGTGTCTGTCAGCAGCTCTCCCACATCCAGAAGAAACTTCAGTGCCTCGGTCGCCTGGACCGTGCCGATCACACCGGGCAGCACACCCAGCAGGCCACGCGCGGCTTCCGGAACCGGCCCTGGCGGCGGAGCACCGAAGGCGCAACGGTAGCATGCAGTCTCTCCGGGCAGCACGGTCATGGTCTGGCCGCTGAAGCGGAGGATTCCCGCATGCGCATATGGCTTGCCCGCCGCATGGCAGGCGTCTGCAATCAGGAACTTGGATTCGAAGTTGTCCGTTGCATCGCACACGAAATCGTAGTTGGCCAGAATTTCGGGTGCATTCGAGGCCGACAGGCGCTCGGGATACGTTACGAGCTTCACATCAGGATTGAGGGCCGACAGCGTCTCGGCTGCTGACGCCACCTTGGGTCTGTCGAGGTCGCTGGTTGCGTGCAGGAGCTGACGTTGAAGGTTGGAGAGCTCCACGGCATCGGCATCCATGATACCCAGTGTCCCTACACCGGCCGCGGCCAGGTAGAGCGAGCACGGCGACCCCAAACCGCCGGCGCCCACGACAAGGACCCGACCCGCTCTCAGGGCCTCCTGGCCCACTTCACCCACTTCCGACAGCAACAGGTGGCGTGCATAGCGTTCACATTGATCGGGAGTCAGGGCCATGGCGCCGTCTCCTAGGCTGTAGCCGGTGTGATGCGCAGACGGGCAGCATGCCCGTTCAGATCGACGGTCTCCCACCCTTCCCCGTCCGGGGAATCGGCATACGAGGTCTCCACGCACAGTGTCTCGGTATCGATGTAGCCGCGGTGCAGCTCACGCGCATCGCGCACCTCGCAGTCTACGCTGCTGTCGTACTCGATCCTGATCCGCTGAGCTACGTCGAGCCCCATGGTCTTGCGGAGGTTCTGCACCTTGTTGACCTCCTCGCGGGCCAAGCCCTCGGCAATCAGCTCGGGGGTCAGCGCCGTCTCCAACGCGACAACCAATTCACCCTCCGAGGCCACCACCACGCCGTCACGCGGGATACGCTCGATGACGACATCGGCCGGTCCAACCTCCACGGATTCGCCGTCGAGGGCTAGCGCGATCGCATCGCCGTTGGCCAGTGTCTCGAGATCGGATTCGGGCAGCGACGCAATGACTTGGGCCACCTGCTTGACCTGTTTCCCAAAACGCGGCCCCAGTGCTTTGAAATCGGCCTTGGCCTTGAGCAGGACGAGCTCGCTCTCGATGTCGGTCAGCTCGATCTGCTTCACGTTCAGCTCGTCACGTACGAGATCGGCCAGCACGTTAACCCGGTCGAGCGTTGCGCGGTTGCGCGACACCACATGCAGAATAGACAACGGCTGACGCACCTTCAGGTTGTAATCGGTCCGCAGAACACGCCCCAGACGTACGACGGTCATCACCAGATCCATCTCGGCCTCGAGTTCCTGGTCACGCGCGGCATCATCGACGCCGGGGAAGTCGCACAGGTGGACGGATTCGGGCATGTCATCTGTGCGCAGGTTGCGGTAGATGATATCGCTGACGAACGGCACGAACGGAGCGGCCACACGCGTCAACTGCAGGAGCACTTCGTAGAGGGTGCGATAGGCTTCGGCCTTGTCAGCATCGTCCTGCGACTTCCAGAAGCGGCGGCGGCTGCGACGGATGTACCAATTGGTCAGATCCTCGATGAAATGGACAAACGGACGCACCGAACGCTGCAGGTCATAGACGTCCATCGCAGCGGTCACGCGTTCGGTGAGACTGGCCATCGAACTGCGGATCCAGCGATCCAGTACGTTCGACTCAGGCGTGCTCGTGTCGTCCTCCGGCGTCCACCCGTCAATCGTAGCGTAAGTCACGAAGAAAGCATAAGCGTTCCAGAGCGGGATCATGATGTTTCGCATGAGGTGCTTGACCCCATCCTCGGAGAATCGCAGATCCTCGGCGCGGACCACCGGCGAGTAGATCATGTAGAGACGGAGCGCGTCGGCGCCGTAGGTGTGAACCATCTCCATCGGATCGGGATAGTTCTTGAGCCGCTTGCTCATCTTGCGCCCGTCCTCGGCCAGGACCAGCCCGTTCACGATCACATTGCGGTAACAGCTCTTTCCGAACAGAGCGGTCGAGAGCACCAGTAGCGTGTAGAACCAGCCTCGTGTCTGGTCGAGCCCCTCGGCGATGAAGTCAGCCGGGTAGAACTCGTCGAGCTCGTCGCCACGTTCGAACGGGTAGTGCTGCTGGGCCAACGGCATGGAGCCGGACTCAAACCAGCAGTCGAGCACCTCCGGTGTTCGACGGTACGTCTTGCCATCCTTCTCGAATGCCACCTTGTCGATGATGTGTTTGTGGAGATCATCAACGCGTACGCCGGACAGTTCCTCCAGCTCGTCGACCGAACCCACGCAGATCATATCCTCCGGGTCGTTCTCGTTGATCCAGACCGGGACACAAGAGCCCCAGTAACGGTTGCGGCTGATATTCCAGTCCTTCGCCTCTTTGAGCCAGTTACCGAAGCGACGGTCGCCCACGTAGTCGGGCACCCAGTGGATCGTCTCGTTGTTCGCGACGAGCTCGTCGCGCATGTCCTCCACGCGCACGTACCACGCATCGATGGCGCGATAAACCAGCGGCGTGTCCGTGCGTTCGCAGAACGGATAGCTGTGAACAATGGTTGACTGGTGGATGAGGTTGCCTTCGTCCTTCAGGCGCCGGATGATCGCCTTGTCGGCGTCCTTCACGAACTGGCCCTCGTACTCGGGGACCTGCGCCGTGAAGTTGCAGTCGGCGTCGAGAGGATCGACCAGGTCGATCCCTTCGCTCTGACATACGCGGAAGTCGTCCTCGCCATAGGCGGGCGCCATGTGCACCAGACCGGTACCGTCTTCTATCGTGACGAACGCATCGTTCAGGATGCGGAAAGCGTTGGGTTGGTCGGCGAAGTACGGGAAGAGCGGCTCATAGCTCCAGCCATAGAGGTCTTTGCCCGTGTATGTCTTCAACACACGGTACTGGTCTTCGGTCTTGTAGATGGAGTCGAGCCGCGCCTGCGCCATGACGTAGACGTCACCATCCGTCACGTCCTGCACCGCCACATACTCAACATCGGGCCCGGCGCAGACCGCGAGATTACCGGGCAGCGTCCAGGGCGTGGTCGTCCAGAGGAGCGCATATACGGGTTTTCCTTGGGGCAACGCGGGATCCGGCGTGCGCAGCTTCACGCGCACCGTAACTGCGGGGTCCTGCACGTCCTTGTAGTTACTGCCGGCCTCGAAGTTAGACAGCGGCGTAGTCAGTTTCCAGCTATAGGGCATGATCCGGTGTGAGCGGTAGATACGGCCCTGGTCCCAGAGCTGCTTGAAGACCCACCAGATCGTCTCCATGAACGACATGTCCATGGTCTTGTAGTCGTTGTCGAAGTCGACCCAACGCCCCATGCGCGTGACGATCTTGCGCCACTCGCCGACATAGGTCTGCACCATGGAGCGGCACTGCTCGTTGAAGACATCCACACCGGCCTCGCGAATCGCGGCCGTTCCGGCCAGACCGAGCGCCTCCTGCGCCAGCGCTTCGATCGGCAACCCATGGCAGTCCCAGCCAAAACGGCGCGCCACGTAGTGTCCGCGCATGGTCTGGTAGCGCGGAATGATGTCCTTGATGGTGCCGGCAAGGAGGTGGCCGTAGTGCGGCAAACCGGTAGCAAAAGGCGGGCCATCGTAGAAGACGTACTCCTCACCGCCCCGACGTGCCTCGAGCGACTTCTCGAAGATCCCCGCCTCTTCCCAGAACGCAAGGAGATCTTCTTCGCCCGCGGCAAAATCGGCCCGGTTCGACACCTCTTTGAATCGGCTACCCATGGCTGGAAACTCCCCAATATCGCAAAGGAAAGCAGGCTACTGGATCGTTCTTGAGGGATCAATCATGGATTTGGTATCGTCCCGCCCATGAAAGCACTTACCTCAATCTCGCTCGTTCTTCTTCTCTGCCTCTCCTCCGCCCATGCGCGGGGCCGCACTTCTCAACGCTTCGGCGTGGGGGCGCGCTATAACGCCGAACAGGACACCGAACGCGAAGTGGCCTTTGACGACGAGACCACCTATGGCCTTGTCTACGAGTACCACGAGGGCAACACGTTCTGGCAGCTCGGCGCGCAGTACGGCAGCGGCCTTGGCTCAAACGACGTGGACTACGTGATCACACCGGAGATCAACCTGATGCTCTCAGACGGTGGTTGGCGTGGCGGTATCGGCGCACTGGCCACGTATGTGAAGAGCGACGACGATAGCGACTGGTCCGACATCTACTACCAGCTCATTCTCGGTTTCGACATGCCGCTCGGGGGACTTGCCCTCAGCATCCAGGCATCCTACACGTTCGAGGATTTCGACAACCTGGACGAGTTCGACTTCGACGAGATGGACTGGTCAGGCTACCTGATGTACCAGTTCTAGCGTCGGTGCAACAGGCGCCAGATGAAGAAGCGAACCCTGGCCAACCAGTCGACCCCCTGTGACTTCCTGCGACGTTTCGGTCGAGACGCCTGCATGTAGTCCCTATCGCTGAGTCCCATCGCAACCCTCTTTCTTACTGTCCCTGGCTGTCCGCTGTCGGTATTATCTCACGGCATATGAGAATTTCAAACGCAAAGGCCCTGGTGCTCGGGGCAACCCTGGCATTGCCACTATTTGCGGCCACGCGCACGGCCGCAGCTCAATCCCGTTTCGCGCCTCTCCTCAGCGGGGTCATCAAGATTTATGCGACTTTCCAGAACGAGGACTATGCCATGCCGTGGCAGGCGGGGCGCCCCGGCAACGGAACGGGAACGGGATTCGTCATCGCGAAGCGCCGTATCCTGACCAATGCACACGTGGTCTCCAACGCCCGTTTCATTGAAGTGTCGCGCGACGGTCAGCCCGGTCGCTACCTTGCCCGTGTCGCGTTCATCGCACATGATTGCGATCTCGCAGCCCTCACCGTTGACGACCCCGCCTTCTTCGAGGACGTTACCCCCCTCGCGCTTGCCGATACCATTCCTGCCCTGAATGACGAGGTAACCGTGCTGGGCTACCCCACGGGCGGCAACCGCATTTCCGTGACGCGCGGCGTGGTCTCGCGTATCGATTACAGCGGTTACTCCCACAGCGGGGTCGACCAGCACCTTGTCCTCCAGGTCGATGCTGCGATCAACCCGGGAAACAGCGGCGGCCCCATCCTGTTCGACCACCGGGTTGTCGGACTCGCCTTCCAGGGCCTCGCCTGGGCTGAGAACATCGGCTACGCCATACCGCTCCCGGTGATTCGCCACTTCCTCGAGGACATAGAAGACGGCACCTACGACGGATACCCCGAACTGGGCGCTTTCTTTCTGCCCGCCCGCAACACCGCCCTGCGCCAGAGCCTTGCCCTTCCCCCTGACGAGTCCGGAGTCGTGTTGTACTATGTCGATCCCTTTGGCAGCGCCACCGGACTGCTTCGTGCAGGCGATGTGCTCCTCACAATCGATGGCCACGATATCGCCAATGACGGCAATATCGCCCTCAACGGCAACCATGTCCTGTTTGCCGAGTTGCTCGAGCGGAAGCAGTGGGGCGACCAGATTCGCTGTCGGATCTGGCGCGAAGGCGAGGCATCCGAGATTGTCCTGCCGCTGACCAATCCGGCGGATCCCTTTGTCTTCCGCAACCAGTATGACCGTCGCCCTGAGTACTTTGTCTATGCGGGCCTCGTCTTTGCACCACTCAGCCAGGACTTCCTTCGAACCGTCGGGGAGAGCAAGTCCACTCCCAACACGCAGCAACTCTTCTACTACCGCACCTATGCCAAACAGGATGACCTGATCCGGAATCGAGATCAGTTCGTTGCCCTCATTCGACGCCTCCCCCACTCGGTCAACACTTATACGGGCGATTTTCTTAATGGAATCGTCGGGCGCGTCAATGGCCGCGCGATTGGCACACTCCGCGATATGGAAGCCGCATTTGCCTCCCCGCAACGGGGCTATCATGAAGTCGAGTTTGAAGGCATGAAGCAGACGCTGGTTTTGGATGCCGCTGCGTCCGACCTCGCCAACGGCGAGATCATGAAACGCTATGGACTGCCGGCCCCCAGCTACTATCACCCTCACAATGAGACAGGAGAGCAGCCATGACACCTGCACGATTCCTGCTTCTCTGGCTTGTCTCGACACTGCTACTCGTCACCCCCACGCATGCAGCCCCCGCCGGTGAGTTGGCTCAGTCGCTGGTCAGGATAACGGTCACGGCACAGGAATTCGACGCCTACATGCCGTGGCAGAAGCGCAAACCCCATAACCGCACCGGTTACGGCATCGCTGTCGGCTCTCACCGGATACTCACGAGCGAGGCCCTGGTCCGCAACGGCACGCTTATCGAGTTGCAGCGTCCACAATCAGGCGAACGCCTCTCGGCACGAGTGGTGCAGTCCGATCACCAGATTGGACTCGCGCTTCTCGAATTGCCCGCCGATATCACGCCGTTCCTCCCCGTCGAGACATTCCCCGAACGGCGACCCGAACCCAGCATGCCGCTTCAGGTCGTCCAGCTTGACAATACCCTCGCACTGCAAACCGGGGGTGCTCAGATACTCTCCATGGAGATGACCGAGTTGCCGTCGGCCCCCTACCCCGTACTGCTCTATACACTGATTACCGATATCGCCGTGAACGGCCAGTCGGCCATTGTGGCGACCGATTCAGGCCGCCTTGCGGGCATCGTCCTGAAATACAGCGGAAGCCGGCGCACAGCGGAGGTCCTGCCCAGTTTTGTGATTGCCCGCTTTCTTGCCGATGCACAGCAAGAGCCCTACAGAGGCTTTGCGATGGCCGGGTTCCAATGGCGACCGCTTGTCGACCCGGTCAGGCGTGCCTATCTGGGTGCGTCCGAGACGTCCGACGGCATTCTCATTCTCGCATGCCTTGCCGGTTCCGGAGCCGAGAAGAGTCTCGAACCCAATGACATCCTCCTGGAGTGGGATGGACATCGTATCGATAACCTCGGCTATTACACGGACCCCGATCTTGGACGCATCAGCCTGCCACATCTGATCAAGTTTCGCCGGACACCGGGCGTAAGGGTTCCGCTGCGCGTGATCCGCGACGGAGAAGAGCTGGAACTCGTTCTGCGCCTATCGCGCCCCCGCGCCGCGGATGCTCTCGTTCCCGAGAACACGTTGCGCGAACAAGCGCCCTACCTGATTGAGGGCGGACTGGTCCTGCTCGAGTTGAGCGGCCACTTCCTTCGCTCTCGCGGTAGCGATTGGACTCGAAACGTTGACCCACGCCTCGCTCACATCTACCTCGCGCGCGCCACATCGCCTGAAGCGCCGGGCGACCGGGTCGTGATACTTGCCGGGGTATTGCCCGACCGGATCAACCAGGATTACGGGATGTTTCGCCAGGAGATCGTGACCTCGATCAACGGCCAGCCGATACGCAACATGCGCGACATCTACCGCGTGATCGGGGAGGGCGGAAACGTCGAGCGGGTTGGTCTGCAGGGCATCGGCATTGAACTTGTCCTCGATACAGCCGCGCTCGCCGAAGCCAATCAACGGATTTCCAGACTGTACAGGATCCCCTCGCTACGGAATCCTCCACAATCGTTAGAGGCCAACCCATGATGACTCGAAACTCGCTGTTTGTTCCCGTATTCGCAGGCGCTCTCATTGCCCTTTCCATCGCTGTGGCCGTTGCAGCCTACGGCGTACGCGTGGCGGCGGTACACCGCGGCATGGCGCGCGCCATGGAGCAGTTCCAGGCACACGAACAGATGAAGGGCTTCGACCAACTCGCGAGGATCGATTACTGGGCCCGCCAGCATCCGGCCTTCATATCCCAAGTGCGTTGCGCGGCCATCCTGGGACACGTGGGCTCGGATAACGATGCAGCGGCCTTCGTACTGGCGGACCGCGAGCTGGCAGGTGATCACGATCCAGCGCAGCCATCCAACGCGTGGCAGGCGCTTTTCCATCTGGTGTCGGAGTGGCTGGACCCCATCTGGCTGAAGGAGATTGGCGGGCGCAGCCCGGATATCAACGCCGGTTACCACGCCATGCGGCAGGCTGTGGAAGCGACCGGCGACGCGCAACGTATCGCGCGGCTCAACCAGCGGATGACGGAGCTGTTTGGAGATACAGGTCCCGTCGAAACGGCTCAGCCGGCTACAGAAGGTATCGACATTGAGAAGGCTCTCGCGCCACCCGACTTCGGCGAGGGACACTTCGGGGTGGCGGCCGGCGCATCCATTCGCTGCTACGACGAAGCGGGCAAGCACTGTGGCGACTTGGTGCCCGGTGCGCTGGTGTCCGTGACCGAGACTCGAACCAGCAACGGTGGCAAGATAGCCGTTTGCCTGCGCGAAGGTACCGATGCCTCGCAGGCCCTCCTTGTGCGCACACGCGACCTCGTTATCCGGGACGGCGACCTAGCCCGGTTACCGCCCGGTGTCCGTTCCATACTGGCAGAACATGGCCGCGCCTCCTCCCAACTGCGCCAGGCACGAAAGCGCGCCGCCGAGAAGAATCCGCATGCAGCGAACTACAGGAAAGCTACGGCTGACTACAAGGGTTTCGCCAGCAAAGTTAAGCGCCTCACCGCGTCCCGCGACAAAGCGGAGGGTAACGAGCGCACTCGTTACGCCAACGAACTGCAGAAGATGAAGAACCAGGCCCCCGGACTGCGCAGTGCCTACGAGGAATCCAAGCGCAACTATGAGAAGTGGAAGGCGGCCAACAGTGGTTCGATAGATGATGACCCCGCCGTGGTCAGCATGCAGGAGCGCGTTGACAAGGCCGCGCAGCAACTGGCCCCTTACTTCGACTCGTGAAGTGGAAACCCATCATAAGGATTGCTATCGTTCTCTCGTGGCTGGGCGCCCTGTTCTGGCTTCTACGCTACGAGGCGCATCCAGAGTGGTTTACGCACTCACTCAAGGGATACGATGGGCTCATCGGCAGGGATATTCTTGTAGCTGACACGTGGATGCGTGTCCTCGACAACGGGAAGCCCATCGGCTACTCCCGCACGTCTGTCGACGTCAACGACAACGAACTGCTTCGACATATCGTCTTCGAGAACCGCACCCATGTACGAATCGAGATGATGGGGCGTTCTCAGCTCATCCAGACCGTCGCCTCGGCCTACCTCGACATGAGTTACCGTATGCAGGAGTTCGAGTTCAGCATGCACAGCGGCGTCATCGACGTTGATGTCACCGGCAAACGTAGCGGCGAAGGCCCGTTCGACCTTGTCATCGATACCGCCGGCCAGACAAGCCGGATGCGGGTCGATATCCCGGACGATATCGTGATTCACTCCCCGATGACCGCCCTTGCGGTCCGCAACCTGAAAGTGGGACAGTACGTCAAAGTCAAGACCTTCAACCCAATGACACTGGGGAAGGAAAGCGCAACCGTGCGTGCGCTGCTGCGCGAGACCATCGAACTGGACGAGGGCCCGGTTGAGTCAACAAAGCTCGAGATTGAGTACGCCGGCAGCCGGACCCACGCCTGGATCGATGCCCAGGGCCAGATTCTACGCCAGGAAACCCCGATTGGCTGGACGCTCGAGAAATGCAGGGCGGACCAGGTATTTGAGGAAGAAGAGGATGCGTCATGATCTCAATTAAGAATCTTTCCAAGCACTACGGCTCACTGGTGGCCGTTGATGACCTGACCTTGGAGGTACCCCGAGGCGAGCTGTTCTGCTTCCTGGGACCCAACGGGGCGGGCAAGACAACCACTATCAAGCTGATGACCGGGCTTCTCAGGCCACGTACCGGCAGCATCGAAATATGCGGAATCGACATTGCGGAGGACCCCGTCAACGCCAAGCTCAAGATGGGCTACATCCCGGACATGCCCTATCTCTATGATCGGCTCACCACCACCGAGTTCTTCCGTTTCACCGGCGAAATCTACAACCTGTCAAGCGGGCTCGTGGAAGCGCAACTCGAGGAGCAGTTCAGAACGTTTTCTCTCGACGAGTATCGGAATGTTTTGGTGAAGGACCTCTCGCACGGCCTGCGTCAACGCCTCGTATACGCAGCAACGTTCCTGCACGACCCCAAGGTCCTCTTCATCGACGAGCCCCTGGTGGGCCTCGACCCCTACACCATTCGCCTGATCAAAGACCTCCTTATCGAACGTACCCGCAACGGCATGACCATCTTTCTCACCACGCACATTCTCGCGCTGGCCGAAGATGTGGCCGACCGTATCGGCATCATCATGAAAGGCAAGGTCGTCGCCCTCGGATCGCTCGAACAGCTGACATCCGAAGCCAATGGCAGCAACCTGGAAGACGTGTTCCTGAAACTGACAGCAGAACAGTACGCCTGACCAACATTGTTGGAATTCCTAATGACCAAATACCCAAGCACGAAGCAAATCCGAAGCAGGAATGCCGAACGGACTTACGCTTCTGTTTCGGGCTTCGGGCTTAGTCATTCTTTGGGTATTTGGGTATTTCGTTATTCGTCATTTACGGAGGCCGTCTCCTCCGACAACCCGTGACTAAGTAGTAGACCATGTCAATCACTGTAGGCCTAATCAAAAAGAGTTGGTGGCGATTCCACAACAACGGGCGCATCCTGCGAGCGCAATCCCCTTTCAAAGTCCTCTTCGTCGCCCTCTTTGCACTTGGGTTCGAGGTCGGGCTCTACCTCCTCTTCCTTGACGGATTCAGGTTCCTCAACCAGCTTGGCGGCGCCGGACGGCTCATCCTCAACCATCTCTTTTCGTTGTTCTTCATGGGTATGGGGGCAATGCTCGTCATGTCCGGAATCGTAACCGGCTACTCCACCATCTTCCGCTCCGACGAAATTCCGTTCCTGCTGACCCGACCGTTTACCGTCTCGCGTGTCGTGATCTACAAGTATTATCAATCCGCCGTCTACGCCTCCTGGTCGTTTGGCTTTGTCGTTATCCCTTTTGTCGCTGCCTATGCCTACTTTCTTGAGTTAGGGCCGCTCTTTGCCGTCTGGACACTGCTCTTTTCGCTGCCGTTTCTTTTGCTCTGTGCGGGAGTCGGGTCGGTCCTCGTCCTGCTGATCGTCCGCTGGTCACCCACGGGACGTGCCCTCAAGTGGTTGGTCGCAGCCATCCCGCTGGTGGGTGCCGTGCTCATCTGGTCGCTATGGCAGGACAGCTACGATCCCGACGCGGATATACGGTTCACCCTCTCCAGGCTCATCCCCGGACTCCGTCCTGCCACCAACAAACTGGTGCCGAGTTGGTGGGTTGCAACGGGCATCCTCTCGCTCACTCGCGGCGAGATTCTCCGCGGTGGCATGTTCTGGCTGCTCCTGGCTTCCACCACAGCACTGCTCGTAATGGTGGTGGAGGTGATCGGAAGCGTTACCTTTGTTACCTCGTGGCGACGCGTGGTGGGAAGCGTGCGGCGGGGCAAGCATGCACCAGTGTTGTTTCCATTTGCCGAACGCATGCTGCGCGGAATAGGCGCCGACGTGCGGGCGGTGGCACTCAAAGATGTCCGCATCTTCTTCCGTGACCCCACGCAATGGAGCCAGGCGCTGATCTTCTTCGGACTCCTTGCGCTCTACTTCGCCAACCTGCGCAACTTCCGGTACCACGCACTGCCCGATGCCTGGCGAAACACCATCACCTTCCTGAACGTGTTCAGTGTCTCCGCGGTAGTATGCTCGCTGGGATCGCGTTTCGTCTATCCGCAACTCAGCCTCGAGGGCCAGGGCTTCTGGGTGCTCGGTCTCTCGCCCGTCAAGATGTCACGCATCGTGCGGGCCAAGTTCGCCCTGGCCGTGATCGCGCTGCTCCCCATCAGCACCGGTCTCATGCTGCTTTCCGGCGCAATGCTGCGGGCCGACTGGCCGGTCCGGCTCCTGGCGGTTGGTCTCGCCGCCTGCATATCGCTGGCGGTCTCAGGGCTCTCCATCGGGCTGGGGGCCATCTTTCTCGACCTGCGCTCCCGCAACCCCGCCGCCATCGTCTCCAGCTTCGGCGGCACACTCAACCTCGTTCTGAGCCTGGCCTTCATGCTCCTGACCATCGTTCCGTTCGGCTTGCTGTTCCACGTACGCATCAACGGGCTGCTATCCGCCACAGGACTGCTGCGCGCCGTAGTGATAGCCGCCGCCTGGTCCCTCATCCTCACCGCCCTCACCACAACACTCCCGCTTCGCATAGGTGCCCGCAGCCTGACTGTGCGGGATTACTAGCACACAGAAACGATCCGTATACTCTATCGACAGATCTCGCTTCGCGGCGGTTATCCATTGCAGTCAAGACGGCGGAACGCGGCGTTCACGCTCTTCGCAGCAAGGTATGGGATGGCGTGCGAGACGGTTGCTTCGGGGCTGACCAGTGAGTCGGCTATATCCGCGGATTCGAGTGCTTTGGCTGTCGGGTGACCGATAGCCAGCACGCTCTTGCCAGCCAACGCCTCGGCGCCCCACGCGTCGACGAATGCGCTGACAGCCGAGCTGCTGGCGAAGAAGGCGATATCGAATGGGGGCAGGTTGCCTTCGGCTACCGGTTCATTGCGATAGATGCAAACGTCATCCACGGTGGCTCCCTGCTCCCGTAGTTTTTCAGCCAACACGGGACCAGCCTTGTCCGATCGCACACGCAGGACCCGCGCTCCCTCGGCAATTTGCTCCTGTGCGAGGGGCAACAGTCCTTCCGCTCCAAAGCCGCTGACAGGCACAGCGTCAGCCGTCAGCCCCGCTGCCGTGAGTTCGCGCTGTGTGCCAGGACCGCAAGCCATGATAGATGGTAAGCTCCGCAGATCGACACCTGACGTCTTCAGCCCCGCCAACAAGCAGCGGACAGCCGAAGGCGACGTTATGACCAGCCAATCGTACTCGGCAACACGCGTTATGGCTTCGACAGCCGCGGGAGCGGGCACCATCCGGATGAGCGGCAACGGTATCGGGATACCGCCGGCATCACGCACTTCACGGCATGCCTCGCCCTGGAGCGCCTCGCTGCAGGTAAGCAGCACGCGCTCGCCCTGCAATGCGCCCCAGTCATACGTGAACCCGAAGCGCGCGACCTCGCCAATTACAATCAAGCCGGCCGGGCGACCCTCGAGCTTCTCTACCGCTTCGGCAACCTGGTCGCCGATCATTGCCACGCTGCCGCGAATAACCTGCTCGGTGATCGAGCCCGCGTTGAGGACAACCGCGCCAGGCGTTTCCTCGTTCATCCCATCCTCCACAAGCTCCTTCTTCAACTCCGGCCACACCGATATGGACATGAAAAGCACGATCGGCAGCTTGACCCGGTCCGCACTGCCTACCGGAGATACCGGGCCGCCCTTCCCACGGCCGGTCATGACGGTGAATCCGTTCGATACACCCCGCCGTGTCATCAGAACTCCCGTCGAGGCGCCCATCACACTCAGACTACCGATCCCGGGGATCACACGGTAAGGCAGGCGCAGCGCGTCCAACGCGTCCACCTCTTCGGCCAGTCGCCCGAAGATACACGGATCGCCCCCCTTCAAGCGCACGACGCGCCTTCCCCGGCGAGCATAGTCGAGGATCATCTGCGTGGTATCCTTCTGCGGAACGGAGTGGGCTCCGGCACGCTTCCCAACATCGATACAGGTTGCCCCATCCGGGAGATGCGCCAGCAGTGCGGGGGCCATGAGTGTGTCGTGCAGGCAGACGTCACAGTGCTGCAACGCATCGACTCCCGCCACGGTGCAGAACGATGCGTCACCAACACTGGCGCCCACAAACGTCACGGGCCTCACGCAAAGACTACGTAGGCGCGTGAATCGTTCGTCGCCGGCACGAAACGTCAGCGCCAGGCTCCCCTGCCCCTCCGGTGTCGGCAGATCATCAAGGGATATCCACTCGCTGATGCGGTCCGCCATTCCCAAACGAATCAGTGCACAGCCAGCCATGAGAACAGCGTCGAAGTCTCCCGCATCAAGCTGCGCCAGCCGGTCCTCGATGTTCCCTCGTATCGGGAGCAACTCCGCCTGCGGCGCGTGGGTTTGACACCATGCAACTCGCCGATCACTGCTCACGCCAATCCGTGGCTTCGCCGGCCAGTTTCCCCTCGATTCACCAGGCCTGAGAACCAGTGCGTCGCGCGGATCCTCAGGATTCGTCAGCCAGCACCAGTCCAGCCCGTCGCGTGGTGTCTCGGGGACGTCCTTCGCGCTGTGGATGGCAGCATCGAGCGATCCGTCCAGCACGGCATCGTCGAGGTCTTGAGTGAAGAAGTCCTCCGGGCTCTCCTGGAGGGCCAGTTTCCTGTCGCGATCGCCGGGGGACGAGTACTCGACCAGTTCGAAGGACGCCGAGGGCAACCGCTCGCGCAGACGGTCAAGCGCCCCTTGCGCCTGAATCATGGCAAGGCGGCTGCTACGCGTTCCCACCTGTAAACGTAGTGACGATTCGGTCATACAAGTCCCTGTGCTGCTCTACTGTCTCATCCGCCAGACGCCTGATCGCGTCCAGGTCTGCAGCCTCACGGCGGTACCAGTGCTTAAGGTCATCAAGGTCAACGATCCGTATGTTGTCCATGGCATCCGCAAGCTCCGGATCGACATTACGCGGAATCGACAGGTCAACGATGAGGACGTCGCGCTCCTGGTTCAGGAACGGCGCATGGGCGCGGTGAAGGACATAGCCGGAGTGAGCCGTCGTGCACAGAATGACATCGCTCTTGGAGAGTTGCTCGCGCAGCAGGTTGAAAGAAAACAGGTTGATGCGGTCCTCCGCGCCGACAGGCACCTCCGGCTGGTTTACGTGGTAGCACCAGTCGCAACCCGCATCCCGGGCCAGCACGCGGGCGAGCACAGCCTTACCCACGACGCCGGACCCCAGCAACAAGACCGACCGATCGCGCAACGCCACGGGTAATTCCGCATCGACAAAGTCGAGACAGAGATCCTCGATCTCGAAGTCGCGTAGGAGCGGACCGGCGTCGGCCCGGATTGCCTTGGAGACGCGCAGTGTGGCCCCCACCCAGTCCTGGACAAGACTGCCGGCCCAGTTGGCCTGAAGCGACGTGTCCAGCGCCTCCTTGACCTGGGCCACGATGTGGTTTTCCCCAGGAGTCTGCGAGAGCAGCCCCGCCGCCGTTATGGCCGCATGCACGAACGCCTCGTAACCGTGTTTCACGTAGTAACGATCGTCCGGGAGGTGATCGAAGGCGAGGATCTGTCTTACAAGACCGCTGTCGAGCGCTTCGTCGGATACAGCAGCCCAGACTTCAACGCGATTGCAGGTGTTGAGAATCATGAACTCGTGGATACCCCATACCTGGGCGAGCATGCGCCCCACTTCCTGCGCCCGCTCCCCCGCCATGTGATAGGGTTCCCGCTCGCTAAGCGAGAGCTGGTGATGACTCGTACCGATAACAACGAGGTCGGCCGTTTCAACCATCGCCACATGTCGTGCCAGGCTGTCCTTGACCAACCGCGAACGGCGACAAGACTGCCCGCCGGTTGCGACGGAAACGGTGAGGTTGTCCTTGCGAAACGTTGCCGGGGTCACGAAGTCGCCATCCGGCCAGTTGCCGTCAACTGAAGAACAGATGATCTCGTGCTGCTTGCAGGCTTCCAGCACGTGGCGGTTGACAGCCCGGTCGTTCGTGGCCGCGAACACAACGAACGCCCCATCCGTATCGCCGTCCTCGAATGTACGCGCCTGCCATGTCACCTGTCCTGCATCGGCCATGGCCTTCAGCGCATCGGATAGCTCCGGGCTGATCACCGTGATCTCTGCGCCGGCCTTGACGAGGTGCCCCGCCTTGCGTGCCGCGATTGCCCCGCCACCAACAACAACGCAACGTCGCCCCTTTGGCAACAGGTTGATCGGCAGCGCGGGCTCAACTCGTCGACCGGACTTATGCTTTGGTTTCATCTTCACAGAAATACATTGGGCTTGTCTTCTTGAACTCCCGCAACGAGCAAAGCACACGACCGCCCTCAAGCCCTGCTTCCCGCTGCAACCGCTCAAACAACTCAATCGTCGTTGGCCACGATCCTGTATGTATCATGGCATAGAGGTCGAAATCAAAGTCGGGATCACGCGGTCGCTGATAGCAGTGGGTCACCTGCGGGAACGAGGCGAGGGTTCGACCGGCCTCAACGGCGTGCTCGCGGTCCACTTTCCACACGCACATGCCGTTGGCCTTGAAACCCATATTACGGTGCCGAAGAATCACGCCGATACGCCGCAACACACCGTTACTGCTCCACTCCTGCAATTTCCCGACCAGTACGTCCGGCACCATCCCCAGAGTCGTCGCCACCTTTTCGAAAGGTGCTTCGACGAGAGGCAGATTGCCCTGCATGGCCCTGACGATCGTCTTGTCGCGTTCGGAAAAGCCACTGAACTTCAGATCTGCTCCTTCCGCATCCGCTCCCGCAAGGTCAATCCCGGGGAAGACCTCCGCCCGGTTACGCCGTGACGGGTCGAACACAACATCGATCTTGAACCGCCGGATAGCGGGCAAAACCAACAGCCTGTGCGGCGCAAGCATCTGCTCTATCCGGGAAAGCTCCTCCTGGAACAGACCGTCGAGCCGCGCGAGGGTGAACCAGATGTTCGGTACGTGCACGCCGCCACCGCCGCCGGGCCCATCGGCGGGCAGGTCTGTCGGCCATCCCCGTTCATAGCAGTGTGTGATCCCAACATACGGCTTCAATGCCGCCGTACAGGACTCGATCTTCTCCTCGGGAAGGTCCACGGCACACAGTGCGCTCAGATACCCAAGCCGACGCACATCGAACACGGCTCCAAACCGACGCGCGCGCTTCTCGTCGAAGAGCGTCCTAATCGCTGCCAACACCTCCTCTTCAGACAACCCGACTGACCGCCCCGTGGCTGCGAAAGGACGCCGCTTGAGCGGGATGCCCCGCTGGAGAGAAACGATAAGCTCGTCATGGTTCGTCATGGCACACTCTCCTGTAGCTCAGAGCGTCGCGGAATATAAGTACATTGGGGTTCTTCCGCCAGGTAGTCGCCGGTCAGCTCGTAGGCGCGTGCCCGACAGCCGCCGCAGACGTGCACGAACTCACATACCCCGCACTTCCCCTCGTAACGCTCGTGGGAACGAAGATCCTGGAAAACACACGACTCCTCGTATGCCTGGCGGAAATCAAAGTGTACCTTGCGCAGATCGCCAGACGGTGTGTCAAGAAAGCCACACGGCTGCAGGATACCGCGATGAGAGATGAACACGAATCCTTCGCCTGCCATGCAACCGCCGGTCGATGCAGGACGCCCCGCAGGCGCCTCAGCCTTTGGCCGCTGACGCACGATACGCGCGAAATGCGGCGCGCAGGTGGTTTTCACACGAATCGGTGCTGTTTCCGCCATATCCGCCGCCCAGTTCAGTGCCCGCTCAGCCTGTTCGGGTGAAATCTCCAGGTCACGCAGTGCACCCGCCCGTCCGGTGGGCACGAGGAAGAAGATGTCGAATGTGATGGCGCCCAGCTCAATCGCCCGTTCGAGGATGGCGGGAAGATCGTCCACGTTCAGTTTCGTTACCGTCGTGTTCACCTGGAACTGGATACCGGCATCGATGGCGTGCTGGAGCCCTTCCATCGTACGCGCGTATGCTCCCTCGACACCGCGAAACGTATCGTGTTTCGCCGGTGTCGAGCCGTCGATGCTGATGCTGATGCACTGCACACCCGACTCCTTGAGTTTGCAGGCGGTTTCGGGCGTGAGCAGGTGACCGCAGGGCGCCATCACAACACGCATGCCCGTGTTGGCAGCGTGGCGAGCCAGCTCGTAGATATCCGGGCGAGTCATGGGCTCGCCGCCGGTGAGAATAAGGACGGGCTTCACATACTCGGCGATGCCATCGATCACCTTCCTGCATTCCTCGGTGGAAAGCTCGCCTTCGTAGAATTCATCACGGGCCGAGCCACGACAGTGCCTACAGCGCAACGCGCACCGACGCGTCAACTCCCATGCAATCACCTTGGGCCCCGAGTTATGCAATGCCGATCTCCTGGTCGGATAGGTAGCAGGCAGGATCGACGCCCCACAGGTCTCCTGTCGCGGCCTCACCGCGCGCGCGCAGGTTCCCGCCACACACATCGAGAAACTTGCAGGAGGCGCAGCGGCCGGTCACATGCTTCGGCTTATCGCGCAGTTCCTTCAGGAGAGGCACCGGGTCATCGCCCCATATCTCGCTGAAAGGACGCTCGCGGACGTTGCCGACCGGGTGGTGACGCCAGAACTGGTCGGGGTAGACTGTCCCGTCCCAACTCACACACCCAATCCCATGTCCGGAGCTGTTGCCGCCGTTCATCTTGAGCAATTCCATCACCTTATCGGCTTGGGGACGATTCTCCTTCAGCATACGCAAGTAGAGGTAAGGCCCGTCGGCGTGGTTGTCAACGGTCAGAACTTCCTTGGGCAAACCGCGCGCATGCATGTCGGCTGTACGGTCAATGATCTTGTCGACAATGCCACGCATCGTCGTGTGATCGAGGTCGTCGGTCATGATATCCTCGCCACGTCCGGTGTAGACAAGATGGTAGAAACAGACGCGCGGGATATTCTCGCGCTCGATCAGGTCGAAGATGCCATCCAGATCCGGGGCGTTGGCCTTTGTAATCGTGTAGCGCAGGCCCACCTTGATCCCGTTCTTCTGACAGTTGCGGATGCCCTCCAGCGCCTTCTCGAACGCGCCGTCAACGCCACGAAACTTGTCGTTGGTGGCCTGTAGCCCATCCAGGCTGACGCCGACGTAGGAGAGCCCAACGGACTTCAGCCGCGCGGCCATGGCGTCGCTGATCATCGTTCCGTTTGTCGAGATGACAGCGCGCATCCCGCGTCTCACCGCGTGATCTGCCAGCTCCACCAGGTCGCGCCTGGCCAGCGGCTCGCCGCCCGAAAAAAGGATCACGGGAACGCCAAAATCAGCCAGGTTGTCCAGTAGCGCCTTGCCTTCCTCGGTCGAAAGCTCGCCAACGGGCTCGCCTGTCACCGCGTGCGCATAGCAGTGCACACAGCGCAGATTACACCGCTGGGTCGTATTCCAAACCACAACCGGTTTCTTATCGCGAGAGAACTGCAGCAAGTGACTCGGCAGGCGTTCCGAGTGACGCCCATAGCGCAACGCGTCCGATGGCTCAACTTGCCCCAAATACAGCTTCGAAATCCCAATCAACGCCGCGTCTCCGAGTCTCGATACAGGAAAACAGAATCATGACAAAAGTGGTTACCTATAACAACTAAATCCTGCGATCAGGCAGGCCCATGCGCAGTCGCGATATCTGAACTTGCTCTCTCCAGGCAAACCCGTATCATGTATCCATCTGCTCGGGCGGGAGTAATTCAGTGGCAGAATGTCAGCTTCCCAAGCTGAACGTCGGGAGTTCGAACCTCCTCTCCCGCTCCATCCTTTTACCAGCCCTAAACAGCCAACATCCGGCGCAACTCGGTTGCGCGGGCGCTGATGTCCTCGGGCGAGAGCTGGACCAGGCGATCCAGGCTGAACGCCTCCACGCCGTGTGATGCTACGACAGCACCATGCAGGAGCGCCACCCGCAGCGCCTCATCACTGACGCCGCCATTCTGTGCCAGGTGTCCGATCATAGCCCCGGCAAAGGTGTCGCCCGCGCCTGTCGGATCTGTAACGGCCTCCACCGGATAGGCCGGTATGATGAAGAGGCCATCGGGACCAAAGAGCATTGCACCGTGCTCGCCCTTCTTGATGACAACGTAGCGCGGCCCCATGGACCGGATGGTGTCGGCGCAGGCACGCAGGTGATACTGGTCGGTCAGGAGGCGCGCCTCGCTGTCGTTGAGCATCAGCATATCGACCCGGCCAATGACCTCGATCAGCTTCTCGCGCGAAATGTTGATCCAGAGATCCATCGTGTCGGCCACGATGAACTCGGGCGACTCTACCTGGTCCAGAACATGTAGCTGTAGCTCGGGGGCAATGTTGCCGAGAAGAACGTAATCTGCGCCACGGTAGGATTCCGGCATCACAGGCATGAACTGCTCGAAAACGTTCAACTCCGTCGAGAGCGTCTGCCGGTTGATCATGTCGGCGTCGTAGACACCGCTCCACCGGAACGTGCGACCTTCGACCTGCTGCAGCCCATCCAAGTCGATGCCAAACTGCTTGTAGACATCCATGTGGTCGTCCTCGAAATCGGAGCCGACCACCCCTACCATGCCGACGGTGGTAAAGAATGAAGCCGCAGCGCAGGCGTAGCTCACCGACCCACCCAATAGCGATTCACGCTTCTCGAACGGCGTCTCAATCGTGTCGAGCCCGATCGAGCCGACGATGACCACCTTCACCGCTTCTGAGTCACCCATATCCACGACCTCCACCCCAATCATTAGCGACTTCGGCTCGCCGGGACGGCTCGCCCTACCTAACCCATTCTGTTGCAGGTAGGGCGAGCTGTCCTCAGCGAGCCGCTCTCACCTGTATGGTGGATGAATCCCAGAGTCGCTAAGGATCAGGGCGACCTCCACCAAGAAACCTATACCGGCTTGTGCTCCGAAACAATGTCCCGCACATTGACCTCAACCCGGCGCACCTCGGAAATGCCAAGGCCTTCGACCACGCGTTCGCGTACACGCTGCTGAAGCAGCTCGCACACTTCATGCACCTGTGAACCGGCCTTGACCCTCACATCCACAAGCAGATCCACGCCGCCGCGGCGGGGACGAACATGTGGACGCATGCGGACCACGGACGGAAACTCGGCGATGAGTTTGGTAATATAGTCAGCCATCGCCTCGGTGCTGATGCTGACGGTGCCGCCGTCATTGTCGAAGGCGAGAAACCGCTCGCGCCTCCGCGTGCGATACTCGCTCAAGGCAAAGATAACCCCAACGGCAAGCAGACCGCCGCCGATCGAGATCCACGCTTCCCTGCCCATGGCTTGGACGTCACTCCATCGCTGCGGCGAGAGTGCCACAACCAGCAGACCGATACCCACCGCAAGCAACACAACCAGCACCAGTAATCGTACAACCCTTCTCAGCACCTTCATCTTGCATCCTTCCGCTGCAGGTAATCGACCACGGCCTCAAGTCCCAGCTCGTAACTCATGCCTCCAAACCCGCTGATCTGCCCCACGCACGCTCCAGCCGTCAGGCTCTCGTGCCGAAAGCTTTCCCTCGCCCGGATGTTCGAGAGGTGCACCTCCACGCACGGTACCCCACAGGCCTTGATGGCATCGCAGAGCGCCACGCTCGTATGCGTGTAGGCCGCCGGGTTGATTACGATGCCGTCGACTTCGCCTTCACAGTGGCCGATGCGGGTCACGAGCGCGCCCTCATCGTTGCTCTGTTCGCAGACCAGCTCCACGCCGAGGCCGGTCGCCCGCTCCTTCACGGCGGCCATCATCTCATCCAGCGTCGCGTGACCATAGATGTCGGGCTCCCGCTTCCCCAGCAGGTCAAGATTCGGTCCGTTCAGAACGAGGATCTTCATTGTGCTTTCTCCCGCAGTTTTCACCGCCGCACCCGTACACGGGCCGGATATCGTCAGCATCATACTCCACGTAGCGGTTGTCTTCGAGACGTACCTTCACTTTCTGTACCAGTACGTTCACGGCCACCACATGGCCCGAGCCGCCGGGGCACTCGACGGTCATACCCGTCCTGGGCAACCCACGCCCCATCTCCAGATAATTGTCGTACTCGTAGCGCAAACAGCACTTGAGCCGCCCGCAGTTGCCGCTAATTGTGCCCGGGTTGAGCGAGAGCTTCTGCACCTTGGCCATCTTCACGTTGACAGAGTCAAACTCGCGCAACCAGCTACAGCAACACAGGTTGCGTCCGCATGGCCCGATCCCGCCAATAATGCCGGCTTCGTCGCGAACGCCGATCTGGCGCAGGTCGACCCGACATCTCAGTTCATGGGCCAGGTCGCGCCCGAGAGCGCGCTCATCCATGTTGCCTTCGGTCGAATAGAGCACCCGCAGGTGCGACCGATCAAAGCTGTAGCGTCCCCGAACGATGTGGATCTCGACACCGCGCTCCTTGGCTAACTCTGCCACCCGTTCGAGCGCCATTTTACCGCGTACCGCATTCTCGCTAGCCCGTGCGTGGTCCTGCAGCGTGGCCATGCGGATGACGCGAGGTGGATGCTCGCCCTCCTCCGGCGGTACAGGCTCATCCTCCAACTTGGCGACGTGGCCTACCTCCTCCACGTCGCCAATGGCGATAATGCACTCGTCACCCACGTGAACGGGAACCCCTTCCGGGGCTTCGCAGATCAACCGTGGACCATCTTCAACTTGCACGTAAGCCGACCGTGGCATCCTATCCTCACACTCACTTCAAACGGTGAAACGCATCCGCCAGGACCAGGGGCTCCGGCAGGTTCTGCTCCAGTTTCCGGTTCATATTCTCTATCGCGGCCACATTGGCCACCGCCTGCGCATAGTTCAGTTCACCCGCACGCTCGACCAGGACCTCCAATTGATCCCCAAAGTATACCAGAGAGGACTCCCCGCCACAAAGCAAGACGAGTATATCACGGTACCAGCTCAACAGGGCACGCAGCACCTCGGCCCGCAATTCGCGGTATCGCGCCTCGATGCGGGCGTCGAGTGTGTCATCCTCTTCATCGGTGATCCCCTCTTCGGCCAGCTCCATCTCGTGTTCCCTGGCTGCCAGCTTCACTTCTTTGAGCAGCGACTCCAGCTGCGCGCGGCTATGTTCGACAGCCACGATGCGACCTCCCCCGATGCGGCCATCACCGCGATCGAGCAGCAAATCAACCAACCGGTCACGCCATACATCGGGGAGTCGCAGTTCATCGCGCCCGACAGAGAGACGCTGACAGCGCGAAACGATCGTCGGCAGCAGGAACTGCGGCGCATCGCTGAGGAGCATGAAGAGGCTCTGCCCCGGCGGCTCTTCAAGTATCTTCAGGAATGCATTGCCCGCCGAGGGGTTCAACCGGTCTGCACCCACAATCACACCGGCTTTCCAGCCCCCTGCATAGGACGTCTGGACCATGCGTGACTGCAGAGCCCGCACCTGCTCCACCGACACCTGGCGCGACTTCTTCTGCGGTTCAACCCATAGGATATCCGGGTGCGTGCGCCCGGTCACATGCCGGCAGCCACGGCACTCCTCACATGGCTCGCCGTCGGTTTCGCAGTAGAGGCGCATCAGGAACCGCGTGGCGAGCTCCATGGCCTCGCCCCGGATCGGCCCTTCCACGATGAAGGCTTGGGCGAGACGTCCCGACTGCACGGCACCGTCAAGACAGCCTAATGCCTCGTCAACCCTCATTCGTATCCCTCCCGCCGCCTACAGCCGGCAACAAGGGTTCGATCACGCGCCACACGGCAACCGAGACTTCATCGACCGGGACCTCGGACCGAATGACGCAGAACCGTTCCGGCCAACGTTTGGCGAGGGCCAGATAGCCCCGGCGCACACGCTCATGGAACGCACGCTCTTCGCGCTCAAAGCGGTCTTCGCCCCGGTCCAGGTCCTGGTTGCGCTTATGGATCCGCTCGAACCCCACCCCAACATCGAGATCCATGAGCAACGTAACGTCGGGTGACAGCCCGTCCGTGGCCCATGCGTTCAGGTCCAGCACACGCTCGACATCGAAGTCGCGGCCATAGCCCTGGTAGGCCGTGGTGGAGTCGGCAAAGCGGTCGCAGATGACGATGTGACCGCGCTCAAGAGCGGGTTTGATCACAGTCTGGACAAGCTGTGCACGGCTGGCGGCGAACAGGAGCAGTTCCGTCTCACGGACCACGGGCTCGCCCGCGGCGTCGTGCTGCAGTATTTCGCGAATCGCCTCGCCGGCGGGCGTACCCCCGGGCTCGCGTGCCTGCACCACCTCGTAGCCCATCCCACGAAGTCGTTCGGCCAACTCGTTCGCATGCGTCGACTTCCCGCTGCCCTCCGGCCCCTCGAACGTAATAAACAGACCGGACATCAGGCCAGTCTCCTGAGCTTCTGCCCCTCAGGCGAGTCACGCACTTCCCAGCCCATTGCAGCCAGTTCGTCGCGGATACGGTCGGAATCGGCCCAACGCTTCTCGCTACGTGCCGCCGCTCGTTCATCCAGCAGAGCCTGGACGGCATCGTCCGGACCATCGGCCATGGCATCCGGCTTGAGCGCAAGGACGCTGTCCAGCTCATCGAGGACCGCCAGGGCGGCTGCGGCGCCCGGTCCATCCACCTCTCCGGCGTCGAGAGCCTTGTTGCCCTTGTGCACCATATCGAAAAGCGCCGCGAGAGCCTGCGGTATGCCGAGATCGTCCTCGACCCCGGCGCGGAAACCGTCACGCCCGTCGACAGCCCATTCCGGCAACGAATCCGGCTCACCGGTGGCCGTCTCGGTCAGTCGTGTGCGGAACTCGTCCAAGCGCCCCAGTGCCGTGCGTGATGCGTCGAGTGCGGACAGCGTGAAGTTCAACTCCTGCCGGTAGTGTGCCGACAGCAACAGGTAACGGATCTCACGGCCCGTGTACCCCTTTTCGACCAGGTCCCGCAGCGTGTAGAAGTTGCCGAGCGACTTGGCCATCTTCTTCCCATCAACGCGAAGGTGTTCGCAATGGAGCCACGTTTGCACGAACGGCTTACCCGTGGCGGCCTGCGCCTGGGCGATCTCGTTCTCGTGGTGCGGAAACATGTTGTCCACGCCACCGGTGTGGATGTCGAAACTCTCGCCAAGGTACTTCATGCTCATGGCCGAGCACTCGATGTGCCAGCCCGGACGGCCTCGGCCCCAGGGCGAATCCCACACCACGTCACCGTCGTCCGCGTCCCACGCCTTCCACAGCGCGAAGTCGGCAACGTTATCCTTCTCGTACTCGTCCTGCGCCACGCGTGCACCCGACTGCAACCCGGAGATGTCCAGGTGCGCCAGTTTGCCGTAGTCGGCATAGGCGCCAACATTGAAATAGACCGAACCGTCGTCCGACTGGTAGGCCACGCCGTTCTCGAACAGCCGCTCGATCAACGCTATCATCTCGGGAACATGATCAGTCGCGGCGGGATAGTGCTCGGCCGGCTCAACACGCAGCGTCTTGAGATCTTCGAAAAAAGCGTCCTTGTAGGTACGGGTATAGTCGTCGAGCGAAACTCCCGCCTCAGTTGCACCGCGGATGGTCTTGTCATCCACGTCGGTCAGGTTCATGACCTGGGTGACATCGTACCCCGCGAAGATGAGCACACGCCGCAGGATATCCTCGAAAATGTAGGCCCGGTAATTACCGATGTGGGCGTAGTTGTAAACCGTGGGTCCGCACGTGTAGAGGCCGACCTTGTTGTCGTTCAGCGGTGTGAAATCCGTAACCGCCCTTGCCATCGTATTGTAAAGCTTCATCTGCTCTTGTCTTCCTATGCATCGCTGTCTGCGCGGCATACTGCAACGATTGCCATCACGGCAATGCCTTCGCGGCGTCCCATGGCACCCATCTGCTCGACAGTCGTCCCCTTCACCGACACGCGTAATGCATCGACCCCCATGGCTTCTGCCAGGTTGCGACGCATGGCCGCCACGTGTGGCGCAATCTTCGGGACTTCCGCAATCACCGTTGCATCCACGTTCCCAACCGACCATCCGGCATCCGCCAGGCGCGCGGTAACCTGCCGCAGCAGTTCAATGCTGTCGGCGTCTTTCCAGCGCGCATCGCTATCCGGAAAATGCTGCCCAATATCCCCATCTGCCACGGCTCCCAGCAACGCGTCGGCAACAGCGTGGCTCAGCACATCGGCGTCCGAATGGCCCAGCAAACCGGCCTCGTGCGGGATATCAACCCCGCCGAGAACCAGGCGCCGCCCCTCTTCGAACCGATGCGCGTCAAAACCGATTCCAGTTCGATAATCAAGCATGTTTGACAGCATACGGAAGGTGCGTAACACTGACAACCCAGGAATGGAAAAGGCGAATGATGAAATACCCAAGAACGAAGGAAGCCCCAATAACGAAGTTCGAAGGACCCTTGTTCCCCGTTCCGTTTGTCATTCGAGCTTCGGATTTCATTCGGTCTTGGGTACTTGGGTATTTCGTCATTGTGCTGATCGCACCCGCCCTGTCTTATGCCGCACCCATTCCTAAAGAGCTTCGCAAGACCACGTTCGTGGCGTTTGACGTGGAAACGACGGGATTGAGTGCGGCGAAGCATCGCATCGTCGAAATCGGTGCCGTCAAGGTACGAGGCGGGCGTATCGTTTCCCGCCAGGTCTGGATGGTGAATCCCGGCCAACCCATCCCGGCAGCTACGACGCGGATCCACGGCCTGACTGACGAAGACGTGGCCGAGGCGCCCTGCTTCAAAGAGGTCTACCCCAAGTTTGTCGCTTTCGTGAAAGACACCATCTTGGTTGCCCACAACGCCAACTTCGATGTGCGCTTCATGGCGCACGAAGCCCACCGCCATACCGTGTCTTTCCCTCCGGAACCCGTGCTGGATAACCTGCGGCTGGTGCGTAAGTGGTACCCTGAACTGGAAAGCCATGGACTGCAGAGCGTAGCGGACCACTTGGACATCAAGCCCGGACGCTACCACCGAGCCCTGGACGACTCTGAGACTCTGGCCAAGGTGTTTACGCACGGCCTCCGCCAGATGCCCACAACCGCCACCGTCAGCAACTTGGTCAAAGCCGCCGGCAGCCCGCTATACATCAAGGCCGCTGTTCCGCTGGATGGCACAGCCGCAAAGGCCGCGCGTTGAGCCGTCGATAAAGGTAGCAAACTCACTTGCCGGCCCGCTCTCAAACAGCTCCTCCAAGCGTTCTTTCGCTTGCGATGCATTGAAGCCCGAGAGGAAGAGCACCTTGAACGCACGCTGCACGGCCTTGCGCTCTTCGTAGGACATCCCGGAACGACGCATCCCTACCACGTTCAAGCCGATGATGGTGTTGTGCTCCGCGTTCTTGAGCATGCAGAACGGCGGCACATCCTTGGTCGCAATGGCGCCACCCCCGAGCATGGCCAGCCGACCGATCTTCACGAACTGGTGAACGCCGCACACGCCGCTGATGAAGGCGCGCTCGCCCACCTCCACGTAGCCGCCCAGAACGGCCCCGTTGGCCATGATGACGTTGTTGGCCAGAACCACGTTGTGCGCGAGATGAGAGAAGGCCATCAGAAAACACTCGTCACCCACAACGGTTTCAGTGCCTTCCTTTGTGCCGCGATGAATCGTGACTCCCTCTCGAATCACACAGTTGTTGCCAATGCGAACAGACGACTCGGCATCCTTGAAAGCGAGGTCCTGCGGTCTATCCCCCAGCACGGCCCCGGCATGCACTTCACAGCCGCGGCCTAAGGTCACAGACCCGAATATGGTCGCATGCGGGCCAATCTTGCAGCCATCGCCAATTCTTGCTCCATCCTCGATATAGGCGAACGGCCCGACGTCAACGTCCTTGCCAAGCTCCACCCCTTTTCCGACTGCCGCTGCTTCATGAATCATTCTGATCTCCTTAGAAAGCTATCAATCCCTCTTCGCGCATGCTTGTGAACGCCCGACCCGAATCGTCGCCGGGGCGTCCCAGGACCACATGGTCGAGCACCTTGATATCCATAATCTTGCCCGCATCAATTAACTGGCGCGTGATGCGGACATCTTCGGCTGAAGGCGTTGGGTCACCGGACGGATGGTTGTGCGCCAGCACCACGGCGGCCGCGGCCGACCGTACGGCCTCCCGGAAAATCTCGCGCGGATGCACCAGGCTTGCATTCAGCAACCCCTGCGTAACCGCCTTGGGTTTCCCCTTGGCCACGTTCTTGGTGTTCAGGTGCAGAACCCAGAACACCTCCAATTCCAGCGTGCGCACTTTCGGCCCCAACAGCGCCGCCACATCCGCTGGAGTACGAATCACCGCATCACCCGGCACCGCCTCGTCATGAAGCCGCTTGCCGATTTCCAGCGCCGCCTTGAGTGTTTTGGCTTTGGTCATGCCGATACCGCGAAACTCCATGAGCTCGTGCATGGATGCCCCGGCAAGAGCGGTCAGCGAACCATAATGCTTCAGCATACCGCGCGCCAGGTCCACAACGTTCAGTCCATGCGAGCCACTGCCCAGGATAATGGCCAACAGCATGTCGTCGGTGATGTTCTCCTCGCCGACGCGCTCCATCGCCTCACGCGGTCTGAGTTGCGCAGGAATATCCCGCACCTGCCAACGGCTCGGTTCTATGACGTAATCCGTAGCCACTTCTCTGTTCACTCCACAACTGCTGTCGGGCCATGCCTGTCCCAGTGCGCCTGTACGGCCTCGGCCAGTTCTTCAACACTGCTGTCGGCTGTCACATCTATCCACTCGACCGCTACCTGCGTCCGCAGCCAGCTACGCTGCCGCTTAGCGAGTTGGCGTGTTCGCGCCGCAGTACGTTCGACGGCCTCTCCTTCCGAGCAGCGCCCCTGCAAAAGGTCGATGGCTTCGGCGTAGCCGATCGCTTGGCGGGCCGTGCAGGACAGTCCTTCCTCGCGTAACAGTAACCCACGCACTTCGCTTAACAGTCCCCGACCATACATCGCTCGTACGCGCTGCTCAATCCTCGACTTAAGGAGGTCACGCTCGACATTCAGGGCGGCCAGGGGCACGAGGGAATCCTGCGCACTCCAGTTACGGGGCGGCGAATCGAGGCCCGCCGCTGCCCACTCAAGGAAGCGAACCAACCGGCGACCGTTGCCGGGATCGTCGATCGCCTCGAAGAGCGTTGGACTCTGCTCGCGTAGCGCCTCGACCAGGGGATCGACGCCGTGTTCCTCCACTACGCGCTCCCAATGTTCGCGCAGCTCCCGGTTCGGCCCCGGCGCATCGGCGAAACCGTGAGTCAGCAGCTTAAGGTAGAGACCCGTCCCCCCCACCACGATGGCGCGAACGCCGCGTGCCTGGATCGAAGCCAGCGCTTCCAGAGCATGCTCACGGTACTGCCAACTGTTGAAGGTTTCGTTTACGTCGACAAGATCGATGCCGTGGTAAGGCACACTGCCGCGTTCTTCGACGGAAGGCTTGGCGGTCCCGATGTCCATACCCCGGTAGATCAGCATGGAGTCGGCCGAGAGAATCTCGTAGCCATGCTGCACGGCCAGCCGCTGAGCAATGGCCGTCTTACCGGAAGCTGTGGGTCCGGCCAGGAAGTAGGCTTCCATATTCCCTCTCAATCCCCGGTGGCAGCGGCAGACGCTGACCCGTCGGACTCCTGCTCCATGCCCGAACCGCTTCGCCCCGGCCACAGCTGTGTCAGAATATAGAGCCCCACGCCGATGCAGATGGCGGAATCGGCCACGTTGAAGGCGGGGAAGTGGTGCGGTGTCGCGCGGTCGAGCCAGTAGAAATCGATGAAATCCACTACGTATCCGAGACGCACGCGGTCGATCAAGTTCCCGACAATCCCACCAATCATCAGCGCTGTAGCGCAACGGTGAACGAGGGAGTCGGTCATAATGGAGCGCCGAAACACAACCAGCACCACCAACATGACGAACGAGACCACGACCAGCCAGTGGCTGAATCCCGAGAACAGCCCCCAGGCTGCACCGGTGTTACGGATGTAATGGAAGTCGAGCAGGCGCGGCACGATTTCGATGAAATCACCCACATGAAAATGGCGCTGCACGAGATACTTGGTGCCCTGGTCCAGTACCGCAATCGCGAAACTCAACCAGAGAATCAGCACAAGCACTCCTTCGTAAGGCTAGTCCAGGCGCATCGGGGGACGGTACCCCGGCCGATGCTTCTCCACTTCGGACTGGCAGGAAATGCAGTTCTCGACGAACGGGATGGCCTTGAGCCGTGCCGACTCGATGCCGCCTCCACACTCGTGACATTTGCCGAATGTGCCCTCGCCAATGCGCTTGAGGGCGGCATCGATCGCGATCAGGACCTCGTTCTCCGTGCTGGCTAGGTTGAGGGCAAACTGACGGTCGAACGCATCGGTTCCGTCTTCTTCGATGTTCACCTCGTCTGCCCGCGTCAGGGAATCATTCTTGAGCGAGGCAACCTGCCCGGAGACACGTTCGCGGATTTCCAGAAGCTGAAGGCGGTACTTCTCCCTCTGCTTGGCGGTCATGGCCCGGTAGCTCTTCGGCTTTACGGTGTGATTGTTTGCCTTCCTGCGACCGGGGCGCAACACATCCAGCTTCTTCGGGCGCTTCTTCGGGCGCGGAGCCAGAGGGTCGTTGGCCAGAGCCTTCTTAGCGGCCGCCTTCTTCCTGGCGGCAGGTTTCTCGACCGTGGCCTTCTTTGGAGCGGCCTTCTTCACAGCCTTCTTTGCCACAGGCTTCTTCGGGGCGACCTTCTTCCTGGGAGCCGCCTTCTTCTTCGGCGCAGCCTTCTTGGCGGCCTTCTTCGCGGCAGGCTTCTTCGCCTCGGCCTTTTTCTTGGCAGCAGGCTTCTTGGCAGCAGACTTCTTTGCTGCAGCCTTCTTCTTCGGGGCGCTCTTCCTGGCGGCCTTCTTTGCCACCTTTTTCGCCACAGGCTTGCGGGCCTTCGGTGCGGCCTTCTTCTTGGTAGTTGAGCGCTTCGCTGTCGTCTTCTTCACTGCCATTCCAAACTCCCTGGCTGAATTTCAGGGGCGGGAAGCTACCATAGCCGGTTGCAGGTGTCAACACATGGTGTTAGGCCAACGGGAATGTGGGCGCATCTCATTTCTGACGGTGCTGTGCTGATGCAGAGCTGACGGCTGCCTCT
>CAYFPQ010000022.1:32309-44605 GCA_964345005.1 uncultured Victivallales bacterium | reverse complement strand
CTGGTAAAGAAACTATGCGCTTAATTCTAGTTTCTAGGTCTGACCCTGTCTCCTTCTGTCTCCTTCGGGACGATGCCTCGGATACGTGCAAGAGACCTGTTGGGCCATCCCTTACAGGAATGGATAGAGCACGCTCAGGATCATGACGTGTGCGAAATGGTAGGCGAGGTCGATTCTCTCGGAGGGACGGGCGTGGCGGCGGGCGGTCTGGTAGGTTTCCCATGCGGCCCGGCGGTACAGGGCGCCGTTCTTCGACTCGCTGTGCCAGCGGAACGAGGCGAGGGGTCGATCGATGAAGACCGGATCGCTCATCCTGCCCAATCGTAGCCAGTAATCGTAGTCCATCGAGTAGTACAGTTTCCGGTCGATGTCTCCGAGTTGCCGGTACGCTTCGCGCGTGAAGAAGGTGGCCGGTTGTGAGACGAAATCGCGCCGCAGGAGCCGACGATAGCTGTAGTTCAGGCCCTGGTTGCGCTTGTAGCGTGCAATGACCCGCCTGATTTCGTTGTCGTGCTCATCGATGTTGCGACAGTTGCCGAAACACCAGTCGAACGGCTTTTCCCTGCAGGCGTCGGCGACCGCCTGAAGGGCACCGGGCTCGTAGAGATCGTCCGAGTTAAGCCAGGCAATGATGTCGCCGTCGGTGTCTTCGAATCCCCGGTTGATCGCATCGCTCTGTCCCTGGTCGGGCCCGGAGGTCCAGCGCAGGCGCTTGTCTGTCTCGTAGCCCCGCAGGACGGCCAGCGTTCCGTCTGACGATCCGCCATCCATCACGCGAAGCTCCAATTCGAAATCGCCCTCCTGCGAGAGCACGCTCTTCAGCGTCCGCTCAATGAATGTGCCCTGGTTATAGGAAGGGGTGATAATCGAGAATTTCATGATCTGCCCTTCTTCAGCACCTGCAGAAACGCCAGGAACCCCTGGAACGTGGCCCACGCGGCACGGGGGCGGGCCGCGAGGTGAATAATCTGGCGCACGATGATACTGGGGCGGAAGTAGAAATCGCGCATCAGTCGTGCGTGCGCGGCTTCGAGTGACTCCTTGGTGAATCCTTCGGGGATGAATGTCGCTTCAAGCGTGGTCATCTTGCGCCAGTTGCAGTCGAACGTGCCTGCTTCGGCAGCGGTTGCGTAGATCTCCGAGCCTGGGAACGGCTGCAGAAGCATTACACTGATGTCGTCCAAGGGCAGCGATAGGGCCAACTCGCGGGTGGCCGCGATCGTGGCTTCGGTCTCGCCCGGAAAGCCGACGATGAAGAACCCCTTGGTCTGGAGACCTGCGGCGCGGCTCCATTCAAGGGCTTGGCGGATCTGCGGGATATCCAGGTTCTTGTTGACGCTCTTCAGGATGTCGGGGGCACCGCTCTCGATTCCGTAGGTGATGTGCCAGCAACCCGCCTTGCGCATGAGCTTCAGCAGCTCGGGCTTCACGCGGTCGGCTCTCCCGAGACAGGACCAGGTGATGTCGATCTTCTGTTCCAGCAGCAGCTCGCAGAACTCGGTTACCCGCTTGCGGGAGATAATGAAGGTGTCGTCCTCAATCAGTATCTCGCGGACACCGTACTCCTCGCGAAGCTGCTTGATCATGCGTACGGCGTAGGCGGGCGTATAGGCGCGGCACATACGTCCGAACACGGATCGGTCGCAAAAGGTGCAGCGGTTGGGGCAGCCGCGGGTGAGAACCACCGAAGCACAGGGCCAACGGCGGATACGTGCGGGGGAGGGACGGAAGGCTTGCGGAAACCCGTCGAGAAGATCCCAGGCTGGAAGCGGAAGCGAATCTAGCTCGTCAATCAGGTCGCGCGGCGGATTGTGATGGGTCGCTCCGCTTCGGCGCTCGACAGTGCCGACTATACCGGTGGGTACGCTTTGGCCGCTATCGACTGCGCGCAGGATGTCGACCAGCGTCACCTCGCCTTCGCCAATAACGGCGAGATCGAAGCCCGCGTAGCTTTCCAGTGTATCCTCGGGCAACGACGTACCATGACAGCCGCCGATTATGACGAGAGTATCCGGGCGTTCCCTCTTGATGCTCTCGGCCAGTGCCGCAGCAGCTTCAATGCCGGACGTCGTCGCGGTGAGGCCCACCACGGAGGGGGCAAAATCAAGAATACGGCGACGTGTCTCGCCTAACGGGAGGTTCCCTGCCGCCGCCTCAACAATGGCGACTTCGGCCCCGGCATCGCGCGCACTGGCGGCCAGACAGGCCAGGCCGAACGAAGGCTCGGTGTTGGCGGCGCCGGCAAAGGCGCCGTAGCGTTCCTCCAGCGATACGGGGGCAGTGGCGAGGACGAGTCGTACGTTCATGCGGTCGGTGTGTCCGTGGACTTGGCTTCAGTCTCCCCTGCGGGCGGATGCTCTCCGCGCAAAAGGGCTATCTCCTGCGACAGCTTCTTGATCTGGCGGCGGTGCGTCGAGATCACGAGTGAAAACTGAAGCGTCATGAGCAACAACACGAGGAACGCAAGCAGGAAGAGCGTGGTGGTGATTGTCACGGCGCCGATAAGGTGCGACAGCTTGACGAGCCAATCATAGCGGACCACCACCAGGATGGCGCCCACGGAGATGCCGATCCAGACCCAGCAGTAGGCAATGTCGAGGCGACCCTTCTGTACCAGCCGGACGATAAGTACCAGAAGGCTGACACTCAGAATGATCGAGGCGATGAACTGACGTGGATGGATGGTCAACATGATGCCGCCTCCTGTGAATCTGTGCGTGCCTTCCAACGGTGCCACTCGAATACATTGAGAAGCACAATGAAGAGAGAGAGCAGCATTTTGATCGCGTAGTAGAGCGGCTTAAGCCCCGAGTGCATAGCGGCCCCACCCTCGCGCGAACGCATCGTCACGGGGAACTCTTTGACCCGGAGCCCGGCCATATGCGCCATGACGATGACGTCCGAGTCGGGGTAATCGCAGGGAAAGACCCCGCTCGCAAAGAAGTGCATTGCGCGGCGGGACAGGGCCTGCATGCCTGAGGTCGGATCGGTGGTCTTGAGATGAGTCAGAACGCGGATGATTCCGGCGAAGAGGGCATGGCCGGCGCGCCGGACGATCGGCGTGCCATTGTCGGCCCCATTCATGTGCCGTGAGCCGATGGCGATGTCCGCATCGCCGCTGCGCACCGCCGCGAGGAGCGGGGGGAGTTGGTCAGGGGGGTGCTGGCCGTCGGCATCGATCTGGAGCACGGGGCCATAGCCGTTGCGGTTGGCATATAGATAGCCGGTCTCCAGCGCGGCGCCGTAGCCCAGGTTGCAGCCGTGTGAGAGCACAGTGGCCCCGGCAGTGCGTGCGAGGCTTGCGGAGTTATCGGAGGATGCATCGTCGATGACGGCAATGTCTGCTTCGGGAATAGCCCGCTTGACGTCCTCAATGACGGAAACCACACGCGGCCCCTCATTGTAGCAGGGCATCAGAACGAGTGGTCGATACAGCGCGTCAGTGTTCATTGGTTGAGCATGTTAGCGGGAGGGGGGGATGGGTGTAAAGTAAAGGCTTCTGGTGGGGATCAGTGTCTAATTGAGGAGGCCCGCGCGTTGCGCGGGCTGCTACTGTTGTGTGCGAGAGTTCAGAGAATGGGATGCCTGTGGCAAGGCATTCACCAATCGCTCGCACTTGGAAGTTGGGTGTTCCGTGTTGGATGTTGAAACCCGTATAAGCCGCCGGTGTTTTCCGCGTTTACCTCTGGGTGTGTCGCGTGTCGCGGGTGTCTCTCAGTTGTGACACGTTTTGTGTTTTATCTCGTACTAAAACATGAGGAATTCTCTCGTATTTATGGCGTTTCTGTTGCTGGCGGCGGATAGTGGCATGGTGATTGCTCTAGGTATTTCGCACTATGCTGTATGGAAAGCCCCCCGAATCGGATAGCATGTGTCGTCTGCCCAGGAGCATTCAAGTTGGCGTGCTGATAGCATTCCTGTACGTGGCACGACCGCGGGACGGGCGGGGTGATTCTGCATCGCACTTTGACCTGAAGAATCTCTACTACCAGGAGCGTGACGGTCGGGTTCGTGTTGTCTCGCCTACCTTTCTCTACCGGCATGCCGTGAGCCCTGACCTCTCTTTCAAGATCGAGGGCATCTTCAACACGATCTCTGGCGCCACGCCGACCGGCGCGCCACCGGCGTTCTTGCCGGTGGAGATTCCTGAGCCGGTATGCGTCCCGGTCGTCGTCTCGACCTCGTCCGGCGGGTATGAGGACGATGATGAGGAAGACGAGGAAGACGAACACGAAGAAGAGGAGGAAGAGTCAGAGGACCATCGCAGGTGGCATGCGCGGGCCGGTGCTACGCCTTCGTCGGGAGGCGGAGGCGGGGGCGGGGGAGGCGGCTCGTCCTCAACCACGGTCTGTCAACCGGTCGATCAACCCCCTCCGCCAGATCCTGTCCGCGGCACCGAGCTCCCGATGGCGGAAGTCGAGGATACGCGGTGGGGACTTCATCTCGAGGTTAGCAAACGCGTTGGGCGGCAGACGTTCGTCGGGCAGGTGGCCTATAGTACGGAGGACGACTATGATTCTTTTGGCGTTGCTTTGAGCGATGCGATTGCCATGAACCAGCGGAACACGACGCTTCTCCTGGGCGCGGCCTATACCTATGACATCATCACGGTTCCGGATCTGGTCGATGACACGAAACAGACGTTCGATCTTATGGTCGGTCTCACACAGGTGTTGAGTCCAAAGACCATTGCTGCGCTCAACCTGACGCACAGTCGATCGGGAGGCTACCTGTCCGACCCCTACAAGGTGGTCGAACTCAACGGCGACCTCGTGTACGAGCTTCGTCCCGACGAGAAGGACAAGTTCGTCGTCTTTACCTCACTGACCCGCTACATCGAGTGGCTGCAGGCAAGCGCCGAGTTGAGCTACCGGTGGCACGAGGACTCGAATGGCATCGAAGCACATACGGCGGGCCTGACATGGTACCAGCGACTGGGTAAACATCTGATCGTTCGTCCGCGTGTGCGCTACTACGACCAGACGGCGGCCGATTTCTACGGGTACTTCTTTGAGGGGAGTCCTGAGTTCTACTCGTCGGACTATCGCGTGTCGGCGCTGCGAACCGTGGGGTACGGTATCAAGCTGATCTGGAATCCGACCAAGACCCTTTCTTTCGACATCGGGTACGACCGTTATGATCAGCAGGGCAAGGACGAGACGCTGCCGGAAGAGATGTACCCGACGGCAGACTTTATCACCGGGGGACTACGCATATGGCTGTGATGACTGACGAGCGGGTCGAGGCCCAGGCGGATAATGCTGCGTTTGAGCGGTTCGTGTTCAAGGCGATGGGATCGCCCTGCGAAGTGAATTTCGCGGCTCGGTCGACCGCTGCAGCGCGGAAGCTGCGTGAGTCGGTCATGGCATGGGTGGCGCAGTTCGAGGAGCAGTTCTCGTTCTACCTGGAGGATAGCCTGGTCAGCCGCATCAACCGGGAGGCCGGCGTGAATGCCGTACCGATCGATGCGGCGGCAGCGGAATTGTTGGCGTTGTGCGACTGGTATCACTGGCTGACGGAGGGCTACTTTGATCCAACGTCGGCCCCGCTGCTGCGGTTGTGGGACTACCACGATCCGGATCTTCCGCTGCCCGCAGCGACAGACGTTGAGGCGGCCAGGGCGCTGGTTGGGTGGTCGCGGGTGGAGCATACCCCGGATCAGTGTCGACTGCCTGAGGCGGGCATGGCGATTGACTTGGGGGGTATCGGCAAGGAGTACGCTGTGGATAAGGTAATGGAGATGATCTTGGAGACGGGCATACGCGATGCCCTGATCAACTTCGGGCACGACGTGCGCGTCGCCGGCAAGCCGCCGCAGAGCGGCGCGTGGTCGATCGGGCTGGAGGATCCGCGGCAGCCGGACCGGTGCTGGGGCGGGCTGCGCCTGGACAAGGGCGCGGTTTGCACGTCGGGTGATTACATGCGGTTCCGGATGATCGATGGAAAGCGATACGGGCATATCGTGGACAGCAAGACCGGCTACCCCGTAGACAATGGGTTGCTCTCGGTCACAGTAGTCGCGCCCACGTGTACGGAGGCGGGCATTCTCTCGACGGCCGCGTTCATGATGGGGGATGAGAAGGGGCTCGAGTTGCTCACCCGGCACTTCGGTGCCGAGGGCGTCATCTGGACCCGGTCGGGTGTTGTCCGAACGCCTGGGTTCGACCGCTACGTGGTGTCGGGCAGCATTCAGGGGGCGCCGTGATGAAGGCTGTTTTCCTGTTGATGGTCTCTGTTCTTCTCGCACTCAGTGCGGGCTGCGCCAGCGTCAAGCCCTGGGAGCGGGCCCATCTCGGGGATTACCTCATGCGATCCGACCGCGATCCTCTCGACGACTCTCTTGCCGAGCACGTCTACTTCACCCGCGAAGCCGCCGCCGGCGGCCGTGGTGTCGGTGGAGGCGGTTGCGGCTGTAACTAGAGCCCATCCGAAAAGGGTTTCGGATGGGAGTGTTCAGTGTTCGGTGTTCAGTGTTCAGGCGCGGCTCGGGCCGTGAGGTGTTGCCGTCGCGACATTTCCGCGGGCAAAGGGCCTTGGTCGGGCCATCCTTAGCCGGACGTTGACGCACCTGTTCTGTAGTCGCCGTCTTCATGATCATGTCGGCGGCATCTACGCCGCCGGTTCGAGTTCCTCTCGTTGTCGCTGCCTGAGCAAAATGCTGCGGCAGCAGTTATATGCCAACACCTTCTCAAGCAGTTCAGCCCGTACGGCATCGATGCCACGGCGTCCCAGTTTACCGAAGGCGAACCCGTCTTTGATCGTGAACATCAAGGATTCCACCGCGGAGCGATAACGGCGCGCGTCCCGGTAGGTCTCGCTCTCCCAGTCCCCCAGTGTCGTCAACTTCTTGCCCTTGGCCCCGCTGATGCTGACAGTCGCAATGCCCATCTCGCGCAGATCGTCGCGGCCCTTCGCCGAGGCATACCCGTCATCTGTGCTGACCAGGTCGGCCACGACGCTGGTGCGCTTGATCGATTCGGCAATGGCAGGAACCAGCTCAATGGCATCGGCCGCGTTGCCTTCGGGAACCAGCAGACTCGTAACGAAACCGTTTTCGCTGCGAACCAGTTGCGGCTTGTAGCCGATCATCGGATTGCGATCGCCCTTCTTGATGTAGGCGGCCGATCCGTCCGACAGGCTTAGCACCTTTTCCGTGGAGGGCAGCTTCTTCTCATGGAACACGCGATCCGAGGCATAGTCGATTACCCGCTGCGTATCGGAAAGATCGCTCCTGATCTGTTCGATGACCCTTTGCAGGAGCACTCGGCGGCTCGGTGCAAAGGTGCCGATCTGGATGGCGCTCTCAAAAGCGTTGAACTCAGACTTCAACGCCGCCAACGCCTTCTTTGCCCGACGGAGCAACTGCCGGTAGCCCTGCTTCAACTTGGCCCTGGAGTTCGCCTTGCCGGCCACCAGGCAGATCTGGAACTCCAACTTGTCCATCTCTTCGAGCCAGCGCGGAACCCATCCCTGCCGGAAGTTATCCAGCCCGAACGCATCCAGCTTCTGCCCCAACCGATTCACCCGCATCAGAAGCCCCGTGAGGATCTTCGCATCGTTCGGCCAGGAGCTATTCGCTTTCACCGAGGTGCTGTCGATCGTCAGTGCCTTGAAATCGTCAAACCCTTCACCGAGTATCCGTGCAATCTGTCGATCGAAGATCAGCTCCCGCGTCTTCTGACTGATCACGTTGAGGTTATCCAGAATCGTGCTGACCCCAGGCATCGCAAGCCCCCGACTCTGAAGCCAGCCGTACAGGCTCATCGACTCGCGCAGAAACCGGCGCGACTGCTTCGTGCTCAACGAACCGAGAAAGCCGCGCAACATCAAGAACACATACACGGCCTCGGCCGGCATCCGGGGGCGGCCAACGGCCAGTGTCAGATCCTGGCTCAGAAGCTCACCATCCTCGATGTCCAGTTCGGGCAGATCCTCTGTCTGGCTTTCGAAGAACCTACGGTCCTCCAGCCGAAGTTTCTTCTTCGCCAGAGCGTGCGCATCCAGATCGCTCTCGATCTCTGTGACAATCTCGGGGGCAAATCGAAGCAACTGGCCCACTTCGACCAGATAATCGCGAAAGTCGGTGTCGGGAACCGGCAAAAACAGGTTGCCGTTCGTGGGCTGGTCGGCTATCGTCTCTTGTGTCGCACATGCTGGCATGCTCAACTCCTTTCGTGGCTGGAAGTTGTTGAACACTAGCATGTTGCGACACTCTATGTCGAGCGGATTGGCCGCTCGGAATTACTGAACACTGAACACCGAACACTGAACACTGCTGGCCGAAAAGACCTTTTCGGACAGCGTCTAACTAGTGCCGGAAGCTACGCTGTCCCGTATAGACCATGGCCACGTTGGCTTCGTTGCAGGCTTCGATGGATTCGAAGTCACGCGCGGAACCGCCGGGCTGGACGACGGCGGTGACGCCTTCGCGGATGCCGACCTCGACGCCGTCCCGGAAGGGGAAGAAGGCGTCGGAAACCATGGAGCTGCCGACCAGGCCGCCCCTGGCCACGGCCACGGCCGCATCGATCTCGGCCTTCTGGGCCGCGTCCTTGAGCGTGTTGTAGGGGATGCCGTGCTGTTCCCAGCAGAGGCGGTCGGCCAGCTTGCGGTAGGCCTTGTCGCGTGCGATCTCGGCGACGCCGACGCGGTCCTGCTCGCCGGTGCCGATACCGACGGTCACGCCGTCCTTGACGTAGAGGACCGAGTTACTGGTGACGCCGGCTTCCACCAGCCAGCCGAAGAGCAGGTCCTTCAACTCGGCCTCGGTGGGTTGACGGTTGATCCTGTATTCCTTGTCCTTGTAGGTCGTCACCGCGGGCAGGAAGTCGTTGACACTGCGGGCCTCGGGCTGGAAGGACCACTGGACCACCATGCCGCCATCGATCAGGCTCTTGAAGTCGACCACGCGCTGCGTGGCGTAGTCCTGAAGGCGGCTCATGTTGCCGATGCGCATAACGCGCAGGTTCTTCTTGGTGGCAAAGATATCCATCACACCGTCGGCGAACTCGGGGGCAATGACGACTTCCGCGTAGTTCTTGACGATCAGTTCAGCCGTCTCTTTGTCGCACTCGCCATTGAGAGCAATGGCGCCGCCGAAAGCGGCCAGGCGGTCGGCCATGTTGGCCTTGTCATAGGCATCGGCCAGTGAATCGCCCAGTGCGCAGCCGCACGGGTTGTTGTGCTTCATGATGACCACGGCAGGTTGGTCGGTAAGGTAGCGCAGGATGTTGAGTGCGCTGTCGGCATCGGTGATGTTGATTTTGCCGGGGTGTTTGCCGGACTGTAGAAGCTCGGTGTTGGATGCGAGGTGCGCTCCCGGTTGAATCGCGGTGACCTCGCCGAGTGTCAGGTTGCCGTTGACGAGACGGTAGAGCGCGGCTTCCTGGCCCGGGTTCTCGCCATAACGCAGGCCCTTGTCGACGCCGTCGATCTGCCAACTCGACTTCTCGAAGCAGAGCGTCTGTCGCTCGTCGCCGTCAATGAAGCTGATCTCCATCTGTGGCGGGAAATGATCGTCCATAATGGTCTTGTAGGCGGCTTTGAAATCAGTCTGGCTCATCGTGTCTCCGAGGTTGATGTGATAGGGATTGGAAAGGTAGCGTAATCGAAGGGGCGGAGGCAAGAGGGGAAAGGCTTGACTCTTAAACATCCATCTCTACACTGCTCGCCGTCTTTCGTTGAGCGGGCGTAGTTCAATGGTAGAACCCTAGCCTTCCAAGCTAGTCATACGGGTTCGATTCCCGTCGCCCGCTCCACACTCCTGTTTCCCTGTGATGCCTTGCCCTTTTTTCTGTCCCGAACGCGTATGGATGCATTATCTTCCGCCCATACACGAGGAGCGATGGCGTATGGCTGATTGGCAAGATGACTTGGGCGCATTCTTCAAAGAGAAGGAGCAGACGCATGCCGAACTGGAGCGGTCGGAGATCGAGCGTTTCATCACGGATGTGGCAATGCCGGCCTACGAGCAGTTGAAAGCGGAACTGGAGAAGTACGGCCGAGAGGTGTCCTTGCGTGAAACGGCCAGCGCGGCAACACTCACCGTTCAGAACAACGGCGCGGACGAGTTCCGTTACAGCCTGCAGGGACGAACGTTCCCCGAAGGCATCCTTCCCTTCGCCGAACTGCTGTCGCGCGAACGCAAGGGCATCCGCATGATTCGTACGGAGAGCATGCTGCGCTCCGGAGGCGCTTACTCCATCTCGGACGTTGCCTCGGACGAAGTCATCGCCCACTTCCTTACCCATTACAAGCGCTCCGTTCGCGAGGAGTGAGTGTGAGTTGCGGGGGAAACCAGGAGATCTGATGGATATTCAAGAATGGCTGAGGGGCCAGATGGTCTCGGCGGACGCGTACGATGCCGATACACTGGTGGACCGCTTTCTGGCAGAGATGACGAACGGTCTGGACGGTGAAGAGAGCTCGCTGGCTATGATTCCGGCATACGTGTCGACTTCCGGAGAGGTTCCGGTCGACAAGAATGTTGCCGTAATTGATGCGGGTGGCACCAACCTGCGCATAGGGATCGCCCGTTTTGACGTCAATGGCAGCATCCAGCTTGATCACTTCGCGAAGCAGGCGATTCCCGGTCGTGATGTCGAAGTGAGCGCTGACGAGTTCTACGCGGTCCTGGTCGATGCGTTGGCACCCGTGCAGGACCAGTTCGACGCTATCGGCTTCTGCTTTTCCTACCCGGCTGCTATCACGCCGGATCATGATGGGAGGCTGTTGCACTGGACCAAGGAGATCAAGATCCCCGAGCTCGTAGGCACGCACATTGGGGCCGGACTCATGAGGGCACTGGAAGAGCGTGGTGTCCCGGGTAAGAACTTTGTTATCCTGAACGACACCGTGGCAGCACTGTTGGCTGGGATGGCCCAGGGCCAGACGTTCAGTGCCGCTTCCTATATCGGGCTTATCCTCGGTACGGGAACGAACACAGCCTACGTTGAGAAGAATCGGAACATCGGCAAGCTGAAAGGCGTTCACGACGTCGGTTCACAAGTGATCAACGTTGAGTCGGGCGGCTTTGCCGATTTTGATCGCGGCCCGATCGACCTGGCACTCGACTCAGAGAGCGAGAACCCCGGTGCCCATGTATTCGAGAAGACCATCTCTGGCGTCTACATGGGACCGCTGGCCCTGCACCTGATGCAGGCGCTTGTATCTGAAGACGTGTTCTCGGCGACGGGCGGCCGCACTCTGGCAGGCATGGGTGAGCTCTCGACTATCGAGATCGACAACCTTTGTGTAGATAGCGGCTTAGATACCGGGATTCTCGGTACTGACCGCCTTACAGATGCGGACCGCGAGATTGTGAAGACGGTGTTCGGAGCGGTTGTCGACCGGGCCGCGTTGCTGACAGCTGTGAACATAACGGCAGCGGTTGTGAAGGGAGGCGACGGGAAGGACCCCGATCGGCCTGTATGTGTCAACATTGACGGCTCCACTTACTACAAGACCTACCAGATGCGCACGAAGGTCCAGGCCTATCTGAAGGACCTGCTCGCATCGCGCGGACTGCACGTCCGCTGTATCCAGGTGGACGATGCCCCGGTTGTCGGAGCAGCCATCGCAGGCCTTACAACATTTCAGTAGACGATGCAGGGAGCATACGCATGAGTGAGGGATATCCGGATATTCGACTGAGACGGCTAAGGCAGAGTCCGCAGGTGCGGCGGATGCTGGACCGGCCCTTTCCCGGTCCGGAACGTTTTCTCTGGCCGGTATTCGTCGTGCCGGGCAGCGGAGTACGCGAGCCCATCGATGCCATGCCGGGTCAGTTTCGCTATAGCGTCGACCAGTTGATCGAAGCGCTCAAGCCTGTGTCGGACATGGGTATCGGCGGCGTGCTCATTTTTGGATTGGCCGAAGAGAGCTGTAAAGATGAGTCGGGCACACACGCCTTTGACCCGAAAGGTGCCGTGCAGGATGCCGTGCGTGCGATTCGTAATGCGTTTCCTGACGTGCTGGTCTTCACCGATGTCTGCGTCTGCGCCTATACATCGCACGGGCACTGCGGTCCGCTGACAGTTGACGGAGTGGTGAACAACGATGCCGCCAACGCTGTTCTTGCGAACGTGGCTGTGTCTCATGCCGATGCTGGCGCCCACGGGGTGGCTCCGAGCGCCATGATGGATGGACAGGTAGCGGCAATACGCGCTGCGCTCGGGTCCGCGGGGCTGGAGGACACGATTCTGATGAGCTACTCGACCAAGTTCGCTTCGGCGATGTACGGACCGTTCCGTGACGCAGAGAAGTCGGCGCCACAGTCGGGCGACCGCAAAGGCTAC
>CAYFPQ010000022.1:23987-32299 GCA_964345005.1 uncultured Victivallales bacterium | reverse complement strand
CCAAGCCTCGTATAGCGACTTGAGAACGGCCTTGCGCGAGTCGGATCTCGACGAAGCCGAGGGGGCAGACATTCTCATGGTGAAGCCCACGCTCTTCTATCTCGACGTGTTGGCACGTTTGCGTGAACGAACCGATCTGCCCATCGCGGCCTACAGTGTCAGCGGGGAGTACGCTATGCTCATCGCCACGGCCGACCGGGGATGGGGCGACCTCTACCCCATGGTCCGCGAAAGCATTGCCGCCCTTGACCGCGCCGGCACCGATATCATTATCTCCTACTGGGCGAACCAGTATGAGAAGGTGCTAGGTGTTGGGTGTTAGGTGGGAGAGGGATGGTATGGGGAAGCTGAAGTCATTTCGAGACCTGAAGGTCTATCAGAAGCTCAGGGCTCTCCATCTGGATGTCCATGACGAGGCGATGCGGTTCCCGAAGTTCGAGATGTACGAGTTGGGGTCTCAGCTACGCCGCTCCTCCAACTCGGCTTCCGCAATCTTGGCCGAAGGGTGGGGGAGCCGCCACACCAATATCTACATCGAGGCGATCAACCGGTCCATGGGTGAAGTGCGCGAGACTCAGCACCACGTGGATGTTGCCCATGCAAAGGGCTACTTCGATGCAGCACGGTATAGCGATCTCGACTCTCGTTACGAGGAGTGCGGGCGAATGCTTGAAGGCCTGCACCAAGCGCTGAGCAAGTGGAAAGGAACGACACGGACGGGAAATGTCGTCCGTGAAGACAGCGTGCCATATGGCAGCGAAGCAACTATCCCTGACTGGACCAGCACTCTCACTACTATTCAAGCATTCGAGGATGACCACTGATGCCTCCACTAACACCTAGCACCTCCAACCCCACACCTCTCTTTGAGCGGGCATCGCGCGTGATCCCGGGCGGGGTGAATAGTCCTGTCCGGGCCTTCAATGCGGTGGGGGGGGATCCCATTCACGTCGAAAGCGGGGAGGGTACCTGTATCCGAACCAGTGATGGCCGCGAGTTGCTGGATTTCTGTGGGTCGTGGGGGCCGCTGGTGTTGGGGCATGCGCATCCTGAAGTAGTTGCGGCGGTTCAGAATGCTGCCGCAGGTGGTACTTCGTTCGGCATCAGTACACCCCGTGAAGTGGAGTTCGCTGAGCTGCTGTGCGATATGGCCGGCCTCGACAAGGTGCGGCTGGTGAATTCCGGCACTGAGGCAACGATGACGGCCATCCGCCTCGCGCGCGGTACCACGGGGCGTTCCAAGATTATTAAGTTTACGGGATGCTACCACGGTCACAGCGACGGCCTGCTTGTCGCCGCAGGCAGCGGATTGATGACCGGCGGCGTGACATCCTCGGCCGGTGTTCCGGAATCAGTGGCTGGCGACGTGTTTCTGCCCGAGTACAACGACTTGGCAGCCGTCAACGAAATCGTGGACGCACGAGGCGATGAGCTGGCCGCGATCATCTTGGAACCCATCGCGGCCAACATGGGGCTCGTGCCTCCAGAAGATGGGTTTCTGGCAGGTCTGCGCGAAGCGGCCGACCGTTGTGGGGCCGTGCTGATTTTCGACGAGGTCATCACCGGTTTCCGGCTCGGTCCCTGCACGTATGCACAGCAGTGCGGCGTGCAGCCTGACCTGGTCACACTCGGCAAGATCATCGGCGGCGGACTGCCCATCGGTGCGGTGGGTGGCAGGGCGGCCGTGATGGATAATCTCGCGCCGCTGGGCGAGGTCTACCAGGCCGGCACGTTGAGTGGAAACCCCGTGGCGGTGGCGGCCGGTCTGACCACACTACGACTCCTGGCATCGGATCCGCCGTATGAACGGATGGCCGCCCTGGCGGCACGACTGGCCGCAGAGACGAATGCGTGTGCGGAAGAAGCGAACACCCCGCTTAACGTTGCTGTGTACGGCAGCATGTTCACGCCTTTCTTCTCCACAACCCCCATTCGCAACTACACGGATGCCAAAGGCTGCGATACAGCGGCCCATGCCGCTTTCTTCCACGCCATGCTCGACGCCGGCATCTATCTGCCACCCAGCCAGTTCGAGGTCGGTTTCGTCTCCGCCGCCCATACCGAGGCCGATATTGAGCGGTTTGTCACTGCGGCCGCAACAGCCCTGTCCTGATTGGCGTTGAATCAGTCGGAGGGGGAGGGTACTATCCGGGCCGTATGGGTAAACGGGATACATCTGATGTAGTCGACAGCCTTGTGGCGGTGGTGGCAGATGCCGTGGCCATCGTAGTGGGGATGTACTTGGCCATCTGGGTCCGTTTCGACAGTGGATGGCTGCCGATTCCCTTCGGTCGGCATCCCAATATCTATGGGGAGTACGCTGGCGGCATCCTGCTGGCTGCGCCGATCTATTTGCTGATCTTTCGTTCGTTGAAGCTCTATGTTCGGCCCCAAATCGGGCGGTTCGAAGATAAGATCCCCAGGTTGATTCGCGCGTGTGGGTTCTGCCTTGTAGCGGCGATGGTCTTGGCCTTTATGTTCAAGAATGTCGTTGAGTACTCCACGGTCACCATCTTCATCTCAATGGCCACGGTCTCGTTGCTCGTCGTGCTGGAACGCTATGTCCTGTTCCGCCTGGAGTTGCATTACGCCCGGCACAGTACATCGATCAACCGCGTTCTGATCCTCGGCACGGACCCGGTCGCTGCGCATCTCAAACGCTCGCTCGAAAACGAGCCGAAGCTCCGCTCGCGTGTGGTGGCGTTCTTGCGGACGGATCTTTCCGAGCCCGATCCCGATATCCCGAAAGAGCTGATTCAAGGCACGATCGACGAATTGGCGGCCGTGGCGCTGCTCGAGGATGAAGAGAAAGTGGACCAGATCATCCTGACCAACTCTGTCATTGGTCACCAGCGCATCGTGGACATCATTCTTTTCTGCGAGCGCGAGCTGATCCGCTTCAACATGGTTCCCGACCTGTTCCGTATCCTTACCAGCAACATGGATATGCAGTCCGTGGATGATATCCCGATGCTGGGTATCAGCCAGTGGCCGTTGGATCATTTCTGGAAGCGCGCACTCAAGCGTGTGGAGGATATTGTTGGGGCATTTGTCGGTCTCATCGTATCGGCGCCCATCATCGCGGTAGCGGCAGTGCTGATCAAGCGGGAGTCGCCCGGTCCGATCTTCTTTTCGCAGAAACGCTGTGGCGAGAAGGGGGAGACGTTCCCCATCTACAAGCTCAGAACCATGCGTGTGGATGCGGAAGTGGAGAGTGGACCTGTCTTTACAGCGGAGGAGGATCCGAGGGTAACGCCGATCGGTCGATTCCTTCGTCGGCATAACCTGGACGAACTGCCGCAGTTCTGGAATGTGTTGCGCGGCGAGATGAGTCTGGTAGGCCCGCGTCCGGAGCGTCCGCACTTCGTGGAGAAGTTCAAGGAAGACATCGGACGCTACATGTGGCGCCATGTCTCGAAGCCCGGAGTCACCGGCTGGGCGCAGGTGAACGGCTTGCGCGGAAATACGAGCATCGAGGAACGGATCAAGTACGATCTTTACTATCTTGAGAACTGGTCGCTGTCGCTGGATTTCAAGATCCTGGTGAAGACGTTTATGGCGCGCGAGAACGCGTATTGAATGTGAGGTTGTGATGCAGGATGGTTTTGTCGAGGTGTTCTTTTCCGCCTGCTTTTGGTCCGGACTGGGTGCTTGGACCATAGCGCAGTGCACCAAGATGATTTGCGGTTTTCTTGAGACGAAACGATTGGACTTCCATTACCTGGTAAGCACAGGCGGTATGCCCAGTGCGCACAGTGCCAGCGTGAGTGGACTGGCGACATCTGTCGGCCTGATCGAAGGGTTCGGCTCCCCCATATTCGTCATTGCGCTTACGTTCGCAATCATCACCATGTTCGACGCATCGACCGTTCGGCGTGCGGCAGGCATGCAGGCCACACTGCTCAACCAGATCATAGATGAGCTGTTCAAAGAACATCATTTGTCAGAAAAGAAACTGGCCGAACTGCTGGGACACACCCGGCTCGAAGTAGTCATGGGCGCGGTCGTCGGTGTGTTTACGGCGCTTATTGTAACGTCCAAGTTCCTGATGTGGAACGGTTAGAGCGAAGCGAGAGAATCCAGTGAAGATTAAAGCATTTCGAGGCGTTCGGCCTCGCCCCGACTTGGCGGCCCAAGTAGCCAGCGTTCCATATGATGTGGTGAACGATGAAGAAGCACGTGCGCTGGCTGATGGTAATCCGCACAGCTTCTTGCATGTCGTGCGGGCGGAAATCGATTTACCGGCGGGCACGGATCACTACTCGCCCGAAGTCTATGCGCAGTCGGCCAAAGCGCTGGCCGCCATGCGCGATGACGGTGTACTGGTCGAGGATGAAGAGCGCCAACTCTACGTTTACGAGCTGACTATGGGCGGGCACACGCAGTGCGGCGTTATCGTCTGTTGTGCCGTGTCGGACTACGATGAAGGCATCATCAAGCGCCACGAGATGACTCGCGAGGACAAACTGCGTGACCGTGTGACCCTGGTCGATACACTCAGCGCCAACAGTGGCCCCGTATTCCTGACCTACCGCGACACCGATGCCGTGGACGCCCTGATGGCCGAAGCCCGCGCGACAGATCCACTCATCGATTTCACGCGCGAAAACGGCAATCGCCACACGATCTGGACGGTTCCCGTACCGGCAGCCATGGAAGCGGCGTTTGCCGACGTACCGGCGGCCTACATTGCCGATGGTCATCATCGTGCCGCCGCCGCGGCCGAGGTAGCGGCACAACGGCGTGGCAGCGAGGCATCCACCGACCGTGTGGGAAGCGACTGGTTCCTGACCGTCCTCTTTCCTGCCAGTCAGATGTGCATCATGCCCTACAATCGCGTCGTGAAAGACCTGAATGGGCTTTCACCAGCCGAGTTCCTTGAAACGCTCTCACGTTTCGGCGAGGTCAGCCCAGGTACATCGGAAGTGCCGGAATCACGCGGCAGCGTGGGCATATACCTCGATGGCCGGTGGCACCGCCTGACCTGGCACGATGGGGTGGTGGACCAGTCCGACGAGGTGGGGCGGCTGGACGTCAGTGTTCTGCAGTCGCGGGTACTGGAGCCCGTGCTGGGTATCGCCGATCCGCGTCGTGATGAGCGGATTGCGTTCGTAGGGGGAATCCGGGGGACCGCCGAACTTGAGCGGCTGGTGGATAGTGGAGAGGCGGTTGCCGCTTTCACCATGCACGCGGTCGAGGTGGAAGACCTGATTGCCGTATCGGATGCCGGCCGATTGATGCCCCCCAAAAGCACCTGGTTTGAACCGAAGTTACTCTCCGGTCTTCTTGTACATGTGTTCTAGCTTGCTCTCTCAACCTTGAACGTTGAACCGTGAACCTCTAAGATTGGCACCGTGATCCATCCTGAATCAGAGTGGAGTTATGCGGGACCGCGGGCGCACCATGTCAGTGCGGCGGCTGTGGCCTGTGTGCTGTCGGTGGTGGTCCACATCGGTCTAATGATCGGCGTGCTGAAGCTCGACATTCCGCTGCCCGGTATGCTGAGCAACGTCCGGCTACCAGAGCGGGCAAGACCGATGAAGCTGGGTGAGGTGCGGCGTGCACCGGAATCGCCCACGGAGGCAGCCGATAATGAGGCGGCCCCAACCATGGACGACGTGGTTGACACTGCTGCGAAGCTCGGTGTGCCGGTGCCCGCCTCGTTGCTGGCCCCGCCGGCTGCACCCACTGAAGAAGTGGAGAGCGAAACGCCGAATCTGGCTGAGCCTGTGCCCCCCGAACTGCCGGAGGTCTGGCAGCCGCGTCAGGAGATCGTGGCGATCGAGAAGGCCGTGGCCAAGCTGGATGTCGCACCCATCGACCGAGTCACGATTCCAACACTGGATCGTGTGATCGCTGCGCCGGATATCGCCTTGCCGGTTGAGCGCTCATTGGCCGCCCCGCCACCCCTGCAGAGCACGGGGCCGGGCAAACAGGTACTGTCACGGAGTCCGAGCACCGCCAGTATCGTTTTACCCTCGCCGGCCCGGAGTCTTGAGAGCCCCCAACCCGCGACGGTACCCAGCGAGGCCGTTGTGAGCGAGAGCGCGGAGCTGTTCAAGGAGACACTGGAGGAGATCACTCCGCTCAAGCCGATCGAACGTGTTCTGGCCGCGCGTGCCGTTACCTACGAGAGCCGCCGCGACAAGGAGTATGGCTACTTCAAGGTTGAGATCGAGGGGCTGGGTTCCGATGTGCTGCCGGTGATCCCGAAAGATGTCATCCTGATGCAGGATTGCTCCGCCAGCATGGCGGAACGACGCCTCTACTTCTGCAGGCAGGGCCTCAATGCCTGTCTCGATCTCCTGGGAGACCAGGACCGTTTTGATGTAGTCGGTTTTCGCCAGATTGCCGACCGTTGCTTCGGCTCGCTGGTTAACAACGTCCCGTCGAACATCGAGAAGGCGCGCGAGTTCATCAAGAGCATGCGTCCCGGCGGCAACACGGATATTCTGAGTTCGATTCGCGATTTCGTTGCCATGCCGCGCGAGGCCGGGCGACCCATCATCGTCCTCATGGTATCAGATGGATTGGCGACGGCCGGCAAGACGGGGAGCTCAGACATCATCGGCGAGTTCAGCCAGATGAATGACGGCATGCTGTCGATCTACACGATCGGCACCGTGCAGACCGCGGATCAATACCTTCTCGACCTGTTAAGCTACAGCAACCGCGGCGAGGTCATTCCGCTGGGCAAGGGACGCTGGAGTATCCCGGGGTCCATCAGCGCCGCGATGAGCAAGATCAGCCGTCCCGTGCTGGCGGATGTTGGCTTCCGGTTTCCGGTCGGGTCGACCTGCGAGGTCTACCCGGTGCAGACGGGCAATCTCTATCTCGATCGCCCATTGGTTCTTTACGGTCGCTATCCACGCGGCGAGAAGAGCGTCACGTTCCAGGCCGTTGGTGAGGGGCAAAACATGAAGTGCGACATGCTCTTCGACGTGGCCTTGAGCGAAGGCGCAGGCGATGGTGATAAGACGGTGCGCAGCCAGTGGGCCAAGCAGAAGGTCTATCACCTCATCGGCCAATACGCCCGCCGCCAAGACCCCGACACCCTCCGCGAAATCCGCAGCACCGCCCGCGAATACAAAGTCAACGTCCCACACCGAGGCAAGTTTTAGGTCATACTCGTCGGGAACCGCAGATCCGTGTCAGATACTTTTGCACCGCCTAAAACGCTAGACTCGGTCGGGTTCGTTGCCTACAATTTCCACTTCTGATGGTTTGCGAGGAGAAAGTTGGGAGGTCGAGTCTTGGACATTGAGAAGATGCGCCATAGTGCGGCGCATGTGATGGCAGCAGCCGTGTGTCGTTTGTATGACGGGGTGAAGCTGGATATTGGGCCTGCGACGAGCGACGGTTTCTACTACGACTTTGACCTTCCCCACCGCCTGTCTCCCGAGGACTTTCCCGCTATCGAGGCCGAGATGGCCAAGATCGTGGCAGAGAAAGAGCCCTTCGAACTCCTCGAGATGACACGCGAAGAGGCGGAGCAGTGGCTCCGTGAGAGGGATCAAAGTTATAAACTCGATCGTTTGGCCGCAATTCCCGAAGGCGAGACGATCACCTTCTACAAGTGCGGCGACTTCATGGACCTCTGTCGCGGGCCGCACGTCGAGACGACCGGTGACGTCAGGGCTTTCAAGCTGACTTCGGTAGCCGGCTCCTACTTTCACGGCATCGAGACCAACCCGATGTTGCAGCGCATCTACGGGATCGCCGCCGAGTCACCCAAAGCGATCCGCGCCATCATCAAGCAGATCGAAGAAGCCGCCAAGCGGGATCACCGGAAGCTCGGCAAGGAGTTGGATCTCTTCAGTAGCAGCGAAGATGTGGGGCCCGGCCTGACGCACTGGCATGCGAAGGGGGCGAGAATCAGGTCCGCCATAGAGGATTTCTGGCGCCGCGAGCATTATCGGGGTGGCTACGAGCTGGTTTACACCCCGCATATCGGGCGGAGCGTGCTATGGGAGCGGTCGGGGCACCTGGAGTGTTACGGCGAGAACATGTATGCGCCGATGGACATCGACGGCAACGATTACTACGTCAAACCGATGAACTGTCCGTTCCATATCCATATCTACGGGACGCAGAAGCGCTCCTACCGCGAACTGCCGATGCGCATGGCCGAACTCGGCACGGTTTATCGCTACGAGAAGAGCGGCGTTCTGCACGGATTACTGCGTGTGCGCGGTTTCACGCAGGACGATGCGCATATCTTCTGCACGCATGAGCAGGTAAAGGAGGAGGTGGCTTACACGGTGCGGTTTGCCCTGCGCATCCTCGGTGCCTTCGGGTTCGAGGATGTCTCC
>CAYFPQ010000022.1:23089-23958 GCA_964345005.1 uncultured Victivallales bacterium | reverse complement strand
ACACGGCCTGCCAAGGCGGTGGGCGAGGAAGCCCGCTGGACGGCTGCCACGGAGTCGCTGGAGGAGGCGCTGAAGGCTGAGGGCATAGCATACGAGCTCGACCAGGGCGGTGGCGCATTCTACGGCCCCAAGATCGATCTGAAGATCAAGGATGCGATCGGGCGCGAGTGGCAGCTCACGACGATTCAGTTCGACTTCAACTTACCGGAGCGGTTTGACCTGACCTATGTTGGCGATGACGGTGCAGAACACCGTCCCTATATGGTGCACCGGGCTCTGCTGGGGTCTTTGGAGCGGTTCTTCGGTATCCTGGTGGAGCACTACGGCGGAGCCTTCCCGCTCTGGTTGGCGCCCGAACAGGTGCGCGTGATCCCGCTCACCGAGAAGGAACTGGACTACGCGCAGCAGGTGCTCGATGCACTGCGCGAGGCCGATTTCCGTGTATCGCTTGACGAAAAGTCCGAGCGTATGGGCGCCAAGATTCGCCGCGCCCAGAACGAGAAGATCCCCTACATGGTGATTGTAGGCCCCAAGGAGATGGAAGCAGGCACCGTCGCCGTCCGTCACCGTAAGGAAGGCGACCGGGGCGCTTTGCCCCTGGCCGAACTGATTTCGCAGCTGAGCGAAGAATGCGCTCGGCAACAGTAAGTAACTAACAAGGAGGTAAGTCATTCGTTCATTCGTGAGAAGTAATCATCGCATCAGGGTTCCGCGGGTGCGTTGCGTGGCGTCCAATGGGGACATGCTTGGAGTCATGGAGACCCGGGAGGCGCTTCAGATGGCGATCAATCAGAATCTTGACCTGGTCGAGATCTCGCCCAACGCGGACCCGCCGGTCTGCCGAATCATGGATTTCGGCAAGTTTCGGT
>CAYFPQ010000022.1:20082-23063 GCA_964345005.1 uncultured Victivallales bacterium | reverse complement strand
GGGAGCATGACTTCCAGACCAAACTCAACAAGGCCAAACAGTTTCTGCAGAAGGACCTCAAGGTCAAGCTGAGCCTGCAGTTCCGTGGCCGTGAGAACGCGCATCGTGAGCTCGGCTTCGAGGTCATCCAGCGTGTGATCAAGGAGTGCGTGGATATCAGCGTTATCGATATGGCCCCCAAGCTCATGGGGCGCAGCATTGTCGCCATGCTGGGTGTTAAGACCGGCAAGAGCCAGAAGGGCAAGACGCCCAAGGGCACGCAATCTACGCCCCCGAAGCAGGCGGAGTAGATCTACGATTGCCTTCGGTGGTGCAGGGCGACTCAGTGGGGGCGATGTTGGGCGGCTACGCGTAGTTCTGCGCAACCCGAACATCCAACATCCAACAAGGAATGTCCAACTCCCAAGTGAGCGTGCCCGGAGAATGGGATGCCTCGGGACTGGTCATTAGCTATCCCACGCACTTGGATGTTGGGAGTTCCTTGTCGGATGTTGGATGTTGAATTCTCGGGCATCGCTTTCTCATGAGCCATCGGAGATAGAGAAAAGCGCCGAACACTCTGAAACTCTCCAAAAAAAGGGCTGGACGGGACACTGCCTTTTCGATAGCTTCTCGTGCTTTCCATGGGGGAAAACTGTACGCCGACCGCTTGGGTTCAGGCAGCAAAGGACGATCAGGAATGCCGAAACAGAAGACAAACAAGGCTGCCGCAAAGCGCTTCAAGAAGACCGCTACCGGCAAGTTGAAGTATCACAAGGCGGGTTCCGGCCATCTCTTGGGCGGCAAGACGCGCAAACGTAAGCGTAACCTGCGCTCGGCCGAGACACTGAGCAAGACCGAGACCAAGCGCGTCGTGAACATGATTGGTTAAGACCCATTTCAGGAGAAGACAATGCCAAGAGCAACCAATGCACCGGCTTCACGCCGCCGTCGTCGCCGCCGCCTCGAGCAGGCCAAGGGATTTCGCGGGTCGCGCAGCAAGCTGTTTCGCCAAGCCACAGAGGCCGTGGACCGCGCCATGCGCATGGCCACCACGCACCGTAAGGACCGCAAGCGTTCGTACCGCCAGCTTTGGATCGCACGCGTTTCGGCCGCCTGCCGTCAGAACGGCATCACCTACAGCCGCCTGATAGAAGGCCTGGCCAAGCAGAAGATTGCACTCAACCGTAAGATGCTCTCCGAGATCGCTATCCATGATCCAGAGGGCTTTAGCACCATCGTTGAGCAGGCCCGGGCAGGCTTGGCGTAACTGCCAGACAGTCTTTGAGCGGCCATCTTTCGAGATGGCCGTTTTTTTTGGGCAAATGACCCGGTGCAGGCAGCAATGCTCTGAAGGGATAGAAGACGCATATCGAGGCTGGACGAGATGAGACTGAACATCCAACATCCAACAAGGAACTTCCAATGAAGAAGTGAGCGAGGATTGCAGATGTAGGGGCCGCAGGTCCAGCCATGCGCTTTCACTCGCACCGTTGGAAGTTGGATGTTCCTTGTTGGATGTTGGATGTTGAAATGGTAGCTGTGTCTTCCTCGTGCTGCCATTACTCTGGAGATGAGATAGTGGATCTTCAAACGCTCAGAAAGACGGTAGAAGAGGGGATGGCCGAGGGTCGCTCGGCTGACGCGCTCGGTACAGTAGAAGCCATACGCATCAAATACCTTGGCCGCAAGGGCCTCATGCCCCAGGTTATGAAGGAGCTGAAGCGTGTCGCTCCAGAAGAGAAAGCCGAGGTCGGACGCCTCGCCAATACCTTCAAGAAGGAATTGGCAGCACTGCTCGAGTCACGGCGTGAAGAGCTTGCCGGTGGTGCCAAGGGCGTCGATGAACCTGTAACGTTTGACTATACGCTTCCGGGTCGTGGTCCACGCCGTGGAACGCGTCACCCGATCTCCACTGTCATAGAAGAAGCCGCTGCGATCTTCGGCCGCATGGGCTTCACCGTGGCCGAAGGGCCGGACGTGGAGACGCCGTACCACAACTTTGAGGCGCTTAACACACCCGCGTACCATCCGTCGCTCGACCGGCAGGACACCTTCTGGCTGAATGATGGTCAGTTGCTGCGTACGCAGACCTCCCCGGTGCAGATCCGTGTCATGGAATCGCGCAAGCCGCCCGTCCGCATTATCACGCCGGGACGCTGCTATCGTCGCGACACCACGGACGCTACACACAGCGCCAATTTCCACCAGATCGAGGGCCTCTATGTCGACAAGGACGTGTCACTGGCTGACTTGAAGGGGACGCTGGCCTATTTTGCCCATGAGATGATGGGACCCGATGTTGCGGTACGTTTCCGTCCGCATTTCTTCCCGTTCACGGAGCCCAGCGTTGAGTGCGACTTCTCCTGCCACGTTTGCAGTGGCAAAGGCTGCCGCGTCTGTAAGGGGAGCGGATGGATCGAGATTGCCGGAGCCGGCATGGTCGACCCGCGCGTATTCGAGAAAGTGGGTTACGATCCGGAGACAACCACCGGCTACGCATTCGGGATGGGTGTGGAACGCATTGCCATGGTCCGGTATGGCATTCCGGACATCCGGTTGCTGTACGAGAACGATATGCGGTTCTTGAGGCAGTTTGGGTAACCACGAAGGACACGAAGAGCACGAAGACCATAGTGTGACGATGCTTAAGAACTGGATCAGGCGATTCGTCCTCGAAACCCCTTGGCGATCTTCGTGGTGAAGAGAATTTCTAGGAGTTGGCAATGAAACTACCGTTAAGCTGGTTGCGTGAGTATGTGGATGTGGATGCATCGGCGGAGGAGATTGCCGAGAAACTGACCTTCTCGGGCACAGAAGTGGAAGGCATTGAGCATCTCGGTGCTGGTTGCGAAGAGGTCATGGTGGGCGAGGTGCGTTCGTGGGAGAAGCACCCCCAGGCTGATCGTCTCCGTGTCTGTTGCGTGTTCGACGGCACGAACGAGCTACCCGTGGTGTGCGGTGCGGATAACTTTGACAGCGGCGATAAGGTTGCCCTTGCA
>CAYFPQ010000022.1:0-20072 GCA_964345005.1 uncultured Victivallales bacterium | reverse complement strand
CGGAGCTACGTTGCCCAACGGAATGAAGATCAAGAAGGCCAAGTTGCGGGGCGAGGTCTCGCAGGGCATGCTGTGTGCCGAGGACGAGCTCGGGCTTTCGGCTGATCACACCGGGATCTTGATTCTTCCGGCTGACGCCGAGCCGGGCACGCCGCTGCTGGATGTCATCGGCGGGGTTGAGACGGTTCTGGAGCTTGAGGTGACTTGGAATCGTCCCGACTGTCTGAGCGTGATAGGCATGGCGCGCGAGGTAGCGGCGCTCTACGACATGGCATTGAAGATTCCCGAGCCTGTCTTGGATGAGACCGGTAAGCCGGTGACCGAATGGACCAGTGTTGAGGTCCGCGATGCGGCCGACTGCCCGCGCTATACCGCTCGTGTTCTGACTGAAGCTGAACTAAGGCCCAGCCCGATCTGGATGCGCCGTCGACTGACCAGTTGCGGCGTGCGTCCGATCAATAACGTGGTCGATATCACGAACTATGTCATGCTGGAGTGCGGGCACCCGCTACATGCGTTCGATTTCTCGATGCTTGAAGCGAGCAAAATCATCGTCCGTCGCGCCGCTGAAGGAGAGCGGGTATCCACGCTCGACGACGAGGAACGGACCTTAACACCAGAGATGCTCGTCATCGCGGATGCATCGCGTCCGGTCGCCGTGGCCGGTATCATGGGGGGTGCGGGCAGCGAGATCAGTGACGCAACACAGACGGTCCTGCTGGAAAGTGCCGCATTCGACCCCGCACGAACGCACCGCACCTCCGTCTCGCTGGGACTGTCGACTGAATCGTCGCACCGTTTCGAGCGTACAGTGAACCGCGAGACGGTCGAATGGGCCAGCCGGCGTGCCGCTGCGCTGATGGCAGAGCACTGCGGCGCCTCTATTGCGGAAGGCGTGATCGATGTCTACGGTGGAGCAGGAGAGGCGGAGTCCATTGCGTGTCGCCTGCCCCGTCTCGAGTCACTTCTCGGTGTCTCGCTTGGCTGTGATGAGGTGGTCGAAGTTCTTGAGCGTCTTCAAATCCCCGTGGCGAGTGCCGACGACGGCGTCATTACGGTTATTCCTCCGTCGTTCCGCCCTGACCTGAAGATCGAAGCGGATATATTCGAGGAGATTGCCCGCGTGCATGGTCTGGAAGAAGTACCTGCAGCCGATCCGATAGGACGCGTGGTTGTGGACGCTGACGATGCGCGCCCGCGTGCAGTGGCCGCGTGCCGCGAACACCTGGTGGGTCTCGGTTTGTCTGAGACCATGAACTATAGCTTTCTCTCAGAACAGTTGCTCGACCGGTTCGGCAGGAATGAGGCCGGACAGCGTGTGGGGTTGCTGGATCCAGTCAGTGCTGACCATGGAATCATGCGTGATTCGCTGATTCCGCAGATGACCGAATCGCTGGGACGCAACGCCACACACCAGGAGTTGGATGCAGCCTGCTTCGAGATCGGGCGTGTGTTTTTCCTCGAAGGTGGGGAGATTCGTGAAGAAGAGCGCCTTTCCATAGGCTTGATGGGCCAGCTGGCTGGCCAGAACGATATCTCTCCCGAGGGCACTTTCCTGCGGATGAAGGGGCTCCTGGGAGAGCTGTTGAGGGTGCAGAATGCGCCTGCCTTGAGCCTCTCATCAGTCACCCATCCGGCCTTTGAGACGGGCTGGTGCACAGCTATTTTGTTGAAGGGGGAGAAGGTGGGAATTTTGGGCCTTCTAGAGGCCGGGATCCGGCACCAGTGGCGTATCCAGTCTCCCGTCGCCATCGCCGAGCTTAATCTCGACGCCATACTGGAGCAAGTCCATGATGTAGAGTTATTTACGCCCATACCTGTATACCCATGCGTGGACCGTGATCTGGCCTTGATCGTGGACGAATCCGTGCGCTACGGGGACGTTGTTCGGGTAATCGAAGACGGAGCCCCGGCAGAGTTGACAGGGGTTGATCTCTTCGATATATTCAGAAGTAAGGAGATGGGGGACGGGCGCAAGAGTATGGCCTACTCCTTGACCTACCGATCAGCGGAGAGGACGCTGACGGACGAAGAGACAAATCGCTTGCACGCCGAGATCATGGATCGCTTGAGGCGGGAGCTTAAGGCCGAAATCAGGGAGCGTTAGTCCAACAGAGTTTTCGCGAACAATGCAAGGGAAGCCAGGCCCATGTTAATCTGGTAACTGGATCGCGCGAAGCCGGACGCTGAAATTGGGGTAAGACGGCGGCGCGGATGATGCAAATGGAGATGGGACTTCCGGGTGGGAAGCCATCTATGAGACGAGGGATTCGAGAGTCAGACCACAAAAAAGGACGGTGAGCCGACAAACAGAGTCCAAGTTAACATAGGGATTTGGAAATACCCTGCCTTGTTCGCTAACAGGCAAAAATCTCTAACCTTCTATTATGTAAGGGAACCTGAATTTGGCGTGAAGTGGATCCGTTAAGGAACCCGGAAGCGCTGGCTACGGTACCCACCTCGTTTACGAGGTTCAGAGATTGACGCCATTACGACTTCGGTGGGGTATTTTTTGTGCCCTGGAGATGGACATGGACCTGTTTGAGGACAAAGCGAAAGCACCGGACCCTTCGCGTGAGCCCTTGGCCAGCCGCATGCGGCCGCGGACCCTCGACGAGGTAGTGGGCCAGGACCGCATTCTCGGCGCGGGACGACTGCTGCGACGTGCGATCGAGGCTGACCGCCTGAGTAGTATCATCCTTTACGGCCCCCCGGGGTGCGGAAAGACGTCGATCGCCGAGGTAATTGCCCGCGTGACTGACCGCCATTTCGAGCGCGCCAGCGGTGTCACGGCTAACGTCAAGGTCCTGCGTGGCATCTTTGATATGGCGGCTCACCATCGGCGACATGATGGAGTGGAGACCATCCTCTTTATCGATGAAATCCACCGTTTCAACAAGTCGCAGCAAGACGTTCTCCTGCCGCATGTCGAAGATGGAACCATCACACTGATCGGGGCCACGACTCACAATCCACAGTTCTTCATCAACAGCCCGCTCACTTCCAGATCGCTGATCTTCGAGCTGGATCCGCTTTCGACCGATGCCATTGCGACACTACTGCGTCGCGCGCTTGCCGAGGATCGCGGCCTGTCCGCTACCGGAGCCGTGGCAGATGACGATGCGCTGACACACCTGGCCGAGGTTTGTGAAGGCGACGCCCGACGTGCGCTCAATGCGTTGGAGGTCGCCGCGCTGACGACCGCTCCAGGTGACGACGGTGCCATCCACATTACGCGCGAGGTGTCCGAGGATTCGATCCAGCGCAAGGCTGTGGTTTACGACCGGGACGAGGAGGGGCACTACGACACGATTTCGGCATTCATCAAGAGTGTACGGGGCTCCGATCCGGACGCCGCGGTCTACTGGCTGGCCAAGATGCTCTATGCTGGTGAGGATCCGCGGTTCGTTGCGCGTCGGCTCGTAATACTGGCATCCGAAGATATCGGCAACGCCGACCCGCGCGGGCTGAACGTAGCCGTTTCCGCCATGCAGGCGGTCGACTTCGTTGGCATGCCCGAGGCGCGCATTGTCCTGAGCCAGGCCACAACCTATCTCGCTACGGCGCCGAAAAGCAATGCCGCCTACCTGGCTGTTGATGAGGCAATGAAGGACGTTGCCGAAGGACGGACGCAAAGCGTGCCGCTACACTTGCGTAACGTGAAGGTGGACTCCGTCGACGGTAACGAGAACGACGAGTACGTCTACCCGCATGATTTCAGCGGGCATTTCGCGAAGCAGGAGTACATGGCGTCTGACAGAGAGTATTACCGGCCATCGACCGAGGGTTACGAAGAGACGATCGGAAAGCGGATGGCACATTGGGCCGCCTTACGTAAGGCGCGAGAAAAGGACTCGGCATGAGCAATGCCATGAGCAAAGAAGATCTGAGGTGCGTGGTGCGCGAGCGGCGTGCCGGGCTCGATCCGGCATGGCGGGGCGAGCAGAGCGCACTGGCGCAGGCTCGTCTGATGGCGTTGCCAGCCATGGCCTCGGCCACGCTTGTGGGCCTCTACATGGCGCTGCCCGGTGAGGTGGACATGGTCGATCTTGAGCAGGCGTTGGCAACCACGGGACGGAGCATCTGCGTACCAGCCTTTGACGCGACGCAAGGCGGCTATCGGTTGGCGCTGGTTGCACCCGCGACCTCCTTTATCGATGCCCCCTTTGGCTTGCGTGAGCCCGAGGACCCCGAATGGGCGGATTCTGCCTCGGTCGGCTGTATTGTGGTTCCAGGCGTGGCGTTCGATGAGGCCGGCCATCGGGTGGGGCATGGCGGTGGCCACTATGACCGCATGCTTTCCGGAACACCTGCGGTGAAGATCGGCGTGGCGTTTGACTTTCAGGTTTTTGATGGTGTACCCGCCGAGGAGCACGACGTGGTGATGGATGTTGTGGTGACACCGACCCGTACGCTGAAGATCGGCGAGAGCAGGTAGATTTCGATTGGCTAACAATTAGGATTGGTAACTGAACAAGACGGAAGGATGATTCTCCATGAAAGTGATTATTGGATTGGTGGCTGCCCTGGGGGGCATAGCCATAGGCTATTTGATTCGTCACATACTTGGCATGCTGAAGGCCGACGCGGCCGAAAAGCGTGCCGAGGTATCGATGACGGAAGCCGAGCGTGAAGCCGAGGCGATTCGTAAGGAAGGACAGATCCATGCCAAAGCTGAAGTGCTGAAGGCTCGGGAGGAGTTTGAGAAGACAACCAAGAAGCGCCGCAACGAGCTTGAAGCGATTGAAGAACGTGTCTCGCAGCGCGAGACGAACCTTGATCGCAAGATGGCCCTCGTTGAGAAGAAGGAACGCCAGGTCGATGCACGTATCGCGGAAGCCGAAGAACGAGTGAAGCATGTCGAATCCCGTGAGGCGAAAGCGAAGGCATTGATCGAAGAGGAAACCGAGAAACTGCAGCGCGTCGCCGGTCTGACGCGCGATGAAGCGAAACAGACCCTGTTGGAGCGCGTCGAACAGGAAGTCCACAACGAAACGGGCGGATTGATTCGCCGTTTGCAGGAGACGGCGAAAGAGCAGGCCGAGGCGGAAGCGAAACGGGTCGTAGCGATGGCTATCCAGCGCTATGGCGCCAGCCATTCATCCGCAACCACGACCAGCATCGTGCCGCTTCCCAGTGACGACATGAAGGGGCGCATCATCGGCCGCGACGGTCGCAACATCCGTACGCTTGAGTCGGTGACCGGTGTAAATCTGTTGATCGACGACACGCCGGAAGCGGTTGTGATTTCCGGGTTCGATCCGTTGCGCCGCGAAGTGGCGCGGCAGGCGCTCGAGACGCTCGTGGCGGACGGTCGTATCCATCCCGCCCGGATCGAGGAGGTGGTGGAAAGGGTTCGCGAAGAGCTGGACGAGAGTATCCGCAAGCTGGGTGAAGAGGCTGCATACGAGGCCGACGTTCAGAACGTGGAGCCGGAGCTTCTGCGACGCCTGGGCCGCCTGCAGTACCGCACCAGCTATAGCCAGAACGTGCTGCGTCACTCAATCGAGGTGTCGCGGCTGATGGGCATGATGGCTGGCGAGATGGGCCTGGATGTGTCGATCGCGAAGCGCGCTGGGCTGTTTCACGATATCGGCAAGGCGCTGGACCATGAAGTGGAGGGTGGGCACGCGCTAATCGGTGGTGACTTCCTGAAGCGCCACAACGAAGCCCCGGTCGTGGTCAACGCCGTGGCGGCGCACCATGACGACGTGGAAGCGGAGAGTATTTATGCACTGCTGGCATCCGCTGCGGACGCGATCTCCAGTTCGCGACTCGGTGCGCGCTCGGAAACAACGGATATCTATCTGAAGCGTCTTGAGAACCTGGAGAAGATTGCGAACGAGTTTGAGGGCGTTACAAAGAGCTATGCCATCCAAGCCGGGCGAGAAGTGCGCGTATTGGTGGAACCAGAGCAGATCGACGACAATGATTCGATGGTGCTGGCACGCAACATCAGTAAGAAGATCGAAAGTGATTTGCAGTACCCGGGCCAGATTCGCGTGACCGTCGTCCGCGAGACGCGTTGCGTGGAGTACGCGAGGTAGCATGAAGATTCTAACAGTCGGCGATATCGTGGGCGCCCCCGGTCGGTTGGCGTTTTCTCGCGTGGCGGCGCCAATGAAAGCGCGCGGCGATGTAGACGTCATCGTGGCCAACGCAGAGAATGCAGCGGGAGGGAAGGGCATCACGTCTGCGGTGGCTGATGAGCTTTTCGCTGCTGGCGCCGATGTTCTGACCATGGGCGATCATTCGTGGGACCAGAAGGAGTCATGGGCGTATTTCGATCGTGAGACACGTCTGGTCCGCCCGGCCAACTTCGCTCCAGGATGTCCGGGGCGCGGGGTGACAACCGTGGAGACGCCTGGCGGCGCGTTGACCGTCATTAGCCTGGTGGGGCGTGTCTTCATGAGTCCATACGACTGTCCGTTCCGGACGGCCGATGAGATTCTGAAAGACAGCAGCCTGGCGCGCATCAAACTCGTGGACATACATGCCGAAGCAACATCCGAGAAGATCGTCATGGGACGCTACCTGGATGGACGCGTCTCCTCCTGTCTCGGAACGCACACCCACGTACAGACAAGCGATGAGCGGGTGTTGCCCGGGGGTACGGCGTACATTACCGATCTCGGCATGACGGGTCCGCGTGACTCGGCGATTGGACGCGAACTGGATTCGGTTACCCGGATGTTCAAGACGGGGATGCGCGAGTCGTTCAAGATCGCCAAGAAGGACATCGTCCTCGAAGGTGCCATCCTTCGAGTGGATGACAAGACCGGGCGCGCCAAGAGCATCAAACGAATCAGGGAGCAGGTTGAATCGTGACGTCGGCCCGCTCGCAAGGCAGATCTGACCCCAAAGTGCTGACGGTCACCGCTCTGACCCGCATCATCAAGCACACGCTCGAGACATCCGTCGGTTCGGTTTGGGTCGAGGGCGAGATGTCCAACGTGAGACGGCCGGCCTCAGGGCACTACTACTTCACAATTAAGGACGAGAACGCCCAGATCTCGGCCGTCCTCTTTCGCGGCAATCAGCGCAACCTTGCTTTCCAGTTGAAGGATGGTCTGCAGGTGCGGGCACAAGGCGATGTGTCTGTCTACGAGCGTTCCGGAAGCTATCAAGTCATCGTGCGCCGTCTTGAGGAGAGTGGCGTCGGTGCGCTACAGGCCAAGTTCGAGGAACTCAAGAAGAAGCTACATGCCGAGGGCCTGTTCGCGGCAGACCGTAAGCAGGCGTTGCCACTGCTTCCTCAGCACGTAGGCGTGGTTACATCGCCGACCGGCGCTGCGATTCGCGATATCCTCAATGTCATCTCCCGCCGCTTTCCCAACATCCACCTCGTTCTTGCCCCCGCCATGGTGCAGGGGCCGGGTGCGGCAGAACAGGTTGCGGCCGGAATCGAGCTGCTCAACCGGCAGGGCGGGCTGGATGCTCTGATTGTCGGGCGGGGCGGGGGAAGCCTGGAAGATCTCTGGTGCTTCAACGAGGAAGTTGTCGCCCGTGCGATTGCCGCTTCGAAGATCCCCGTTATTTCCGCGGTCGGACACGAAATAGACTTCACGATCAGCGATCTCGTCGCCGATCTGCGTGCTCCAACGCCTTCGGCTGCGGCGGAGCTTGTTGTCGGCCGAAAGGACGAATTTGTAGAACGACTGAGCGTGCTAAGGGAGACACTGGCCACGCGGCTACGTGAATCGGTACTGCGCGCGTGTCACCGGTTGACGACAGCACGACAGAGCTACGTATTCCGTGAGCCTCGCAACCTTGTGCAACGACACATGCAGCGCCTCGACAGTGTGGAACTACGAATGGGGCACGCGATGTCGGGCCAGGTGTCACAGGGCAGACAGGGGCTGGTGAACGCGGGAACGGCTCTCCAACATGCCGTTGGGATGCGCCGCGAACGTACGCGGGCTAAGCTTGACAGGCTCAGTTCGCAATTGCGGATGTTGAGTCCGTTGGCGGTGTTGGATCGCGGCTATAGCATGACGACCGACGCGCAGGGGCGCGTTATCCAGGATGCAAAGAGTGTGGGGAAAGGCGATCGCTTGACTACGCGGCTTGGGAAGGGCAGCGTGATTTCGGTGGCGGAGGAGATTGAGAAGGAGGCAGGAGATGGCAGCTGAGAAGAAACCGCAGGGCTTCGAGAAATCGTTGGAGCGACTGGAAACCGTGGTCGAGGAGATGGAGGGGGGCGACCTCAGTCTCGAAGACATGATCAAGCGTTTCGAAGAAGGACAGAAACTGATCGGTTTCTGCTCGAAGAAGCTGGATGAAGTCGAACGTAAGATAGAGATGCTGGTGAAGAAGGATGACGGCAAAACGGAAGCCGTCCCATTCGAAGACGCCGATGCCTCCGAAGATATCGAGGATGACGGCGAGGCAGAGCTGTTCTAATCTCTTTACGCACGCTAGCTCGCATCTTGAGCCGGCTGTATCGGTTCGGTACAGTCGTCCGAGAAGCGCCAGCTGCACATAATCCAGGGAAGGACGAAGACCGATGAGCGAGCGGGACACTTCACAAATCGCGGAGATGATTCAGAACGGGAAGGCGGTTCTCGGCATCGAAATGGGGTCGACCCGGATCAAGGGGGTTCTAATCGGTCCTGACAACAAGCCCATCGCTTCGGGAGGGCACGACTGGGAGAACACGCTGGAAGACGGTGTGTGGACCTATCCGCTCGATGAAGTGTGGACCGGTCTTCAGTCCTGCTTCGCCTCCCTTCAGCAGGACATACAAGCGCAGTACGGCACCACCCTCAGGCGTGCGAAGGCCATCGGCATCAGCGGCATGATGCACGGTTACCTCGTTCTCGATGGCGAGGGGAGCCAGCTCACGTCCTTCAGAACCTGGCGCAACAACATTACTGAGCAGGCTTCGAAGGAACTCACGAAACTGTTCGACTACCCGATCCCGCAGCGCTGGAGCATTGCTCATCTCTACCAGTCGATTCTCAACAAGGAAGAGCACGTGGGACGCATTGCCCAGATGACGACACTTGCCGGCTATGTGCACTGGAAGCTGACGGGGCAGAAGGTGCTGGGAGTTGGAGAGGCGTCTGGCATGTTTCCCATTGATATCGCGGAGCAGGACTTCAACGGTGCGATGCTGGATGCGTTCGATGAACGGGTTAGGGGAGAGGGTTTCGTCGGGAAGCTTAGGGAGGTGCTTCCGAAGGTATTGGACGCCGGTGAGCAGGCCGGAGAGTTGACCGAAGAAGGAGCATGCCTGCTGGATCTTGCGGGCAACCTGCAGGCGGGCATCCCTCTCTGTCCCCCCGAGGGCGATGCCGGTACCGGTATGGTGGCCACCAATAGCGTCGCCGTACGCACCGGTAACGTATCGGCCGGTACGTCGGTCTTCGCGATGTTGGTGCTCGAGGAGGAGCTTTCGCGTGCGCATCATGAGATTGACTTGGTTACGACTCCGGACGGGAAACTGGTGGGAATGGCGCACTCCAATAACTGTACGTCAGACTATGATGCCTGGATCAACCTGCTCGGCCAAGCCGTCGAGGCACTGGGGGCAGAGGTGTCGACCCCGGTGCTCTACGACACGCTTCTGTCGTTGTCCCTGGAAGGAGACTCGGACTGTGGCGGGCTTCTGTCGTATGGCTATGTTTCCGCTGAACACCTGACGGAATTCAGCGAGGGCCGTCCGGTTTTTGCCCGTTCGTCGGGCAGCAACTTCACGCTCGCCAACTTCATGCGTTGCCACCTGTTCGCTGCGCTCTGTGCGCTTCGCACCGGCATGAACATCCTGATAGAAGAGGAAGGGGTGCAGGTGGATGAAATACGCGGTCACGGCGGCTTCTTCAAGACGCCAGACGTGGGGCAACGGATCATGGCCGCCGCCACCGGTATCCCGGTTTCCGTTCTCGAAACTGCCGGCGAAGGCGGAGCTTGGGGAATTGCGTTGCTGGCTTCCTTTATGACGCGCGAGAACAGCACACAGTCGCTGCCGGAGTTCCTGGCACCAGTGTTTGCCGGGAGCACGGGCGAAGCGGTGTCGGCGGATCCCGCTGATGTGGCTGGCTTCCAGCAGTTTTTCGAACGCTACCACAAGGGGCTGGCAGTCGAGCGGGCTGCCGTCGAGTCGTTGCCATAGAACCACCGAAGGAAGGTGCTCCATGAGTACGGAGAGTTTGAGAGCGAAGGTTTGCGAGGCCAACAAGGAGATCAGCCGCGTCCGCCTGGCGATTCTGACGTTCGGCAATGCTTCTGAAGTAGATCGCGATGCCGGGGTGTTCGCGATCAAGCCCAGCGGGGTCGACTACGATGCCATGACACCGGACGATATTCCTGTCATCTCACTCGAAACCGGCGAGAAGATCGAGGGGACGCTCAATCCATCATCCGACACGCCGACACACTGGCGACTCTACCGCGCATTCCCGTCGATCGGGGGGATTGTCCACACACATTCGCCCTGTGCCACTGCATGGGCTCAGGCTCAACGCGAGATTCCGTGCTTCGGCACCACGCATGCCGACGTGTTTTACGGGGCTGTACCTTGCACGCGTCCGCTTACGCAGGAAGAGGTGGAGACGGACTACGAACTGAACACCGGCAACGTTATAGAAGAACACTTCAGGAGTAGCGGGCTCGATCCGGCGGAGATGCCGGGCGTGCTTGTATCCGCACATGCGCCATTCACATGGGGCAAGGATGCCATGGCTGCGGTAACGAACGGACGCATCCTTGAAGAGGTCGCAGGGATGGCGGCGACGACGCTGGCCATCGATCCGAACGTGAGCACCGTTGACCAGTACTTGTTGGACAAACATTACCTGCGCAAACATGGCAAGGATGCTTATTACGGACAACAGAGCTCTTGACGGCAAGCTGTCTCAGCTCTGGCTACCTGATCGAGCCTGAAGAAGTACGCTGAAGCGAGGCGACAAGAACACAGGGCGACCTTGTGACCACTGGCGTCTGCCTGGTGCTCATCGTGGGAATGTATCTCTACTTCAGCTTCTGGCTCTAAGAGACGTCTCAGAAGCGGAGCCCCAGCACCCGAATGGCGAAGCGAGTCGTCAGGCCTAGGAGGATGAGGGCGAGGACGAGGGTTAGGGCGGTCTGTTCGTGGGGCGTCAGTCCGAAGCAGGCTTTGACAACGGTGCGAGCTTGACCGGAGATGGCATCCCAGGTTCTGAGTAGGAACTTGTGGAAGCGCGAGTTCACGACGCCGCGATGTTGACCAGGCGATTCGGGACGATGATGACTTTGCGGACCGTTTTGCCCTCGAGGTGCTTCTGAATCGACGTTTCCGCCAGCGCCACGGCTTCCAGGTCGGCTTGTGGCATATCGACAGCCGCAGTCAGGCGCCCGCGGACCTTGCCGTTGACCTGTACAACCAGTTCTACCGTTTCGCGCGCGAGGGCGTCCTTGTTTACCTTCGGCCATTCAGCGCGTAGCACAGATCCCTCGTGCCCGAGCTCGGACCAGATTTCCTCGGCGATGTGTGGCGCGAATGGCGACAGCAGGAGCGTCATCGCCTCGACTGAAGCGCGGAAGACCGCTTTCATACTGTCCGGGCTGTCGTCTGTTACATTGCAGGCGTCGACGCTGTTGCTCAGCTCCATGATCGCGGCAATGGCGGAGTTGAAATGGAAACCGCCCTCCATATCGTGTGTGATCTGTTCGATGGTCTCGTGGAGCTTACGGTAGAGATCACGCTCGCTCTCACCCATGGCAGACAGGTCACCGACCTCGGTCGGGGCGCTTCTCAGTAGGTCGTGGTGATCGAAGACCCGGCGCCAGAAGCGGCGCAGAAAACGCGATGCGCCCTCGATGCCCTGGTCGTTCCACTCGGCATCCTTCTCGGGTGGGCCGATGAAGAGGGTGTAGAGGCGTAGCGTATCCGCGCCATACGACTCGATCAGCTCGTCGGGGCTGACCACGTTGCCCTTCGACTTCGACATCTTGTAAAGCTGGCCATCCTTCTCGCTGCGTTTGCAGATCATGCCTTGCGTAAAGAGCGCGTTGAAAGGCTCGCGGAAGCCGCAGTAGCCGGCATCGTGAAGGACCTTGAGGATGAAGCGCGAGTAGAGCAGGTGAAGCACGGCATGCTCAATACCACCGATATACTGGTCAACCGGCAACCACTTGTCGACGTCGTCCTTGCTGAAGGCGGCGCAGTCCAAGCGTGGGTTGACGTAACGCAGGAAATACCAGCAGGAGCAGAGCCACTGGGCCAGGGTGTCGGTCTCGCGCTGGGCCGGCTTGCCGCATGTGGGGCAGGTAGTCGCCACAAAGCTCTCCTGACGCGCAAGCGGGTTCCCGTGATCGGTCTGGAAATCGACGTCGTCGGGGAGTTCGACGGGGAGCTGGTCATCCGGCACGGGGACGGCACCGCAGTCACCGCAATGGACGATCGGAATGGGAGCGCCCCAGTAGCGTTGACGGCTAATCAGCCAGTCGCGGATACGGAAATGCACTGTGAAATCGCCGAATCCCTCATCCTTGGCGTACTGGGTCATTGCCTGGATGGCCTCGCGATTACCCATGCCATTGAACTGGCCGGAGTTCACGATCGTGCCGTTGTCTATATAGGCCTCGGTCATTGTGGCCGGCTCGAGCGAGTTGTCCTCGTTCTGGATCACGACCTTGATGGGGATGTCGTACTGCTTGGCGAACTCGAAATCGCGCTGGTCGTGGGCCGGCACCGCCATGACGATACCGGTACCGTAGTCCATCAGCACGTAGTTGGTTACCCACAGCGGGGCGGTCTCACCGTTGTATGGGTTGCGCACATGGAAACCGGTGAAGACGCCTTCTTTTTTCGTGGCGTCGTCGGCACGTTCGGCGGCGGAAATCATGAGCTGCTTCTGTACGAAGGCCATCACCTCTTGCTCGTGCTCGGTACCCTTCACAAGCTGTTCGACGAGCGGATGCTCGGGAGCGATCGCCATGAATGTCACGCCGTGTATCGTATCGGGTCGCGTGGTGAAGATGGGCGTCTCCTCGCCAGTTTCGTCGATGCTGAAGTTGACCTTGGCACCTTCGGAGCGGCCGATCCAGTTGGCCTGCATGTGGCGCACCTTCTCGGGCCACTGTTCGAGCAACTCCAAGTCATCCAAGAGCGGCTGGGCGTACTCGGTGATCTTGAAGAACCACTGTTTCAGGTTCTTCTTTACGACCGGGCGTCCGCAGCGCTCGCAGGTACCGTCGGCCAGCACCTCCTCATTGGCAAGTGTTGTGCAAAGCTCGCACCAATTGACGGGAGCGGCCTTCTGATAGGCCAAGCCTCGTTCGTGCAGCTTCAGGAAGATCCATTGTGTCCAGCGGTAGTAGTCGGGGTGACAGGTGGCCACTTCGCGGTCCCAGTCGTAGGCGACACCCCACGACCGAAGCTGACGCTTCATCTGCGTGATGTTGCGTGTCGTGGATTCCTTGGGATGGATGCCGAGTTGCTTGGCGGCGTTTTCGGCAGGCAGCCCGAAGGCGTCCCAGCCCATAGGGGAAAGCACATCGTAGCCCTGCATGGTTTTGTAGCGCACCACGACATCGCCGATGATGTAGTTACGTCCGTGTCCGACATGCATCGTGCCGGAGGGGTAGGGGAACATGGTGAGGCAGTAGTACGGTTTGGTCGCGCCAGTGGTATCGACTCTGAAAATGTCGTTATCGGCCCAGAACTCCTGCCAGCGTGTCTCAAGAGCCTTCGGCTCGTACTTCCTGTTCATCGCTCGACCGGTCGCCCTTTCTCCCAGAAACCCTCGATACGCTCACCGGCCTTCGTGGTGTAGACGCCCTGCCCCCAGATCTGGTCGTTGCGCCACTGACCTTCGTAGCGATCACCGTCGCCAAAGATGTAGGTGCCGCTTCCGCTCAAGAGGGAACCGTCTTTCCACATGCCGGAAAGCCGACCCCCATTGGCAAACGAGTAAGCGCCTTGGCCGTCCATCTCGCCCTTAACCCAGTGACCGTTGTACTGCTCACCATCAGGGAAGCTGTAGAGCCCAACGCCATGCTTAAGTCCGTCAAGCCACTCGCCGGTATACGATTCGCCGTTCGGGAAGGTCAACGTGCCGGGACCGTGCATCTTCTTCTTCAGCCAGGTTCCCTCGTAGCGCGAGCCATCAGCAAAGACATGCGTACGCGTCTCGATCTCGGTCGCACCCGTGGCGGATGGCGCAGCGGAGGCAGCAGGTTGGGGTTCGAGCGGGGCCTCGGGGGTAGGGGTGGGCTTGGCTGCATACCTGTCGAACAGGGCTTGTGCCGCCGCGCTCTTCGCCCAGTCGACCGGACTCGTGTCATCGTTTGCCGCAATCGTGGGATCGGCACCGGCCTTGAGGAGCAGTTCGATGGTTCTTACGCCATCCTTGCGGGTAGCCCAGTGGAGGGGCGTGATCCCATCGTTGCCCTGTACATTGACGTCACCACCTGCCTTCAACAGGACAGCAGCCACTTCCGGTGCGCTGCCGATCGCGGCCCAGTGCATGGGGGTGTAGTTCTTGGATGACGCCGCGTTGACATCAGCCCCATGCGCTATCAGTAGTTCGGCGATCGGCAGACTGTCACGGTTCGCCGCCCAGTGCAGGGGGGTAGACCCGTTGTCCGTCTCCGCCTTGACGTCGGCCCCGTTGTCGATGAGTAGTCTGGCTGCCTCGGGAAAACTGTGGACGGCCGCCCAGTGGAGGGGCGTCGATCCCCCCTTGGCGCGTGCCATTACAAGAGCTGCCGCGTTGCCATCACGTAGTAGCGCTGACAGATTCTCCAGGTCGCCGTCTTTGATCAGGTCGTGAATCTCTGCTGCCCTGAGGTCAGCGGATGCCAGCCCTATGGCCATCAATGCCGTCAGCACGCCTATCCACTTTACACGCATAACACTCTCCACGAACCGCAATTCGGGGTCTCCAAAACGTTGAAGTGTAGGCATTCAGGCGGGCGATTGCAATAGCCGTTCTCAGAACTGATACGCACCACTGAGAAAGGTGGAACACCGATGTATGCGTCTCGCAACGGGGGTGTCCAAAACCCGTGAAAATGGTGTGAAGATCGCGCTCACAGACCCACAAAGACGCAATATTGGCCAGTGTGGCACGAGCGATGCTCCAAAATAGGGTGGCCCCCAGCCGGTCCGGTGTGTAGGACCGCGAGACGCGTGGACAGGGTAGCCAACGGATTTCCACCGACGTCGTGGCCGGACTGGCTGACGGGCGTCCGCCTTACCAACCGATCCCAGCTAGCGAACGAACCGTTCGCGTCCGGTCAGGTTCATGACCGTCTCCGCGATCAGCTTGGCGGTCGCCTCGGCGTCTTTGAGCGCGATGGTCTCGACCGGGCTGTGCATGTAGCGGCTGGGAACGCTGATCAGTCCCGCCGCGACGCCGCCGCGTGTCATCTGCATGGCATAGGCATCGGTGCCCATACCACGAGACTCGGGCTGGATCTGTGTCTTGATCTTGGCCTTTGTTGCGGTCGCGCGGATCTTGTCCAGCAACTTGTGGTTGTACGTGGGGCCCATGTGCAGGATCGGGCCGCCACCCAAGTTAGCCGTTCCGACGATCTTCTCGTTCATGCCCGGATAGTCGGTGGCAAAACCAACATCCACAGCAATCCCAATATGGGGATCTATCGTGAAGGCGGCCGTGCGGCCCCCACGTAGGCCGACCTCTTCCTGTACCGTGCTGACCGCGTGAACGGCGACCTTGAGTGGCTTGTTCTTGAGAAGGCGCAGGACATCCGCGACCACGAATGCGCCGGCGCGGTCATCAAAGCCCCGGCAGGCCACCAATCCATTTTTCAGCTCGGTCCAGCCCGCATCGATCGTAGCGACGTCGCCAAGCTGAACTACCTTCTCGGCATCCTTCCGGGTCTTGGCCCCGATATCGACCCACAGTTCGTGGATCTTGGTGGCGGCCTTCTCGCGGTCCTTTGGCTCGATCATGTGGATTGGCATTACACCGACGACGCCTGGAACCGGACCTTTGGCCGTATGGACGATGATGCGCTCTCCTTGCAGAAGCGGAACGTTGACACCGCCCAGGGCCGACATGGTGATAAGGCCTTTGTCACTGATGTACTGCACCATCAGTCCAATCTCGTCGCAGTGTCCGGCCAGCATGACGCGAACCTTGGCGTTTGGATTCAGTACGCCATGTACGCTGCCATGCACGTCTGTCTCGACCGTGTCGGCATAGCGCTTCATGTATTCAGCCACGACATTCTGGCCGCGATGCTCCCATCCCGTTGGACTGGGGGTAGCCATGAGGCTCTTGAAGAAGGTAAGGGCAGTGCGGTTCATGTCGGGGCTCCGTTCTCTTCGTCCATTTGTTCGGCGATGCTTTCCGGTGATGGTAGCGTGTTGTTTTGGCATGTCAAGCGGTGTAGACAAGCGACAGCCTCGGTGTTAGTTTTTCTCCATGGCAGAGTCGACGAATGGAACCAGTTTTGCTTCGCTCTTCACCTCTTACCAGGTGCTCTGTCATACGCCGCTGACCGATCGCGATGATCTGATCCGCGAGATGGTCCATGCCCTGGGTCCGGCGCTGGAGCACGGAGAGCTTGACGACGTGCTGAAGTCGGTGATTGAGCGGGAAGCCCTGCTGCCGAGCGTGATGGCCCCGGGAATTGCCATGCCGCATGCGCGTCTGCGTGAGCTGAAGCGGCTTGTAGTGGCCGTGGCCACGTCGGAGCAGGGCGTGCGCTTCAGCGATGAAGAGGACGGGCTGGCCCACTTGGTCATCCTGGTCCTGGCCCCCCACGACTCACCGGCGGCCTACCTCCAGGCCGTCGCGTCGCTGGCCCGCATATTGAAGACGCCGGGTTCCGCCGACAAGGTGGCTGCGCTGGATACGGCCGACGGGGTATGGCACTTTTTCGAGCGTGGCGGTCTCGTGCTTCCGGACTACGTCTGTGCCGGTGACATTATGAATGACGAATTCATCAGTGTGCGTTCGGACGACCCCTGCGAGAAGGCCATCGACCTCTTCGCCCGGCAGAAACTGGCCGATCTGCCGGTCGTCGATCCGGACGGTAAACTCGTGGGACTGGTGACGGCGGATGCTTTGCTGCGGGTTTGCCTTCCCGACTATATCCTCTGGATGGAGGATCTCTCGCCGATCATCAACTTCGAGCCTTTTGCCGAGTTGCTGCGGAACGAGGGCAAGACGTGGTTGGCCGACATCATGAGCGACGACTACGTGATGGTGGACGAAAAGGCTCCCGCCATCGAGGTCGCCAAGGGCATGTGCAAGCGGGGCGTGCGCCAAGTGCTGGTGGTGCGTGAAGAGCGGTTGGTTGGAGTGATCACCATCGAGGATTTCATTGCAAAGGTACTGCGGGAGTAGACGGTCGTGGCGTTGATTCGTAGAGAGGGAATGAGTGTGCGTCAAGTGCTGATGCGGGGCACACTGATTCTCCTGTTGAGCGGCGGAGTGGGGCTCCTGACGCACAGCGTCGGCTACACGACCCCACAGATGCTCTCCTGTGCCGTGTTTACGATGACGGTGTTGGCTACACTCTTGTTCTGGGAATTCCGCTTGGCCGTGGGCTTCCTCGGCATCGTGGCGCTTTTTGGGTGCAATGTGTTGACGTTGGACCGCTTCGTGGAGTCATGCGAACTGCCGGTCATCATTTTCCTCGCCGGTATGATGGTGATCGTTGGGGCTCTCAAGGAGTTGGGTTTCTTTTCCTGGATCATCGGGCTCATCGTAAGCCGGAAACAGATGACGGGGCTGGCCTTCTCGCTTGCCGTGATGGTGCTTTCGGCACTGCTCGCAAGTGCTGTGGACGAGGTAACCTCGATCGTCTTCGTCTGTGCACTCGTATTTCAGGTCTGCGACACGTTGCGGGTGCCGGCCACGCCGTTTCTGATTATGGCGGTTATGGCGACGAACATCGGGTCGGCCGGTACGATGATCGGTAACCCGGTGGGGCTGCTGATCAGTCATAGGGCCGGCTTCACTTTCGAGGACTTCCTCGTATGGTCCTTTCCCGTGATGGTGGCCTGCTTGATCGCAGCCATCGGGGTGCTGCTGTTCTGGTTCCGCCGCGATATTCGCGGGCTTTCGGACGCGCTGGAGGAACGGCGCAAGCAGAATCTCGACCTGGGGCCACTGGTCAAGGTGCCGTATCACCGTGGTCTTGTGATTTTCGTCGCCACACTGGCTGTTATTGCAGGTCACCACCGAGTGGAATCGCTCCTTGGGCTGGAGCCGAATACGCTGCTCATGACCGCTCCGCTGGCGATTGCGGGCGCCCTGATGATCTGGCGTCGCGAGCGGGCCAAACACTACGTCGAGTCGGATGTGGACTGGTGGGAGTTGCTCTTCTTCATGATGCTCTTCGCCAAGGCGGGCGCGCTGGAGCATACCGGGGTCGCCGCTAGGATTGCGACCGACTTCGCCGCCACGTTTCAGGACATGCCGTCGCTGTTACTGCCCGTCATTATTGGCGTCTCGGCCATCGGGTCTGCCTTTGTCGATAACGTGGTGTTTGTGGCCGCGTTTGTCCCAGTCATACGCGAATTGGGCTCCACACCGCTCTGGTGGGCGCTGTTGTTCGGCGCTTGCCTGGGAGGCAATGTGACGCTAATCGGGTCGGCCGCTAACATCATGGCGGCCGGTGTACTCGAGAAGCGACATCGCCGCGGCATCGATTTCATCGCGTGGTTAAAGGTTGGCTCGACGGTTGGTCTCGTAACGTGCCTCGTGGCATGGGTTGCCCTATCCCTGATGGCGCCCCGAATGCCTGAGCGTCCCACCCATCCGCACGACGGTTGGGGTGCGTGGCCGGCCGCCTATGGACTCACCGAAGACGACCACGGGCCTCCTGACGGGGATAGCGAATGATAGGACTACTCGTCGAAACACTGGGTCACGCCCTGATGATCACTGGCTTTGTGGCGGTGATGATGCTTGTGATCGAGTATCTCAACGTTGCGACGCGCGGAACCTGGGAGAAGGCCCTTTCACGTCACACCCGAGGCCAGGTATTGCTCTCTGGCGGACTGGGTGCCACGCCGGGCTGTCTTGGGGCGTACGCGGTAACGAGCCTCTATGTGCATCGAGTCATAACCTTTGGCTCACTCGTTGCAGCAATGGTGGCCAGTTGCGGCGACGAAGCCTTTGTGATGCTCGCCATGTTCCCGGAGCGGGCGGTCCAGCTCTTAGGACTGCTGTTCCTGGCCGGGGTCGCGACGGGTGTATTGACTGACCTCCTGTTCAAACAGCGCCGTACCGAGTCCGGGCAGTATCGGGAGGATTACACTGCCGTTCACCAGGATGAGCAACGTTGCACGCCTTTCTCTCGCCGTGAGATCATTGACCAATGGCGTCGCTGTTCGCCGCACCGCCTCTGGCTAACAGCATTTCTGGTGCTCTTTCTTGTCGGGGTCTACAGCGGATCGATAGGGCACCAGCACTTCGAACTTGGCGGCGAGAGCGGGCATGACGAGCACGCGGAGTGTGTTCACGAACATGACGAAAACCACGCCGGTGAGCACGGACATGGCGCGCACGGGGAGTGGGACTGGATTCGTATAACGCTTCTCCTGACAGGGCTGGTAGGGTTGTTGATCGTGGTCACCGTGCCTGAGCACTTCTTGTCCGAGCACTTGTGGAATCACCTGTTCCGTGTACACGTGTGGCGGATTCTGCTGTGGACGTTTGGGGCTATGCTCGTGATACGGGTTCTGACTAACCACGTTGACGTGGCCGGGATAGCTGTCGATAACCGTGTCCTGCTGTTGCTGTTGGCCTGTGTGGTGGGCATCATTCCGGAATCCGGACCACACATGGTATTCGTATCTCTCTACGCCGAAGGCGCGATTCCGTTCAGCACGTTGCTGGCAAGCTGCGTTGTGCAGGACGGCCACGGCATGATTCCGATGCTGGCCCACTCTCGCCGGGCTTTCTTCGGGGTGAAGCTGATCAACTTTGCCGTCGGGCTGGCTATTGGTCTGCTCGGTTTGTTGCTGGGCTGGTGAGAAATCCCTAAGGTTTGCGAACCAGTTTAGCGCACACAAACGCGCTGAGAGCACTTCTTGGAGGCCTGTTTATTAATAACGTGGGTGGCTGATTGACTCAAGTACCCCCCATATGTAGTGTCCCTGTGAA
>CAYFPQ010000021.1:18327-44955 GCA_964345005.1 uncultured Victivallales bacterium | reverse complement strand
CCATTTACGAGAAACGCCAGTCCCATTCAAAATGAGACGCGACAGTATGGGCCTCCGACCCAGAGGGCAGCAATCTGACGTACTACTGGACATGGGATGGCGTGCAGGTCGGTAGTGATCTGTCGTCTTACACGCACACGACCGATTGGGGTGATGCGGGACAGTATCAGCTTCGCTGCTACGTGTCGGACGACTTGTGGCAGGAGATTGTGTTCTCAGAGTGGACTGTGACCATTCTGGAAGACAACGACAGTGACGGCATGCCAAACTGGCTGGAGATTGATCTCGGACGCGATCCCAATGACGACAGTGATGCTGGCAGCTTTTCTTCCCTCGCGGGCATTGTCACGGGAGGAGGCGTCGGGCTTTCCGGTGCTTACGTTGAGTTACGCGGTGCCGGAGGCACGACATACTACCGCACTCTCACGGCTTCCGATGGCTCCTATGCGCTACATTCGGTGTGGCCGGGCTCATACTACGCGAAAGCAGGGGCAGAGCGCTTTGCCGACGAGTGGTATGACAACGCACACCATCGCACCAGCGCGATTCCGTATGCCGTTGCCGCTGATTCCGTTATTGGCGGGTTCGATTTTGACCTAGCTTCAGGCCAGAATCCGGCTCTTGTCGAGGTCACGTCAGATCCGTCGGGAGCAGCCGTCTATCTTGATTTCCAGGAGACTGGCGAGGTTACTCCTGTCGTGCTGAATGTGGGTGAGGCCGCATCCCATTGCATCTCCACCGGTGCGCGTATCGCGTCGCACACGATCACGGTGAAGGACCCGGGCAGGCCGTACCCATCACCTCGACCGGTTCCGGCACGCGAAGCCGAAACTGTGGACATGCACTTCGACCTGACTGCGGACCAAGCAGGCCTCTTGTCTGTGTCCACCACGCCCGAGGGATCTGACGTATTCATAGACTACGCTGACGGTGCGGCGGGTGTTTCTCCTGTGGTTGTGGGCAACTTTGCCCCGGGATCGCATGTTGTTCTTATCCGCAAGCCAGGATATCTGCGACCGCGTCCTGTTGTCGCATGGGTATCCGACCAGTTGACGAATGTCGTGGTGGTGCCCCTCGACCAGGATAGCAGTGCGAATAGACTTGTCGCCGAAGCTCAGAGTGTTCCGCCAGGCGCAACGGTTTATGTCGACTATCTCCCAACAACCAACGTCACCGATGTTGTGGTCGATTGCATGGACGCCGCTTCGCATTCCGACTTGGGGTGGCATAGTGCATCCCACACCATCATGCTGCGTAAGCCCGGGTACCTTCCGGCAGCGCCTCGGTACGTACCCGAAGAGACCAACGTGACCCACTCGGTTCTAGTGCATCTCGTTGCCGACGTGGAGAACGAGATTGATGAGGATCATGACGGAATGGCCGACCAATGGGAAGATGCTTACAGGCTTCGTGAGCTATATCCGACGCAGAACGGCGCTGATGACGATCCGGATGGTGATGGAGCCACAAACGACGAAGAACGCATGGCTGGCACTAACCCCGTGGACGGAGACTCGGTCTTCCACATCTCCGATGCGCAGCCGCAACAGCCAGGGGAGCCGTTCAGCATTGTTTTCGCATCTGTTCCCGGCAAGTCCTATCTGATTCTCTGTACGGACGATCTCGAGTTGGACTGGGTACACGCGAGCGGCGTGATCGTTGCGAGCGGCCCTGAGACAGTCTGGACGACGACAATACCCGAAGGCGAGCAGTGTCTGTTCTTCCGGGTGGTAGTCTTACACCCGTAGGGAGATGGCCATATTCAAGGAGATGTACTTAACAAGCGCGGCGTGGCTGCGGTAAGCGGGCGAACTCCTCTTGCCGCATCTGCGGCAAGAGTGGTTCGGAGAACTCGGACTTTCGCGCAGAACCATGCTGTTGGCCTGTTCCTGGGATGCTTCATCCTTGCTGTCACGCTTGTCCACGTCTCTGCTGCATCCGATGCGCTGAACTACTTTGACCCGCCAAAGCGCTTGCTGTGGGCCTTGCTTGCGCTTTCACTGGCAATTGGAGCATTGCGAGACCATCGGTCATCACTCGCTGGTCTTCGCTACGCCCTTCTGGGCTGTCTTGTTTGGATACTCGCCCGGACCGGCTTTCGCGCCTGCCCCACGGTCGAACTGGAAGTGCTAATGACATGGCTGCTTCCTGGTCTGCTCTGTGGTATGGCGCTCCGTGCGAGCCCTGAACGGGTGGTGAAGCCGCTCGCCTACGGATTGCTGATCTCTGTCGTCATCCAAGTTGCGGTGATGATTCTGCAGTACGTCGGCAAAGACCCGTTCTTTCCCGCAACAACTACAGAGCTCGAGTATCGCCCTGGCCGGATGATCGGAACAATCGGGTATCAGAACCAGGCCGCCGATTGTCTTGCGTTGGCTAGTGTCTCGTTCGTTCTTCTGTGTCGCAGTCGGTGGCCGCGTATGCTCGGCTTCTGTGCCGTGCTGGGCACTATAAGCCTAACAGGAAATCGAGGTGCATTTCTGGGTATGCTCGTTGCTGTTGCGGCAACAGAGGGCGTCTTCGCTCTGGCGACCGCACCAGACAAGAGGACCGGTCTGTTGCGAATCGTAGCAGGCATGGCCGGCCTTCTCGCTGTTCTGACCGGCCTTCTGCTTCTCGTGCCAACGATGCGTGAGCGACTTGGAGAAGTCATTTCGAACCCGGCGAGTTCTCCTGCTCTGGCGTCACGCGCTGTGATGGCGCGCGTCGCCTCCGGCATGTGGGCGGATAGGCCGATAATCGGTTGGGGAGCTGGGGAGTTCGCCTTTCAGTATCTCGATCGGCTGCGTGGCCTTTTCCCCGAGGAGAAGACTCATGAAATCCTCAGAAGCTTGGTCTTTGCCCGCGAGACCCACAACGACTACCTCCAGTTCGGGACGGAGTTTGGGCTTGTGGGCATTGCCCTGCTATCGTGTGTTGTTGGTGTTGCCCTTTACATCCTGGTGCGATCATGGCGGAAGGAGCAGACGGCATGCGCAAGCGTGCTCTTTGTTTCGCTCTACATGCTCTTCGCTGGCTTGGCATCCTTCCCTTGGCAAGCGGCCGTTGCCGGTCCGCTCGCAGGCCTGCTTCTTGGGCTTCTCATGCCGAGATGGCGGACGATTCCTGAGAACGCGAGAGGGCGTGGCCGGGGTGTACTGCATTGGTTTGAGCCCATTCTCTATATTGTGCTGTCAGCCGCAATTGTCCTATGGCAAGCCATGGACGCATATTTGAACCTTCGGGTCCCATCGGTACTGGATCGAGGAAATGCTGTTGAGTTGGCCGCCAAACTTCCGGAATGGATGCACAAGTACCACGCAATTACAGGAGCCGCGCTTGCGCGAAATGGTCTCTATGGTGATGCGCGGGCTCAGCTGGTGCATGCGCGGGGGGGATACCGGGATATCCTGCTCTACAACAATCTTGGGCATGTGTTCTCGAAGTCGGGCGATTGGGATAGCGCCGTTTCTGTTTACCGAGAGTGGGCCGAGACCGGGATTGACCACTCCAGCGCATTGTCCAACCTCGCCGTTGCATATGAACAAACCGGGCACTTTGGCAAAGCCGCTGAGGCGCTCCAACGCCAGATGTTGCTGTGGCCGCACGACGATTCTACAACAGTGATGCGTGCCGCGGCCCTCCAGCTGCGTGCCGGTGATGCTGCGGAGGCGTATCGCGTGATAGAGGATTACGAATTCAGGTATGTGCAGAGTCCCGACTACCTGCCGGGGGAGTACAACAACCTGGTCGGAGCTATTCTCCTTACACTTGGCGAGATTACGGCGGCAGAGCACCGGTTCAGGAGTGCGTTACGGATTCAGCCCGATCTGGAGAGCGCCCGCCGTAATCTGGATCAGGTGCTGAGAAATGATCCAAATTAGATTGTCACGTGTTTGCCTGAGCAACCTATTGGTAGCTGGGCTCGGTTCGTTCTCTCCTTCGCGGACCAGTGATATTAGACAAGATTCAGGTAGTAGCGCGTCGACTTCCGTTGACCGGTTCGGGTCAGAGCGCCTCTGGCTACCAGGTCCTGTAGGTCGCGCGTTGCTGTTGCGGGCGATGTCTTGGTGATGCTCAGGTAGTTGGCTGCACTCAAGCCGCCCTTGAAGCCACCGGGACCCTCTTCGAACATGCGAAGGAGAACCTTGCGCTGCCTGTCATTGAGATACAATTCGTGCCGCACCAAGAACTTGCCTTTCGCGATGACAAACTCGATCAGCCGCAGCGTCCACTGCTGTGCGTCGAGCACAGCCCGAGCGAAGTAGACCAGCCAATCCGTAATCTCCAGCCCTCGATTGTTTCGTGCGAGTGCGTCGTAGTAGTCCTGCCGCCGCTCGTTAATCGTCCGCGCCAGGGCGATAAGCGTCGGATGGGCCACCGCCTGAGCCAGCGACTTCTCGGCTATCGCACGCCCAACCCGTCCGTTCCCATCCTCGAACGGATGGATGCATACGAAATAGAGATGCGCGATGCCCGCGTGTGCGAGTGCGGGGGTGCTTAAGCTCCCTGGTCGCGAGGGGGTATTGAACCAGTCGACGAAACGATCCATCTCAACAGGCATTGCAGCAGATGGCGGAGCCTCAAAGTGCACCTTCGGAGCATGCACGGGCCCGGATACGACCCGCATTGGATCTTCATGAGCCCGATAGCCGCCGATATGCTCAATGTCCCTCCGTCCTTCACAGAGACGGGCATGCCAACGCTGTAGCGTGTCGTGCGATAGCGGCTCGGACCATGTTTCATAGAGATCCGTCATCATCTCCGCAACACCGTGCTCCGCCGGTCGCACGCGGCTGCGATCCGCCTGTAAGCCGAAATGTCGGCGAATAGACGACTGAATACTCTCCCGGTTGAGATGTTCACCTTCGATCTCACTCGTGCGCAGCGCTTCCTCGCTGAGGATTTCGACTCTAACTGTATTCAAACCGTCTTCATCAAGGTGCTTGCATACCCCCACCACGAGCCCTGTATTGCCAAGGAACTCCTCTTCAGACGAAACGAGCGCCTCACTGTCGTAGGAGAACTCCGGCCATCCATCCTGTTGCCAGTTCCACTTCATGATGGATATAATACCCACTTATACCTCATAATCAACATCTATATGAGCGATATTATGTGTATTTATACATCACACATTGCCTTCTAGCATGTCCATCCCGCGTTCTTTGCGCTCTCTCTGCTCTTTCGCGGTTACATTCTCTCCCCCCCCATGCTACGGTGCGAGCGCTATGGAGATGTTGGAGTTTTATGCGGCTGCGATACCGGGCACCGAGAAGGCGCTCTGTGACGAGTTGCGTGAGTTGGGATTCGCCAGCGTGCGACTGAATCGTGGGGGCATTCCGTTCCGCGGCAAGCCGTCCGAGGGGTGGCGTGCCTGCCTGGAGAGCCGGATTGCGCAGCGAATTCAGCTCCTGCTGATCCGTTTCCCATGCCCTTCGGAGCAGGCGCTTTTTGACGGCGTTCAGACTGTCGACTGGGCGACCTACCTCACTCCTGACCACACCCTCTCCGTGGGCGCTGTCTGCACCGCCAGCAGTATCACGCATAGCGGCTTTGCGGCACTCAAGGTGAAGGATGCGATTGTCGACCAGGTGCGGGCGAAGACGGGTCATCGCCCCTCGGTCGACCGCGAGGATGCAGATATCCGCGTGTTCCTCTATCTTGCCAATAACAAGGCCGCACTCTATCTCGATCTGTCGGGCGAGCCCCTGCACCGCCGGGGCTACCGCAAACAGACTGGCGAAGTCCCGCTTAGAGAAACACTTGCCGCTGCCATCCTGCGCATGTCGGGCTGGGACTTGAGCGCCTCATTGGTCGACCCGATGTGCGGTTCCGGAACCATTGCCATCGAAGCCGCTCTCTGGGCACGCAATATCGCACCCGGTCTATCCCGCAAGCAGTTTGGGTTCGAGCGATGGGCCAACTTCGGTGCGGCAGAGATCTCCGCCCTGCGCGCGATGCGCGGCGAACTGCGTGCCGCCATATCAGGCGACGCCCCGCGCATCATCGCAGCCGACGCTGACCCCGGCATGGTTGACCTGGTTCGCGCAAACGCCCGTGCCGCTGGTGTGCGGATTGCCTTCAAGGAGCGCGACGTGCGCCAGATGCAGGGCGACCCGACCGAGAACATTATCGTCACCAACCCCCCCTACGGTGTTCGGTTGGAGAAGGACCCCGCTTTCTGCCGCGAGGTAACCGCGGCATTCAGCCGCCTGCATGGGTGGCGCGTCTGTCTGCTGGCCGGATCGCCCGATTACGAACGCGAGTGCTCCGCTGCGCCACTCTTCAAGCAGCAGGTCTCGAATGGCGATATCGACTGCGATTTCCTTGTATATGACATCGATTAGCCCTAAGAAGAATACCAACCGCAAGAGAGCGCAAAGAACACAGAGAACCAACTATGAGTGAAGTAATGCTGAAGCTGGGAGTTAATGTTGATCATGTGGCTACACTACGCCAGGCGCGCGGGACGGACTATCCGAGTGTTGTAGAAGCAGCACTGGCATGCGAGGCCAGCGGCGCGCACGGCATTACCGTGCACCTGCGCGAGGATCGTCGTCACATCCAGGATGCGGATGTCTACGCGCTGCGGAAGGTATTGACAACGCGGTTGAACCTGGAGATGGCCAACCATCCCGAGATCGTCGAAATCGCCCTCGACGTGGGCCCCGATGAGGTCTGCCTGGTTCCCGAGAAGCGCGAGGAGCTGACCACGGAAGGCGGACTGGATGTTGCCGGCAATATGGACGCATTGGGCGAGCCCGTGCGCCGCATGATGGACGCGGGCATCGTGGTGAGTATGTTTATCGACCCCGATCCGAAACAGATCCAGGCCACCGCCACGATCGGCGCGCCCTGCATCGAACTGCACACCGGCACTTTCTGCGATCTACCCGCCGACCAGCGCGGCGCAGAGCTGGAACGTCTCGTCGAAGGCGCGCGCCAAGCGCATGAGCTGGGCATCCAGGTTAACGCAGGGCACGGCCTGAACATCGAGAACGTATCGGGCATCTTCGACGTTCCCTTTATGGATACACTCAATATCGGCCACAGCATCGTAGCGCACGCCGTGATGGTGGGTATGCCCGCAGCGGTCAACGCCATGCTGGACGCGATGCAAGCCTACAGCGGAGGAAAGGTGTAGCCGTGGAGGTCCTGGGCACAGGTATCGACCTGGTTGAGAACGACCGCATGCGTGAGACACTCGACCGCTGGGGCTCGCGTTTCAAAGACCGTGTTTTCCATCCGGCCGAGCAGGCCTACTGCAACAGTAAGGCCGACCCCCCCAGCCACTACGCCGCCCGTTTCGCCGTCAAGAAAGCCGTCACCAAGGCCATCGGTACTGGCATAGGTCCGCATATCGGGTGGCTCGACATGGAGGTCCTGCGCGACGAGGAAACCGGCGCACCATCGGTCCGGTTCGGACCTCAGGTGGACGAAATGGTTGCCGAGCGCAAGATCCGCGAGGTCCTCATCAGCCTGTCTCACACCAGGAACTACGCTGTGGCCCATGCATTGCTTATAGGGGAGTCCACGTCATGAAGCTTGCTACGTCCGAACAGATGCGCGAGCTGGACCGGCGCACGATCGAAGCGTTCGGAACACCCGGCGAGGTGCTGATGGAACGCGCCGGTCAAGGCGTCGCGGCTGCCGTACTGCGCTTGGCGGGACTTACCGGACGCATGGGATGCGTGCGCATTGTAGCCGGTAAAGGCAACAATGGCGGGGACGCCTTTGTGGTCGCTCGCATTCTCCACGAGTTGGGTTTGGCTGTGCAGCTTATCCTCGCGGCCGAGCGCGATGAACTGAAGGGCGATGCGCTTGTTCACTTTGACAGCATGGTTGAGGCAGGCGTACAGCCAATCTCCCCTGCACACGCCGGAGGGCTACCCCCCGATAATGCCGATGCGGATCGTGAACTGGTCGTGGAAGGTATCCTGGGCACAGGAATCAGCGGTGCGCCACGCGGGGCGGCGGATGAGGCTATCGCTCTGGTCAACCAGCTCGGGATTCACAGGCCCGTGATTGCCATTGACGTCCCTTCCGGATTGAACAGCGATACCGGCACTGCGGACGGTGCTGTCGTGCAGGCGGATATGACAGTCACGATGGGGCTGCCCAAGACAGGTCTCGTTACCGCGGCGGCCGCCGACATGGTCGGGAATATCGAAGTCGTCGACATCGGCATTCCATCCGATTACGTCGGAAACCTTCCCGATGACACGGAGCTGATCACCCCGGCCGACCTTCACCATCTGTTTCCGCGTAGACCCCGCGCCTCGCACAAGGGCACGTATGGCCACGCCCTCCTCATCGGCGGCAGTCGCAAGTTCTCCGGCGCGATCGCCATGGCGGCCATGAGCGCCGTACGGTCCGGGACCGGTCTGGTCACCGTGCTGACACCGGCCGAAGTCGCCTCAACCGTTGCCACGCTCGTTCCCGAGGCCATGGTTCACGGTGTAGCCGACCGGGTGGACGGTTCGCTCGCCGCGGAAGGACTGGCAAACTGGCCTCATGAACTGGACGAGTTCGATGCCGTCCTCGTGGGGCCGGGCTTGACCCGTTCACTGGACGCGCAGAACTTGTGCCAACAGGTGATCGAGGCCGCCACTGTTCCACTCGTACTGGATGCCGACGGTCTGCCCGACGCAGACAACGCCGGCATACTGAACGATTCGAGTGCCGCATTGGTGCTAACCCCACACCCGGGCGAAATGGCACGTCTTCTGGGATGCGATACCGCGACCGTCCAAACCGATCGTTTTCAGGTGGCACGGGATGCCGCCAGACAGACCGGTGCCACAGTGGTCCTGAAGGGTCACGGCACGATCGTTGCGCAACCGGACGGACGGGCTTCTGTCAACCCCACCGGCAACCCCGGTATGGCATCCGGCGGGATGGGCGATGTGCTGGCCGGACTCCTGCTCGGACTCCTGGCACAGGGCATGACGCCTGCTGACGCCGCTCGTGCGGCTGTCTTCCTGCACGGACGTGCGGCTGACATTGCGGCTTGGCAGAGCTCACAAATGAGTCTTACGGCCGGCGATGTCATCGAGGCGCTCGCCCTCGCCTTCCGCGACGTCACTGTTGTGTAGAAAAAGCTTGCCGAGACGCTGGACGAGTCCTTGCCATTACGCTAGTGTGCCCCAAAGACGAGGGGCCAAACTACGGCGAAAACACCACGACAGCCGGACTCTATGATAACGATCTCTCCGTCATCGCAGCGCTCGTCTACAAGCCTTGACCCGAAGAGGTCGAGGCGGAGAACAGTGGTGTGCAACAGGGACCCATCAAGACGGCCGCGGCGCCTCCTCGTGATTGCGCTGTTGTGCACCCTCACTCTCCTCTGGGTGGGCGGGCACATCGGTCGAATGCTGACCCGCCTGGTTATACCCCCCTTCCTCCCTTTCAACATCTCCGAGGTGGTCTTGCTCGACCGCCTTGCCGAAGGTTCCCCACCGACCTGCCCTGATTTCGGCGCCTTGCTGATCATCAGTCCCGATCGCGCCGAGGAAATTCTCAACCAGGCTGTGCCTGCCACGCGATGGCTGCCTCCCGGTATCATTCACGACAAGGTGATCCTGCACGGTTCCGTCCGCCGTGACGCCCTGGATGTCCCGGTCGAACAGGACATCCCCCTGATCATCGCCGTCGACCGCAATATAGGCCGACGACCACGACTCGTTTGCCGTGTGCCTGCCACAGTCGTTAACCGCCTGTTCAGGGAGAACCTGGAAGACGATCTCGCAAGTGAGGAGGAACACCTCTTTGGCGAGTACAGAATTATCTATCGTCCCACATTCAAAACCTTCGACCTGCAGTCGGTTGAGGACTACATCCCCGAGCCCGTCAGGCACCGTCGATTCACCTTTGCCGCCACCGGCGACATCCGCATCAAGCTCGACGACAGGGCGGTCCGCATCACGTCAGACGGCAAGGTGCGCACACTCAAAGGACAGATTGACGTACGCGTGCTCTACGATCATGACGGCTACGGGTTCTGGTATGACGTCGACATGAAGAAGCTCCGCCTTGATATCGAGGACCTCCAGGAGATGTTCGACCGTGCATCATCGGAGAAGCTGGAGCGCTCGTTGGAGAAGTCGCTCGACCGGCGAAAGAGCAAGGTCAAACTACTCAGGAAACGCGTACCGCACTGGGCACCAGTGGATATCGCTCTCGACTTCCAACTGACGCCCGGGTGATCGGTTATTGGTGTTCCTTAACGTCCAACTCGTCCTCCGAAGCCTTGTACGGAAGCCGGATTCACCGACGTCCTCAACGGCGGTTCACTGCATCACATGCCGTGACGTGACCGTCCACAATGGTGATCGGACGGTCTGACATGCGCGTGGCCTGGCTCGACGAGTGGGTCGTAAGAACGACTGTTGTGCCGCGGTTGACGTTTAGCTCTCGGACATATTCTTCGACCATCTCCACATACCGCCGGTCGACGCCCGCCGTGAACTCATCAAGCAACATCACATCGGGATTGAGAACGAGTGTCCGCGCCAATGCAACGCGCTGTGCCTCTCCGCCCGACAACGTGTGCGCTTTCCGACGAGCAAACGGCTCCAGCGCGAAACGCTCGAGCACTTCTCGCACGAGGCGGCGCACATCCGACGGTGGTACGTGCCGCAAACGGAGACCATAGGCAATGTTGTCGTACACACTCATGTTGAACAGGTACGGATGCTGCATCAGGTAGCCAATCGTCCGCCTCGACCTCAACCATGCATCTCCGTCGTCGTAGTCCACTACGCTGCCATTGTACTGCACTTGGCCTGTAGTCGGACGCTCCACTAGAGAGAGTAGGCGCAACAGGCTTGTCTTGCCGCAGCCGTTCGGGCCGATGACCGAGTAAACCTGACCAGACTCCAGTACCAAGCTATCGACCCGCAGCACAAAGTCACACCACCGGCCCTCAACATTATGTAGTCGATACGCGCTCATCGACTCCACTCCCGGAACAGGCTGAACAGGATGTTGACGACCAGGGCGACGGTGAGCAGCACCATTCCCAAGGCGATCCCGAACGCGAATTCCCCCTTGCTGGTTTCAAGCGCTATGGCGGTCGTGATGTTGCGCGTGTACCCACGGATGTTCCCTCCCAGCATCATTGAGACACCCACCTCGGCAAACACGCGACCGAACCCGGCCATGATGGCGGCCATGATCCCATAGCGCGCTTCACGTAAGAACATCCGAAAGCTCTGTCTTTGACTGGCTCCCAAAGACATCGCCGTAGCACAGATGCGTTTGTCCAGACCCGCAACAGAGCTGACGGTGAGCCCCGCGATGATGGGAAAGGCCAGGATGAACTGTCCAACCACCATGGCGGCCGGCGTGTACAGAAGCCCCAGCTCACCCAACGGCCCCCGCCGCGACAGGAATGAGTAAACCATCAGGCCAACCACCACCGTGGGTAGCGACATCAACGTGTTGAGGACGGTGACAATGGCGCGTGCACCGAAGAAGCGCTTCTCAGCAATCCACATCCCGAACGGGACACCGGCCACTGTGGCCAGCGCGGTCGACACAAAAGCAACGGAAAGCGAGACCCGCACCGTGGCAAGGAATTCATAATCCAGGCCGGCGATGATCCGCAGACTGTCTTGAACGCCTTGCCAGATATAGTCCATCAGCGGCCACCCTCAGCAGCGGACGGATGATAGAGGGGCACGCCTTCAAACGTGTACGCGCCTATCATCGCCTGACATTTCGGGCTGGTGAACCAGGCGATCAGCGCCATAGCCGACTCATATTCCGCATGGGCATACTTGTAGGGGCTGATGGCGATAATGCCGTAGGGATTGAAAAGGTCAGGATCGCCCTCAACTACAGGTCTCAGTCGAATTTTCTTCCGGTTGAACAGGTACGTCGCCCGGTCCACCAGGACGTAGGCATTCTTCTCATCCGCCATCCTGAGTGTGGCACTCATGCCCTGCCCCGCCTCGAGATACCAACTCCCCACGGGCTCGAGCCCAGCCTTTCCCCAGAGAGACGTCTCCTTCTTGTGCGTGCCGGAGTCATCGCCACGCGATACAAAGGTCTGCTTCGCGGCAAAGATGCGCTGTAGCGCGCGCTTCGCATCACATAGCCCGGCGACACGGGCAGGATCGGCGGACGGACCGAGGATCAAGAAATCGTTGTACATCACGTCCCGCCGGTTCACGCCGTAGCCCCCCTCGACAAATGCATCTTCGGCCTTGCGAGCATGCACAAGGATAACGTCTACGTCGCCGTTCCGCGCAATCTGCATCGCCTTACCGGTTCCCACCGAAATAACATGTACCTTGCAGGCGTGGGTCTGTTCGAAGACAGGCAGGATGTGATCCAGCAATCCCGTCTCGTATGTACTGGTGGTCGTTGCGAGCCTCAGGGTCTCACCGGCCGTGACCACGGTCGACACACCCAACATCGCCACACACAACGTTCTGAATTTCGCTTGCATTCGAGGGCCTTGTTATACAGCTTGCCTCTATTGGGAAACGGCGTCACTCTAGCCCAGTCATGGTCACGCGGCAAGATCTCGCCTTCCCGGAACCAATGGACAAAGCACCCCGCATGCTGCTGATTGGATCTGCCGGACGCCATGCCGGCAAGACGGAGTTTGCCTGCACGCTTCTCCACCACTTCTGCGGCACAACGGCCATCACGGGCGTCAAGATTACCGTGATCCGACCCGATGACAGCGGGTGTCCGCGCGGCAATAGCAACTGCGGTGTCTGCACGTCCCTGGACGACCACTACGCCATCACCGAGGAAACCAACCGTGACGGAGCGAAAGACACCTCGCGCCTCCTGAATGCGGGCGCGGCACGCGTCTTCTGGTTGCGCGTGCTCGACAGGCACATGGCTGAAGGCATGAGCGCACTTCTTGAGGCGGTCGGCTGCAACACACCGATCATCTGCGAGTCAAACAGCATCCGCCGCGCCATTGAACCGGATCTCTTCTTCATGGTGAAATCAACGATGTCCAATGCCTTCAAGCCGACCGCACGTGCCGTGGCCGACCTGGCCGACCGCATCGTTCTCTCGGATGGCAGACGGTTCGATCTCGCCCCCGACAGGATCACGCTGCACGAAGACGGCTGGCGCCTGCGTGAACCCGCCACGGCCATCATCCTGGCCGGCGGCCACAGTACCCGAATGGGCAAAGACAAGAGCATGCTCCCCGTTAGAGGGAGCCCTATGGTTCAACACATCTCCAGCAAACTCGACCATCGTTTCGACGAGGTCCTGCTCAGCGCCAACGATACTCGGCATGGCTTCCTTCAACTCAAGACCGTTCCGGACCGTCGGCCCGGTATGGGACCGATGATGGGCGTGGCATCGGCATTGGCGGAGGCATCCCATGAGCTCGCGTTCGTTGTGACCTGCGACACCCCGCACATCGACCCTCACCTTGTTCATCGCATGCTGACGCTCGCGGCAGACTACGACGTCGTCGTACCCCGCACGAAGACGGACGACGGCGATCTATTGGAGCCGCTCTTTGCAGTCTACCGTACCGAGCTTGCGAACCGGCTCTTCACGCTCCTGGATCAAGGCGAACGGCGCATTCGGCGTATGTTCGATTCGGTTCGCGTCTGCTATGTCGACATAGAGCCGGGCCACTTGCCGACAAATCTCAATACGGAGGAGGAATACCGTGGCTACATCGCCCAAACCCGTACCATCGTTTGAGGAAGCCTTCCGGGTTGCAAGTGACACCGTCCGCTTTACGGGAGCGGAACTCGTCCAGCTCGACCAAGCGGTCGGTCGCATCCTGGCGGAGGATGTGGTGTCCGACATGGACATGCCGCCGTTCAACAAGTCAGCCATGGACGGTTATGCCTGCCGCCGCGGGGATCTCGGAAGCGAGCTCCGCATGGTCGAGACCATCCCGGCCGGACGCCCCCCCACCAGGAGCGTGGGCCGCGGCGAGTGCAGCAAGATTATGACCGGCGCGGCCGTGCCCGAAGGCGCCGACTGCGTGGTACCGGTCGAGATCACGCGATGCAGCGACGAAGGCGCCGTGACAATCACCGGCGAACTCACCCGCGACAACATCTGTTTCCAGGCGGAGGACATCCGTGCGGGAGACATCGTCCTACACAAAGGTACCCCCATTGCGCCGCAACATATCGGCGTACTGGCCACTGTCGGACGCGCCAGACCACCCGTCGCGCGCCGGCCCACCGTGGGAATCATCACGACCGGTGATGAGATTGTGGAGCCTGACGCCACCCCGTCACCTGCGCAGATCCGCAACAGTAACGGACACCAGCTTTCCGCACAGGTGCAGCGTGCCGGTGCGATCCCGAAGTACTACGGCATCGTGCCGGACACCGTTGAGGCGTTGGACACCGCGGTTAAGCAGGCCATCGACGACTGCGACGTGATCCTTCTTTCGGGTGGCGTCTCCATGGGCGATTTCGACCTCGTGCCTGGCGTGCTCAAGCAGAACGGCTTCGATCTCCTCTTCGAGAAGATCGCAATCAAACCCGGCAAGCCAACCGTCTTCGGCGTTCACACACCCACACACCCACACATTCATGACGCCGGCGGCGTTACCCGCAGACCCACATACGTGTTTGGCCTCCCAGGCAACCCGGTCTCGACCTTCGTAATCTTCGAACTGCTTGTCCGTCCCTTCCTGTGGCAACTGATGGGACGAGACACCCCGGCAACAACCTGGCAGGCACGGCTGGCAGCCCCCATCCGAAGACGCAAGAGTGGTCGCGATGCCTGGATACCGGTGAGAATCAACGACGCAGGCGATGCCGAGCCTATTTCCTACCACGGTTCGGCCCACCTGAACGCCCTGACCGAAGCCGACGGACTGATCTGCCTGCCAACGGGCACGCACAAGATTGATGAAGGAACGAGTGTTGATGTTAGACCCATTTGAACGTCCGATCGCCTACCTGCGTATCTCGGTCGACTTCAACGACATTCGCGGCTCCCTGCTCCACGCCGTAGGAATCAAACCTGCTGAGGGCACGCAGTGTACGGACCGCGCCATGGTGTCGATTGGAGGGTGAAGTGAGTATGTGGGTGAGTGAGAAGGAGGGAAGGTGTGATGAGTGAGTTGACGCATATTGATGAAACGGGGGCGGCACGGATGGTGGATGTTTCCGGGAAGCCTGCCGTTCGGCGCACGGCGACGGCCAGAGGGCGGATCTATCTGCAACCGGAAACGGTCGCTGCCATTCGTGAAGGCGCGGTTCAGAAAGGCGATGTGCTGGCTGCCGCCCGTATCGCGGGTATCAGTGGAGCCAAGCGCACCTGGGATCTTGTGCCGCTCTGCCATAACATCGCGATCGACCAGGTGGACGTGAGGTTCGAGGTCCAGGAAGCCGCAATCGGAATCACCGCATCTGCCATCTGCACCGACAAGACCGGCATCGAGATGGAGGCGCTGACAGCGGTGAGTGTTGCGGCCCTGACGATCTACGACATGTGCAAGGCTATCGACAAGACGATGTGCATCGGCGACATTACGTTGGTGGAGAAAACCAAGGAGCCGCTCTCGTGAACGTCCGGTCCGTCAATATCTCTGAGAAGAAAGGCACAATCAAGAGCCCCGTGCAGCGGGCAGAACTCGACATGACCGGTATCGTAGGCGATGCCCATGCCGGGCCCTGGCATCGCCAGGTCAGCCTGCTCTCCGAGGAGCTGATTGGAGCGTTTGCCGAAGAAGCCGGCCGCACCATGCAGCCCGGTGAGTTTGCCGAGAACATCACAACGCGCGGCCTGGCATTGGACGAAGTTCGCCTGCTGGACCGCATCACGATAGGCCCCGTCGAGCTGGAGGTGTCCCAGATAGGCAAGACTTGCCACGGCGATGGCTGCGCCATCTTCAGGGAGGTGGGCCGTTGCGTCATGCCACACGCCGGGATCTTTACACGTGTTATCGCCCCCGGCCCCATTCAACCCGGCGATTCCATCGTACACGCCCCGCGTACGGTCCGAATCCATACCGTCACGGTGAGCGACCGGGCCAGCGCAGGGGTCTATGAAGACCGCAGCGGTCCCCGAATCCGAGAGCACATCGAGAATCACTTCGCCGATTCGCATTGGCGCGTGAAGATCGGCGGCGAGGTCCTGCCCGACGACCCTGACCAGCTCCGGGCTGCCCTGGAAGGTGCACGCGACAATGGGGCTGACGTCGTCTTCACTACCGGCGGCACCGGCGTGGCCCCGCGCGACATCTCGCCCGACGTGGTGCTCGAAATCGCAGACAAGACACTTCCCGGCATCATGGAGTACATCCGCACGAAGTACGGTGCCGCGAAACCGGCAGCTCTGCTCAGCCGCTCGGTTGCAGCGGTAGCCGGACGTACGCTGATCTACACCCTCCCGGGTAGTCGCAAGGCCGTCGACGAGTACATGAGCGAGATCCTCAAGACGCTCGACCACCTCTTATTCACACTGAACGGCATCGATCGACACCATTAGGCTTGATCCGGTAGGCCTTCCAGAGCATGGTGCCCTGCTTTTCCCGCGGAAGAAGCAATGTGAGCAAGGTGAATCATGAGTGAAGCACAGACCAAACCGGCAACCTACGACCCCAAGCTGAGCCCGGAAGAGACGCACAAGACCATCTCCGCGCTCGGCATCAAGAAAGCCAACACATCGACACGCGCGGCGACGAACAGCAATCTTTGTGTTGTCATTACGGCCATATGAGGCATACAGTACGGCCTTCGATTGCCGTCTTTTTGGCCAAGGAGATGAAGCGGTGTTTCATCGGGGCGGCGAACAAGTTGATATGCAAGCAGCTAATTAGGAGTAACAGATGAGCTACACACAGGACGTCTTCGAGACAGTCTCGAAGCGTAACGCCGGCGAGCAGGAGTTCCTGCAGGCCGTAAAAGAAGTGCTCGATTCTCTCGGGCCGGTTGTTGAAAAGCATCCTGAGTACCAGGAAGCTGCCATCCTCGAACGGATCACGGAACCAGAACGCCAGATCATGTTCCGGGTACCGTGGCAGGACGACAAGGGCCAGGTACACGTCAATCGCGGCTTGCGCTTCGAGTTCAACAGCGCGCTGGGCCCCTACAAGGGCGGCCTGCGCTTCCATCCGAGCGTCAACCAGAGCATCCTGAAGTTCCTCGGCTTCGAGCAGATCTTCAAGAATTCACTCACGACGCTCCCGATGGGCGGCGGCAAGGGCGGATCGGACTTCGATCCCAAGGGCAAGAGCGACAACGAAGTGATGCGCTTCTGCCAGTCATTTATGACCGAGTTGCAGCGCCACATCGGCGCACAGACTGACGTGCCCGCCGGTGACATCGGCGTGGGCGGACGCGAGATCGGCTTCATGTTCGGCCAGTACAAGCGCCTGCGCAACGAGTTTGTCGGTGTGCTGACGGGCAAGGCCCTGAACTGGGGCGGCTCCCTGATTCGTCCGGAGGCCACCGGTTACGGTTCGGTCTACTTCGCCGAGCAGATGCTGAAGACACGCGGCGAAAGTTTCGACGGCAAGGTCTGCACAATCTCCGGCTCGGGCAACGTAGCGCAATACACGATCGAGAAGATCAACGCGCTCGGTGGCAAGTGCGTGAGCCTGTCGGACAGCGGCGGCACGATCCACGACCCTGAAGGCATCGATGCCGAGAAACTGGCATGGGTCATGGACCTCAAGAACGTCCGGCGCGGCCGCATCAAGGAGTATGCCGACAACTTCAAGGCCACCTACTTGGAAGGTCAGCGTCCCTGGAGCATCGCCTGTGACTGCGCGTTCCCGAGCGCCACGCAGAACGAGATCGACGGCGACGACGCCAAGATACTGCTCGAGAACGGCTGCTACGTGGTCAGCGAAGGCGCCAACATGCCTAGCTCTCCGGAAGCGGTGGAGCTGTTCGTCGACAAGAAGATCCTCTACGGACCGGGCAAGGCTGCCAACGCGGGCGGCGTGGCGACCTCCGGTCTCGAAATGAGCCAGAACTCCATGATGATGCAGTGGAGCCGCGAGGAAGTGGACGCCAAGCTGAGCGCCATCATGACCTCAATCCACGATGCGGCGGCAGCAGCGGCCGAAGAGTATGGCCAGCCCGGCAACTACGTCATGGGCGCCAACATCGCCGGTTTCGTGAAGGTGGCGGACTCCATGTTGGACCAGGGCATCGTCTAGTCGGGACGCGGTACAACACAAGCAATCGGGCGCGGCTCCGCCACACACGGCGGGGCCGCGTTTTTCTTCTCGTGGCTCGCCGGGACGGCTCGCTCTACCTAACCCATTCTGTTGCAGGTAGGGCGAGCTGTCCTCAGCGAGCCGCTCTCACCCCCCCCCATGATTCCTTGACAGCGTGCCGCAACAGGGGGGAAGGTATCAGCCATGGACGTATCCGAATTCTCGACCGGGCTTCCGGGACTCGACGGCATCCTGAAGGGGCTGCTCCCGGGAGATAACGTGGTGTGGCAGATCGACAGCGTGGAGGACTACCAGCGATTGGTCACGCCTTTCGCCGACTACGCGTTAAGCCACTCGCAGCCTCTTGTCTACTTTCGTTTTGCCGACCACCAGGAGCTGCTTCCGGAAGACAACCGCATCACCGTCCACCGCTTTCGCCCCGAGGAAGGCTTCGAGGTCTTTGTACAGAAGATCCACGGCGCCATTCGAGACGCTGGCCGCGGAGCCTGCTACGTATTTGACTGCCTTTCGGTGCTCGCCAACTGCTGGTACTCGGACCAAATGCTCGGCAACTTCTTCAAGCTGACCTGTCCCTACCTGTTCGACATGGAAACCCTGGCTTATTTCTCCATTTTCCGAAACGAACATGCGTTCTACGCCATTCGCCCCATTACCGAAACCACCCAACTGTTTCTGGATGTCTATCACCACAAAGGGCAGCGCTATGTGCGCCCGTTGAAAGTGCAACACCGCTACTCCGAAACCATGAACATGTTGCATCGCTGGGACGACGACCGATTCATTCCTGTCACGGCAAGCATCGTCATGGCTGAAATTCTTACCTCCACGAAGTGGTCCGGGCTGCACGCCGACCGACGCCCCGGATTCCTCGAGCGCGCGTTTCTACAGGCCGAGGAATTACTGAACGAGGTAAGGACCGGGCTGCAGCCAGCCGAAGCAACCGAGGATCTCTTCTACCGTCTCCTTTCGATGATTATTACCCGCGACGAGAAGGTTCACGCCCTGGTCTCTCAGCACCTTACGCTTGAAGACGTGCTCGAGATACGCCGCCGCATGATCGGCACGGGCCTCATCGGCGGCAAAGCCGTCGGCATGCTGGTTGCCTTGGCCATCCTGAAACAGAAGATGCCACTGCTTCGACAGAAGCTGGAGCCCCACGACTCCTTCTTTATCGGGTCCGACACATTCTTCACGTTTCTGGTCCGCAACGGCATCTGGGGGACCCGACAGAACCAGCGGGATGCCGAGGACTTCTTCGAAACGGCTACCCGCGCGCGGCGACTGATTATTACGGGTTCTTTCCCGGAGCACACGATGCGCCAGTTCGAGGAGATGGTCGACTACTTCGGGCAGTCGCCTTTTATCGTCCGTTCCAGCTCCCTCCTCGAAGACAGCTTCGGGCACGCGTTTGCGGGAAAGTACGACAGCGTATTCTGCGCCAACCAAGGCCCCCGCAGCCAACGGCTGGAGGACTTCCTCGCTGCCGTAAGAACGATCTACGCCAGCTCCATGAGCGAGCGCGCCCTTCGGTACCGTGCCCGGCGCGGAATGTTGGACCAGGATGAACAGATGGCACTGCTGGTGATGCGCGTCTCGGGCAAGGTCTACGGACACAATTTCTACCCGCCCGTTGCCGGCGTCGGGTTTTCGTTCAACCCCTACGTGTGGAACCCCGAGATCGACCCCGAAGCCGGGGTGATCCGGTTGGTGTTCGGCCTCGGAACACGGGCCGTGGACCGCTCGGACGACGATTACACCCGCCTGGTTGCGCTCAACGCCCCGGATCGCCGTCCGGAACACAGCTTCGACGAAGTGAAACAGTACACCCAGCGCCGGGTCGATTACCTCGATCTCGACGCCAACCACCTGTCTTCCGGTTACTTTCATGATCTGGCTGATGACTGCGATGAATATCCGATCGATCTGGCGACCTCTGTCGACACCGAACAGATGCGCACAGCACGTAGCCAGGGCCGTACGGGCGGGCCAACCCCACGCCTTCTAACATTCGATAGACTCCTCGGAAAAACCGACTTCGTAGAAACCATGCGGACTATGATGCGAATCCTGGAAGAGGCCTACACCTGCCCAGTTGATATCGAGTTCACGACCAACTTCGACGAGCACGACGAATACCGAATCAACCTTGTTCAGTGCCGACCTCTGCAGGTACAGGGCACCGAGACATTCGAAATGCCCACTGTGAAGGTAGCCAACGAAGACCGAATCATCTCAGTCCGTAGCGCGGTCATCGGACAGAGCCGCATCGTCGACGCGGACACGTTTGTCTACGTAGTACCCGAGGTCTACGGGGCGCTGACGGCGCAGGAACGACACGAGATTGCGCGGCTGCTCGGCAAGGTTAACCGTGCGCTCAAGGAGCGGGCTGATTCGGGGGTAATCGTGCTTCTCGGTCCAGGGCGCTGGGGCACGAGCAGTCCTTCGCTCGGCATTCCGGTTTCCTTCACCGACATCAATGGTGTCTCTATATTGTGCGAGATTGTGGCAATGCGCGAAGACCTGATCCCGGACGTCTCGCTGGGGACGCACTTCCTCAACGAGCTGGTTGAGATGGACATGCTCTACCTGGCGCTCTTTCCCGGCAAGGAAAACAGCTTCCTGGACGAGCAGTTGTTCCTGAAAGAACCTTCCATACTGCTCGATCTCGTGCCCTCCGCCGAGAAGTGGAAAGATGCGGTGCGGGTGATCCCCGCCGCCACGCTGGCTGGCGACAAGCGCTTTGTCACGCTGACAGCCAACGCGGTGAAACAGGAGGTCGACTGCTTCCGCTCCAACGTCTCCGCCGACGAGATATCCTCACCGTCCGAGTGATTGCTTGCGCACCGCCATTAATCAGGCACAATGGTGTCCATGAGGACGATCTGCGCTGCTGTCATACTCCTTTCCAGCGTCCTGCCGGCATTCGCCCAGCTCGACGCACACTGGAACGCGACACCGAACGATATCAACAACTTGCTGAAGTCCATGAAGGGCAAGATGGACGCGGATTACACCATGGAGGTCAAGTCCATGGCAGAGATCAGCGTCAATCCCGAGCAGAACCCCATTCTCTACCGCTCTGGCCACTACAACTTCACCTATACCAGAAAGGAGCGCGAGAAGCTGCGCGAGTACCTCCTGGCGGGCGGCATGATCGTCTATAACGTCGGCCTGGGATCGATGCCGTTCTACCGGTCGGTGAAGCGTGAACTGGAGCAGATTTTCCCGGAACAACCCCTCCAGCGACTGGGGTCGGACCATCCGATCTTTCACTCGTTCCACGATGTCGATCGCGTGGAATACTGCGACGGTGTGCGCAAGGCCGGATTCAAAGGCAACGAGCCGTGGTTCGACGGCATCGAGATCAACTGCCGTGTTGTCGCACTGGTCTCACGCTGGGGCCTGGCGGTCGGCTGGGAAGGCGATGTCCAGGAGGACTTCCAGGCCTACCGGCCGGAGTCGGCCTACAAGCTGGGCGTCAACATCTTCTCCTACGCTTCGGCTATGCGCGCGTGGGCCCAGAACGCGGCCCAATCCATGAAGTTCGTGGACAAGGATGCCGGAACGACGGACAAGGTAACCATGGCACAAGTGGTCTATGACGGAGTCTGGCGTACACGCCATGCCGGGTTATCGGTTCTGCTCCAGACGTTCAATCGCAAGACCGACATCCCTGTGAAATTTGGCCTGCGTGAATTGCGCCTGTCGGACGCGGACATTTTCAATGCGCCGGTGCTCTACCTGACCGGACACGAGTACTTCGAACTGAATGGTAAAGAGATGACAATGCTGCGCGAGTATCTCGCCAGCGGCGGATTCCTCTTCGCCGAGGCGTGCTGCGGACGCAAGGGATTTGACCTCGCCCTCCGCAAGATCATGAAGCAGGTCTTTCCGCAGCATCCGCTGCAGCGGATCGATCCCAATGGATCGATCTTCCGCGTCCCCAACGATATCCGCGCCGTGGGTGTAACGCCAACCTTCGCCGCCGATGTCGGCAGGAACGCCACCATTCCGCGATTGGAGGGTATCGATATGGACGGCCATTTTGCCGTGATCTACTCGCCACTGGGTCTGGCGGGCGGATGGGAGATGTCGCAAAGCCCGTACGCACGCGGGTGCAACGCGGCAGGATCGCTCCAGATCGGACAGAACGTCTTGATGTATGCGGTGACACAGTAGACCGGAGGTCGGAGATCAGAAGTCGGAGCCGCCTTCGCCGGGGCTACGGCGGGCCAGGGGAGAGGGAGGAGAAGATGAGGGCCGCAAGCTGGTGCGTAGCTTTTCTGCTGATAGGTCTGGTTGGTGACGCATGCGGGAAAACGTCGAACGGGAATGATTTTGCGTTGTACTTGTCGGAGGCGCAGACGTCGGCGGAGCAGAAGGAGCTGATCGACGACGCCAAGGGACGCCCACACTACTTTCGCTACCTCTGCATCGTCGGAATGCAGGAGGGCAGATTCAAGGATGGCCGTCCGTTCGTGAACATCAAGGCAACGGAGCCGGCCTCGTTGTTCAATGTCCTCTTCACGGTTCAGAAACCCGCGTCGCTTAAGAAGCTCAGGGAGGCTCCCGCAAGCGAGGTAGGAGATGCAATCGCCGTCACAGGCAAGGTCGTCAAGGCCGATCCCAAGAAGAAACGCATCGAGTTGAACCCGATAATCCTCCGACACAAGGACCGCCTCTCGCCCAAGATCGGCAAGGAACTGTTCTACGAACTGGACCCCAACGCCACCTGCTACTCCTACACGGAGGTCAGCCCGGGCGCCCACGTGCCGTACAAACACCGCGATCTACTCAAGCACAAGCAAGAGATCCTGGGCCGGCATGGCGGTAAGGCCTGGGTTGATTTCCTTAACGCGGAGCTGGCCAAGCGAAAGCAGGCCGAGCGAAAGTGATCTCCATGTACCGATCCCTACCAACGCTGTGCCTCGTTGCCCTGCTGGCCGGACCCGCACGTGGTGCTGACGAAGTGGCCTTCTGGAATCTCTGGAAGACCCACCTGGCAGGCACAAGCAAGCACAAGGAAGCCATCGCCGCCTGCGACGCATTCGAAAGGAACAACCCCGGCGACGCGTTCATCGTTGTTGCCCGCCAATTCAAGGCGTGGCATCTACTGAAGCAAGGCCGCAACGAAAAGGCCATCGCCCTGCTTACCCCGCTGATGAAGTCCGGCGCAAAGGGCTTGGAAAAGGCGGCATCCGACCTGGCGCGTGGCTGGCTGACACGCCTCGACCGCGAGATCGTAAAGAACGCCCTGCAAGAGGTGTACAAGCACGAGGTCGCCTATCCCGAGAAGCTGAACGTGTGGAAACGGGGGGCGACTGGCGCCCCGCCGCTGGCCGATCGCTGGGGCCGGTCGTGGGACTACCGGCTGACCGGATTCAGCCGAATTCCGGGACTGCGAAACCAGAAGTACGGCCTGCGCTCCATTCTTCTGGGAGACGTCTCCGACCTTGATGCCGCCCTCGCCCTGCCCTATGCGGCACAGATATCTCTGCGTCCCCTGAGCCTCAGGCACGTAGCGTCGGGTCCTCCGCTGGTGGAGTTTGAGACGGACACCGATGGAGGCAAGGCCACGCTCGCAGTGGGAAGACGTCACGAACGCACACTATTCGCCTATATGGGCGATCGCATCATCCTCGTGGCCGACTATACACACTGGAAGGTATTGCCAAAGCCAAAACGCTGACATAACCATTCCGGCTCGCTGGGGACAGCTCGCTCTACCTGATCGAGGGGGAGGTAGGGCGAGCTCTCCGAGCGAGCCGCAAGACAGAACAAGCCATGCCGAAACCCGAGAAGAAGCAGGAAAAGAACGCACCGCAGAAGAGCGGGATCGCCGGCTTCCTGACCCCTGCCGAAATGCATACCCTCGGGCGCCTTGTGCTGCACTCGCGCTATGTTGTGGAAGGTAATCTCTCCGGCGCACACCGCAGCCCCCTGCGTGGAGCCAGCTCGGAGTTTGCCGATCACAAGGCGTATGCCATTGGCGACGATCTCAAGCACATCGACTGGAAGGTGCTCGGTCGCACAGACCGTTACTTCGTCAAACGCTTCGAAGACGAGACCAACCTGCGTGTCTACATCGCGCTCGACCGCAGTAAGTCGATGGACTACGGGAGCAACGGAACCACAAAGTACGAATTCGCCTGCCATCTCGCGGCAGCCATCGGCTACGTCGTCACCAAGGCCAAGGACTCCGTCGGCCTCTTCCTCCACTCCGAGAAGGTCGACATCAAGATGGACGCCCGCAACTCGTTCCAACACTTGAACAACCTGCTCTGCAAAGTACAGGAACATCCACCCGGCTCCACGACCAACGTGTCCGAAGCCCTTCACCAGATCGCCGGAGGCGTCCGCAAGCGCGCCCTGATCGTGGTCATCTCCGACCTGCTCGACAACGAAGACGACATCACCCGCGCCTTGGCTCATTTTCGAAAGCAACACCACGACGTCATCGTGTTCCAGGTTCTGGATCCCATGGAACTGGACTTGACCTACAAGCACGGCTGTCAATTCGAGGATATGGAAACCGGAGAGATCATCGCCGCCGACCCGCGCGGCATGCAGCGCGACTACGAGAAGGTGTTCGGTGAGTTCCTCGACACGTACCGGGAGGCCTGCGCCAAAATGGCGATCGACTACCGGCTCGCACGGACCGACCAATCGGTGGAAACGTTCGTGAGGGCGTACCTTGAAGAGCGAAAGAGATTGAGCAAGTAGATGTTCTCGTTCTTAACACCATTCTTCCTGTGGGCGGGGATCGCGGCGACCATTCCATTGGTGCTGCACATGATCCAGAGCCGCCGCTCGGTGCGTGTGCCGTTCAGCACAATTCGCTTCCTCAAGCTTGCCGAGAGCCGCTCATCGCGTCGGGTCAAGATGGAGAACCTAATCCTCTGGCTATTGCGCACACTGCTCATCATCCTGCTGGTCCTGGCCTTCTCCATGCCGATGTTGCGCACAAAGGGACTGACTAACCTGCTGCGCCGATCACACCGTGATATAGCCGTCGTGCTCGACACCTCATATAGCATGAACTACCGGATGGGCCGGGAGACCGTGTGGGACGAGGCCATCGAATCGGCCGTCGCCCTGATCGAGGGTCTGACCGACCACGACCGTGTCTGCGTGTTTCTCGCGGGAAAGGATGTCACGCCCCTGGTCGAGAAGCTCAGTTCCGACCACCAGGGCACGGTGGACCGCCTGAAGAACCTGCGCCCGGAGTTCAACATCTCGCGGCTTGGCCCCGCCCTGATCGCCGCCAACGGCGCACTCAAAGAAGAGCAGCGCCGTCGCGAACGCGAGATCCATATCGTTACCGATGGCCAGGGCCTGCCGTGGAACAGCCTTGAACGTTGGGATGCCGAGACACTGGCCGAACACGCAACGATCTTTGTGAGCCTGTTGGGGGTGCCCAGCCCCGAGAACACGTACCCAATCAAGGTAAGTCTCGATCCACCGGTCATCATGGCGGACATGCCGGTACGCGTAGGGGTCCAACTCGCGGGCAGTGGCGCGGTGCGCGATACGATCGTTTCATTGGCAGTGAACGGTGAAGAGGTAGACCGCCGGGCCATCGCCCGGAATGACGATATCAGAGCCGGGGCCAGCTTCACAATCCCGCCACTGGGGCCGGGCGTCCACGCCGCATATGTCGAATCGCCGGAAGACAACCTGCCTGTCGACGACACGCTCCACTTCTTGATCCGTACACGCGAGCACCTGCCGGCCCTGTGCATCGGCCCGGAAGAAGCGACGCTCTTCGTACGCCTGGCGCTAAGCGCCGTGGGGGCGGACACCGCCAGCATCCGTATCAAGACCATCACACCTGATGCACTCTCCATGGAGACGCTTACGTCCTACGCCTGCATCTTCCTCTGCGATGCTCTACCCCTGCCCGGCCAGGAAATCGTGCAGATGGAAGACTACGTGCGTGGCGGCGGATTGTTAGTCGTCTGGCCCGGTAACGCGGCCCGCGTCGAGGACTACGCGTCCTGGCGCTGCCTCCCCGGTACCGTCAGCGCTATTGTCGAACTGCCTGTGACGGACCGCACGCAGGTCCTGCGCTGGAACCAACCGCAACATGCCTTGATCAACCCGCTACGCCAGGGACTGGGCACCCCGGCCCTGACCATGCGACGGCGACTGGAGTGGACCGAGTTGGCCGACAAGACCGAAACCTTGATCACGGGCGAGGAAGGTTCTCAGTTTGTGCTCTCCCGGCCTTTCGGGCGCGGACATGTCTTCGCCCTCTCCGTCTCGCCTGATCGCTCATGGAGCGACTTCCCGCTTTCGCCCTACTTTCTCCCGCTGGTCCACCAATTCGCTCAGTACGCCTCGGGTATGGGGCGGTTCAGCCCGTTTCTGTGGGTTACCGACAGCCTGCCGTTGACCGATCACCTCGCCGAAGCCAACATCGACTCGACCCTGCGCTCCCCGAATGGGAACAAGGTGTCGCTCCGACAGATAACGGTAGAGGGCGCACAGTTCTCCATGCC
>CAYFPQ010000021.1:16067-18317 GCA_964345005.1 uncultured Victivallales bacterium | reverse complement strand
AGGAACCGGGGATCTATACCCTCAGCACCTCGACCCAACCCGACCCACAGCCCGCCCTCGCGGTCAACCTGACGCGACAGGAATCCGACCTGACCCCTGTTGCGACAGACGACGTGTCCGTGCGGCTCGGAACCGACGTGGTCATGTCGCGGAACCAGGAAGAACTGCTGCACCAGATCGAGGAACACCGCGTTGGCCGTACGTTCGGCGAGGCATTGCTCTGGCTGGCCCTGATGGTTGCGGCTGTAGAAGTGGTGTACGGCAACATGCTGGTGCGCGGGGTACCTAAGCTCTCTGACACGCTCGGCATTACGGCCGCCGGAAAGGTGAAAGGCGCATGATCGTTTACGAACATAGCGTTGCCTCCCTCCTGATCTGGGTCAGTACCGTGATCGCTGTGGTACTGGCCGCGTTCAGCTACTGGTACTTTGTGCAACGCAACTGGCGCCTGGTGCTCATGGCCCTGCTGCGGACGGTCTTCATCGGGCTGTTGGCCTGGTGTCTCTTCATGCCCGGACTTAAGGAGATACTGACCCGCACCCAGAAGCCGCGGTTCGTGGTCATGGTCGACACATCACGAAGCATGGAGCTCTCGCCGTCAGACGATGTGCCCGATCGCTGGACGACCGCGATGGCGGCCCTGGATCTCACGTGGCCTGCCACGGTGGCGGCCCATTGCGATATCGAGGCCTATGGGGTCGCCAGGGATGTCGGTCCCGAGATCACACTGACTGAGAGTCGTGAGCTGACGCCAGACGGGGACGCGACGCTCCTGCGTGATGCGCTGAAACGCGTCGCCACGCGCTACAGCGGACTGAATGTGGCGGGATGTTTGCTGCTCAGCGATGGCGTCGACACGCACGAGGCCATGGATAACTGGGCTTCCGAACACCGTCCCTTCCCCATCTACACGATGCGCTTGGAACCCGAGGCCGCGTGGCAACTCGAACCTGATCTGCGCGTTGATACTGTAACCACTCCCAAGCGCGTGACGGTTAACTGGAAGAGCGAACTCAAGGCTGTCGTGTCCGGCCAGGGCACCAGGGACGAGCCGGTAACGGTTCAGCTCTACAGGGACGATGTCCTGTTGGAGGAGCGACCGGTCCAGATTCCCGACAGTGGAGGCGTCCGCGACGTAACGTTCGAACTCACCCACCCCGAGGTGGGCGTCTTCACCTACAGGGCAGAAGTGCCGACGTTGCCGGGGGAGACACATGACGCGGACAACGTTTATGCCGTATCGGTCCAAGTCATCACCTCGCGCAATCACCTGTTGTATGTCGAGGGACCGCCGCGATGGGAGTCGAAGTACCTCGGAAGAGCGCTCAAGGCAAATCAGCAGATGACGCCACTCATCTTCCTGCGCGGTCCGGGTGGCAAGTTCATGACGGTTGGCCAGGCCGGCAGCATGACCCCCGAGATGCGAGAGGACCAGCTTGCGTTCTTCAAAATCGTAATTCTCGGCAACCTGGGCGCCGAGGAGTTGGGCCCCACGCGAGCCGCCAACCTTGTTCGGTTCGTTGAGGAAGGCGGAAGCCTGGTCCTGCTTGGCGGCGCTAAGGCATGGGGCGAGCAGGGGTTCGCCGCCACGGAACTGGCTACGCTCCTCCCCGTTCGTCGGCGCGGCGCAGCAATCCAGGAAGGTAATTTCCCGGTACAGCTAACCGACATGGGGCGCGCGCATCCCGCATTCGCCGGCGACCAGGAACTCTGGGAGATCATCCCGCCGGTGCGTTCCCTCTTCGCGTTCTCCGGCCTGAGCCCTGGCGCGCGGTCATTGGTGGAAGCCGATACCTCCGCGGGAAGACAACCCGTCATCGCCTCCCTGCGTTACGGACAGGGCAAGGTGGCGGCAGTCTTCACCGATTCGCTTTGGAAGTGGCAACTAAGCCCGGATGCCCGCACCAGCCAGCCCTATCGGCGTTTCTGGGAACAGTTCGTGGCATGGCTAACCCCCGAGGAGCAAGAGGCGGAAGGCGCACTCCTCGAGATTGCGGCCGACCGGGACGAGATTTTTCTTGGCGAAACCCTTGAGCTCGTAGCCCAGGGACGGCGGGCCGACGTACTGGATGAGGCGTTGCCGGTCGAGTGCGTCATCACCGGACCGGACGGGCGAGCGGTACCATTCAGCATGACCAGCCACCTCATTCCGACGGCATCGGGAAGATCGATCCCCGGGCGCAGTTGCGACTTCCAGGCCGACCAACCGGGACTTCACACCGTCCTGGCACGGCCCACGATCACGGGTCA
>CAYFPQ010000021.1:0-16057 GCA_964345005.1 uncultured Victivallales bacterium | reverse complement strand
GAGTCCGATCCTGCATCTTTCTTTGTTAAGCCCTTTACTCCCGAATCGATGCCTCGCCCCGCCAACCAGGAGGTCCTGCGCGCCATCGCCAATGCCAGCGGCGGACGTCATTGCGATAATGCGGATGAGCTTGACCGGACACTGAACAGCCTGCATTTCCAAGCGGAGGACGACGAAATCTCGGAGTACAGCTCGCTCTGGCAGCAATGGCTGGTCCTAGGTTGCCTCGTGGGGTTACTGACTCTAGAATGGGTGGTTAGGAAGGCCGTGAATATGCCGTAGGGGGTATGGGTTCAGGGTTCAAGGTTCAGGGTTCAGGATTCACTCCAGACAAGCAAGCAGGTTCTGAGTTCTACAAGGAGAGTCGTGATGATTAAGTACATTTCAGGTCTATTGTTGTTGACCGTAACGCAGGCAGCTGCGCTGGATAATCTGTTGGACAATGGGAGTTTTGACGACGCGGACGACCCGTTCAAGGGGTGGATGATCGACTACGCGTGGACGAAGAACGCCGTTTACGTGGAGAACCGATACCGCGTCTCGCTGGTTCCGCGAGATGGCATAAAGCAGAACGTGCTGAAGATTACGCCCGCGGGAAACAGCGAAAGCAAAGTGGAGAGTCAGCTCATCCCATACGAACACGGTGCGCGTTACCGCTGCACGATGGATGTGAAAGCCAACGTGAAGAACCAGTACGGCCCTACACGCATCTACTTCGCCGGATATCGATGGAAGCCGGGTATACGACCTCACGAGAGCCCGAAGCCCGGCGAGACACGCATGGTCTACAAGAGCAAGGCGGAAACTGGGTTTCCCGGCTCATGGAAGAAAGTTTCATTTGGTTTTCCCATGAAGAAGCTGTCCTCGGCGGCCAAGAAGCACCTCCGGCAGGTCCGCTTCTTCTCGGTCTACGTCTGGACAGCCCAAGGCTGCTCGATCGACAATGTAAGGGTCTACAAACTTCCATGAAGGGACTATGACACGGGCATCGCTCAACAATGAATTGGGGCGTATCGGGCGGACCGTGCGGCGATGGCAGGCACAGGTCCGGCTCATGCTGGGCACCGCCGTAATGTTGTGCGGGCTGTTCCTCTTCGTGCTGTCCGACCTGTTGGTCCAGTTTGGCAGGCCGGCCCGTTTCACGGTCTTTGTGCTCCTGCTCGGAGTAATCGGCACCACGATCTGGTGGCTCCTACGGACCGTACGTCACCCCCTGACGCCACAGGCCGTGGCCGCCTCTGTGGAGCGTGCATTCCCCGAGTTGGACAACCACCTGATCAACTATCTCCAGTTTGCGGATACCCCGGGCCAGGACCCGTTCAAAGACGCCTATCTCAAACGCGACATCAGAGGTTGGAAGCAGGTCAGCGTTAAGCGTATGAAGAACCAGCGGCTTCACCGTTGGGCTCTGGCGGCCCTCTCCGTTTCCCTGGCCGTCATACTGTTGCCCACGGCCCTCACCGGACGCGCCTGGGCCGTGGCGTTGTGGCGCGTCGCCAACCCGTTCTCCGACACCCCACCGGTCAGTCTCACACAGCTCTTGAGCGTAACACCGGGCACGACGACCGAGATGCAGGGCAAGCCGGTGGTACTGGGCTGCACCGTTCTAGGGCACCGCGGACACCGCGTGTTGCTGGATATCAGACCCGCCGATGGCGACGCCTCAACACATACGCTGGGCACGATTACGGGCGGACAGGAGGAGAGCTTCTCTCATCCGATCCCCCTGCTGACCACGGCCATTCGCTATCGCTTCCGGGCGGGGGATGCTCCCTTCCCCGAGTGGTACGAGATCACACCGCGACCGCCACTCGCCTGCACGGCCATCGAGCTTGCCGTAACACCTCCCCGCTACACAGGTATCGCGCCCGCCAGGTTCGATGGTCTGACCGACGATGTTTCAATTCCCGCGGGGTCGCGTGTTGACCTGGCCCTCACCTGCAACGGGGCGCTCACCGTGGCACGCGTGGCGTTGGAGCAAGACTCACCCATCGCTCTTGAACCGCGTTCAGCCGATGAAGACAATGTCCGGGCGGGATCGTTCACTGTCGAGGACGGTGCTCATCTCACCATCTCGGCGACCGACGCGTTTGGTGAGAGCATTGAGACAGAACTCCAATTCATGACTGTTTCCGATGAGACGCCCACCATTACGATCGTAGCGCCGACCGGCCGCCCTACCCTCCCACCGGGCACCAAGCCCTCCATCGATTTCAGCGTTACTGACGACTACGGACTGACCGACCTCTGGGTCGAGCGTGTGCAGCCCGGATCGCGACGAAGCGAAGCAGGCACGGAAGTGGGACGCTGGACACCGGGCGGGGCGAAGTCGTTCGCCGCAACCTGGAGCGAAGCGGTCGATGAAGAGGAGGGCCGCGCCATCGCATTCCGGCTCGTCGCCCGCGACAACAGGCCCGGCGACCCACAGACGACCCGTTCCGAGACCATCCTTTTCAACGCCGCGTCACAGAGCGATGCCGCCAAGCAGCGCAACAAACTGGCCCGGGAGGTCGCTTCTACTCTCGGGCGCCTGATCGAGATGCAACGCGAAAACCTCGATCGTACGCGCGCCTGCCGGAAGACGCTCTTGGCGACCACCGAACAGCAGTGGACCGAGACCGCCGAGCAGCAGCGCGAGATACGCATACTGACCCGCGATCTGCTCGCCATACCTGGCGAACCACTCGGCAGTCTCACCCCCCCCACAAAGGAGCTATATCTTAACGAAATGCGCGAGGTTATCGAGGTCCTGCAGCGCCTCTCCGGAGACGACAACAAAGCTTCACTGAGCACGTCTGCCATCAACATGGAAGAGAAGATCCTGCGCCAGCTCACCTACGCGCACAACGCCGCGGCCCGCACCCAGGTGGAGCAACGCGTCAGTGCATTGGCCAACATGCTGGAAGGGCTTATCCGCGGCGAGACCCTCGTTATCAAGAGCACCGAGCAACACGCCCGCAGCGGCTCGGAGGTGAAGTCCAGCGTGGTCGACCGGCAGGACAATCTCGCCGAAGACCTGACCGATTTCGCCAATGCCTGTCGCCAGGAGTCGGCCTCCATTGCCGCCAACGACCAGGCTTTTGCCTCCGTCCTGGCCGATCTGGGGACCCGCTGCGACAAGGCCGGCATTCGCGACGACATGATGCTGGCCGCCGAAGCCCTCGACAACAATCAGCCTGCCTCCGCCCTCCCCGACGAGAAGCAAGCCCTTGCCAAGCTCGAAGCTCTCGAGAAGCAGCTTAATGCGATCAAGGTATCCAACCAGACCGCGCGTGAAGAACAGATGCTCGACGTGCTTCAACATGCCGGCAGCAAGATCGAGAAGATGCGAAAGATCCATGAGAAGGCGATCCAAGCCATGGAGATGGTGAAAGAGCAGGGAGATGCCTCTGATGACGACCTGATTGACATGATGGAGGAAGAGTACCAGGAGATCGTCAAGAACACGAAGGAGGTCTTGCTCGAGGTCCCGCGCGATCTGCACATCTTTGCCGAACTGAGCGTCGCCAACGAGCTGGTCGAAGACGTCTTCACCATCTTCGAGGAGCAGGAGGTCCTGGACGAAGAAGAACAGAAAGCTGCCGGCGTCGACATGGAGAATCCCACCGAGAAGGCTTACGCCAAACGGGACCGACAGTGCCTGATCGAGAAGATGGAAGAGATCGAAGAGCGCTTCGACAAGCTGGAGGAGTGGCTGCAGAAGGAACCGGAAGACGATGTCATCACGACCGAAGCCTTCGACAAAGAGGAGCTGCCGGAAGCGGGTGTGGCGCCGGGCGCGCTGGCCGCACAGGCCGAAGACCTGATCGGCGACCTGATGGAGAAACCCGAGGAGGGCGCCGACGATGCCGTGGACGGGGCCACGAACCAAGGTGTCAGTGATGATCCCGGCCTTGGGTGGGAGGTCAAGGAGGGAGACCTCACCAGCTTCGCCGCCAAAGGTAAGTCCGGCAACATGATTCCCGATCACAAGGAACAGGACGGGCGGTCCAACGTGGGGCGGCAGGGCATGGCGGTCGGCGAAAACGCCTCCGGGTCCGGCACGATCGGCGAAGGCGATTCGAACATCGAGGCGCGCCGCACGCAGGATCCTACCCAGGATGGACAGGTGGACCTGGACGGCGAAGCCAAGACGGCGGCAAGCGGCGGCGGCAAGCAAGCCTCCGGCAAGGCGGACGATGTCGGCATGGGAGGTGGCACACGCCGCATGGACTCCACCGAAGAGGGATCCATGGATGGCATGGAAGCACTGATGGCCAAGCAGGTTGACACCATGTACACCAAGGCCTCGCTCAAGAACGTCCGCGCCGACTCCTTCAAGACCGCTGCCCACCACCTGCGGCAGGCCGCCGACGCCATCGCCAAGGGGCACCCGATCGAGCGCATCAAGGAGCACCGCAGACAGGCGGTGGTCGCGCTCAAACGCGGACGCACAGAGCTACAAGCAGGCTCTTCGGCCGTACTTGCTGACGGACGATCCTCCGACCTCCTTGACGATGTCCTCGCGGTCGGACCGGACGAGGCCCCGCCACGCTACCGCGATCTCGTGGCGGACTACTATAAGAAGCTCAACGAAGCGCTGTAGCGTCATAGAAAACTCAAGCAGGTATAACTGTGTCCATTTCAACATCCAACAGCCAACAAGGAACTCCCAATATCCAATTGAACAGTTCCAGCAGATGGAAAACCGTTGGCCTGGACGTTGACCGGTCGCATACCGTTGGACGTTGGATATTCCTTGTTGGCTGTTGGGTGTTCGATTCTCACAACAGGGCGCTCGCTCGGAGCATGCTTGCGATTCTTCTGCTCCTCTCCCTTTGCGCCCATGCCGCAGAGGTAAAGCCGCTGACCGAGCTTCCACGTGAACAGCTGCGCCTGTTCCTGAAGGGGCACAGGGGCGACTGGCGGACAGAGACGGACCAGCGCAAGGGCCTGCCCGCTCCCCCGGTTCAGCGGCCCGTGCCCGCCGATGCCAAACGCGTCGCCCTGCCTCAACCGCAATCGATCAAGCTGGGAGAGGTCCCGATCAACAAGATCATCACCCAGCGGCGAAGCCACCGCACGTTTGCCTCCACACCACTGACACTCGAGGAGCTGAGTCATCTTCTCTGGTGCACTCAAGGAGTGGTGAAAGTTGACCGTGATGGAAAAGGCCGGATCGTCAATCAGTATCGTACCGTGCCTTCAGGAGGCGCGCGGCATCCTTTCGAGACCTACCTGCTGCTGAATCGAGTCGAGGGGCTCAAGCCGGGCGTCTACCGGTTTCTCCCGCACGAACATGCTCTGATCCTGATTCGAAAGGAAAAGGCGCTGCCCGAAAAGATCCGGACGGCGTGCTACGGGCAAGCCGCGCCGACGCAGGCGGCTGTCGTCTTTGTTTGGGCAGCCGTCCCGTATCGTACGGAGTGGCGTTACGGCCCCATTGCGCACCGCATGATTGCCATCGAAGCGGGGCACGTCTGTCAGAACCTCTACCTCGCGGCTGAGTCCATCGGGGCGGGTGTCTGCGCCATGCTTGCCTACGACCAGGTTAAGATGGACCAACTCATTGGCGTAAACGGGGTCGATGAGTTCGCAATCTACTTTGCCCCCGTGGGAAAGAAGGTGACCGGTGAGTAGCGATCCCGGAACCTACGACCCCGACCGCCTTGTCGAGTTGGCGCGCCGCGCCGACGAGGGCGCTCTGGCGCGCTACAATGCCGTGTTTCCGGACCACATCGATGTACCGGGCTTCGTCAAAGCGTTCGGAGATGGGGACATTGCCCGCAGCTACAGCATCCTGAGGCAGGCCAACCCGCTGCCCGAGATGTGCTCACACCTCAATCCCCCGTGGCTGTACGACGAAGCCGCCTCGGCTGAGCGGGCATTGGGGCATGAGCCCACACCGATCCAGGATATCCAGTACACCGTGGCATGGCTTGCCCGCGACGCCAACCTGCTGGGCATATCCCTGCCGGATTCGGAGTCCGGCCGACACGTGGCAATCGCAGGCGGCGGTCCCGCCGGTATCGCCTGCGCGGTCGCGCTGCTCGAGCGGGGACACCGTGTCACTATCATTGAGCGGGAGGAAGCCTTGGGCGGAACACCGCACATCCTGATCCCATCCCGTCGGCTCCCGGACATGCAGCCGGAGATCGACGCCGTGCTTGCACCAGCCCTGTCGACGGGTCGCCTGGAGTTGCACTTGGGGTCAACGCTCGGGCAAGCTGTTACCATCGAGTCCCTGGCCAACGCTCATGATGCCGTGCTCGTAGCCATCGGTCTCTGGCAGGAGTCGTCGCTCGGGACGGCTACGGGCGTCATGAGCGGGATCGACTTCCTACGGGAAACGAAGGCTGGCTCGAGGGACTCTGTGCCTGATGATGTCGCGGTTCTGGCCGGTGACGACTGCGCCATGGATGCCGCCGTCGCCATGCAGATGTTGGGCGCGAGGAACATCTATATCGTTTACGGCGGGCCGCGCTCGACGATGCACTGGCACCGCAGCGAAGAGTGGTTCAAGAGCGAAGGGGTGCATTATCTACCGCTCACACAGCCGTTGGGGTACGAGATGGATGCGCGTGGTCGGGTGACCGGACTACGCGTCGAACATACCACAACCGGCAGCGAGGGCGTTCTACCGGTATCCCTCGTCGTCGAAGCGATGGAGCTCCAGGTTGCCGACGATCTTCCCGACACATCTGCCGACAATGTCTTTACCGCTGGCGGCATGCTCAACGGCGGCGCCACCGTCGCCCAGTGTATCGCCGAGGGCATCGTAGCAGCCGAGTCCATTGACGAGCACCTGTCATGAAGTTGCAGAGCTGCAAACGAATTGCCGGGGGGCGGTGTGATACGCCCGAGAACACCGTTGCACGCCTGGAGCCGGTAATCCGGGCCAAACACGAGTACCGGCTCATCGAGGAAGAGGTAGCCGAACACCTGCACTGGTCTGCGCTGTTCATCGACGAACTTGAGTTCCGAGCCATGGGCAAAGGCACCTCGCGGTCATGGAGTCTCGCCGGCGCACTTGCCGAGAGTGCCGAATGGCTGACGGCAAGGCCTGTGACAGCACTGCCGGGTTACACGGTGGGCCGCCAGGACGAGGTCAATGACGCGCTCCCGATCGAAGCGCTGCTCCCGCACATATCATCGCTCACGCCCGCGCTAGTCGAGCGAATCAAGAATACCGACGAGGCCCAGCACTGGGTCGACGGTTTTTCGCTGCTGAGCGAAAGAACCGTTCCTCTGCCGATCGAATACATCCGCCTGATCAGCGGCCCCAATGGCCTGGCCTCCGGCAACCGCCTCGAAGAGGCCCTTGTCCATGCCATGACAGAGATCTTCGAACGTCGCGCACATATCACAGTGCTCAAGAACCGGATGGTGATGCCTACGATCGACCCGGTGTCAATCGACAGTCCCCTGATCCAGGAGTTGTTGGGGTTCGTGAACGGCAGAGGCATTGAGGTGACAATCAAGGACCTGTCATTCGGAGGAAAGCTGCCGTGCATCGGCGCCTATTTCCGAGACCCCAACATCCCCGCCGATTTCCAGTTTCACCACTTTTTCAAAGTTGGGGCCGCATTCGACCTAGAACTGGCCCTGACACGCGTCTTCACCGAGTATGTGCAGGGACGGCGGCTGGACGAGTTCATCGAGGCCCGACCCAATGACCAGAAGCGAGTCCTGAAGGACGACTTCCGCAACCTGAAATGTGTTCAGAATGATGGGGACAACTTCCTCTCCTCCTTCATGTTCGGGTTTGTTCCATTCACGAACGCCACGTTTCTTGAAGAGGGTAACGTAGTGCCATTCGACCGTGGCCACCCGTCCGACGACTGCTTGGACGACATCGAGCGCGCCCTTGACCTGTATACTGAGCTTGGTCTCGACTGCATGGTCGTTGACCTCACGGACCCGGACATCGGTTTTCCCGTGGTACAGGTTGTGGTGCCGGGCTACTCGGATGCCCTTCCCTATCATCCAATAGATAGCCATATCCTGTACCGACGCTGGACGCGGGATGAGGTCTTGAACTCGTATCCACGGGGGTGGTAGGTTGTTTACGGAGGTTCGTCATGAAGCGGAAACTGGGTAAAGGTCTGGCACCCCTTCTGGCGGCCACGCTGTGTTCCGGAACCGTCCTCGGTGCCGGTGACGGATCCGACGAACCGGGATTCGTACCACCGCCGGTTGACCGTAAGAAGCCGCCCGCGCCTCCGCGTACCGCTTCATCGGCCGAGACAATCGATGCCTGCTGCTGCTGTCCCGTGACACCCATGTCCCGGACGGAGGCCAAGAAGCCGCCACAGCCGCCGGTGTTGATTACGAGAATCCGGGTGGGCCCCGGGCGTACTCGCACCACACCCAGGGTAAGACCCGCGGCCAGAAAGCGAACACCGAAGGCGAAGGGTGAATAGCCGGTTGGCCTCGTGTGCAATCTAACTTGGACTCGCCCAAGACGCCAACTGTATGCAGGCCGAGAGGAACTTGAACATCCAACAGCCAACAAGGAACGTCCAAGTAGAAAGTGAGCGAGGCATGCGAATGGCTTACCTGAAAGAGCTACCATTCACCTATTCTCGCGCACTTGGATGTTGGGAGTTCCTTGTTAGCTGTTGGATGTTGAGAGGAACCATGACAGAGCACCGATGGACACAGGCCTATTGAGCTTATGGTCAGGCATCAACATTTAAACGTTACCGCCCGGCACCTCCTCCCCCTACTCACACTCAGCACGGCACTCACTGCCGGTGCCGAGTGGAAAGTAGCTGACGCCCCCCTGCGCTTCACTCATCGCCTCACCGGCAGGCCGACGCATGAGAGCGCAGGCTATTTCGTAGCCATTCCGGACGGAGGCGTTCTGCCCAAGCCTTATCCTGTGACGCATGTCTTTGCCGACAGCGGCACACCCTTGCGGAGCTACGCGCTGTGGCATAACGAGGCGTCGGGTCTGGCAATCGTCTTCGAGGCGCCCGCATCGGAAAGCACGGTGGACATCTACGTTACGTCGGCACGCAGCCTGGAACTGTGGAGTCCGGACACGGCGTTGACCCCAAGCTCGCTGATTTGCGCAAACCCCGACCGCGGCGACATGGGGGCTGCCTCGCGGCTGGGGGGACTGGGATCGGTAGGTCCGCGTGTGCACTTCCGTCAGAATCCCGGGCACAACAGGGCCGCGCTCTGCGTCCACGGCGACCTGACGGGCCGACCTGCGCCCTGTGCATTCTATCTACTGGCCTACGTGGAGCTGAAGAAGGCGGGTAAGACATGGTTCGCCCCCATGACCATCTCCGGCCGGTCGGAGACCCGGGTCAACGGGAAGACCATCTCACTCTCGAAACGGATAGACAAGTGGGGCGGCACCGGACAGTACCGGACCCTGGCGGAGGGCCTGCACCGCCTTGAGATATTCTCGGCCTGTCGGATTCCCGGCCCATTCAGCGAAGGCAAAGGCGCGGTCTGGATGACGTGGGCTCCGCCCGGCACAGAGATGGAAGACCTGGGCGGGCCTCGCCCGAAGAACGAGAAATACCCCGGCACCGCCAAGTGGGCCAGCCGCGTGGTTGGTGACCATGAGATCGTACGTTCAGGGAACTGCCGTATTTCAGGCGTCGGATCTCGTGACGGCACCCCCGTGGCAACTATACGCACGCAACCGGTGCATACCTACTGGTTCGAGGGAGAGAAGCCGCTGGTCTACTACCGGCTTGCGGCCGTCACCTCCGGAAATCCCGAAGAAACGATCTACACGTGGACGCTGCCGGGCAAGCGCCAGTTCACTGGGGCCGCACTGCCCTGGCTCTTCACGGGTGCGAAGGAACACACGATTGCACTGTCCGCCGCCAAGGGCGACAAGCAACAGACGCGCGCTATTCATCGTTTCTACGCATACAACGATGCCGAGACCACGCTGGAGGATGCCAACGCACGCGAAGCCTTTCGCGATGCGTGCCTGGCCATCGTACAGGCCACGCCGAAGGGGATGGACCCGGTACGGGATTGGGATAAGAGCATGTGGAACAACCTGTCCCGTACGCTCTCCTTTGGCGAGGGCCGGGCTCTCCTGGCAACGATGTTTACCAAACATTGGAGCGCATTGAAACGCTCCGCCCCGCGCGAACACCTCTCCATGCTCCAGGATCGCTTTCTCCTCGTTGCCCCGTCGATCAACCCGGAAGCCGCGCTCCAATGGTCAGAACGTTTCGAGGAGGCCACGGGCAGCCGTTCCATGCTTCAGCTCAGGCGAGCCGAGATCCTGATGTACTACCTCGACGACCTCGATAGTGCGCGAAAACTCCTTCTCCCGATTGCCGCCGGGGGTGGCGAGATACGCGAGCGCGCCAGGATCCGTCTCGGTGACATTGCGCTCCTGGCTGGCGACCTGAACGAGGCGACGCGACAATACGACGATGTCCAGACCCGCTATCGCCAATCTCAGGCGCGCGGACGATCAAGAGACTGGCGGACCCAGGCGATACTCGAAGCGGCGGCTTCGGAGACGGCGCGATCATTCCTGGACCAGCGCGCCTACGCGGAAATGTACGACGTGCTTCAGAACTGGGAGCGCCAGTTCCCGCTGAGCAAGATATCGGGTGATCTCGCACTGCTGGAGGCCAAGCTCTACAGGGCGATCGGACAACACCAACGCGCACGCCGACTGATCGAGGGATACTGCGACGCGGTGGAGGCGTCGAGCTACATCGGCGATGCGCTGGAGCTTCTTCTCGACTCCATGATCGATCTCAACGAACCCACTGCATCTCTCAGGGAGTTCTGTATCGCGGCCCGTAAACGCCTCCAGTTTCATCCGCAGGCCGAGCGATTCGAGCGCTGGATTCGGATGGCGGACGATGAAATCGAAGACGATGGCGCGCGCGCCGCAACGAAGGATACCCTATGAAGTCGTTCCTTGCCTTGCTCGTCGTCCTCCTGCTGACCAGCAACGCAATGGCGGAAACCCGAATACAGGATGGTATGGCCGTGCGTATCGTCAAGGATGACGGAACGATCGATCCGGGCCGCAACTACCTCTACACAGAGCCCGACCCTACCGCCACTGGAGGTATCGAGGGCCATATTGTCACGCCCGCGCTCCCGGTGGAATCGGTGCTCGCCATCCCCGCCGACGAGCCACGGTTCGTCTACGAAGCTCAGATCGTTGGCGAGGATCGGCGCCGCTTCTATCTCAAAGGCCTTCCCATGCGCAAGTACGACCTGGTCGTGATCTACAGGGATCGCTTCTACGAGGGATTGCGGCTGCACCGGGAGCCCGATACGCTTTCGCGCGAAGACCGTGCAAAGCTAAAGAGGATCGTCGATGCGTCGGAGCCCTACTTCAAGAAGAAGTTCATTCATCGCGTCGAGGGCACCAGCGGCCGCGGAAACCTGGCACGCGCGATTTGCACGTTCGTACGCGACGCCTCATCCGCGGAGGGACACTCCGACTTCCGGCGCACGTTCAAGCTGCTCATGTTCAAGGACGTCGGCCCCGGATGGCAGGTGGCGCGCACACGCGACCTGTTCCCCGTATCGTATAGACCCGGCGAGCCGCTGCCGCGACACAGCTACGCCAGGCAGCTCGGCGGCATACGCGTGACGCGCTCCATCAAAAACATTGGCGATTTGAAGCTTACCCGCTAGAGTCAGTGGGTCGCATGGCGACGGGGATTAGGCGTTAGGTGCTAGGTGTTAGAAGGAGACAGGCATGCCTAAGTTGATTTTCACAGAAGGTGTCTTTGCAGGACAGGAGATCGAGTTGCCCGACGCGGCGCTGATCATTGGGCGCGGCGAGAATGCCCACCTTGTTATCGAGGACGGAGAGATATCCGGGCAGCATGCCGAGCTGGAGCCGACGGAAGACGCATGGAGAATAACCGACCTCAACAGCTCCAACGGCACGGCACTGAATGGCGAAATGGTTGAGAGCGGGGTTCTCTCGGATGGCGATGTGATTACCATGGGCGAGACCGTGTGCACGTTCCGTGCCGACGCAGTAGCCATGGTCGAGGCCGTTCCCATCTCGGCGCCTACCCCTACCACATCTGCCAATGCGTCGGCTGACGAGATCACGCTGGTCGAAAAGATGAAGGATCGAGCCGATGCCATCCGCTCGGAAGTCGGCAAGGTTATTGTCGGCCAGATAGAAGTCCTCGACCAAATCCTGATGTGCATCGTCGCTCACGGCCACGCCCTCCTGATCGGACTGCCCGGCATGGCCAAGACCTTGACCGTCAGCACCATCGCCAAGGTGCTTGGACTCGAGTTCAAACGCATCCAGTTCACACCCGACCTGATGCCAACCGACATTACCGGCACTGAGATCCTCGAGAGCAACCGCGACACGGGAGAGAAGGAGTTCCGCTTCGTCAAGGGCCCCATCTTCTGCAACCTGTTGCTGGCAGACGAGATCAACCGGACACCGCCCAAGACACAGGCCGCCCTGCTGGAGGCCATGCAGGAGAAGCGCGTCACGGTTGGCAACGAGACATACACCCTCGATGCCCCATTCTTCGTGTTGGCCACACAGAATCCCATTGAGCAGGAGGGAACGTATCCCCTTCCCGAAGCCCAGCTCGACCGGTTCATGTTCAACATATGGGTGGACTATCCCGAGGCACATGAAGAGGAGCAGATTGTTGGCTCGACCACGGCAGGAACCGTCCAGACACCGGAGTGTGTCATCACGAAGGACGACGTACTGAAGCTGCAGGAAGTCGTGCGCAAGGTCCCGGTATCACCCCACGTGGTGAAATATGCTATCAGCCTGGTACGCTCGACCCGCCCGCAGTACGACGACGCACCCGAGGTAACAAAGGACTTCGTCTCAACCGGCGCCGGTCCGCGCGCAGGTCAGTATCTGGTGCTGGCGGCCAAAGCACGCGCCGTGCTGGAAGGCCGCATCCACGTGAGCTGTGCCGACATCCGCCATGCCGCACCGCCAGTGCTACGCCACCGCATCCTCACGAACTTTGCGGCAGACTCCGAAGGTATCGGGTCGATTGACATTGTGAAGAAGCTGCTCGAAGAAATCCCCGAGCCCGGCCCCGAAGCCTACGCCTGACGGCCGGCTACCGAGACTAACGGCTACACGCCAGACTTACTCGACGTATTGGTAGACGATCGCCGTGCCTTCGGAATTGCCTTGGTCGTTTACCTTGATCGTGTTTACGCCGGCTACCGGCTGGGCACGATAGATTGCCTTGAGCGGACCCTGTGGAAGGATCAGTCCGAAACGGGAATCTGTGACAGACCATTCTATCGGCAAGAACAGCGTAGCGTTTGTGTCGGTCACTGAGAATACGATATCGCCCCCATTGGTCACGGACGTTGCCAGCGGCTCGAAAATGATAACGTCGTTCGAGCTGTCCACCGTGTCGCATCCCACACCACAGATTCCCAACACTGCGGCCGTCACGATTATCCCCATCACGCTAAAGATCGCCCACCGTTTCATTCCGAGCCTCCTCTCATGTTCACAGTTGGATATTACCCTATCCCGCAGAAATGTCTACCCGCTACTTGTATTGACCTCGGCCCATCCCACAACGCCACCGAAAATGCTTCCGGTGCCGTGCGGCAGACCAGGAGGTTGCGTTTCCGGATTCCATATCCGTTCGTCGTAAGTCACCTTCATCTGGTAGTGCCGCAACGAAGACACCTCTGTCGACGTCAAAACCGCCCCCGTCAGGAGGTCCACCCACTGTCCGGTCGCGTGGTTAAACAGCGCGGCGCGTTGGTATCTTCTCCATCCAACACGTTGCGTATACCAGTCCCTGTGCACGACAACCTGGTTTACCGCCGCGAAGTTACCGAACACATCGAACCCTGAATCCGGCTCCTCCTGGCCTCCTCCGTTAGAGCGTGTGTTGTAAAGAAAGTCGTTTCCGGCAAACATGAACGCATCCACCGTGAACAGAGTGCCGAATTCCGGGTCACCGAAGTAGATATCCCCGCCACGATCCAAGTTGCCCATGGCATCGTACTCTCCAAGCGCCACCAGGCCAAGCAGGCTGCTGTCGTCCTCGTAAGCAATGTTGTCGCTTATATGTATGTCTCCGCTTGAAACGATGGTTGCCTGTCCATCCATCTCGAATCCATATGTGCGATAGTTGTGAAACCACACCTCACCATCCACGTAGTAGACATTACCGTCGCCGAGATCAAGGGGCGTCACAGCCGTTTTCGGGGTCCCGGCACCGCTGATGGACCGGGGCTCGAAGAAGAAGTCATCACCAGGTGTTGTAGCGCATTCGGAACTCCGGTCGGAAGGATTCTTAACGACGACGTCCCGCAACGGGTGGCCAACCGGGAGGTAGCCGGAAGATATCCCCAAGTCATCGAACACCTGTGCGATATCGTAGGTATTGTTGTTCGGGTAGTCCATCGCTCGCAGATCCGGGGTAGTGCGGGGTGAAGACCCCGGCATCTGATTGCCGTCGATCGAAGCAGAGTCATCGAGGGCTATGTCGCCGGTGACTTCCGCATCTCCGTTCAGATTGTATGTATTGGGAGGAGGCGCGGAATTGATCTCGCTATCACCGTCCATGAAGAGATCACCGTTTACGAATACATTGCCATCGATGATGTCACGCCCGCCTCTGTCACGCCAATCGGGGTTACCGGTCCCCCCCAAATGCAGTGTCCAAGGTGTCCCCGAGTCGTTCCCACCGAAAACCGTCTCCTCGTAGGGCGTCGCGAGATAGGTCAGGTCGACACGCACAAATCGGTCGACCGTTCCAGCCCGGCCGCGCGCCACGGCGTAGGGCGGGTCGGCCGTGTCATACAACCAAACGCGGTAACGCCCCATCCTTCCCAGTGTTCGGTTTCCCACGTTGCCATTGATGCCATCATACAAACGTTTAACGATGCGCTGCGCACCGGCTTCGGCCAACCAGAATGCACGGACATTCAGCAGTGCTTTGGATGACTCCTCGGCATCACGGGCCGCCAACTCCATTAACCCCATGCCTATGAAGCTGACGACACCCACAATCACCAGAACCACGCCGAGTATGGCACCGCTCCTGGGATCGTTACTGGCTCCCTGTCCACGCATTCTCAGATCTCGTTCCGCATATGTATGTCAGTTTCCACAGAAATTCTATCGTCTTGCGCCGCAACCGCAAAGGAAATACCTATGGCATCCGTGCCGTTCGAGAACGTGCACGACTGGAGCGTTCCGTCCACCAGAACCTGCTCGTTGCCGGCAACAGTCGTATCGGGATCGTACACGAGAAGACTACCCGAGATGTTGGGCGTGCGATTGGTCAAAGAGCGATAGAAGGAGGTGTTGTCAATGGTGAGACGCCACCCGGTATCCCCAGCCACCGGCTCGGTTACTTGCGTTCGGCGGGTACTGCGTATCGCCCGATAGAGCGTTCGCGTCGTGATATCCACATCACGCTGCAGATCCACGGCTTCACGGTTTGACCGCAATGTGCGGAAGCAAAGCTCAATGATCACGCTGCACGTAATCGCCAGAACCGACGCCGCGAATATCCCGACCAGCAGCTCGACGATTGTCACGCCACTGCGTCTGCATCTGTGGTGCTGGCCACATCCATTCATCCCTATCGTCCCCGCAAGGTCTCCAGTCGCACTTCATCCGAGTTGTCACGCGGATTATACCGCATTCGTACAATAATTCTCAGACAGTCGTCATGCCCGGAAAGCGGCCCCCTGACAATGGTGCGCCGTCGATAGTTCCGCCCATTGATGGGGACATTGAACTCATTCTCGGGGTTGCCTACACGAGCCAGAACATCGGCATAGGTTTCGTCGTACATGATTTCTTCGAGGCGCGCATTGGCAAGCTCGACGGCAACGCGCCGGTTCTTCTGGAGGACGATATCGGCCCGGCTGCGATAGACGAATGCCCCACCGGCCAGGGCGATGATGGCCAGAATGACACTGGCCAGTATGATCTCGATCAGCGTCGCGCCGCCACGCGCAGGGTCCCACGCGCAGGGTCAGACCTAGAAACTAGAAATTCAGATCGACTCTCTGAATCAAGACACACAGAGGTCTGAGCAAACCGCCACCCCTGAATTTCAGACCTCGCAGGTTCTTTGTG
>CAYFPQ010000020.1:17776-45129 GCA_964345005.1 uncultured Victivallales bacterium | reverse complement strand
CCACGCAAAACACACACGAAATTATTTTCTCAGCCACTTCTCGGAAACCCCCATAGATGTTGACTTTCCTGAAAACCACATTTCAGGGGTGGCGGTTTGCCATGACCTCTGTTATCCTTCAAACCCCCGACGCGAACCTGAGCCATGAGCCAGGCGATGCACTGGTTCAATGTGAGCTACAGCCAAGGTACCGGAGTGGCTGGAGGTGGATGCGGTTCTGGAGCTGGCCGCCAAGCAGCCCGGACGTAGAGTCAGTGCCTATCGGAAGGAGGTCCGGACCCGGTTGGTGGAAGGGGCGGACCCCGACAAGCTGGATGCGGTGCGTGATCGTGTCGCCATAGGGAGCGCGGCGTTTGTTGCCGGAGTAAAGGGCGGGCTTGCGCACATAGGTCGTGAAACGGAGATCAAACGAGCATTGCGTCGCCGGATTGGCTTTGAAGAGATCGTACACGCGTTGGAGAAGGTCACAGGGGAGGAGTGGGAAAGCATCCGGCACCGTCACGGAGATCGGAGAAAGTGGCTCCTCTTGCGCCTGGCCCGCCGCTACACGGGCATGACGCTCGCGGAGTTGGGGCAGGCGGCCGCAGGGATGGACTACGCGGCTGTCGGAATGGGCTTAAAGCGGCTTGAAGCGAAGCTTCCGGCCCGTCCAGATCTACAGAATCTGGAAGCAGGGATAGCCGATATGTTAGATGTTGAGACGTGACCCCCCCTGCCAAAGCGAATGCACCAGTACCCAGCCGAACCTCCAGACTGCGGCGTGGGACAGGATCGATTGCAAAGTGTTCATATGTGTGTTCCTCCTATCCGCGAACGAAAGTGTGTGGATGTATGGGTGTGTGGGTGATTGTCCGCAATCCGCGCTTGTCGCGATAACTCCGCTCTTGCTACATTGGGAGCAGTGAATACGACCTTGACATTCGATACGTTGGCATACGCTAAGAAGCTTGAGGCCGCCGGTGTTTCAGTGCGGCAGGCTGAAGTACAAGCAGAAGCGCTTGCCGAGATCATTGAGGAACGCCTTGCCACCAAGCGAGATCTCAAAGACATGGAAGGTGCTCTCAAGCGAGACCTCAAAGAAATGGAGATGCGTCTCATCATTAAGTTGGGCACGATGTTGGTCATCGCCGTTGGTGTTTTTGCGACACTGGCGAAGGTGCTGTAGGCAAGCGGGAGTCGCGCCTTACCGGCCCATTTTGTCAATCCTTCCTGCCATGCCGTAGCAGAGCGAAGGCGGGTTGATTTCGGCGGATCCCCTTCCCCTCCAGGTTGCATCACGACCTGCCCACCGAGTTCGAGCCTGTATACTAGCCCCGAGTCTGCGGTAAAAGCACGCTCCAGCTCCCGTTCCTTTACCTCCGCCAGAAGCGCCGCGTATTCCCCTGACCAATCAACAGCATCGTTCGCCATATTGAACTCCCATCACCTCACACGCGCTCACGCATCCACACACCCTCTCCCACACACGGTTCATCTCCTCCTTGCTCAATCTCGACGGCTGCCATATCATTGGATTGATGAAGCGGAAGTACATCAGCGTCAATAAGCAGGTCATGGGTGGCACGCCCGTGTTTCGAGGGACCCGTGTGCCTGTGCAGACCCTTCTCGACTACCTTGAGGCCGGCGATTCGCTGTCCGATTTCCTCGCGGGGTTTCCAACGGTAACCAGAGAACAGGCAATCGGCGTGTTGGAAGAGATGAAGGAGCAACTCCTTGTCACGGCGTAGGCCACGCATCCTACTGGATGAGTGCGTCGACAGAAGACTGGGAGATGCACTGAAGCCATACCAAGCCAAGACAGTCCCGAAGATGGGATGGGCGGGGGTCAAGAACGGACAGCTGTTGAGGCGAGCCGAAGCCGCGTTTGACGTATTCTACATCTGTCGAACTGTCAACAGGGAATTCGCGGCTGTTCAGAATCACAAACAAGGGGGGCACCACCCGAGAACGGGCATTCCCACCTGGATGGTGGGCGTTGATCAGCCGTATGAGGCCCGATCTTCAGCTACCCGGTGCAGGTGCCTGGCGGATTCCATGGACTCGAACACGCCGTGCGAGTACAGATGTGCATCGGCGGCATTTGTGGCCTGGGCCTGCTCGAGCCACTGGTTCCAATATGCCACCAGTTCCTCATCGGTAAGGTTACGCAGGTCAAGATCTTCCTCACTCAGAAACTCATCCCTCACCGGCGTCATGACGACACCTCCACCTGAAACGGAAGCCGGTCTTCAGCATATGCGACAAGTGCAGCGTGCGCCTCACCGAGAGGCATCTCCGAGACCTCCGCATTCACCTGTGGCCATATGTCCAGCCATGCCTGCGCCGCGTTCATGTAGGACTGTAGGCGCCGTTCGTTTGCGCGAATCAGCTCGCGCCTCTCGGCATCGAGCGCAACCTCCAAACCATCGCGCCCGTCACATACGTGTTTCAGCACAGGTCGGTGACTCGCCAGTTCATCCACAAGCTCCGGGTGCTCCTGTGCCAATACGATCAGATCCCGCGCACTCCTCGACAGGAGCAAGCAGTCAGCCGGGTTCTCAACCAACCTTGCCAGCTCACCGATGACTGCGTAATCCCGTTCGCGGTTTGTCTTCTTCATCTCCGCCAGCGTGACCACGTCTGTAAACGGGACCGGGACCGGCACTGCTTCCGCATGGGCCCAGAGCGCCTCCAGCGAAGCCGGCGTGACGCGCGGCGGCCGCGTAACAAAGTCTGTCCGCACCCGCAACGTCTCCGTCCGGAACTCGAAATGCGAACTCCACCCACCGGCCATCCAGCGCAGATCAAGTGGCGCACCGAAGCGGTAGTATGCTCCCTGTTCTTCGAGGACCTGTAGCACATACTCGAGAGTCTCGGGCTCTTCACGGAGAATCCAATCGCCATCCTTGCTCATCACAGCCAACCGATGCATGACGACGGCCTGCCCGCTACTCAGAATGGCCCGCAAACGTCCTGCATTGAAGGTACGCGTCAGTTCCTGATAGATGTTGCCGGTCATGCTGGCAAAAACCTAGCACATCCGACCCAGAGAGGCAATCCGTGCGTCCGGACATTGAGATCGGGATCTTTCAGGGATTCTTCCAGAATAGGAGGAGACAGGGTCAGACCGAAAGCGCCGATTAAGATCGGCGGGGCGGATTCAGAAGCGTGTGCAGCGAATCTTCAGAAACCAGCGCCAGGTCTTGCTCACGCTCCAGGAAAGGCGACACATCAAGCTGCGCCTGCTTCCAATCGACAGCATCCAGGCGTGCACCAACCACGCTGCGCCAGTTCTCGGGAGTGACGGCGCCCTTCAACCAACCTGTCTGCTCAAGAGCGTTGTTCAGTTGAAGCAAGTTCGGGGCAGGCGAAAGAGAAAGCGAAGTGCCGTTCCGCCAACGAAAGCCCAGTTGGCGAAGGCCCCATGATCCTGCAGGGCGAGAAGCACACGCGCCTGGAGAAACTCCCGGGCCATGTTACGTCTTACAAAGGGATTCTGTTCGTCTCCTAGGAAATCCATCAGCAGAGGCTTCATGCTTCCTCCTCTCGCCAGATATCGATCAGGCGGGACACGGCCCGCATTGTCTTCTTCGACCCTACCTCCTCTGCGGCGGCCAACAACACCGAATCGTCGATGAATGTCTCGTGAGGGGAAACACGAAGCTCGCGCAGAAACGCTTCGCTGTCGCTCCGTGGCGTAAGGTACAGGAGATCGACGAGCGCCTTCTCCGGAGTAGCAATCAACGTTTCCTGGCCCGGAGACACCTCGACGTTGCCGAATCCGTTGAAGCAGGGGAGCCTCACATGCCGGTACTGAAACCGTCCGATGGGAGTACCAACCGTTTCCGGCCTGCCTGTCGTAACGCTCGTCGTTACCGGCACGTATTCGGGAATCATGCCGTAGTAGGAAAGGGCAGACTGGAGACTGACGTAGGAAGCCCGCTTCATGGTATTCGCCACAAGAAAGGGATGAGGTGACTGTCTGGCATATGGCTTGGAAAGCGCATACACACCACGCCTGAGCTGGATAATCCGCCCCGACTTGACCCAGCGGTCAAGCTGGCGCTCCACGCTGGCTGAATTGGCTTGCCCCGAGAGGATTTCTCCCCTGCGAAATACTGTAGCCTGCGCAACCTGTCCTACCAGATCATCAAACTTCATGACAACAACATGACATATTCGTCCGGTTAACGCAACACAACACGCGCTAAACCTTCAGCCACTCCGAGATCACCTCTTCACACGCCTCTTGACACAGAAAAAGGTGTTGACCGGTGGGGTGCGGCGGGTATCATGTGCGGGCTTTTAGGAACCAGAGTGGGTTTGGAGAGGAATTAGGGAATGCCGAATATCAAGAGTGCCAAGAAACGTTTGCGTACCTCCGAGAAGGCGCGCCAAGGCAACAAGTCCGTCAAGAGCCGCATCACGACTGCTCGCGCGAAATTCTACGCCGAGGTAGCGGGCACGGACAAGGACGCGGCCACAACCGCCTTCAATACCTACTGTTCCGCTCTGGATAAGGGCGTCAAGCGTGGCGCTATCAAGAAGAACAATGCCAACCGCCGTAAGTCGCGTGCTTCCGTGCGCCTGACTGCCGCATTCGCGGCCTAGGCATCTCTACCAGTACTCCACCACCGTCTTCACGATCTGGTGGGCAAGGTCTTCCGCCGCCTCGGGCAGTGCATCCATTTTGCCCAGCGACAGATCTCCGGAAGGTTCGAAGGTCGACTCGCCCCGTACCAGTCGGCGCGACAGACGCTCGTCCGACTCACTGCGGTAGAAGTCAACCTGCGCGATAATGATCAGTCGGTACTCTTCGGCCGTACGGCCGTCGTCCTCGTCGTATGCCAGTGCCTTGAGTTTGAATACCTGGAGCTGGACATCCAGATAGGCGTCGGCCGTCTCTTCAGAGGCGATGCGTAGCGTGCCATCCTGTTGGAACTCACGGATTGCGGCCTGCGTGGTAGTGGTTTCCAGGCCCGGCTCACCGGTACGGTTGACGAATGTGGGAATGTAGAGCGACCGGATGCCCGGCGGAAGCGTCGTCCCCAACCGATAACCCATGCAGCCGCCCAGTAGCGGCATGAACGCCAATAGCAGCACCATGAGCTGTCGTGTGCGTTTCATCTTGAATCCTCGTCGGGTTTCACCAGTGCTTCCAGTTCACGAACACGGTTGCTGACTTCCTCGGCCTGCTCCGCGTACGGAAACCTGCGCAGGAAATCGGCGTAGGCGATAAGGGCCGACTCCGGCCGTTTCGCAATCTTGTCATAGTAGGCGGCACGGTCGTAGTGCATCTCGCAGAGGCGACCGCTCAACCGTTCACGCTCTTCCTTCACCTTGTCCGCGTTGGGATCGTCCGGGTAGTCACGAATAAACCCGGCCAGAGCCTCAAGAGCCCGCTGGCAGCTCACCTCGTCACGTTTGCTCCGGTCGGCAAGCTTCACAAGACAGCGCGTGCCGCCAAAAGCCGCCGTAACCGCCAGCTCGTCCCGCGGCCACCGCTGACGCAGCGTGTCATACGCACGAATCGCGGCCCGGTACTGCTTGTCCTCTTCCTGTATCCACCCGATGAGGAACTGTACCTCCGGTCCCCTCGCCCATGTCGGTGCATTCTCCGAAATCTGTTCAAACAGGGGCAGCGCACGCTCCGGCGACTTGAAGCCGGGCATGAAAAGCAGGCCGCCATAGCGGCGATTCATCACTTCGTTCGCGATTCTGAACTGGTGATCCAGCACGTCGCCGTAGTCGAACTGACCGGAGTAGAAGTCGACCAGGTACTGAAACTCGTTGAAAGCGGCGTCATACTTACCCAGGTCCTCGAGGATACCGGCGTAGGCGCGCTGTGCCTTGACGGCCTCGGCGGTGTCGTGCCACTGGTGCACGAGCGAGCGGTACTGCCGAGCGGCTTTGCGAACCTTTCCGTCGGCTTCCAGCGCCTGCGCGTGGGCGAGCTGCTCGGCAGGGGTCTTCTGCTTCGGACGGCGCCAGAATCCAGCCCGTTTACGTAGAGAGCCCTCCGGCTCCATCTCGCCGAACCCATCGGTGGTGGGGTCCTGGGCCCAACCGCCGGATGCCACGAGGAACGCCACGACCACAACAGAAGCCAACTGAAACCGTCTCGTCTTCATCGCGGCTAAAGGTAGGGCTGAGCGCTTCACCGGTCAAGCTCTTCCGCTGCTGCCCCCCACTGGTGCGTGGAGTAGTCGATCTCGTCCTGGAGATCCTTCAGCCGTCGGTTCAGCGCGCTCGATACGTTCCTTTGGTTACAACACGGAAATCAACCATCCAGAGAGAATCTCCTTACCGGCCCAAGAATGCAATGGACGGGTTGAGAAAGAATCCGATTTCGATTTCGATGGCGATTTCGATTTGGATTGGGTAAGCCCTGTTCGCCGGCACCCCTATGTAAATACCTTGCCAGCTCGACTCCTCGCCTGTAACTTCCTTCCCCATTATTCACACCCAAATCAGGGGGACAGCATGACGAGATGGGCAATGGCGGCACTACTGGTGGTCGCATTGATGACCGGCACTGCACACGCCGGACCGAAATGGGAGTTGGGCGAGGATTCGTGGATGAAGGCCAGCTTCCTTGGGCAGGTACATGGGTCGTATACCGATAGCGGCTCGAATCCCTATGACGTCTACCTGCGGCGCGGACGGATTATCCTGGCCGGGCAGGTCATGGATGGAGTGAAGTTCTTTGTCGAGACCGATAACGACAACGCCGGCAAGCGTGGAACATCCGTTTCGACGGACATCCAGGACGCGTTCGTCGACTTCCGGGTCATGGATTCCGACCATTGGGTGGAAGTGGGCCTTATCCTGCTCCCCTTCTCGTTTGAAAACCGCTCCTCCGCGGCATCGCTGCTAGGCTTGGACTACAACTCTGAGACGGTGAAATTCGTCAACAGCTTCGTATGGCGCGATTACGGCGCCGAGCTGCACGGCTCGTTTCTCGACAAGCGCGTCTCCTACTGCGTTGGTGTGTTCGATGGCTACGACGTGACTGACGGATCGAAGAACCCGGATGCCGATATGCGTTTCACCGGTCATGTTGCCGTCAATCTCGTCGGCGAAGCCGAGACCGGGTGGTTCTACGGCCAGAGCCGGCTGGGGAGCGATCCGTACGTCTCGCTCGGTGCCGGGTATGACAGACAGGACAAAGCCACACTCGTGACCATTCCTGTGGCCGATGGTTCCAGCCCGGCCACCGCTGAAGCCGACTCCGAGGCCTGGGTGATCGATTTGCAGTCAGGATTCGAGCTCGGATGCAGTGATGTGACAGTCAATGCCGCGTGGTTCGACTGGGACAACTCGGCGTTCGAAGGCAGCACGGCATTCGTTGAGGCGGGTGTTCTGTCCGGCCAGACGATGCTCACCGGTAAGCTCAGCGTCCAGGATCCGAATGGCAGCACGTACACCGAGGATTACACGGCAGGTCTTCATTACTTCCTGAAGAAGCACAACGCGCGCTGCGGCATCGAATATCGCTGGGGCGACAGCCCGGAGATGGTGCTGGCAGGCGTGCAGTTCTTGCTCTAAACAACGGCTCGCTCGGAGAGCTCGCCCTACCCGACCAGCACCGCTCCGTGGCCAGGTAGGGCGAGCTGTCCCCAGCGAGCCGTTCGTCAGAAGATAACGTGACAGTCGGGCAGCGCCGCCTTGATCCGGGCCTTCTCGTCCTTGCCGACCGGATTCCTGAGCAGGTTCAGCCAGCGCAGCCCCTGCAGTTTGCCGAGATCCTGGGGCATGACCTTGATCTGGTTGTACTGCAGATCCAACCGTTCGAGGCCCTGCATCGATGTCAGGGAAGCGGGAAACGTTGTCAGCTGGTTCCGTCCGGCGGCGAGGTCGGTCAGTCCGGTCAATCCGCTCAGCGCGTCAGGCAGTGCCTTCAGCTTATTGCCGTTGACATAGAGCCGTTGGAGCCCCGACAGCCCGCCGATCTCGGAAGGAAGCTCGGCGAGAGCATTACCGTTGAGACGCAGCCATTTCAACCCGGTCATCGACAGAACCGCTCGCGGAACCCGGGCCAGCTTGTTGCGGTCAAGGTTGAGATAGGACAGCTCCGTCAGAGCGCTCCATGACTCGGGAAGTGTCGTCAGTGCATTGTCGCTGAGGTAGAGCGTGGTAAGCCCAGACATCCCGGACATGGATGAAGGAAGCGATGTCAACCCACATTCGCCCGCATCCAGCCACTTCAGGACGGTGAGGGAGCCCCACTGTTCCGGGAGGGAAGCCGACTTGTTACCGCGCACGCTGAGTTTCACCAGGGCAGGATAGTCGCCAAGGGAGGCCGGCAGAGAGTCCAGACCGGTTCCATGCAGATCAAGGAACTGCACGTCCTCGCGATCGGCCGCTGCCGCTTCAAGGTCTGTTGCCGTTACGAGCCGCTCCGGCGCCCGCCAGGGAAAGCACCCTCCGCACAGTGCCAGCGCCAACACCACAACAGCAATCCGCATAGTCCCTCTCACTCTATTCACGAGAACCTATCTCCCACTCTGTCCACCGCCAGTCAAATGGTCATTTCTTCAAGGTGAGAGCCAATTATAGGCTTGCTCACTGCGGAGCGCAAACACTACGATAACTCGCACTATGAAGAAAACATCTATTGCCCTTTCTGCGTCCGTCGTTCTCGCCATTTCCATCGTTTCAGCCTACGCCATTCCGACTGGTAAGAGCAACGAAAGCGGTGACTACGTCTCCGGCACGGGCATTTCTCATATGCTGAACGCGGGCATCTACGGCGGCACCATCGAGCGTGAAGTAGAATACAGGAATGCCGTCCTGCCGCTGGACAGCAAGCAGGCGGTTGCCTTCCTCGGCCTTGAGTTGACTCCGTGGGCAACGGCATTCGTCGGGGTTGGCCTGGCCGATCACCAGGTGGGCATGATGGAGTCGGACACCACCCACAAACTTGAAGCCGGCGTCTTGCTCAACCTGGTCGACCATGAGATTCTCGACCCCGCCCTGTTCGAGGACAGGCTCCGCGTCAATGCAGGTGCCAGCTGGGCTTACACCGGTGCGGAGTGGGCCAGCAAGGACGTCAGGTGGCAGGAGGCAACCGCCTTTCTGACCGTCAGCATCGTCAACGATACTACTGGCAACAAGTTCTTCAACGCTAACAGCATCGCCATCTACCTCGGCCCGTTGTTCAACTACATCCAGAGCGACGACATCGAACTCCGCGAGGAGTTCGGGTACATGGCCGGCATCGAGGTGTTTCTCACCGAGTCGATCTCGATCGACCTCGGCATGCGCCACATAGATTCCACCGGGTTCGAGGGCGGACTGAACATCGATTTCTAGACAGGGGCAAGTGAGGAGGGAGCCGCAACGTGGCCATCACCGTCAAAAAGAAGTCACTGAAGTTAAAGACCAACGCGCCTGCTCCTGAAGCGGCAGAGGAGAAGCCTCAGCCGGCGGAAGAAGAACCCAAGTCGGTTATCGCCACAATGGGCACCCCGTCTTCCGCATCCGAGCCGAAGAGCAGTGGATCGTTCGTTCTCGCTTTCGTTATGGCTCTGATCGCCTGCGGCCTGCTCGGCGTACTCGTCGCCATCCAGCTCATCGAAAACTCGTTCTACACTGGCATGGTTCCCTAAGTGCCACCTGTCAACAGCCGATCTGAAGCCCTGCGAATACTCGGGCACTGGATCAAGACGGCCGATTTTCCCGACCGTATGATCTCGGGTACCGGCAGGGATCGTGCCTTCCTCACCGAGATGGTCTACGGTGTGGTACGTCGCCGCCGCACGCTGGAATGGATTGCACAGCAGTGCTCCGACCGTACCCCCGCTCCCGCGTCCTTGCCCGCGCTTATACTCGGAATTCATCAGCTTCTCTTCATGGATGGTGTGCCTGACTACGCGGCCGTCAACGACACCGTCGGTGCACTCCGCCTGACGACGCGGAATCGTGGCCGCGTTTCGTACGTGAACGCCATTCTACGCCGGGTCGCCCGCGAGCGCGACCAGTTGATCAGCCACCTGTCCGCTCAACCTGTCGCCATCCGTGAGTCTCATCCAGATGGCTTGGTACAACGCTGGACCGGCACCTACGGTGCTGATGCCTGTGAAAGGCTCTGCCAGTGGAACAACACGCGGCCCGGCATCGTCCTTAGGCCTCGCCCCGGCCCTGCGGCATTGGATGCTTACGCCCGACGACTGGCTGAGGCCGGCATCGCGTTTGCGAAACATCCACATCGCCAGACGGAGTTCCTCGCCATCGACCACGGCACATCTGTAGCGGACCTTCCCGGATTCAGAAGCGGCGTCTGTGCAATTCAGGACCCCGCAACGGCAACGGCTATAGACCTGCTAGACACCCAGCAAGGACATCGGGTCCTGGATGCATGCGCGGCACCTGGAGGCAAAGCCGCACTGATTGCGGACCGGATGGGCAGCGGGACAGGGATTGTTGCCTGCGACATGCACTCCGATCGCCTTGTTCTACTGAAGGAGACGCTCTCGCGCCTCCAGCTTGACGAAATCGAGATCGTCCAGGCCGACCTTCGGGAGGACGCGCTTCCCGCGTCCCTCACGGAGACACCGTTTGACCGCATCCTAGTCGACGTGCCCTGCTCAAACACTGGCGTACTGCGACGCCGTCCCGATGCCAGGTGGCGGTTCGATCCCGAGCGCCTGGCCAGGACCGTGTCACTGCAACGGGCTCTGCTGGATCGGACTGCGCAATTGCTGAAGCCCGGTGGCCGCCTCGTTTACAGCACCTGCAGCCTGGAGCCCGAAGAAAACCAGGCGCAGATTGCCGCCTGGCTTGACAAGAATGGCCGCTTCAGCCTGTTGAAGGAGCGGACGCTATTCCCGCCCGACACGCAGACGGATGGCGCCTATGCCGCTGCATTCGTCCTAGAGTAGGTCGCTGGCGAGCTCGGCCAGGTCCGAACGCTCGCCCTTCTCGAGGTTCACGTGCGCGTAGACAAGCTGGCCGCGCATCTTCTCGATCAGGTAGCTGAGGCCGTTCGACTGTGAATCCAGGTAAGGATGGTCGATCTGGTAGATATCGCCGGTGAAGACAATTTTGGTGCCCTCCCCCGCACGGGTGATGATCGTCTTGATCTCGTGCGGTGTCAGATTCTGTCCTTCGTCCACAATGAAGAATGTGTTTACGAGGCTACGGCCGCGAATATACGAAAGCGGCGTGATGATCAGTTCCTCTTCGTCGAGCAGCTTACGGATGTTCTTGTGGCGCGTATCCGATTTGGCGAACTGGTTGCGGATCACGCCCAGGTTGTCGTAGAGCGGCTGCATGTATGGCGCCAGTTTCTCGTCGATCTCCCCGGGAAGATATCCCGTATCCTTGTTGCTAAGCGGAACAATCGGGCGGGCAAGCAGGATCTGCTTGTACTGCTTGCGTGACTCCAGTGCCGCAGCCAATGCCAGCAGCGTCTTGCCCGTTCCGGCTTTCCCTGTCAGCGTGACCAGCGGAATGGCCGGATTGAGTAGCGCACACAACGCAAAGATCTGTTCGGCATTGCGCGGCATGATGTTATAGACGGGTGTCTTGTCGACGTGCTTGAGCACCTTGTTCTCGGCATCGTACATGCCCAGGCCCGACTTCTTGCCGCCGCGCATGATCACGAATTCGTTGGGCGTCAACGCCTCGTCGAACGGTACTTCCTCTACCGGCAACTCATTCGGCGCGGTGTACAGCCGTTCCACGAGCTCCGTTGACAATTCCTCCTCCATGCGCTTGCCGGTGTAGAGCTCTGACACATCTCTGACCTTGTCAGTGGCGTAGTCGCACGCCTTGAGCCCCAGCGCCTTGGCCTTGAGCCGCAGGTTGACGTCCTTCGAAACGAGCACGACCTCCCTCTGCGCGTGTTCCTCGGCCATCGTGTAGGCGATGTTCAGGATACGATGATCCGGCTCGTTGCCGGCGAAGTTGAGTTTGAGATCCTTGTGCATCTGCCGTGCCAGGCCCACTGCCAGGCGGCCACGGTTGGGACCTATGCGGACACCATCCCCGAAAAGCTTATCGCCACTGAGATCGTCCATCTTCCGCAGGAACGTGCGGGCATGGTAGCTGATGCTCTCGTGGCCCTTCTTGAAGTGGTCCAGTTCTTCGAGCACGACGATGGGAACAACGATGTCGTGCGCTTCGAACTGATCGATGCAGGCACTGTCGTGCAGGATAACGTTCGTATCGAGGATAAAGATCGTGCGTTCAGCGTCGGTCATAGTGCTCCTGCAACACTTAAGCTTTGAAGGCTTTCAGCTTGGCCGTAAGCGTTACCAGGTGCTGCTTCTCTTCCTCTATAATCCAGTCCACCTTGTCCTGGCCGAGATCCTTCGGCACGACATCCTTCATACCCAGGTAGAACAGCACGGCATCCTTCTCCAGACCAATGGCAAGACGAAGGATTTCTTCAATCGTTTCCTCGCCCGACAGCTCGGCCATGATCTTCGGCGATCCCTCAACCCTGTAGCCGTCGGCCATAGCGGCGAGATACTGACCGGACTCATCGTATAGGTCCATCGAGTCCACAGCGTCGGAGAGCTGCTCCCTCATGTTCTGGAAGGTCGCAACGTGCTCCTTCTCCATACCAACCAACTCCAGAAAGTAGTCGCGGATCGCCTCGTCTTTCTGCATGTCGGCGGCCTTCTGGTAGAACGCCTGGCCGTTGCGCTCGATCTGAACAGCCATGGCAAAAATCTCATCGGCGTTGAATTTGACACTCATCAATATCCTCCTCTAATCATGGTGTCTCTATGGTGACAGAACGAACCCCCGGACAGCAAGCGTGTTCTGGTTACAGGAATCGCGCCGTGCCAGTAAACCGCCGTTTCCTCAAGCGCAAGCGCTTGCATGCAAGTCCCGCTGCCACTATCCTTCAACAGAGCAACCGGGAGTGGATTCCATGGATTACCGCCTCTTTCTAAGCACGTTCCTGCTCATCTTCCTTGCCGAACTCGGTGACAAAACTCAGCTAGCCGCCCTGACGCGTACCGCGGCCGCCGATGGGAGCAAGTGGACCGTGTTCCTCGCGGCTTCCGCGGCCCTCGTGCTCTCGACGCTCATCGCCGTACTCATCGGCGAAGGGCTATCCAAGCTCATGCCACCCAGAATGATCAAGAGTGCCGCAGGCGTCCTGTTCATCGTGTTCGGTATCCTGATCCTGAAAGGTGTGTTGCTACCCGCTGCCGTGCGGGCAGAGGCGGCCGCCCCTGCCCCGTTGGCGCGTGTTGTCCTCAAACTGGCGGCCGAATTTGAACACGCAGCAGCAGCCGACTACCGGGCTCTCGCCGAGCGAACCAGAGATCCGCAGCTCGCGGTCCTTTTCCGCGCGCTTGAACAAGAGGAGGCCGCACATCTGGCCCGTCTCGAACGGGCCGGCCTTGCCCACGGGGAAACCACCATGGCTGAAACCGTTGCGAGTGTAAGCACCGATCGCGACCGGCTTGCTCATGACGTAGCGGAGGCGGTTGAGGTCGAGCTCTCGCATGCCATCGATCATGAGCAGGCCACCGCGGAGTTCTACAACAGCTTAGCGAGCACCACGCCCATCGTAGCGCTCAAACAGACGTTCCTGGCACTGGCACGTGAGGAGGAATCCCACGTGGCGCGCCTGAGGGCCTTCATCGGCCAGACGCGAGGAGGGTAACCGTATCGATCCGACCAAGTTTCCCGCCTACCACCACTACCTGATGGCCGACCGGCTTAGTATGCCCAAGCCATGCTGAAGCTGTAGGAATCCTCTTCCAGATCCGATTCCAGTTCGACAGCACCAAACGCCGATGTCTCGGAGACCGTGTTCTCGAAGGCGTGCATGTAACCGAGATGCAGCGACATATCCTCGGCAACCTGGTAGGAGAGACCCACCGTCACGTGTTCTTCGACGTTCGCCGGGAAACCGACCACGCGGAGCATCTCGTACCCGAAGGTCGGAACTTGTTTGCCCTGTACGGTAGTCGTTGCCGTCGGCATCGGATTCCAGCCGTTGTGCTCTTCCGCCGGATTCTCGCCATAGTTGTAGCCGCAGCGAAGGGCCAGCTTGTCCGTAGCGCGAACCTGTGCACCAATCGCGAATACCCACTGGGATTCCCAGTCGAAGTCTTCGTAGCCGTCGGCGTTACCCCAGTCGAGGTACTTGGCATCCACTTCTACGAGCAGCGTCTCGGTCGGCATTACCGCCACACCAACACCATACGCAGCCGGAGCTTCCAGTGTCAGGTCATCCTGGATGCCATCAAGATCGAGGTCGAAGACATCCTTGTGCTCAGCCTTTTCCGGACTCGTGTAGCTGGCACCGACTGCAACCGCGCCGAGATCCAAAAGCACCCCAAGCTGGGCGCCAACGCCGTAGTCGTGAGAACCGCCCTGCTCTAGGTCGAGGTTGTTGTAGGTACCGTTGAGAGCTGCACCAACGGCCACGTTGTCCAAGAGCTGATAGGAGACCATACCAGCAAACTTCATGATCTCCAGGCGCGTATAGACATCGCCCTCGTTGCCCGGCGTCGTGGGGTCGAGATCCCATCCCTTGTTGCGGTAGTCCGCACCCAGACCGGACACACCGTAGGCGCCTACACCCATGCGCAGTCCATCGCCAAGATCCATCGTTACGCCCACCGCGGGAATGATGAAGGCCTGGCCTCCGCTTTCGCCCTCGGTCTCGAACGCAACAGCGCCCGTTGCCGGGTCCAGCAGCTTGATGCGAGCCGTCACGGTCGGATCGAAGATCGTCGCGCCGAACACGGTCTCGGACCTTGCTCCACAAGGGCAGGCACCCAGTGCGGCAGGGTTATTGAAGATGGCCGTGATGCTGTCCTGTGGCATGGCTATACCGACACCACCCATGCCACGCGATACCGGGCCAACGCCAATCAGGTTATCGCCGTTCGTTGCCAGGGCCATACCGGCCCCACCAATGATGCAGCACACGACTGCAGCAACTACTGGCTTCCTCACTGCTCCCCCTCTCTGTTCTGTTACGACCGGTGTCAGCCTGTGAGGCCGCCCCAACCACACACGTGTTCAACTTCGTGTTCAAGTACCATCAAGCGGCGCCATCTGTCACGCAATTCCTGACTGCCCTTCTCATGTATTCGCCGGGCCTGTGACACCGTAGCTGTGCCACTCCTGCACGTGGGCACAGCCTCGTGGGCCATTATGGCGCGTTAGCTCACTGGACCAGCTTTCGCTCATCGCACACCTACCCCGCTCCTTGCCAGCATGTTACACTTTCCGACGGCTTGGCCTGTCCGGTGTTTGCCGACATTCGGATTCGGCGGCCTTCATGAGGCGAAGATTGTCGGCCAGTTTGGACTGACGGAAGCGTGAGAGCCATAGTGCCTGGAAACCGCTTCGCAGCTCGCCCATCGCATCGGCCCATGTCCTGAACTCAGCCGCAGGGATTTTGCAGCCGGCACGATACGCCTGCCCGAGCAGCGCCCTTTCGGCGGCAAGCGTATCCATCGCTGTTGCCAGGCGGTAGTCGGCAAGCGCTTGGAGCTCGAACTCGGGAAGGTCCGGATCGGGATCCGGCCACAGGTCAGCGATCGACAGCATATCGATGACACTCTCCAGCGCCTCGGTCTTGCCCAGCTCAATCATACCGGGGTACTGCGCGGGGTAGTGCCCCACCAGCGATTCGCGCCGGAAGCGCTTCACGAATCGATTGGACGGTCCGCGCAACGGTTCCACCAAGGCATGATAGAGGCACCGGCTATCCGGATTGACCAGCGCCGCGACCTCACCCAGCGTGCGGATGGCGTCAGCCAAACGACCGTTATGATCGGCGAAGGTCTGCGCAGCGAAAGTACGCGTGAATTCGGCATCGTCAACACCAGCCCCGTACCACGACCGCGCCGCCCCGTGTGCATAACCGTGCAGGCTCACACCGAGCGGGTTACGGTGGCCGAAGTCCCCCCAATCCGTGTTCAGCACGCCTTCCACCCTTAATCTCCTGCCTGTGCGGACGAAGTTCGTGACGTTCGCCATGGCGTTGGGCAGGTCGGTGCCGTGGCGCTGCCAGCCGCTTGTCCCTGGGCACACCATTGCCGGGAGGCCCGCCTCGACGAACTCCCGGGTCCGTCTCATCAGGGTACCCCTGGCTGCATAATCCCAATTCAGCATCACGACATCCTTGGGGAATTCTGGAATCAGCTCAGGATACTTGAGCACGATGTCGCCCCAGATATTCATCCGCTTTCCCAACTTGCCACAGAGCTTGTGCAACTTGAGCAGGTAGTTCAGGTAGACCCGACCGCGACCAATACGGTCAGCCGTACGCTTGCTGCGGCCCTGTCCCAGCTCCCACGGCTCGTCGCAGCAGCAATTCATGTCGTCCGCTTCGAACAGCGGTACAAACTCCCGATACAGATCTTCCGTGAGACGAAACGCTTTGGGGTCCGTCGGACACAGCATCGTGCCGCCTTCCCATCCGCCATGACCAGGCTTCTCGGCCAGATGCATGTAATTCGGCAGCTGTAGAATCAGCTCGTTGTGGCTCAGTGTTGCCATTGAAGGCACGAAACGGACGTGATGCAGCCGGCAGTGCGCCTGGATCGCGAGGATATCCTCCGGCGTGTAGGGGCTGAACCCTTTACCGATATCCGGGTGTGCCGCCCAGGTGAACGTGTTCTTGATGTATATCTGGAATTCGTTGATTTTCCAATGCGCCAGCCTTTCAATGATGGCCTTCATGGTCTCAACCGTGGGAACCTTGCCACGTGCCACGTCGTAGTAGACGCCGCGGCGCGCGAAGTCCGGTGCGTCGTCTATGCGGCAGCATGGCAATTTCTCTCCGTGGGCACGCACAAGCTCGCGCAGCGTTTGAATCCCGTAGAAGGCGCCCGCGTCTGTCGAGGCGCCAACGGCTACGCCGTTCTTCTGCACCTCCAGCCGATAGCCCTCCGCCGCCTTAACAGTCGGGTCGCGGCGAATCACAACGTTCCCCCGCCCCACTCCGTCGAATGAGGACAGCACACGCCCGCCCACAAACCGCTTCAGGTCTTCAGTCAATTGCCCCAGCGGCAGCGCATCCACGTCACGACTGCTGTTGAGCCGAATCGCATCCGGCCATTTGAAGCTCCCGGGAAGCTCACGATACCTGCGAACAGGAATAAGAAAGGCCACGCCATCAGCCATACCAGTATCTCCTTGATTGAGTCCCGACCCTATCCCTTTCGTCCCCCATGAATCAATACCCAAGAACAGCTCTGGCATCACCTGCCCCTGGCGAAGGTGTAGCGCGCCCTTGACAGCAAGGTACCATGGTGCTCAAATCATCCCGTCCACTCAATCGTCATTGTACATGCCTGAATTCATCGACAGGAGGCTCTCATGCTCGATCCCATCACTGCGCTCATACTGAAGGTCGTCGCTTCGACGTGCATCAAGTTCTACATAACCAGCCTGCTCGGCGGCGGCCAGGTGTCCTACGATTCGGCGGAGCTGGGCTACAAGATCCCGCGGTGGTACATGAACCCCGGCCGCCCGAGAAAGGTATTCTTCTCTTACGGCACCTCGGTCAGCGGTGACGAGTTTGAGTCGCTTGAGGACGCTCGCCGCCGGGCCATCGACCAGATGGCCCAGCATATCCGGCTCAGTAATCGTGCCATCATCGAGAAGCAGGTCCGCTACGACGCCAACAGTGTCAAACAGCGCCGCCTGATCGAGCTATTCGTACGGGGCGACGGACTCGAGCAGTTCATCCGCATGAACGCCAAGCTGGACAAGAAGCAGCTCGTGCGGGTCACGTTACCCCGCGAAGATATGCGTGCCTTCGTTCGAATGGAGCTGAAGGCCAAGAAGTATCTTGCCTACCAGGATAAGACGATCAATGCCCTGAAGACGCGTCTCATGCAGCAGAAGACCGACGATATCCTCGGCGAGATGCAGGCCGAACTGGCCGCGTGGGAGAAAGAGGCCACTCAGTTGCCTGGAGGTACAATCCCCGGATTCAAGCCTGGCGATATTGCGCCACCCGCCAACATGCCGGGGAAGGATGAGCCCGAGCATCCGACACCTCCTGCCGACCTCCCCGCGCCTACGCCACCGGCTATGCCCGGTGCCGCCTCGAGTGGCCCATGGGGCGATATGGAGAAGGAACTGAACGAGGCGAAGTGATATGGCGTGGACCGTGAGCGGCCCGCTCGGAGAGCGGGCCCTACCTCACCTCGATGGCGCTTGATCAACGGCCCGTTCTCCGAACGAGCCGAAAGAAGAACAGCCGACCGGACCGTTAGGTCCCGTCGGCTGTTCCTTTTTCAGTTTTCCGTAGTGGCGCTCGACTACTGGAGCATGCCGCTATCCTTGGCCTTGAACTCTTCGAATTTCTTAACTTCGTTATCGAGTTCCGCGAAGGCCTGGGAAGCGCGGAAGCGCGTGTAGAGGGCCTTGGCCGAGTTCTTCTGGTCTGCGAACGCATCGGCGATCACCTTCGGATCCTGCACCATCAGGGCCCAGGCCGTGGTCGTATTGCCGGTGGTTTCGTACTTGATGTCCTTGGGCACCGTGCCGCGCAGGATCTGGTGAGCAATGCTCTTGCTCGCTGCGCTGAACAGGGCGTTGTACTCGGCCGATTCGCCTTCGCCGATCTCTTCGGTGAAGTCCTTCTTCAGCGAGTCTACCTTGGTTTCAAGAATATGAGCCAGTTCGGTCCGGCCGCGCGTCTTGGCTTTGTCCATGGCCAAATGCATCGTGCGGGAAGTCCCGATACCAACAGCCGCCAAGCCGCCGGCATCCGTGATGGCATTCGCCTTCTCCTGCATGATCTCAAATGGCGTTTTCTGACTTGTGACTTCGGCTGACTTACAGCCCACCACCGTTGCCATGACCAGCGCTGCGAGCGCCACCAACATGACTTGCTTCATACCGGACCTCCTTCTGTTGCGCCCTCTACGGGAGAGCATGTTGTTTACACGTTAACCAACGTACACCGTTGCCGGCATTCGACTCGATGCTATCCACGTCCTCTGAGAACAATCAAGACCTATTTTCGTGCTACACCGTCGCGCGGCACACGCACGGTCACCATGCAGGCACGCTGACCGGGGTCCACTACCCGCCGCAAGATGCGCACCCCTCGCATGCGGAGTACGATCTCCTCGCGCACGGCCTCCTCCTGCACATCGTCCGCAATCGACCGTTCAGAGCTGAACTGACGCTGCAAGTGGCTGAACTTCACCACCAGGCTGCGCGCCAACTCATGAATGCCCTCTTCCTCAGTGCGCCGAAACGAATCCATCGGGTTGCCATACCCGAAGCCGCCCGCCTGGACAACCTGATAGTAATCCTTCGTTTCGGTCCAACCTGGATGAATGCCGAGGCCGGCAACGTAATCGCGGTCAAACCGCTCCATCTCGTCCAAACTCTCGCCGGTCTCCAGAAGAAGGTTGGTGAAGTTCTCGGGCGCAACCTGCACAGCATCCGCATGGTCAAGACTGAACAAAACGAACGCCCCGAATCGGCGGCGCACGTAGGAGCCAAGCACGTTCATGCGATCCAGTTCCGTCTCCGCGTCACCAACCGCGCGGGCGATTGACCTCAGCCTCCGCTCGATGCGACGCCGGACCACGTCGTAGTGGAGCTTATCCACCACCACATTGCTCTCCCCATACTCGTCGGTAATGCTGAAGCGTCGAAAGACTCCGTTCACCACAAATTCATCCGCGCCGAGACACCGCACGACGCCGTAAACGACCCAGGGCGGGAGTTTGTAGCGGTCGCAGAACTCATCAAGGTGTTCCGGGCAGCTCATGTGCAGGCTAACGGGAACATCCTTTTCCAACAGCGGCGACGGCTCCGTAAGCCACCTCGGCAGCTCCATGCTTCCACTACGCGGCAACTGCGGCGTCGACGCACACCCCGACAGCAGACAGCCCGCAATCAAAACCGACAACACACGACGGATCACGGTTGCACCGCCCCCTCTGCCACTGGCTCGCCCTGTCCTGACATCATCGTGAACCGGTCCAACAGTCGTTTCTGGTTCGGGTGGGCCAGCTTGTAGCGAAAAATCCCGTTTTGAATAGTCTGGAGCCGCTCCCCGATGCCGGGGTGATGGTGAAACGCGTCCACCGCGGCCGCCCCACCAACGCGCTGCAGCAGCTCCACCATGGCATGTGGATCGTAACCTGCAGCAGCGGCGTACGCAGCTCCGAACAGGTCAGCCTCCAACTCATCCTCCCTCGCCCGACCACCGATGATCTTCATGTACGAAGTGTCGGCCAGCCGGTTCAGGTCCGCCTCGATTGCACTCGTTGAGCTGTCCCCGGTAATGGCGTCCAGCTCCGCAAAGACCGCATCGCGCCGACGATGAATCTCACGCTTCTTGAACTCGCGCAGCCCGTGATAGAGACTGACGTGAGCCATCTCGTGGGCGATCGCACACGCCAGTTCGGCTTCGTTCGCGATACGGTCCAGGTACCCCTTCGAGATCAGGATGTACCCGCCGGGCATGCCGAAACCGTTCACCGAGTCATCGTTAAGAATGGCCACTTTGTAGGGACAATCGTAACGCTCGGTCCGCGCACCCACCAGCATCGCGACCCCGTTCACGTAGTCAATGAGTTGCCGGTTATCAACAAACCCCTTCTCGGCGATGTGAGCAACCATGGCCTGTCCCAGCAGCTTCTCTGCCTCGCCGCTCAGAATGATGCTGGTATCGAACGGGCGTCGGGGAAGACGATCGTTCAGCCATCCGGCAGGTGCGGAGCGCAACCGCTTGGCCAGCATGGCGACGAGAGAAGGAGACACAACAATGGAGTCGACGTCCTTTCCGACATTGACGTCTACACCGTGCCGATCGGAGTAGGACGATGCAAAAGCGCCCTTGGTAGCCGCGGCTATGTCCACAGATGACACACTGACAGCATTGTCGGCGCCAAGTAGGCCGGAGTAGTCAATGCCCTGGCGTGGGGCGGTTAGCGCGACACGGGGCACCCAACCGTTCGTCACGGAAGTCTCCGCTGTCACCCAATTGCCCGAAGCTTCTCCGGTATCAACAAACTGCCCGGCCTTCAGCCGCTCCAACACGGGAAAGAACGCACCGGGCCCGCTGCGCATCGCCGTGTTGCGCCGCACCTCCTCGGCGTGCACCACCGACAGCATCAGCAGTACCAGACACCCGACCCGCATCACACGTCCATCCGTCATAGCCTGAACCCGATACCCACCGAGGCGATCCAATTATTGAAATCGCTCAACTTCTCCCCCACCGTCTTATCCTCGAAATCAAGGTCCAGCCATATGTATCGAAAATCGCCTTCGACAAACACGCGCTCACTCAGCTTGTAGTCGAGACCCAGGCCAAGATGCCAGCCGAAGTCGAAATCTGAATCGGAGTCATCCTCTTCGTCGATCTGCCGCGCGACATACGCCCCAATGCCCGCAAGAAGGTAGGGCGAGAAATCCAGATCGCGTCGCAAGACGAACACCATCGCGCTGAGTTGAATCGGGATGAGCTCGTAGTCGATATCGTCTTCTTCGTGCGAGTGATACATGATCGCCCCTTCGGTCATGATCACACTTCGCCAGGGCAAACGGAGGAATGCACCGCCCATGATGGAGCCGTTGCCTTCTTGGAAATCCTGGTACCCGAGACGAAATCCAAGGTCCGCTTTGTTGTCGCTTCCGGCCATCGCCGCGCCTGCGCACAACATGGCGCACACAGCTATCAGTACATACCGCCTCATAGCTAATCTCCTTTCCACTGCACTCTACTCCAGTCCAAACAATCCTGCAAAACTGAATCCGAACCCTTGCGCACGGGTCCGCATGCCCAACTTGACGCGTTCGCGAGTTCGGCGTGAGTCACACTTGGCCACGCACGAATCGCCGAAGACACGTACCGTCTTGGCCACGCCGACCACCTGGTCCTGGACCATCTCGCCCATGAGAGCGTTCTGCTGACTCGTCCGCATCAACAGCTCCCACTTGCGGTCACGACGCACGCCCTGATTGGAGCCCCGATTGATGAGTATCTCTCGATCCGTATCCCCAACACCCACGACATGGCCGGTCAGGGGAAACTGGGTGTAGAGCGGACGAACGATGCGGCTGCTCCTGGCGGCCTGGCGCGCGGCGCTGTGCGCCATCCGGTCAGCCGAAAACTGGTGGGGTTTGTCATAGCTGGTCTGGGTCTGCGAATTCTGGAACTGGATCGTTCTGGCCATCCCGGTCTCGGGTATCACCAGCGTCAGGTGACCGCTGACATCGACCTGAGAGCTGTAGATGTACCGGTTCTTCTTCTTTGACTTGTCGTACCATGACGTTGCGGCGTTGCGCTTCGGAACGGTCATCGATGTTACCGTCACACTGATCAATCCATCCGCGTTAGCCTGCTCGTACTGCAGGTCCGAGACACGAATATCCTCACCTGACTGCGCCTGCACGCGGAGCATGTGTTGAAGCATCTGCGTTGTACGCGCATCGGAGCTTACGTTGAGAATGCCATACTTGGCCAACTGCTGCTTCAGTTCCGCACTGAACGTCTGCTCCAACGCCCCGTAACGACCGGACGTCGGCGAGATCACGACCCGCCAGGGCCGGTACACCAGTTCCTCTCGCGAAGGCATCAGGTGATCCGGCATGGGAACAAGCGGCGCAATGGGGCCGGTCGATGCGCACCCGTAGACCAGTCCCAGCGTCACCACGAAGGTCAGTCTTGTGAGCGTCTTCGTCATCTATCCGCTACTCCTCCTGCTGGTTCAGCATGGCGGCAATACCCATCTCCAAGCGGGGAGCCAGGCGACCGAGACTTCGTTTACGCGAAGCCTCCACCGAACTCGACCGGCTCGAACTTGCCGGGCCGGCAGCAACGTTGCCCTCCAACACTGTCTTCCCCTGCTCCATCAACTTGTACGATGCACCCGCGGCCACTTCGTAGATCGTCATTGAGCCTACCTGTGTCGACGTCTCGAGCTCAACTCGGATCTGCAGCTCACCTGTCGCGTTCGCCTCCGCCACCGTGAAACCGGCCGTTCGCAGGGCTTTCGATGCCGACTCTCGAAGTGATGCCGGTATGCGCCTGGCCGAGTCGGATCGGAGCGCGATTCGGACCGTCGCCCCCGCTGACGCACTTTCGAACTGCGCAGCTACATCGCCCTTGAACGATCCGATGGCCCGCTTCGCTTCGCGCTTCCGCGACGGAGCGAAAATGGCCAACGCCACCGCCAGGCGATCCAACTCCGTGATCATACGGTCGAGGCGGCGCAGGGCAACCAGGTCCTGAACCGGACCGCCTCCGAGACGGGCTAACACCTTGCGCCCTTCCTCCAAGCGCTGGGCAACCGCTTCAGCTGCTCCCGCGCCCGCCTTGGCCCGATTGAGGACCGCGAGCGCATGCCAGTTCAGCGTGCGGTCGTCGTAGAAGACCTCCTTGATCTCTACACCGCTGAGCATGCCTGTAACGACCCGCTTCGTGGTCTGAATGCGTACGCTCTGCTCAAGAAGGCGCCCGTTTCGTTCGACGCTGGTGTCGTGGTCTTCGATCGTGTCGTTGATCTTCACTTCCACCACCGATGCAATGTCCGCCACGGCCATTGACTCAGCCTGCTTCCGGCTCATGATGTCCGTGATGCCGGCTCCGCCGCAGACGCCCATTCCGATGAAGTTCTTGCGGCGGGGATAGGCCTCCTCGATTGCGTCGGTATCGTGTACCCAGGACGGAACCCCTTTGCGTCCCCCGCTGCTCGCGCAACCGGACAGCAACACACAGAGCCCGCAAAAGACTGCCGAGGTCAGGTATACGTATCTCCGAATCATTGCGGCCAACGTACCACCACGGAAGTGGACAGGAAAGAGTGAAGTGGGAGGAGGGGGCTGATCTCCTCAATCTTCGAGGCGGAAGCGAACGCCGAAGGTTGTGTCGCCGGCGCGCGTGCCGCCGTCTCGGGTTGTGTAACGCGCTTTCCAGGCGGCTTTGACGGCGGCGCGGTCGAGGGGGGTGTAGCCGCTTGAGGATGTAACGGCCACGTCGATGGCCCTTCCCGAGCCATCCACTGTTACGGTCAGCTCAACAAGACCTTCCTCGCCGCGAAGGCGGGATCCCAAAGGATAGCGGGGACGGACGGAGCCGGTGTCGATGGCGCTGGTGTCGACGCCCTTGTCCCGCGTGTCAGCGTCCAGCTCAGGCGCCGCGGGTTCCGGGGCAACGACCGGTTCCGTGACCGGCTCGGGCGCTTCAGCCAACTCCTCGGGCTCAGGGAGTGGCTGCAAAACGGGCTCGTCCGGTGGCTCGGGGTGTTTCTCGATCGGCTCGGGAAGCAGCGGCTTGGGCTCGGTGATAACGGGGGCTGCTGCTACCAGTGTCAAACGAACGGCTGACTCTCCGAACACAAACTCAGGTGCGAGTGGTGCCTGGCGCTTGTACCACGCGGCACCGGCAACCAGTCCAACGTGCAACAACACCGCCACTACGATCGCAACAAAGAGGTCGCCGCGCCGTCTCACTGATCCACCTTCACCTGGAAGGATACACTCTCGACGCCTGCCTCACGCAGTGCTGAGAGGAGTTCGATCGACACACCCAGGTCTGCTCGCCGGTCGCCACTGATCAGAACGGGTTGCGTCTCATCGGTTATGCGTGCTTTCGCTAATGCGACTGCCTCGGGCAGTGACACCGGCGTTTCGTTCACCCAGAGCGTGTTATCCTCGCCGATGGCGATGATGAGCGTCTCCATACTCTCCGTCTCGCCTGCTGCGCTCGGTAGCGAGACGCGCAGGCCGCGATAGACCGTCATGGACAGCATGGCATAGATAAAGAAGACGAGGAGGAGGAATACCACGTCAATCAGCGGCACAATCTCAATGCGCGCACGCCGGTTCTCATATCCCGAGACAAGTTGCATCGATCATCCACCGTTACGGCGACAGGCCACTTCAAACTGGGTCGCGATCTGTTCCAGGCGACGCGTTTCGCGTTGGGTCCGTGCCACGAAGTAATTCAGGGGAATCAGCGAGACGATCGCCACGGCCAGCCCTGCCGCCGTGGTGATCAGTGCCTGGGCAATGCCGCCGGTTACGGCCTTGGGGTCTTCGATGCCACTGGCCCCGAGTAAATCGAATGATGCGATGATGCCGAGGACGGTGCCCAGGATACCCAAGAGCGGTGCCATAGTGACGATCGTATCGAGCACAGAGAGCCCTTGTTTCATCGCGTCGATGCGCGACCCGGCCTCTACCTGCATCGCTTCGGAGAGTCCATGCTCCCGATGTTTCAGCCCCGCAACCAGCACTCCCGAGACGGCGTCGCGACCCATGCCGGCAACTGCGGCTGCGTCCTCGTAGTCCTTCACGTCGACCAGATCGAGAATCCTCTCGATTCGCTTGGACGAGAAGGCACATTTCTGACGCCACCAGAAGAACAGCCGCTCGATCGTGATGGTCAGCGACACAAGCGAACAACCCAGTAGCGGCCACATAATGGGTCCGCCACGCTCAACCAATGTTTGCACTATCTCTCTCAAAACTCGTGTAACCCATCCCTTATGGTTTTCGTGTGTTTGTCTTTATAGCCTGAGCCGCCATGCCTGGCAATATTCAGGAGCACGCCGGTACCGGCCACGCTCATGATCAAGCTCGACCCTCCATAGCTTATAAACGGCAGTGGAAGCCCCTTTGTTGGAAGGCAGCCGGTCACGACGCCGATATTGATGACGGCCTGCAGTACAATCATCATCGTGAATCCGAAAGCGAGGAGCCGCCCGAACGGGTCCGGTGCACAGTGGCTGATAACAAGTCCGCAGACCAGGATGCCGAGAAACAACAGTACCACAACACCCGTTGCGACGAAACCCAGCTCCTCGCCGATGATGGCGAGAATGAAGTCTGTGTGCGCCTCCGGAAGATAGAACTGCTTCTGGATACTGTTCCCGAGTCCCACGCCGGCCCATCCGCCGTGGATGAATGCAATCTTGGACTGGGCCAGATGGTAAGCGGCATCCGGGTACTTCTCCGGCATCAAGAACGCCAGGATACGCATCATGCGCACAGGATCATGCATCACCGCCAGGGCAAAAATGCAAAGGCCCGCCACGGCGGTCACGGAAAGGAAGGAGACACGGGTCCCGCCTGCGTAGAGCAGCAACATTCCCACTGTACCGGTCAGCATCGTGGTGCCGAAGTCCGGCTCAAGAAGGAGAAGCACCAACATGATCCCGAGACCGCCTATGGGGATGAGGAGCCCTTCCTTCAAGCGGTGCATGCGCCGCCCATTCCAAACGGTCCAGTTCACCATGAGCACGACCATGGCGAACTTCGCGACTTCGGATGCCTGCAGACTGAAGGGGCCCAGGCGCAGCCAACGGTAGCTGCCACCAATCCTCGTCCCCACTCCGGGGATGATGACGGCGATAAGCACAAGCAGCGCCAGGACGCCGGTTCCTATCACGATCTGCTTGCGCTGCCACCAGTGATAGTCGAACCTCGACGCAGAGATGCCCACGATTGCCGCAAGCACCAGCCAGATGAGCTGGCGCTTGAGGAAGTACCCGGCATCGTCGAAGGACGCTGCACCGCGTACGCTACTCGTACTGGCCAGCATTACAATACCGATGGAGAGCAAGGCCAGAACGATCGCCGTCAGCGTGCTCGCGGCCTTATGCATGTTTCAATCCACGCCCCCGTAAGAAAGGGCGACCCGGCGAGAAGGAGCTGCCCACGTGTGCCGCTACTCGTCGATCGGGATCTTGATCTTCTGGCCGGGACGAACGGCTCCGTCTATGAGGCCGTTGAGCTCCTTCAGGCGCGTGACGGTAACACCGTAGCGCATGGCGATGCGCGGCAGATCCTCGTCCTCGCCCACGATGTGCTCGCGGACATCGATGCTCATGGCGCCACCCAGATCGGGATCAGGCAACTCAACCGGTGCACTGTCGAGACTGACCGGTGCCGCGGGGCGTTCCGCCGGCTTGGCAGCAGGCTTCTCGACCGGCTTCATGGCGGGCTTCGCCGCGGGCTTCGCCGCCGGCCTACTGGCCGAAGCACCGGGGATCACCAACTTCTGACCGACGAAAATCTTATCGCTCGTCAGCTTGTTTGCGGCCTTGAGATCCTTGGTCTTGCACCCGTGGGCCACAGCAATCTTCGAGAGACAGTCGCCTGACTTTACGACATATACGTCGCCGGATGCCGGCTTCACTGCAGCCGCTTTCGGCTTGGCTTTCGGTTTGTCCGCGGGTTTGGGGGCGGGTGTTGTATCGCCGGAGGCGCCCGGAATGACCAGCTTCTGGCCTACGCGAATCTTGTTGGGGTCATCGATACCGTTCAGCGCCGCGAGCTCGCGCGTGCTGAGGTCGTACTTCGCCGCGATCTTCGAGAGTGAGTCGCCCTTCTTGATCACGTACTCGCTGCTCGTGGCCGGGGGCCATGCCGCAACCGTTGGCGGGGGTGCCGGACGCTCG
>CAYFPQ010000020.1:13036-17766 GCA_964345005.1 uncultured Victivallales bacterium | reverse complement strand
GCCGGCTCGGGCGCCACGGCGGAGGGAGGCATAACCGTCTCGGCCATTTCAGGTACCGTGCCCTGGGTTGTACCACAGCCCTGAATCAGCATGACGCCGGCCACAGCCAGAACGTGTGCTCCCGCTACAATCGCAATAACCCAAGGCGTTTTCATGTCACGTCTCCAGTTGGTTGACAAGTTCTGCAAAATCGTCACCTCTTACCTTATAGTTCGGATACTGGTCGAAGCTGGCGCAACCCGGTGATAACAGGACCCACTCGCCACTCTCCGCATCCGCCGCCGCCGCTCTCACGGCGTGCTCCATCGTGCCGCACAGACGACACGCCACCACTTCTCCCCACGCAGCCTGCATAGGCTCCGCAGCCTCGCCGACAAGATAGACGCTCCTGACGCCGTTTGCCAGCACTTCTTTAACCGATTCCAAATCTTCTTCTTTGGACCGTCCCCCAGCGATCAATCGTACTGGCCCACCGACCATTCCCAACCCTGCTTTCAGCGCCGCGAGATTGGTCGCTTTGGAGTCGTTCACATACGTAACCCCTTTGCGCACACCTATTTGCTGCATACGATGCGGCAACGGAGTGAACGCGGTAATGGCGCTCTGGACGACCGATGGTGCGAGACCACAAGCATCGGCCACCGCCCAGGCCGCAGCGGCGCTCTGACCGGTCACCCGGTTGTCGAAGTAGGTTCCCGAGATGGAAATCGCTTCTGCACCATGAACCAGCTCTCCGTCGCGACAGATATAGCCTGCATCATCACCGAGACCAAACGTCTCCCAGGTCACCGGATTCCGCACAGGGGCAGACATCCAATCGCGCTGTGAGGCGGGAACGATAGCCACACCATCGGGTCCCATTCGGGTCAGCATGCTGACCTTGAGCTCTGCATAGCGCGCCAGCGATCCGTGGCGGTCAAGGTGGTCGGGCTGAATGTTGAGAATCACGCCCACTCGTGGGGCGAAGTCGTGGCAGGTCTCGAGCTGAAACGAACTCACCTCCCATACCAGCCAGTCATCCTCCGTGGCGCCGCGCACGGTTGTGCAGGCCGGGACGCCATAGTTGCCCCCCATCTCAACGCGGAGTCCTGCCTGCGCCAGGATATCACCACAAAGCTTGGTCAGTGTGCTCTTGCCGTTGGTTCCGGTAATGGCGATGATTGGACAGGGACAGTGCCGGTATGCCAGTTCCAACTCGGAAATCACCGGCATCCCGCGCTCAATCACCTCCGCCACCCACCCCGAATCAACGGGCAGCCCTGGAGATACCACACAGACGTTGTACATGCCCGCGGGCCATTCTTTCGCCCCCGTCACAACGTCTGCCCCAGCCCTGCTCAGCGCCTCGGCGCGTTCCTCGACTGCATCGGAGTCAGAGCGATCCGCCACCACAACCGACGCACCACGCTCCAGCAGCAACTCGGCCGCAGCCGCGCCACTCACCCCGAGCCCCAGAACCAATGCGCTTTTGTAGGTCTTCATTACAACCAATACCTATTACACCTCTTGCTGGCGGCCCGCTCGGAGAGCGGGCCCTACCTGACCCACAATTCTGTCCCCCGGCGAAAGCCAACCCACCACCAGCGGAGGCCTGGTGGGAGGTCGCGCAGGCCTTTGAGCGTGGTATTCCACGCTCTCCAGCCAAGCGGCCTTCCCCCAGGCCGGAGCGCGCCCCTACCTGACCTTCAGCGTCAAAATCCCCGCCAGTGCACAGATGATCGACAGAATCCAGAAGCGCACAACCACCTGGGTCTCGCTCCATTGCTTCATTTCAAAATGATGATGAATCGGCGCCATCGCAAAGATCCGCTTGCCGCGCGTCTTGAACGAAATCACCTGGAGGATCACGCTGAGCGCTTCGATCACAAACACACCGCCCACGATCACCAGCACTATCTCCTGCTTGATCAGCACGGCCACCATGGCAATCGAACCACCAAGCGCCAGGCTACCCGTATCGCCCATAAACACATGGGCGGGATGACAGTTGTACCACAGGAACCCGAGACAGGCCCCCAGCAGAATGCCGCAGAAGACGGCCAACTCCCCCGCCCCGCTCACAAAGGGTACCATCAGGTATTCGGCGAAAGCGATGTGGCCCGCCATGTAGGCCATTATGAGATACGAGATCGCCACAGAACTGCTGCAACCGATCGCTAAACCGTCCAGGCCATCTGTGAGATTCACGGCGTTCGTTGCACCCACAACCACCACACCAACGAAGAGGCACGCTCCGAACCAACCGAGATTCTCGATGAGCGGGGTCTTCATGAACGGCACCATTAGATGGCGCGTACGCTCGGCCGTCGAGGGGTGCATCATGAGAATGGACGCCACGGCCACCGCCCATGCGCTTTGCAGGAGCAGCTTCTTGCGGGGACTGAGCCCTTTCGTGTTGCGATCCACTACCTTCTTGTAGTCATCCCAAAACCCCACCGCTCCCATGAAGCAAAGCGTGGCGACGGTCAGCCATGCCAGCAGACTGGTCCATTGGATCCATAGAAGTGCGGAAACCACAATAGCAAGGATGATCAGAAGTCCACCCATCGTCGGCGTGTCCTGTTTGTGACCGTGTAACTCGAACAGCGGTGGCGCTTCCTCCTTACGCTCAGGCTGCGAGACGTGTAGACGCTTGAGCTGACGAATGAGCCACGGTGCCAGGATAAGGGTCAACAGGAACGCCGTGCCCGCGCCCGCCAAGGCACGGATTGTAATGTAGCGAAACACGCGCAGCGGCGAGAACCACTGTTCCAGTAGATGCAAATAGTACAGCATATCAACTCACCAATCTGACTTCCTCTCGTCCTCGATAGCTTTGGCGAGGGAGGGACCTCCGATTCGGTTCTCCGTCTCGGGTTATTCTTCGTCTCCCCACAGCATCACGCTTGGAGGGTCACCGTTCGGCATGCGGTCGTTTTTCCAGGTGGTACCACCTGCCCGGGTGCGCGCTTGGGTGCGCAACGGCGCGCCGGCACTCAATCGCGTGCCGGTCCGAGCAGCAACAGTGGTCTTACGAGCGCGTGTCTGTTTACGTTCCGCTGGCATCGTCCGTCCCCTTTCCTGCTTTCTCGATCACATCAATTATTGTCTCCAAATGCATACCCCGTGAGCCCTTGAGCAAGACGGCGTCGCCAGGCTGCAACCGAGCCGCCAATTGCCTTCCGGCCGCCTCCGCTGACTCACACGCTTCAGCGTTCATGCTGGCGTCGGCGCCGCGCGCGCTCTCCGCAATTCCAGCCGCCAGTGCCCCAACCGTTACCAACCCGGCCCAATTACCCTCGGCCACACGTCGGCCCAACACTGCATGTGCCTCGTCGGCCGTATCGCCCAGCTCGAGCATGTCACCGAGCACCAGCCAACGTCGACCCGTCACGGGCGTGTTACGAAACGTTTCCAGAGCCGCGGCCATACTGGCGGGATTGGCGTTGTATGCGTCGTTCACCACCAGTACACCGTTCACCTGACGGCAGGCCCAGCGCATCGGCATGGGTTTGAAAGCGACCAGGCCCTCGCGTATTGCTTCCCATGCCAGGCCGGCCTCGCGAGCCACCGCCGTAGCCAACAGCAGGTTGCGAACCTGGTGCACACCGGGCAACACGCGCGGCAGCTCAACGCGCTCCCCGGTGCAACCATCTTCAATCACAACATCGTCTCCTGCCGCTGACGCGTTTGTCGCGATCAGGTCGGCAGGACGGTCAAGCGCGACACGGACTACACGCGCAGAGGTCCGCCCTTTCAGCTCATCGTAGAAGCCTCCATCGGCATCCAGAAACGCCACGCCGTCCTCGGGCAGCGATGCCAGCAGGCCGCCCTTTTCTTTGGCCACGGCGGTTTCCGATCCGAAGAACTCAAGATGTGACTGACCGATGTTTGTAACAACTCCCCAGTCCGGTTTCAGCAGGCTGCAGAGATCCGCAATCTCGCCGGGATGATTGGTCCCGACCTCGAAAACACCGTAGGCAGCGCCCGGATCCATGGCCAGCAGGCTGAGCGGAAGCCCAATATCGTTGTTCCAATTCCCATGCGTACTCGCCGTCACATACCGGGTCGACAGCATGGCTGCCACCAGTTCTTTCACCGTCGATTTTCCTACGCTCCCGGTGATACCCACCAACCGAGGCGACACAACATCGCGGTATCCCGCCGCCAGGTCACACAACGCCTTCCGCGTATCCGTCACCCGCAGAAGCGCTGCGTTGGCGGCGCCCGTGTACGCCTCCGTCACGACCGCTGCGCCGGCGCCGCTTTCAAGCGCGGTCACCACGAAATCGTGGCCGTCGAAACGATCGCCCTTGAGCGCGATATAGAGCGCGCCGGACGGAACGGAGCGCGAGTCGGTCGACACATTGTCAAACCCGGCAGATGGCTGGTTCGACCATGTTCCACCGCTCCAGACAGCTGCTTGCTCTGCTGCTATGCGCGCCATGTTCTTCTGTCTCGTGTCTTACGGGCTGTTCGCACCAGCCAGTGCTTCTTGTGCAACGGACCGGTCATCGAACGGAATGGTTCGGCTCCCGATCTCCTGGAAATGCTCATGCCCTTTACCGGCAATCAAGACGATGTCGCCCTCTTCGGCCAACCCGATGGCTTTGAGAATGGCCTCGCGCCGGTCGACTTCTACCAGCACAGAGTTGCGATTATGGACGCCGGCCACAATCTGGTCGATGATCTCGGCTGGATCCTCACTGCGCGGGTTGTCCGATGTCGCGATCGCAAGATCTGCGCCTACT
>CAYFPQ010000020.1:1140-13026 GCA_964345005.1 uncultured Victivallales bacterium | reverse complement strand
CTTCCGCTACGCGTCCCATCAGCGGCCGCTTGGTCGTGTCGCGGTCGCCGCCACAGCCAAAGACCACGATCAACCGGGCCGGTGCGACTTCGCGCAGCGTGTGCAGTACGTTGCTCAACGCGTCATCGGTATGCGCGTAATCGACAAACACCTGGTAGCCTCTATCCGTGGGGATCTCCTCCAGTCTTCCCGGGGCTCCGGTCGCGTTCTTCACGGCATCGACGGCGGCGGCCATGTCAACTCCCAACGCCCCTGCAATCGTCATCGCCGCCATCACGTTACTAACGTTGAAGCGCCCCATCAGTGGTGTCTCGATCTCGAATCGGCCCCATGGGCTTGCCATCGTGAGACGGCTGCCGCGTGCGTCCAGCACGATTGTCTCCGCGCGCACATCCGCACGGCGACTCGTCCCGTAGGTGATGATCTCGACCTCATAGCGGCCCGGCTCGGCTAGCCGCCGCCCGAAAGGGTCATCCGCGTTGATCACGGCGAAGCCCGCCTTCCTACCGGTTCCGAGCTGCCGAAACAGTCCGGCTTTGGCCGCAAAGTACTGCTCCATATCGAGGTGGTAGTCCAAGTGATCACCCGTGAGATTCGTGAACACTCCAACATCGAAGTCGATGCCCGCTACACGCTTCTGGTCGAGTGAATGCGACGACACTTCCATGACTGCGCTCCGGCATCCTGCCGTGACCATCTGAGCCAGCAGCCCCTGCAGTTCGACCGCCTCGGGAGTGGTGCGTGCCGCCGGGATCGAGCGCTCGCCGATGTCGTAGGAGATGGTGCCGATCAGCCCTGGTTCCAGGTCGACCGCCCTGAAAATGTCCCGCACGAGGTAGCTCACCGTAGTCTTGCCGTTGGTTCCCGTGGTGCCCACGACGCGCAGCTTGGACGAGGGCTCACCGTAGAAGCGTGAAGCCAGCAGAGCCACAGCCAGCCGCGCATCGGGCACGACAAGCGCAGGAAGATGCACACCATTCGAGAATGGCTCCGGGCCTTCCACCACACACGCAACGGCCCCGCGCTCTTCAGCGTCGTGCACGAAGCCACGTCCGTCGTGATGTCCCCCGCGAATCCCGACGAACACGAAACCCTCGCGTACCTGTCGCGAGTCGGACGTCACGCCCGCCACTTCGACAGACGGAAGATCAGCGCCCCCCTCAACAATTCCATCGAACAGCTCTCTCAGATTCATGAACCTTGAACCCCTCTACCTTCTTGCCAGCATGCTGTCCGTCCCGGGGACATTCAGGTAGCGAATCGCCGGACCGGCAATCTCTCTGAATGCCGGAGCCGCCACGCGGCCTCCGGTATGCAGCGGCTGCGGGTTGTCCACCACCACGATCACTCCAATCTCCGGCTGTTCCACCGGCAGAAATCCCACAAAGGATGCCATATGCTCGGTGCTGGAGTAGCCGCCCGCTATCGGCTTCTGGGCCGTGCCGGTCTTTCCGGCTACCGTATAACCAGACACCCTGGCGCGGCGTCCCGTGCCGCCTGACTCGGTGACGCGTCCCATGAGGTGACGCATCGTCTGCGCTGTCTTGATCGAAATCGGACGCGACACGACTTCGGGCTCCGAACGATGCAGGATCTCACCCGTGCCCGACCGGACCTCACGAACGATGTAGGGCTTCATCAGAAACCCGTCATTTGCGATGGCACAGATCGAGCCCAACATCTGTAACGCGGTCACGGCAACGCCCTGCCCGATCGAGATGCGCGTGGCGCTGATCCCGGACCACTTCTTGACCGGGTGCAGAATCCCGTCTTCCTCACCGGGCAGATCCATTCCGAGTTTCTTTCCGAGACCGAAGGCCCGCAGGTAGCGATCGAGTGTTTCGTCACCCAGGGTCAGCGCGACCTTGGCGGTAAGGATGTTGCTCGACTTCTTCAGACCGTCCGCCACGTTGAGGCGGCTGTAGGGGTGATAGTCCCTCAGGATGCGCCGCTTGTAGGACCACGCCCCGTTCTCGCAGTTGAACATCGTATCGGGTGTAACGGTTCCTTCTTCGAGCGCGGCGGCGAAGACGGCGGGTTTCAGTGTTGAGCCCGGCTCATAGATGTAACCGATCGAGCGATTCAACTTCGCGAAGTCGGGGGCATAACGAAACTCGTTCAGGTCGAAGCCGGGCCGGTTTGCCAGTGCGAGGATCTCACCCGTGCTGACACGCTGCACGATGGCCCAGGCGCCCTCGGCGCGGTGTTCTTCCATCACGGTATCGAGTGCCTTTTCGACCATGTACTGGATGTTCTGATCGATCGTGAGGGTGACATTCGCGCCCTCGAGCGCAGGCACGTGACGGCCGCGACGGATATAGAGTTCCTGGCGCATCGCATTGACGCGGCCCTCCATGATGCCGGGCGATCCACGCAGATAGCTGTCAAGTTGCTGTTCAACGCCGGCACTGCCGGCACCCATATGATTAACAAAGCCCAGCACGTGACAGAGGAAGGACTTCTGCGGATAGTGACGGATGGTAGCGTCACGGAAGAACATGCCATCGATATCCAGCGACCTGACGTCTTCGACTACATCGGGTTGCACGAAGCGCTTCACGTAGGCGAAACGGCGCTCGGGCTGCTTCATTCGCACAGCCACCTCGTCGACCGGCACATTGAGCAACTCGGAGAGTTTGCATGCGGTCTTGACGATCCCCTCTCCCTTCGAGGTGACGGACGGATCGATACAGACATCCTTCACGCCGAGGTTCATGGCCAGGACATTCCCATCGCCGTGACGGTCGTGGATCGCCCCGCGGCCTGCGAGAATCTTGCGTTCGTAACTGCGCGACCGATCGAAGCGGGCACGAGTTGCTTCGTGGGTGCCAAGATGCAAAAAGGCCAGGCGAATGCCCAGCCCGATCACAGCCAGCGACAGCGCGCTGCTGCTGGTGTACAGACGATATGGTGTCTGCTTACTCATGCATCACGTTCCGGCTCACCTTCGCGATTCGCATCGCACCCGCCATGTCGTGATCGCCATAGCTGCGCGGAAGCGCCACACGCTCGAGACGCACGACCTGACCGGCTCGCGGCCAGTCCATCTTGATTCCGTGGCGCTGAAGAGCAATCTCCAGGCTCCGCGGCGACTTTGTCCGTACCCAACGGTACTCGGCGGTCATCATCTTCTTGTTCAGATCGAGGCCTCGCGCTTCGATGGTTTTGATCTCGTCGCCTAACGCCTCACACTGGCAACCCAGCCACACATACCCCAGAGCCAGCGCGGAAGCCACCACCACGATTCCCGCAAAGGGAACCGGAAAGATGTAGCCGTTCATCTGCTGTTGCTTCTTCCGCTTCTTCCTGGTGTTCTTACGTGCCATGGTGTCCCCCTTTGGCGGGATTTGCCCGCCTCACAATCTTTCCGCCACTCTCAATTTTGCCGATCGTGCACGCGGATTCTCCTCCAGTTCCGCTTCGCTCGCCGTTACCGGCTTGCGCGTAACTTTCCGCATCCTCGGCTCCCGACCCTCCCAGGCCTCACCACCTGCTGCCAACGAGACCATCCGGCCCACGTGGTCGGCGAAGCCGTGCTTCACGATTCGGTCCTCGATGCTGTGGAACGAGATCACCGCCATCCGCCCGTCAGGGGCCAACAGCCTGATACCCGCCTCCAGTCCGTCCTTCAACGACTCCAATTCCTCATTCACCCACATCCGCAGTGCCTGAAACACGCGCGTCGCCGGATGAATCCGTCCTCGCCGTCCGCCAACAGCCCTCGACACAATCTCCGCCAACCGGCCAGTGGTCCGGATAGGCGCGTCCTCTCGCGCACGCACGATGGCCTTCGCCACACCACGCGCCCGACGCTCCTCGCCCAGCCCACGAAAACAGTCGCTCAGCTCCGCCTCAGACCGTTCGTTCACCAGCATTTCCGCCGTCACCGGCTTAGTGGTGTCCATCCGCATGTCCAGTGGACCATCGTCCTGGAAACTGAACCCGCGCGCGGGTGTTCCTATCTGGTTGGACGAGACTCCCAGGTCCATCACGATCCCATCTACCTGCGTTACACCGGCCTCCCGAACTACTTCCGCCATCTCTGCGAAATTCGCGTGTACCAACCGTACCCCCTCGCCGTATGGCGCCAGTCGCGCGCCAGCTCGCGCCAGCGCCTCCGGGTCACGGTCAATTCCGATGAAGAGGCCCTGCCCCGCCATCGCCATCAGAATGGCCTCTGCGTGTCCCCCACTGCCCAGCGTCCCGTCGATGTAGACGCCGCCCGGTCGCGGCTTCAACCGTTCCACGGTCTCGTTCAGCAACACCGCCTGGTGCATGTAAGGAACTCCTCAAAACGAACATCGATGCACAGGATATTCAGGATGGGCTCTCTTCTGATCCTCTTCATCCTGTCCATCCATGTGAATACGACACCTCCTTCGCATCAGAAATCCACGTACCGTCCGGCCTCGGCCAGACCCTCCTGGTCAATCTCCATCGCGGGCTGCTGCTCGGGACTCCACAGCTCGATCCTGTCGAGCGCCCCGATCATGACCACCTGGTCCGTGAGCCCCGCGAAATCCAATAGCTTGTCCTTGATCCGGATGCGGCCCTGAACGTCCCAGGGCACCAGCTCCGACACCGAACCCAACCGTCGGGCGAAATCCATTGCCTTACGATCCGACATCGCGTGCCGCCGAATCTTCTCCAGCTTCTGGGCCATCGCCTCGGCCGTGAAGACGTTCAGACAGCGCGCATGGAAATCAGGCAGCACGTAGAGACTCTTCGGGCCCGCCACAAGACCGCGCCACGTCGAGGGAATCGTCAGGCGCTTTTTGGGGTCCAACGCATGCCGGAATTCCCCGACAAACATCCCCAGCGCACCCGCTTCCGCCTGCTCTATAGAACCACCAGAATCCACAGTTTGACCTTTCGTGACACATCTCTACACTTTGCCCCACCTTATGTCAACGGGTTTTATGAAAAAAAGTGACTTTTTCTGGGGGTAGGAAAGCGGCCCTATTCGCCGGAGGTGAAAGAGGCCACGCGTTCGTGTTCTTCCTGCTCGCTACGGAACTCCATGTCGCGCAAGGTCCGCATCTCGGCGGTGGTCAGTTTGGCGGAATGTACTCGGTACTCCGAGGGGGTCATGCCCGTAGCGCCCTTGAAGGTATTGGCGAAATACTGGCTGCTGTTGAAGCCACACTCGAACGCAATATCGATGACTTTGATGTCCGTCTCGCGCAGCAGCGTCTTAGCTCGCTCCATCCGCAGCCGGCTAAGGTACTCCATTGGCGTGCTGCCGGTGAGCCTCTGAAAGACGGTATTGAGCCGAGCGCGCTGGATCCCGCACAGCTCGGACATCTGAGCTAGCGTCCATGACTGCCCACATTGAGACGAGAGCATCTGAATCAGGTGTTGTACCGACCGCTCCGATACCGTCGGTACCAGCTCATCCACAGCCTCGCCACAAACGATACGCTTCAACTCCACCAGCACGGTTCGCAACAGGCTGACCGCGTGGGCCTCGCGCAGTTTGTGCGAACTCTGTAGCTCCCCTATCAGGGCGGGCATCAGCCCGCGCATCGCGGGTGTCGCGGGAAAGGCATGCCGTTGGCTGGCCGCGAAAGCAGCGCTCAGCGTTTTCATCTCTGAAGCGGTGAACCCGAGACATTCTGCAAACTCGAATCGCTTGTGCGGCTGCGCGTAATCGTCGTCGAGATGAAACAGTACGTGCCAGATGACATTGTCCGGCTCCTTGGGGTTCACACTCCCGTGCACTTGCCACGGCAAGGTGAAGAAAATCGTACCGGATTCGACATGCTCGACCTCGCCCTCGACCATCCACTCAAGCATACCCTTCTCGATATAGGTGATCTCCATGCCCCGGTTCTTGTGCAGCGCCAACTCCGGGCAACGGAAACGGCCATAGCTGATGATTTCCTTCACACCGCAACTCTAGTCACGATGTGTAGGATTTACCACAGCAAAGAAGAGAGCCATCGGAGCTGGATGCCGAAGTGAATGTCGACCATGTAGCGCTCCTGGTCGGCAGAGATCGTCTCGGCAGGAACGCCGGGCGCTGCATCCCTGTGTGACGCGCGGCCCGCATACGCCGTCTGTACCTTCGTGTCCCGGGCAGGTATAGTTCTGGACTATGAATTCGAGGGAAGAGCTTTCGCCACAGCGCATAGAGAAGCAACACCGTATCGCCGTAGGGATGAGCGGCGGAACGGATAGCTCTGTCGCGGCAGCGCTGCTTGTCGAGCAGGGCTATGATGTCCTGGGCGTGACGGCGCGGATGTGGAAGGAGGGATCCCGCTGTTGCTCGCTGGAGGCGGTACAGAGCGCACGCAAGGTCTGCTGGCATCTTGGGATCAGGCACGTGGTGGTGAACGTTCTCGATGACTTCACGCGTAACGTTGCCGGACGCTTTGCCGAGGAGTACATACACGGCCGCACGCCTTCCCCCTGCGTGTCGTGTAACCAGACCATCAAGTTCGGCGCGCTCCTGACACGTGCGGTCTCGTTCGGATGTGAAGCGCTGGCTACCGGGCACTACGCCAAGAGGGTCGAGGCGGACGATGGCGACCGCCTCTATCGCGGACGCGATGCATCGCGCGACCAGTCCTACTTCCTACACCGCCTCTCCCAGCGACAGCTCCAGCATGCCATGTTCCCGCTGGGTGAACTGGTCAAGCAGGAGGATGTGATCCCCTATGCACAGGAGAAAGGCCTGCCCATCGCCTTGCGCGAGGAGAGCCGCGACATCTGTTTTGCCCCGCCCGGACAGCATCACGAGGTGGTGGAGCGGTTCTTTCCGGACGCCAGACGGGAGGGCGACATCGTGAACATGCAGGGCGAGACCGTGGGTCGACACGAAGGGATCCATCGCTGCACGGTCGGCCAGCGTCGCGGGCTTGGGCTTGCGGGCGGCCCCCCGCTCTACGTGGTACGAATCGACGCCGAGCAAAATCGTGTGGTGGTCGGCTCACGCGAGGACGCCTCTGCGGCAACCTGCGAGATCGAGGACTGTCGCTGGATCAGCGGCAACCCTCCACCCTCGGATCGGGAATCCGCGGTCTCCGTCCGTTACCAACACGGTCCTGTCCCGGCCGCGGTTGAGCCCGCTGGCGAGGGACGCTTCACCATTACGTTCTCCGAGCCGCAGTTTGGAGTCGCGCCGGGTCAGGCAGCAGTGCTTTACTATGGGGACGAGGTACTGGGCGGCGGGTGGATTGCCCGCGGGACAGTACGTGAGTGAGTGAGAACGCATGTGTGAGAAGAAATGAAACTGAAAGTAAACGGTGAGAGCACCGATTATGACGGCGAGGCGACTCTTGCGGGACTGGTGGCCTCGATGGATGCCGACCCGGAAAGGGTGGCCACCTTGTTGAATGACGAGATCGTGAAACAGGATGCACGAGAAGGAGCCACGCTCACTGAAGGTGATCGCGTCGAAATACTCTCCTTTGCGGGAGGCGGCTGATGACGAGCGAATCGCTGAAGCTCGGCGACTTGGAGTTCTCGTCCCGCCTGCTGGTTGGAACGGGGAAGTTTTCGGATGTCGAGACCATGATTGCCGCGGTTAAGACGTCGGGTGCACAGATTGTGACGGTTGCGCTGCGTCGCTTCAATACCGACGAAGCCGAAGACGACCTGTTCGGCCCGCTGTCGCAGCTCGACGATGTGACACTGATGCCGAACACCTCCGGCGCGCGCAACGCGAAGGAGGCTGTGCGCGCCGCCATGCTCGCACGCGAGCTGAGCGGGAGCCCTTTGGTCAAGGTTGAGATTCATCCCAATCCGCACCACCTGATGCCGGATCCCATCGAGACCTACGAAGCGGTGAAGACACTGGCCGCCGAGGGGTTCGTGGTCATGCCCTATATGCCGGCTGATCCGGTACTGGCCAAGCGGCTCGAAGATGTGGGTTGCGCTTCGGTCATGCCGCTCGGATCGGCCATCGGCAGCGGACACGGCTTGAGCACGCGCGAGTTGGTGAGTCTGATCATTCGTGACAGCGCCATTCCGGTCATCGTTGACGCCGGTCTCCGTGCCCCATCGGAAGCCGCTGCGGCGATGGAGATGGGCTGCGACGCCGTCCTGGTCAATAGCGCGATCGCCAACGCGGGTGACCCGGCAGCCATGAGCCGCGCGTTCGCCGATGCGGTTGAGACCGGCTTTGCGGCACGCAAGGCCGGACTCATGGCGCGGCTCGACCACGCAGAAGCCACCAGCCCCCTGACCGCCTTCCTGTCGGAGTGAATGTGTGAGCAGGAAGATGAGAAGACGCGAAGGTGGGAGCAGGTGGCCGTGAACAACGCTCCCGACTGGTTGAATCCTACGCCACACGTCGCAGGCGTCGAGACGACGCAACGGCGTGATGTGCTGGCCGCACTTGGGGCAGAGCAGCCTTCGATCAAGGAGTTTGCCTCCCTGCTCTCCACCGCTGCAGCCGGAGAGCTGGAGGCCATGGCCCAGCGGGCGAAGCAGCTCACGCGCGGTCACTTCGGCAATACGGTCCAACTCTATGCCCCGCTTTACCTATCCAACTACTGCACCGGCGGGTGTACGTACTGCGGCTTCTCGTCCGATCGCAAGCAGCCGCGGCACAAGCTCACGGCGGAACAGGTGCAGACCGAGATGCAGGCGCTGCGCCACATGCACATTGAGGAGATTCTGCTGCTGACGGGCGAGCGTACACCACAGGCCGATCTTGGCTACCTGCGCGGATGCGTAGGGTCAGCGGCCGAGTTATTCCCGAAGGTTACAATCGAGGCATTCGGAATGACGGAAGATGAATACCGAACGCTGAACGACTCCGGGTGTACGGGGATAACGCTCTACCAGGAGACCTACGACCCTGCCTTGTACGAACAGTGTCACCGGTGGGGAGAGAAGCGCGACTTCGCCTATCGTATCGCCGCACCCGACCGGGCATTCCGGGCCGGACTGCGTACTGTCGGTATCGGCGCGCTGTTGGGACTGGGCGATCCCATTGTCGAGTCGATCAGTTTGTATCAACACGCCGCGCATCTGATGAAGACACACTGGCAGGGAGGCATCAGCATCTCGTTCCCGCGCCTTCGCCCCGAGGCGGGAGGGTTCATGCCCCCCCACCCCGTCGACGAAAGGAAGCTCGCCCAGATCATCTTCGCCTTCCGTATCTGCTTCCCGGACGTACCCCTCGTCTTATCGACCAGGGAATCGGCCGCATTCCGGGATGGCATGGCCGGTATCGGCATCAACAAAATGAGCGTTGCCAGTCGTACCACTGTTGGAGGCTACGAGAACGGGCGAGCCGAGGATGAGGGGCAGTTCGAGATCGACGATGGCCGCGGTGTGGACGCCTTCTGCGCCATGCTGCGAGATCACCAGCTCGAACCGGTTTTCAAGAACTGGGACGCTGTCTTCCGCTAAGCAATAGTCCAGGTGGCAACGCCGTTCTTGTCGCACCGTGTTTCAGTCCATGGAGAGACAATACAGACAGCGAGACGGTCGCCGGAGGATATCGTCGTCACGATCCTATGCGACCGCGGTGACCGCTACCTCTCGACCAACCTCTTCCGCTCGGTCTGCGCCGAGTGCCCTCCGTAATCAGGAGCCGGGCTTACTCGAACGGGTTGTAGCCGGGCTGCTTGTAGATCGTATCGGGGCGGTCGAGAATTTCCGGGCGATAGACCTTCTCCGGCCATTCGGCGGAGTCCACTTCCTCTATACCCACCGACACCCACTCCTCGCCACACTGGGCGATCTCCACGATGTCACGTGCAATGGCTTCGGCCATCTGCGCCTTCACCTCTTCCGACCGTCCCGGGTACATCTTCACAACTACATGCGGCATGTCTTGTCCTCCCCTGCTCTAACATCTTCCAATAGTGATGCAATCTCCGGGCTGAAGTGACGGCGTGTGGAGGCATGACGAGCCTGGCGACGTAGAGCCAGATACGTGTCCACAACACTCACCACATACACCACCAGACACGCGCCAAACAAACCAAGAATCAGTGCCAGGGGCGATGCATCATCCTCGGGCACGGTCTCACTGAGACCCACGCGGTAGAATGCCATGATGATCTGAAAACTCTGGATCAGCAGCAGACAAAAGAGCGTACTGAACGTGCCCAGAAACAAGGCTCCAGCTACCCATCGTCGTTGCAGGAGTTGCCCCATGCCGGGAAAGACAAATCCCGACAGGAGAATGGCGCCCCGTGACGGACGGTGCCGACCATTGTCTATCGTTCCCATTGACCCTCACGCAAGAGCTCAGTCAGCTCGTTACAGAGCTCGTCCTGGTCTCTTGTCCCACAGTTCAGAGTGATCTCCGCGTAGCGTTCGTAAAGAGGACGGCGTTCAACAAAGAGATCGCGGAACGACTGGTCCTCCCGCCTAGCGATGCCGCGCGTACCGTAGTCGGTGACCCTCTGCTCAATGATCTCGAAGGGGACATCGAGAAAGACAATCGTCCCCTGCCCCGACAGATGATGCATAGCCCTGTCGCTGTAGGCCGCGCTGCCGCCGGTCGCGATCACGTGGTTGTCACAGTCCAACGACAGGATAACCTTCTCTTCCACGTCACGCAGGCCGAGGTACCCATTCTCGTCCAGAATGTGCTGAAGAGAGCGGGCCGTTACCACTTGGATCAGGACATCCGTGTCCACGAAATCCTTCGCCAGCCGCTTCGCAAGCATAACCCCGACCGTACTCTTCCCGGCCCCGGGCATGCCAATCAGGACTATGTTGTTGTGAACCATTCCCGTTTCTCTTTCGGCGCCACTCTATCTCTTACTCCATACACGATCAAGGCCCGCCTCCCACATCCGACTTGGCTCCCCTTGAAAAACGTGACTACAATGAACACCTTAACTGACGAAAGGACTACAACCCATGTGGGATTACACTGACAAGGTAATGGATCACTTCAAGAATCCGCGAAACGTCGGGGTCATAGAGAACCCCGACGGAGTTGGGGAGGTCGGATCACTGGCGTGCGGGGATGCGCTGAAACTGACGTTCAAGCTTGGGGACGACGGTTGCATCGAGGATGCGAAGTTCCAGACGTTCGGCTGCGCCAGCGCCATCGCCTCATCGTCGGCTCTTACCGAGATGATCAAAGGCATGACCATCGACGAGGCCGAGAAGGTCACCAACCAGGACATCGCCGAGTTTCTGGGCGGTCTGCCGGAGCAGAAGATGCACTGCTCGGTCATGGGGCGCGAAGCGCTCGAAGTGGCGATTGAGAACTACCACACAGGCCAAACCAGCAAGAAGATCCTCCAGGGCAAAGTCATCTGCAAGTGCTTCGGCATTACCGAGGAGGAAATCGAAAACGTCGTAAGAGACAACAACCTGACGACGCCTGAACAAGTCACCAACTACTGCAAAGCCGGCGGCGGCTGCGGTGGATGCGTTCCCGAGATCGAAACCATCATCGCCCGCGTGCAGGAAGAACTCCAGGCCAAGGCGGCTCCAGCGCCGACCAGGCCTCGAACCATTCTGGAGACGATTCGTCTAATCGAGGAAACCATCGAGCGCGAGATCCGGCCCACGCTCCAACGCGACGGCGGAGACATCGATCTCATCGATGTCGACCATGACCGCGTCATCATCGCCTTCCGCGGCATGTGCGCACAGTGCAATGTCGCCGAGTACACGATGAAGGATGTCGTCGAAGCCAAGCTGCGGGAGTTTGTCTCGCCGGACATCACGGTCGAGGAGGCCAAAGCATGAAGAACGTCTACCTGGACAACAACGCGACTACCGGTGTAGCTCCCGAGGTCGTCGAAGCCATGCAGCCCTTCTTCTCCGAGCTGTGGGGAAATCCTTCCAGCATGCACTACTTCGGCGGCCAGGTGGCCCGCCATATCGAGGCCGCACGCGAACAGGTGGCATCCCTGATCGGGGCCGACCCACCGGAGATCGATGTTACAAGTTGCGGCACAG
>CAYFPQ010000020.1:0-1062 GCA_964345005.1 uncultured Victivallales bacterium | reverse complement strand
CTGGGCCCAGCCCGCCACTACAAGGAACACGAGGGTGACGTAGTCGAACTGGGCGTTGATGCGTCCGGGCAGCTCGACCCCGCCGACCTGCACCGGGACCTTGCCAAGGGCCCTGCCGTTGTCAGCATCATGTGGGCCAACAACGAGACGGGGGTCATCTTCCCCATCCAGGAACTGGCCGAAATCACCAGGCAGGCCGGCTGCGTGTTCCATACCGATGCGGTCCAGGCCGTTGGCAAGCTTCCGATCAATCTCAGCGAGACACCCATCGATATGTTGTCGCTCTCGGGGCACAAGCTCCACGCGCCCAAGGGCATTGGTGTGCTCTACGTACGCAAGGGCACCAAGTTCAACCCCTTCCTTCTCGGCGGCCACCAGGAAGGTGGCCGACGCGGCGGCACGGAGAACGTGCCCTACATCGTGGGACTCGGCAAGGCTTGCGAACTGGCCGCCGAGCAGCTTGACGACGAGACATCACGTGTTGCAGCCCTGCGCGACCGCCTCGAAGAGGGACTGCTCAAGGTCTGCCCGGACACAACCGTGAATGGCGACCGGGTCAACCGCCTCCCCAACACAAGCAACATCAGTTTTCAGTTCATCGAGGGCGAAGGGATTCTCTACCACTTGAGCGATGCCGGCATCGCCGCCTCCTCGGGTTCGGCCTGTACTTCCGGCTCACTGGAACCGTCGCACGTGATTCGCGCCATGGGCGTCCCCTTCACCGCCGCGCACGGATCCATCCGTTTCAGCCTGAGCCGCTACAACACCGAGGAAGAGATCGACTACGTCATCGAGACCCTTCCCCCCATCGTCACCCGCCTCCGCGAACTCTCCCCCTTCGTGTAGGGCTGCTTGAGAAAAGAGGATTCACGTGTAAGAGTATGTGCAGAAGTATGGCCATGTGCCATCCGTACTCTTACACGTACTCCTACACGTTGATCCTCCCCCCGTGTCTCCGCCTGCCCCGCCGAATGGCGGGGTGCCTCCGTGGTTTCCCTTCTTTGCGCTCTTTGTGTTGGTATGTGTTCGCACAGTTCTCATATGAAAAGTGTTTTTGACAGA
>CAYFPQ010000019.1:0-46757 GCA_964345005.1 uncultured Victivallales bacterium | reverse complement strand
ATTGACTTTGATGAAAACCCCATTTCAGGGGGTGGCGGTTTGCTCAGACCTCTGAATATGGAAGAATAATAATCCTATAAAATATGATCATGTAACTTATGATTTTCTGCGAGCTATGACAAGAAGAAAGGACAGGTAGCCTCCGCCTCAGCTCACAAAAGGCGGCCCTATCGCTGTGGTTGTATCCTGTGCAAGGTAGGGCCCGTTCTCCGAACGGGCCGCGATCAGCCTAACGTTTCGGCGCTTTCGCCGGCTTCCGGTCCGGTAACAGCGGTGTGGATTCCTCTCCCTCGCGCGGTGCGTGGTGGTCGCGGTCGAGGTAGGTGTTGGCCCAGGATGAGGTGCCTTCGAGGTTCGGGTTGTAGATGACGGTCGGACCATCGAGCATGGTCTGCGACTCACCGTAGTACTTCGTCCGGTCATAGGCCCGCGCCCAGATGCACTGCTTGTCATCCAGTTCGCACTGCCCATCAAAGGATCCGCCGCAGGGGCCGTTCCGTGTGTTCTTGGAACACGCCGAACGAGGACAGAGGTAGGCGCAGTCGGCCAGCGAGCAGTCGCCACAGTCTTTGCATCCGAACATGAGCTGTTTGGAGACGTGTTCGATGCTGTGCATGGCTTTGCGTGCCACCGCCTTGGCAGCGCCTTCGCCATCGATTGCTCCGTAGAACTTCTTCATGAGGCCATAGAGGCCCTTGTCACGCGTGAAAGCGGCGCTGTGAACCATGCGACTCATGCGGTAGTTGACGTTGACGTTCTTCGTGCTCTTGGGACGAAGGAGTGACTCGAGATAGTCCCGGTTCATGCGGTCGTAGTCGCTCAGCTTGGTGTCGGGGTCTTGCTCCCAGAGGTAGAACTCGTCCTCGACCGGAAACTGAAGCTCCTTGGCAAAGATCTTCCAGTCGTCTTCGCCGAAGTCCTGCGACTGCTGAATGATGAGGGCAAAGGTATCCGGCTTGGCCACCCCTGCAATATACCCGGCGCTGTAGCCGAGGCCCTTGAATATGGCCAGTTGTTTGGCGGCCAACTCACGGAAGAAGGCTCGACCCTTGTCGGGACCTGCCGCGTACTTCTCAACCAGGTCGAGCAACTTGTTGCTGACCACGCAGCCGGGAATGTCGTTGCGGTTGAACATCTTGGCTACGAACTTCGAAAGAAGATAAACATTGCCGATCAGCGGTACATCCAGTCCGGCCCAGCGACAGAAGAGTTGCAGCTCCTGGAACTTGCGCATGTCGTACCCGAGCTGCGGAACAACCCACTGGGCGCCGCACTGCACTTTCTTCGCCAGTTTGAAAAGCTGTGGCAGATACTCGCGTTCATGTTGCTTGAAGGGAGAAACCGCACACCCAATAAAGAAGTCCGTAGGCGGGAGCGCCTCCGTGCCTCCCCGGCGTGCCGGAATCTCGAGGCCATCGTTCATGGCCCTGAGCAGTGAGATGAGACCGACCGAGTCGAGATCAAAGACTGGCGAGGCATTGCCGCCATAGCCCGAGACGGGGTGATCGCCGGTCAGGGCCAGGATATTGTTGAATCCTTCCGAGGCGCTACGCCAGGCTGCCGACTCCAAGCCGTTGCGGTTGAGATCTTTGCAGCTTAGGTGGATGACGACCTCCTTGCCAAGCTCGTTGATTCGGTGTCCCAGCCAGTCGGCAGGCAGCATGGGGTTGCCGCCGGGATTGTCTGTAATCGAGATCCAGCTGAAATGGGGATTCTGCGCCAACGCTTCCGCTTCTTGGAGCAGCTTGCTATCGGTACCGCCCACTCTAGGCATACCGCGGGAGCTGACCAGTTCGACTCCGTAATGGAACTGGTCGCCGTCCAGCATTTCGCGAAATGTCGTTCTTGTTGCTGGTTCAGTCATCGCCACGCACCCCTCTGTTCTGCCTGCGGAGAGGGTACCCGCCCCTCCATTGGATAGAGTACGCTTCTTGTGTTTCGACGCTATAGGATGTTGTGGGCGCGTTTTGGGAGTATCTTGCTGCCTGGTGGTGGCGATTGTCGCACGATCAGATCGGCAGCTGTCAGCCCTGTGCGCGGGTGTAGTTCAGCAGGCCGCCCGCGAGCAGAATCTGGCGCTGCCGGTCGGTGAAGTCCGCCTGCATCGTGATGTCAACGCCCTGAGTCTCGTTGCGGACGACGATGGGTTCCTCGTTGGCAACGGCCTCACGCAGGTTGGAAACGCCGAGCGAGTCGCCCTGTTCGACCTTCCCATAGTCGGCTGCGTCCGCAAACAGCAGCGGCACAATCCCGAAGTTGATCAGGTTGGCCATGTGGATGCGCTCGATCGATTGGGCGATGACCGCCTTGACCCCGAGATACATCGGGCAGAGCGCGGCATGCTCGCGGCTGGAGCCCTGGCCGTAGGACTGGCCCGCCACGATGACGTTGTGTAGCCCCTGGTCACGCATGGCGGCGGCGCGCGTGGCGAACTCCGGATCGGTCATCTCGAAGACGAACGTCGAGTAGGTCGGCACGTTCGACCGGTACTTCAGGCGTGCACCGGCAGGCATGATGTGGTCGGTCGTGATGTTGTCGCCCACCTTGATCGTTGCAACGCCGCCCAGTGTTTCGACAAGCGGATCGGCAACCGGCGGCGCTCCGATGTTCGGCCCGCGTTCAATCTCGGGTGTTCCCTCGACGCTTTCCGGGAAGATGAACATGGTGTCATCGAGGTCATAGCTGGAAGGCGGGGTGATCTCGATGGGACGATCGCCCAGTGTGCGCGGATCGACGATCTCGCCTGTAAGTGCTGCCGCGGCGGCTACTTCGGGGCTTACCAGGTAGATTTGCGCGTCGCGCGTGCCCGAGCGGCCCTCGAAGTTGCGGTTTGACGTGCGCAGCGACACCTCGCCGCTACCCGGCGACATGGAGTTGCCGATGCAGAAGCCGCAGGCATTCTCGAGAAGACGTGCTCCGGAGTTGATGATGTCTGCGAGATCGCCATCCTTCGCCAGCATACGCATGACCTGGCGCGAGCCGTGGGCGACACCAAGTGTCACGTCGGGATGCACCGTCTTGCCCCGAAGCATCGCGGCGACGGTTTTGAGATCGCGTAGCGAGGAGTTTGTGCACGAGCCGATGAGAACCTGGTTGACCTTGAGTCCTGCCAGATCGGCGATCTTCTTGATATTGCCCGGTGAGTGAGGGGCGGCGGTTAGCGGTTCGAGTGTGGAGAGATCGATCGTGAAGACCTCGTCATATTCCGCATCGTCGTCCGCTTTCAGTTCCACCCAGTCGTCTCCGCGGCCCTGGGCCTCCATGAACTGTCGTGTCCGCTCATCGCTTGGGAAGAGCGAGGTCGTCACGCCACATTCGGCGCCCATGTTCGTGATGGTCGCGCGCTCGGGCACGTCCAACGAATCGACGCCTGGCCCGCCATACTCGAAGATGCAGCCCACGTTGCCCTTTGTGGAATAGTGTTCCAGGACCTTGAGAATCACATCCTTGGCGGCAACCCAGGGCGAGAGAGACCCCTCGAGGTGTATCTTGATGACCCTTGGTGCGGTCAGGTAGAACGGCCCGCCACCCATGGCGACTGCCACGTCAATACCCCCGGCACCCATGGCAAGTGCGCCGATCCCGCCGTCGGTGGGGGTGTGCGAGTCGGAACCGAGGAGGGTCTTGCCGGGAATGCCAAAGCGTTCGACGTGGAGCTGGTGGCAGATACCGTTGCCTGGCTTCGAAAATACGACGCCGAACCGGGCGGCAGCCGACCGCAGGTAGCGGTGATCGTCGGCATTCTCGAAGCCGATCTGAACGGTGTTGTGATCAATGTAACTAACTGCCAGTTCATTTCTTACGTGATCGAGGCCCATCGCCTCGAACTGCAGAAAAGCCATGGTTCCGGTCGCATCCTGGGTCAATGTCTGGTCGATTCGTATTCCGATCTCGTTTCCGGCCTTCAGTGTTCCGGAGACGAGGTGTGCTTCCAGTATCTTGTACGTGATGTTCTTGCCCATGGTCTTGCTCCAGTTATGAGCGGGTAGGCTATCCCGCCGAACGAAAGCGGTCAACCCGGGAGTCAACCCGGGAGTGGGCTTTGGGCCAGGGCGCCTTCTTTGACTGGGTCAGTAAGTGTTACTTTGAGGTCCGGCCCCAACGTCTACAGGCGGGTCACCGCAGGCGCATGCCTCAGTCTGTTTGGTTGGTTACCTCTCGACTCTGTCTGTTCGCTCCTGCTCGCCCTTCCTGGCCGATCCGGGGCCGAATCGGTCCCAAATCTCTGCACATGCAATCGCATCGCTTTCGCATTCTGGACAGCGAACGAACAAACCATATTCTTTCCACTGAGCCCGGTGGCCGCATTTCGTGCAGACGTACTTCCTCTGTGTGCCCATAACTATGACAGCCGTTCCCCTCACCATCTTCCCGCAAGCCTATCCTTCAGACTGGACTGTAGCTTTGCCTCAGCCACCACGTCTATCCGCCTTTAGGCTTACGGGATTTTCCCTAAGGGAATTTCCCTATGCCTCTCAACCCTGGATCAGGGCACAAAAAAAAGGGCGCGACTCCTTTTCACGCCCATCAAGGGACCAGCAAGCCCCGACACGACCGCTTCCAAAGCCGCACCCACATCGGGGCGCGTCTCCGGTCAGCTCTGGGTCGTGTCACCGTTACTGCTGGTTTCAGATGGGGTAGATTACTACCGAAACGCAGTGTATTCCTTAATCGTCCTTGACCTGAGTTGTTCGACATATTACGTTTTGACGATTCGTAACACGAAGGTGGGTATGTCAGAGCTGTCCCGATTCAGTATTTCTATTGAGAAGCAGTTGCTCGACCGGCTTGAGGCCATGGTGAGAAAGCATCACTACGCCAACCGGTCGGAGTTTGTACGCGACCTGTTGCGTGACCGACTGGTGGAGGAGGAATGGGGCTCCAACGCGGAGGTCGTGGGGACGATCACGTTGGTTTATGACCACGAGACGCGTGAGCTGAGCAAGAAGTTGACGCGCCTGCAGCACCACCACCATGACCTCGTACTTGCCTCGACGCATGTCCATCTCGATGCGCACATGTGTGCAGAGATGATTCTGACGAAAGGGCCTGCAGGAGAAATCAGAGAGATGGCCGATATGCTGCGGCAACAGAAGGGGGTACTGCACGCCGGGCTATCGCTGAGTTCAACAGGTGAGCACCTGCACTAGTGTCGTGTCACGCTTGAAAAGATACGTAGACGCATTTGCTTGTCATCCCGAAGCTTGTCGAGGGATCTCTTGTAAACCAGTAACGTCTGAGATTCCTCGACTTCGCTCGGAATGACAGATTACCTAACGTTACTGGGTTGACACGACACTAGGCTGTTTTTTCTGAGGCCGGGGTGTTACGAAACAGAAAATCGTATGCTGCATGTACGTAAAGGGAGGGTTGAAGATGGTGAAGCGGGTGAGTACTGTTGTGATGGTGGCCGGACTGTTGGCGGGGAGTGCCCCCGGGCATCACGCCCTCGAGTTCATCGAGATGGAGAGCTATTCTACGACAAGGCAGGGAGAGAGTGTGCTGCACTTGCACTACGACTACATGGTGGATGACCGCGACAACCCGGATCTCGATCACTGGGAGTTCACGCCGGGCATCAGCTATGGCCTGACGGACCGGCTTATGCTGGATCTCCACACGCATTTCGCCGGGTTTGGCATTGATCACATCGTCGAGGACGTCCGAGCCGAGTACGAACCCGATGGTCCGTCCCCGTTCATGGAAGCCGTGGCGGGTACGTTGCAGTATCGGATGGTTGAGGATTGGCTGGTGGATATTGCTGTGGCGGCCGCGCTCGAGGTGCCGTTCGGGCGGGCAGAAAAGTTGCTCGGCAGCACGGACAACGTGTACGGCGGGATGCTGATCATCGGCAAGGAGTTCGGCGAGCACGGCAACCTCACACTCAACCTCGGCTACGAGGAGGAGGGTGAGGAGAACGACACCACCTGGGCGGTGGGTTTCAAGATGCCGCTTTCAGACGACCCGCATGGTATTGCAGCCGGTGTGGAGGTGATGGGCAGTTTTGAGGATACGGGTGACAACTGGTCGATTCTGCCGGGAGTGTACTTGCCGGTTGGCGGCCGGATGATCCTGAAGAGCGGTTTGGCGTTTGGCAAGGCCGACGGTGCGGATGCGAGGCGGGCCAACATCACGATTATGACGAGCTTCTAGTGTCGTGTCCCGCAAATAGGGTTGTATAACTCGTGTGTCATCCCGAGCGAAGTCGAGGAGCCTGTCCTGAGCTTGCCGAAGGAATCTCTGCCGCATGATAGACAAGACATTCCTTCCTCCAGAGGCGGACAGGCAGCTTCGCTCGGAATGACAAAGACTTACGTATTTTGAGAGCTTGATTCTGAGACAGGACACTAGGAGGGAAATGCGACGGCTGATCGGTATCCTGCTAACTGTTCTTGCCCCTTTCGGGGCGAGCGCGCACGAGCACTGGATTGATGCGGAGACCTTCTACATCGATCCATCGCAAGAGGTCGACATTCGCCTCTGTAGCGGCCACCACTTCCCGAAGAGCGCTTTCGTGCTCCAGGACAGGGTGGTGTCCTCTGTGGCTCTGCGGCATCCGAGTGGCAAGGAGACAGCGATCGTGACGCACGAAGTGGAGAAGCATCGTGTCGGCACGGTGTCGCCGACAGGTCCGGGGCCGCACCTGTTGAGCTTTGCCTTGAAGCGACCCCGCGCCGCAGAGCCGAATTACGAGGGCAAAGCCATTCTCGTAGCGGGCAACGACAACACTGTCGATGCATACACGACAGGTCGCGGCCTGGAGTTGGTCCCGCAGCAGGTGATCTCGGGTCTGAGGCCTGGCGACGTACTGCCGATCGTGCTCTGCCTGGATGGGCAGCGGGTAGCCGGCTCACTGTCTGCCTCCCTGGCGGGAGGAAGAACATCACTGCTGAGTACCGGGGCGGAACGACCCGCACAACTGAAGCTCTCGGGCGCCGGCCGGTACCTGGTGACGGCGAGCCACGAGGGTCGTGGCTGCTCACTTGTGTTCAAGGTGAGAGAGGCGAAGGAGCGTTGATGTCTTTGTTCTTCAGCAGAACCGTCCGGGCCGTTGCGATGGGTCTTCTCATGCCGTCGCTCTGTCTTGCGCATGGCGTGTCCCATTCGGTTGCAGAAGCGGGTACCGCCGTGCAGGCCACGTATGACGACGGACGTCCGATGGCTTTCTGTGACGTCTCCCTGTTCTCGCCTGCCGATCCGGTTGAGCCTTACCAGACTGGAACCACGGACCCGTCCGGACGGTTCGCGTTTGTCCCGGACAGCAACGGGGTCTGGGTTGTGATCGTAGATGACGCGATGGGGCATGCGGTCAATGCCAGGTTAATGATCGACGCGGGCCGGCTGGTGCCAGGTACGGGCGACGTGCGACTGGGACGCGGTACCGCTCTGCTGGTGGGACTGAGCCTTGTCTTTGGCCTGTTCGGAGTCTACGCCATGGCACGGAATGCAACGGGCCGTATAGGACCCGGCAGCGGCTGTGGTGAAGAGGAGTGTGCATGCACATCACCGAAGGAGTAGTGTCTGTTTCGGTTGCCGTATCAGGCGGCATCATTGCCGCTGGCGGTGTAGCCGTCGGTCTGCGGAGGATGAAAGACGAACAGATCCCACGGGCCGCCCTGATGGCGGCGGCAATCTTCGCGTCGTCTCTCCTGGTGCGGCTTCCCGTTGGTCCTTCCATGGTGCATCCGGTCCTGAACGGGCTGACCGGTATCCTACTGGGATGGGGTGCCGTGCCGGTATTCCTCGTGGCGCTCTTCCTCGAAGCGCTACTGTTCCAGTTTGGCGGCATCACGACGCTGGGCGTCAACACGGTGACGATGGCGGTTCCGGCGGTCATCTGCTACGCGCTCTTCAACCGTCCCCTGCGGCGCTGCCGCCGCCAGAACACGGTCTTCCTGCTTGGGGTAGGGGTGGGTGTCACAGCGCTGCTCCTCTCGTTCGTGCTCTGGTCATGCGCCCTCATGTTGAGCGGCCGGTCGTTTGCTCTGATCGTCAAGCTGGCACTTCTGCCTCACTTGGTCATAACGGGCGCCGAGGGCGCTCTGACCGGCTTTGTGGTGGCCTTCCTTGCCAAGGTGCACCCGAGCATTTTCGCGTTGTCGGCAGCGGGTGACAGAGAGGCAGTGGAATGAGCTGTTCCGTCTATTTCGCCGGCCACACCGTTATTCATCGGCTCGACCCGCGGCCCCGGATCGTGGTGACATTTCTGTTTGCGTTCCTGGTAACTCTCGGTCAGAGCTACACGGGGCTGTGGAGCGCCTTGGCGGCAGGAGCTGCTCTTTCGCTCTTGGCGCGGCTGTCCCTGCGCCCCCTCCTGCGTCGGTTGCTGCACGTGAACGTCTTCATGGGATTGCTGTTTCTTACCCTTCCGATCACAACCCCCGGTGACATCGTGCTAGAGTGTGGTCGTCTGGCCTTCAGTCGCGAGGGCTTCGCCTTCGCTTTCGCCGTTACGCTGAAAGCGAACGCGATCATACTGGTGTTTACGGCGCTCCTTGGAACGGTGGAACTGTCCGCGCTGGGACATGCGCTTCAGCACCTGCGCGTGCCGGAGCGCCTTATCCATCTGCTGCTCTTCACGCTACGCTATCTCGACGTAATTCACCATGCGTACGCCGACCTGCTGCGTGCCATGAAGGCGCGCGGGTTCAGGCCGCGCATGAACCTGCACACGTATCGCAGTTACGGCTCTCTCGTTGCCATGTTGCTTGTCCGCGGCCTGGAGCGGGCCGAGCGGGTCATGGCAGCGATGAAGTGTCGCGGGTTCAAGGGGCGTTTCGTCACCTACCGCCAGTTTGCCTGGCATCGGCGTGACGCAGCTTTCTGCGCCGTCAGCACGTTCGTAATGTGTTTGTGTGTATTCCTTGAACTGATGTCCGGAGGGTTGCTGGAATGAATCATTCTTGTCCACTTCTTGCTTTAAAGGGCCTGTCGTTCGGGCACCTTCAAAGTGACCCGGTTCTGCGTGCCGTCGACTTAGTGCTTCAACCTGGTGAACGCGTCGGTCTGATGGGGGCGATCGGCACGGGCAAGACGACGCTCCTTCACCTCATTGTCGGGCTGCTGTTGCCGCACGACGGACAGATCGAGGCTTTCGGCCGTGTACGCAGGGCAGAACGAGACTTCTGGGACGTACGGGAGCGCGTAGGACTCCTGTTTCAGGATTCGGACGATCAGCTCTTCTGCTCATCCGTCGGCGATGATGTCGCATTCGGTCCGTTGAATCAGGGCAAACGCCGTGAGGCCGTACACGAAGCCGTTCACAGGGCGCTCGATCTGGTGGGGATGGAAGGTTCGGAAAACCGCATTACTCATCACCTTTCAGGCGGCGAAAAACGCCTGGTGTCGTTGGCCACGCTCTTGGCCATGGAACCTGACGTGTTGCTGTTGGACGAACCGGAGAACGGACTTGATCCTCCGTCGTACGCCCGACTGTGCCGGTTATTGCTCTCGCTTCCACAGGCGATGATCATTGTGTCGCACAGTCGAACCTTCCTGCGCGCGGTGACGACACGCTGCGTGTCCATCCGGGGCGGCGTGCTGACAGCGGTTCCCTGACGCGCCGCCGCTTCCGATTACAGAGATCCTGTCTCCCAAATCAACTTGACCTGTCAGCAGGGGGTTTCGATACTGGGCAATTCGTATCTTAGAGGGGTGCGGCAACGCACTTCTGGATTCAGGAGAGCTCTGTATGTCTAGGATTCTGGACCGGTTGAAGAGTGTGGGCGATAACAGCGGGCGCTGTCACGTGCGCGTCAGCGATAACATGACCTACGGTCCTGTCGCTCTCAATACGGTTCGCCAGTGGGCTGAACAGGGGCGAATCACCTCGGAAAGCGAGATATCCTTCGACCGCAAGGAATGGGTACGCGCCGATGCGATTCCGGAGCTGGGTCTTGACTGGGTTGCCCAGAGCAATGGCGATGAGTACGGCCCCTTCAATCTGAGTGCTCTTAACCAGTTGGTTCGCCGCGGAGTTGTGGCACCCGACGCTCGGGTGACCCATCGCGAAACCGGCGAAACACTTGATGTAAACCAGGCCCTCGAGCGGGCGAGCGCGGCACGTCCGCTTGACGCTGCCGCGGCACGTTTGGTGGGCGGCTCGGCTGCTCCCACTGCCCCGCAGTCGCTCGTCAGCCACGCCGCATCGATAGAGCCGGGAATGGCACATGAGAAGGCTGTTCCCGATGCAGCTGGGGATGCCGCAGACGCATTGCCCGACGTGTCTGCACCCGCCCATGGAGAGTCGGATCTCCGCCAGCAGGTGTCCGAGCTGGAGGCGGAATGCGACAGGCTTCGCGTCGAGAACACGAATTTCGCATCCAAACTCGAGACCGCGGTTGCACAGCACTCGGAGTCAGACATCGCGTTGGAGAAACGTGTCGAGGAGTCCGGTCAGCTCACCCAGCGGATATCCGAGCTCGAATCCGAACTGGGTGATGCGTACACCACGCTCGCCGAGCGGCAGGAGGAGATTGAGCTACTGAACCAGACGCGTGAGGCCGAGCAGGGGCATGCGTCAGACAAAATCGAGGGCCTGAAGGACGGTTTGGAGTCAACGACGCGTCGCCTTGACGAACGGGAAGGCGAACTAGGCGCCCAACTGAAGGATTTGAAGGAGGAACTGGCGGCAACGCGTGAACAGGCGGCCCGGCGCGAAGCGGAGAATGGGCTTCGGGTAGATGAGCTCAGTGGTCAAGTGGCACAGCTCACCGAACGCCTGGGCACGTCAGAGACGACCCTCAAGGAGGAGCGTACCAATATCCAAACGCTGAAGTCGGAGCTCGATATTGCCAGGCAGGAAGTTGTGGCCCAGGAAGAGCAACTCGTCCGTATGAACGAGGACGTCAAGAGTCGTGACGAGACGATTGCGGATCAGGAGAAGCAGCTTGAGTCTCTGGGCGAGAAGGCGCGCATTGTACACGAGGTGTCGGCCGAGAAGGACTCCGAGATATCCATCATTCAGGCGGCCATGACCGAACACGAGCGCGAAGCCGATACGCTGAAGACCGCTTTGGCCGAAGCGGAGAAGGCGTACCGGGCCAGGGAAGAGGAGTTGACCGCGGCTCGTGCTGCAGCCATGGAGCAAGCGGACGAATCCGCGAAGGCAGATGCCGAGCGACAACAGCTCAGGGCACAGGTCGCTGCTCTCGAGAAAGCCGTATGTTCCAGGGACGATGCATTGGAAGCCAAGGCCAAGGCGCTCGCGACACGCGAAAAGGACCTGACGGCAAAGGACGCGGAGCTGGCGGACGCACGGAAGGCACTTGCCGACGCGGAAGCGGCCCTGGCCGATGGCCAGACCGTCGCCGCTGCGGACGCGGAAGCGACCAAGGCTCTGAAAGAAGACAAAATCGCCCTCGAGGAATCGATTGCCGTACTGAAGACCGAGAACGAAGATCTACGTACCAAGCTGGAAGAAGAACACGCGCACGTCAGCGAACTGACGCTTGAGACGGAACGCGCCAAGGGCGCCATGGAAGAGACGAATGCTGACCGTGAGCGGCTGCAGCAGAGCATCGTGGCTCTGCAGGGCGAACTGAACGAGACGCGGGCAGCAACGGAGGCGGCATCCGTCGAGCAGGCCGATCAGTCGTCTTCACTTGCCAGGGAGAAGCGGCAGCTTGAGGAGCGGGTGGACAAGCTGGAGAAGGCTCTCGCCGCGAAGGGCGAGGCCATCGCGGTCCGGGAGTCCGCTCTGGCCGGTCGAGACCAAGCCCTGGCCGAGAAGGACGAAGTCATCGCCCATCGGGACGAGACATTATCCGAGCGCAAGGCCAGGATAATAGAGTTGGAGGCGGCGCTGGCACAGGCGGTCGAGCGCGTGGAAGCCGACGCATCGGCATCGGAAGCGTTGAGGTCCGAACTCGAGACACACAGGTCAGGAAGCGAATCCCTGCAGTCCGAACTGGAATCCGAAAAGGACCGTGCAACCCGTCTGGCCACCGAGTTGGAGCAGGCCCGCACCGCACTGGGCGAGGCACAAGCCGCGCAGGCGTCGGCACAGGAAGATCTGTCCAAGCATCGCGGCGATCTCGACGAGAGCACGTCACGCCTGAACAGCATGCAGGCCGACCTGGAGTCCGCTACCGAGCGCGAGGAATCCCTGCGTAGCGATCTCGAATCCGCGCGAGCTGAGACGAGCCATGTGGTCGAGAAACTGGAAAGCCTGAAGGCGTTGCATGGGCAAGCCCGTTCAGATATGGAACAGGTGCGAAACGAACTCGGTGGCGAGGTCGAGCAGCTCAAGACCAAGCTGGCGGAGCAGTCCTCTGCTCACGAAGCCGCCGTGACCGAACACGTGAGCCTGGCGTCCGCCGCCACGGAGTCCAACGAGCAGCTTGAGGCCCGCGTGGCTGATCTGGAGAAGGCGCTTTCTGACCGTGACGAGGCAATCGGCTCTAAGGATGCCGCGCTGGCGGAACGCGAGTCGGCCCTGGCTGATAAGGACCAGTTGATCTCAGACAGGGACGCCGTGTTGGCTGCGAAGGACGAGACGGTTGACGCGCGGGACAAGGACTTGGCGTTCGAGAGGGAGAAGGTTGCGGAACTGACTCAAGCTCTGGCCGACAGGGATCGACAGATCGAAGAAGGTACGCAGGCTCTCGCCGAACGGGACAAGTCTCTCGAATCCACAGGCGAGGAACTGGCGGCTGCCCAGGCCGCATTGGCTGCCGCCGAGTCTGCGAAGGTCGAGGTGGCGGCCGAGAAGGCGCGCGCCGAAGAGGCCGAAGCGAAGCTAAAGACGGCTGTTGGCAAGCAGGCCGACCTGGAGAACGAGCTGAAAGAGGCGAAGGCCGAACTCGCGAAGCCTGTTCCCGAGGCCGAACCGAAGCCCAGGGAGCCGAAGGAGTGGTACCTGCGCTACGATGCCGACAACATGCTTGGTCCGGTCTCGTTCGACGACCTGCTGGCATGGGCCAGGGACTGCCGCGTGGCACCGGACCACGACGTGTCATTGGACAAGCTCTTCTGGGCCAGGGCCAGCGATGTGCCTGACCTGGAAATGGAGTGGATGGTCACGCTGGTAGATGGCTCGGAGTACGGGCCGATCAACAAGTACGCGATCGATGACTTGATTGCCGACGAAGCCGTCACAGCGGATGCCGAATTGACCCACTGCAAGACGGGTGAGAAGATCAGCGCTGCTTCAGTCAAGCAGGACTAGCTAGTGTCCTGTCTCAGAATCAAGCTTTCAAAATACGTAAGTCTCTGTCATTCCGAGCGAAGCTGCCTGTCCGCCTCTGGAGGAAGGAATCTCTTGTCTATCATGCGGCAGAGATCCCTCGACTTCGCTCGGGATGACACACGAGTTATACAACCCTATTTGCGGGACACGACACTAGGTGCTCCGGCGTCATCTCCAGTGAGGTAGGGCCCGCTCTCCGAGCGGGCCGCTTTCTCGTCACTCTTCACTGCATTCCAGTGCGCATCCAGCGTATCGAGCCCGCACTCGTGCAGCACTTGGCCATTGTCCTTCACACGCTGTTCCACGCCTTTGAAGCGCCGAATGAACTTATCGCACGTCTTGCGCAGGGCTTCTTCGGCGTTGATATCTGCGTACCGGGCCAGGTTGACCACGGCGAATAGCAGATCGCCCAGTTCTTCGGCCAAGTGCTCGGTGTCTTCCTTCTCCATGGCCTCGCGTGTCTCGGCCAGCTCCTCGTCGATCTTGGCAACGACGTCGTGGATGTGTTCCCAGTCGAAACCGACACGTGCCGCGCGGCTTTGCAGGCGCTGTGCCTTCTGGAGTGCAGGAAGATGGCGGGGGATGCCGGCCAGGATGGAGTCCTTCTGTTTCTCCGCGGCCTTGAGCTGTTCCCAGTTGTCCAGGACCTCCTCGCTGTCGGCAACTTCGGTGTCGCCAAACACATGGGGGTGGCGGTAGATGAGCTTGTCCGCGATGCGGTGTGCGACGTCGTCGAAGGTGAATGCCGACTCCTCGCTGCGGATACGGGCATGCATGGCGATTTGCAGCAGAACATCACCCAACTCTTCGGCATGAGCGTCGGCATCGTCACTGTCCAGGGCGTCGAGCACCTCGTAGCACTCTTCAACGAGGTACGGCTTCAAGGTCTCAAGTGTCTGTTCGCGGTCCCACGGACAGCCGCCTTCGCCGCGTAGGCGGTCGACAACATGGAGGAGGCGGTCGATGCCGCGTTCAGGGATCGAGGGCGTGGTCTCACTCATTGACTGTCCAGGATCTGCTGTGTGTTCCGAACGGCGCAGAAGTCGCGGCCGCACATGGAGCAGAAGTCGTCTTCGCCGCCCTCGTTCGGCACACGCGATGCCTCGTAGCGGGCGCGCGCCGTCTCGCCGTCAAGGGCGAGCTCAAACTGCTGATCCCAATCGAACGCGCGCCTGGCGCGCGACATCTTGTCGTCGATTTCACGTGCGCCTGGCAGCCCACGCGCCACGTCGGCGGCATGTGCGGCGATCCGGTAGGCCACAACACCTTCCTTAACATCGCGAGCATCAGGCAGCCCCAAATGCTCCGCAGGCGTGACGTAGCACAGCAGCGATGCACCGTGGAACGCAGCGGCCGTGGCGCCGATGGCGGATGTGATGTGGTCGTAGCCCGGAGCGATATCCGTAACCACGGGACCGAGAACGTAGAAAGGCGCTTCGTCGCATACGCGTTGCTCACGCTCCATGTTCATCTGGATCTGGTCGAATGGTACGTGGCCCGGTCCTTCCACCATGACCTGTACGCCGGCTTCGCGGCTTCGCTCCACCAACTGTCCAAGCACGTCAAGCTCGGCAAACTGCGCGTCGTCGCTGGCGTCGGCCAGGCACCCGGGTCGAAGCCCGTCACCCAGCGAGAGGGTTACATCATGCGTGCGGCAGATATCGAGGATGTCGTCCCAGTTGGTGTAGAGAGGATTCTCCTGGTCATGCTTCGCCATCCATCGCGCCAGGATCGCACCACCGCGGCTGGCAATGCCCATGATGCGCTTGAGCGCCAGGTCCACATGTCCACGCAGCAGGCCGGCATGGATAGTCATGAAATCAACGCCCTGTTCGGCCTGGTCGCGGATGACGTTAAGCAGCAGGTCGGCCGTTAGAGAGTCCGTATCCCCATCGATCCGGGAGAGCGCTTCGTAGATGGGAACGGTTCCGAAGGGGGCCGGGCAGATCTCCAGCAGACCGCGTCGCAGTGACCCCAAGTCGGGCCCGACGCTCAAATCCATCACGAAGTCGGCGCCTGCCTCCAGCGCGGTTGTGACCTTGGCGCGTTCTTCGTCGAGGCATGACTTATCGGTCGAGCGACCGAGGTTGGCGTTTACCTTGGTTCGGAAGCGCCGCCCGACGATCTCGGGGGCCAGTCGGGTGTGTGCCGGGTTGGCCGGTAGAACGGCGCGACCCGTGGCGAGCAGGGAGCAGACCTCGTCCACGGGAACATGCTCTTTGGCCGCTACCGCTTTCATCTGGCCGGTAATCTCGCCGGACCGGGCGCGGAGTAGCTGCGTGCTCATGGGTGTACAGCCAGGGTATCCAGGATATCCTTGGCGGAACCGTCGTCAAGACTGTCGAGGATTAGATCGGTGCCTCCGAAATCCTGGAAAGAGGTGTATTCGTCGGGAATCACGATGCAGCGCATCCCTGCCGCAACGGCGGCGTGGGTGCTGCGGCTGCTGGTTGTCAGCACAACACACGACGGAATCAGCGCGTCCATCGAACGGGCGGCGGCCTTCCATGCCTGCGCATCGGTGGTTCCGGTATCGCTTTCAGAGGCGATCACGGCGCCATCCTCGGGCTCGCCAATGTCCAGCTTCGCGTAAAGTTGCGTTGCCGCATCAAGATCCATGTCGCTCACCACACCGACCCTATAGCCATCGGCCTGGGCCTGTTTCAGAAGGCCGGCCAGTGCCGCGGGCGATTTGGGTGTGTTGTCGACGAGTGAGGCGCGGATGCCCTGGGCGATTTCAGGTACCAGCTTCTCGGAGGACACGCGGGGATGTCCCAGAAGCTCCAGGAGTTGTGGCAGTCCCTCTTCAACCGACTTGTCTACGCAGCAGCGCGAAAAGAGAACCGGTGTCAGCTTCATATCCTTGTCAGCCAACACACTCTTCAGCACGTCAAAGACAACCTTGCGGCCTTGAAATCCCACGTTCTCGAGTTCAAACAGCAGTGCAATGGTCGGTGTATCCTGGGTCTCTTCCGGAGCGGTGATCTCTTCAGCCATGGTTTCCTCATCTTTGTTCGTTCACTTGAATCGGGAACCCTAGGCCAGATGAGATGAGGAGTCAAGCCAGCGCCATCTCGCCAGCCCGGTATTCGGAGAAGCTCAGCTCATGCCGCCCGTCGGAATCGAACGTCAGTTCTACGGGTCGCCCGTCAATCTCACAGGCAGGATGAGCGTTAATCTCATCGTGCAAGTCTTCGGTAACGTACAGCGTTCCGAGGTGCAGCGTGTTCGGGATGAACATCCATCGCTCGGTGCCGTAGCGGCGCGCTACCGTTTCAATCAGTTCGCGGTCAGTGTCCATTGTTGCGGGGATCTTCATTCGTGCCATGTCGCCCGTGGTCAGCACATTGATCAACGTTTTCTCCTCGTCGATACTGTCGCGCAGTTCACGCGTAATGAAGTCGGCCAGCCCCACGCCAATCGCATTTCCATTACTGGCCTCGGAGAGGCGCAGGGCGGCGATGGCGCGAATGTGTGGCGACGTCAGATCCTCACCACCGCGTACCCCACGGTAGCCGATGACATTTGTATCCATTCCCGTGCCGCTGTAGTCCTTGCCGATCCTGTCCACCACGAGAGCGGTGAGGTCGTCCGTCGGCAGACGCGGGAAGTACTCCCTATGCCGTTCCAGAAGTTCCTGCTCGCCGGACAGGATGTTCTCCGGACGGAGCGCATGCAACTCGGCCGTCTGGTCGAACCCGTCCTCCAGGATCGCCAGGCCGGCCAGTAGCTTGCCGGAGTCCAGAACGGTCTGCGCCATTTCCAGGATCATGTCTTTCTTATGCGCTGTCTGGGTGGAATGAAAGGTCGTAGCCGAATTGATCTTGCCCATGCCGACCACCATCATCTTGGCCAGGCCGCTCTGGACGGGTCCGGAGAAAGCGGTGTGGAGTTTGATCCTGTTCACGACCAGAACGCTGCCTGCTTCGTGGCAATTGCGATCCATGAACACATCGCCGGTGGCTACTGAACCGAGCTTCACAACATCCATTGAGGCGCGGATCTCCAGGCCGGTGGCCTCCTCGGTCATTCCGAGCTTCTCCAGCATCTCGCGCTGCCCCTCTGCCGTGGCCCCGTTGTGGGACCCCATGCACGGCGCCAGGAAGGGCGTGGCTCCGCGTTCGCGCAACCAGTCGCCGACGGCGCGGATGATCGTCGGGATCTGGTGTATGCCCCGGCTCCCGCCGGTGATGGCAACATCGTGTTGGGGGACGTCGATATCGAGAGCGTCCAATTGACGCGTGACTTCAGCGGCGACGTCAGGGATGGGACTGGATACCAGCTTCTGATGGACACGTAGCAGCCTCATGCCTGAAACAGTAGACGAGAGCTTCACACATGGGCAACTGAAAAGGCGGCGATGGGGCCATGGTCTCAGTCGGATTGTAGTCCCGCATAGAGGTCATGCACGATCTGGCGGTAGGCGGCGAGACTGAAGTCTGTGCGGGCACGGGCTGCGCCGGCTTCACCGAGCTCCCGCGCGCGGTCCGGATCGGATGCCAGGGCTTGCATGCCTGCCGCGAAGGCTTCGAGCGTGGGCTTGGCAAGGAGGGCAATATCGTCGGTCATGACTTGCGTGTGCGAGTCGATCGTGGTGGCAAGGACCGGCTTGCCGGATGCCAGGTATGAGTAGACCTTCATTGGGGTATTGCCGCCCTTGATCCGCGGTGAGACCAGAATATCAGCTTGCTGCAATAGGAGCGGAAGGAGGGCCACGGGACGGGGCCCGGTCAGAGCGATTCGATCTGCACATCCGAGTTGTGTCGCCTTCTGTCTGTAGGTCTCCACGTCGCGTGTGGCTCCGCCAACTATGAGGAGCGATCCCGCGCCACCGTCCGCGCAGTGCCGGGCGAAGGCCTCAATCATCAGGTCGATGCCCTGGTAGTGCTCCAGGTTGCCTACATATAGGAATAGCGGACCATCCAGCGGCGGCAGTTCCAGCGAACCGGGATCTGCGCTGCCGTCAAGCGTATCGCCCACAGGGATGTCGCGCAGGATGGCGACCTTCCTTGCCCCGCCTTCACGGGCAATATCGGCCAGGTAATCGCAGACCGGCACGACCGCAGCCGCCCGGCGGATGGCTCTCCGCTCCAGCGCGCACATAAGACCGAGAATGGGGCGCATCACGGGCAGTTTTTCGACGATTTGGCGCGGCATCGAGGAGTCCATATCGAACACGTAGGGCCGTCCTGTGCGTTTCTGGATCCGCATGGCCATGAAGACCGACTCCTCCACGGCATGCACGATATCGTACCGTCCCGCCTTCGCCATGCGCATCGCGGCCGGACCCATCCAGGCATCGCAGAGAAGCTTCTTCAGCGTGAACCCCGGCCTGATGCCGTGTACACCCGGTGGGGCAGGGCTGCGGTGCACGGTCACACTTGGATGGATGTCGACGTCCCCTCCCTCGTGGTAGCAGAGCAGGTCGATCGTGTGACCATCCTCCGCCAGCGTCTCCGCCAACAGCCGTACGGCGATAGGCGTGCCGCGTTCCTGGTAGAACGGGTGCGGAGCCAAGAGTAGTATCTTCATCGGTTGCCTCTGTATGGCGTGCGAGCTTCGGTGAGAATCGCGCCCTCAAATCCGAATGACGAAAGACCCAAACACCCAAGGAATGACCAAACCCGAAATGCGAAGAATGCGAACGTGGAGGCCGTTGGGTCTTCTGGCTTCGGACTTCTTTGGGTACTTGGGTCTTTCGTCATTGGTCATTCCCCCGCTAGGGAATCGCTTTCACCGCACGCAGCCACGACTGTGCGATCAGCGCATGTCCGGCTGGCGTGGGGTGAACGCCGTCGGGCGCCCAGAATGCCGGATCGCGCTTCTCGCCGGCGTCATTCATGATGCCGTCCAGGGGTACGAGGATGGCGTCAAACTCGTCCGCCAACGCGCGGACCACCCGGATGCGCGGATCGAGGTCATCGCGCCATGCCTTGCGATCCTCCGGCACCGGCAGCACGAACGGTTCCATCAAGATAAGGTGTGACCCGAGCTGCTCTACTGTTTGGGTCAGAATGTTGCGGTAGGATGCCTCGTAGGCCCCGATAATGGGATCCATGGTGTTCCTTTCGATTTGCGCTAACGGTGCCGCATGCTGCTTCCAACGTCAAGTACAGCTATGCGTCAACGATCGCTCCTGATGCCGCCCGGATTTCCTCTTAGCGCGGCCTGGCCTTTCACGGTCAGCCGATAACGCTGATTTCTGCTTCTTGGTCTATTCGGGATGGTCATCTCGATCAGGCCGGCTTCGAGCATGGGGTTCAGTACTTGGTTCCTGAACTTGGTGCGATCAGTTCGCTCAGTCATAGCCATCAGATCTACTAATGCCGTATCGTTCTGGCACTTACGCAGGATCTCGACTTGGTGCCGACTTAGTGCCGACTTGGTGCCGACTTGCGGGGTGACGCCATCCACGGCGCGAGGGAATGCCACTGTTACCCAATCCTCAGAGACATCAAATATCGGCTCGGACACCCCATAGTCCCGACACAGATCGCGGATGCGCAGGACGCCACTGCCGATCTGTTCAACCAGATCCATCCGATAGAGCAATCCGAACAGCAACGGGTTCCGGGGCAGACTCTTCTGCCCGAGGTCTTCTTCCTTCATCCCTGCGGGGAGACCGCCGGGTGTGATGATCTCGACCCTGTCGTGGTAGATACGGACTTGCACGTTGGCCGTGGATCGGTAATCCCGGTGAGCGATGGCGTTAACCAGCGCCTCACGCAGAGCATCTTCCGGCAACTCCAGCCTCTCTTCTCTTCCACGCGCATGCGGAATCATTGCTGTGTTGAGTCTCGACTGAAGATAGCCCATGCAGTCCTCGTAGATCGAGTAAAGGTCGCCGGTGAAATCGCGACGATCGAGGATGTGCACATTGGTGGTGCCGCGGAACAGGGCGCAGGTCACGCCTGCGCGTAACGTGAAACGCGTGACATCGTCGCAGAGCAACCATGCCCCAGCGTGAGTCATCTTGCCGTCTTTGACCAGGTGCAGGTTGCGCAAGGCGGTTTGCATCTCCACGCTCGATGGCAACTTCGCACGTTCAGCAAAGCGTCTCCATATCTCGGGTGTAAGGTCCGTGGTCAGGTCATAATCGGGACACGGCGTCTCGTCGAAATGAATCAAGCCCTCCGCGAAGAAGAACTCGCGGATTTCGTCGCGGGACATCTGCACCGACGATGCACCCTCGCGCATAAAGAACTTGCCACCGAACGAGTACGGCTTGCTCTGCTGCTCTGGGACCCGGATGCTGAGCACCTTGCCTACGCTCTCGACCTCTACCGCGATAGGAGGATCAGCCGAGCGGGCAGTCGCCTGCACTTCTGATTTCAGCCTGTTGTGGTCGGCCACGCCAATCACATCCCCGGCATCACTCACGCCAATCAGAATGGTGCCGCCCGTCGCATTCGCGAAGGCGCAGAGCTCACGCCCAATCCCGGACGTTCCTGCCCGCTTAAGTTCGGTGGTGAACCCCTCGCCAAGCGCGACTAACTCAATTAGCGTTTTCTTGTTCATGCATCTGCACACTACCAAACGGGTTACCTTCTGACAATTCCGCTGCACAGAGAATCACGGGATGCAGAATCCAACTGCATGCTGTTTCATGAAGCTACGATTGTTCAACACCCACATACTGTACGATTCACTCGTCCCATTTGAGTGCCGGAAAGAATGAACAAGAAATGAGGCTACGAAACTGCCGCTTCTTGTCGCGGGTCTATTCGTGGTCCAAAAACCGATGCTCCGGGTTGAATGTCCATTTACAGAGCTGCTGCTTCGCGGCATACTTGCGCCTGTTATGCCGATAGTGGTCGATACACATGTTCACATCTACCCGGAGTACGATGCGGGGCGCTTTGTGGTCGGGGTGATCGAACGACTACAGACGTTGGCGCCGGCTTCGGCACCGGTAATCTGTCTCGCGGAACGCAACGGACAGCATGTGTATGCCGAGTGGGCCACGGCCGGCAGGATTCCCGAGACGGACTACGCGGTGGCATCGGTCGAGACCCGGGGTGGCATCGTGCTGCGGGTCGACACGGAGGTCGGCGCACTGCATGTCATGGCCGGCCGTCAAATAGTGACGGCCGAACGGCTCGAGGTGCTGGTCTTGGGCCGCGACCTGGAGATAGCCGACCGCACGCCGGCGGCGGACGCGGTTCGTGCGATCCTTGCCGCCGGTGGTATTCCAGTACTGACGTGGGCGTTCGGCAAGTGGTGGTTCGGACGGTCGCGTACGGTGCGTGCCCTCGTGTCGCACTTCGCGCCGGAACGCTTGTGGCTCGGAGATACGACGATGCGGCCGCGCGAATGGCCGCGTGGTCGCATCATGCGCCAGGCCGTGAAGGCGGGGGCGCGTGTGCTCGCCGGGAGCGATCCGTTGCCCGGCGCGACCGAGGCCCGGTTCGCCGGGCGGTACGCCACACTCCTGAACCGTGAGCTCGACCCGCGTGATCCCGCCGGTTCGATCATGCGCGGGTTCCGCGTTCTCCCTCCTGGCGGCCGGACGGTGGGGACGCGCTGTGCGCTGCCGACGGTTCTGCTCCGGATGGCACGCTGTCGTCGCCGGACGGATCGCTGACAGTGTCGAGGGGTGGCGGTTGGTGGAGGGGAAGGTCGATGTCGAACCGGGCCCCCTGTCCACTTCGTTCGTTACGTCGATTCTGCCGTTGTGATCCCTGACAATGGCGCACAGCTCAACGAGATGCTCTGGATCTCGGCTTAGCCGGAGGCCTTCGTTTTGTGACCCGCAGCCTTGACGGCGAGACGGAGTTTCTTGGCAAACAAGCGGTAGGCCGCACGACCGCCCCCGAGCGGCTCCACGAGAACGGCACTGGCGCCGGCCTTCTGCAGGCGAGCCACTTCCTCGTCGTTAGTGGCATGCCAGCTTGCATAGACGGCGACCACGGGAGAGGCGGACGCCGCGACCAGCCGCGTGACAGTGCGGTCCACGGGGTAGAGCGGAGTGTGCGCATCGAGAACAACCACGTCAACCAGGGCCAGTTCCGCGGGAGGACCATTGCACTCATCGTACGTAACCGTATTCACGACCGTGATCTCGGTGTCGTGGAGCAGAACATCCCTCAGCAGGTCATGATTCACGCGTGTGTTCTCTACAATCAATGCGTTTACCATACGCGTCTCCTTTCAGCCGTCCCGTGTTTCAACCACGAGCGTCATGGCCTGTAGTGGACTGAAGTGAATGGTTGACCCGGCGAGTGGCCGGCCCGACAGCTCACGGAGATTCACACCCTCCGGCAGTCCCTCGACCTGTGCATCGACAGGCGACCCCAGCACGTTGGCTGCGAGGAGGTAGGTTGAATGATCGCTGGTCCGAACGGAGTAGTGCACAGGCGGGGCATCTCCCCTCGGGCTGACGAGTCGGATGTCGCTCTCAACGGGCGTGGCTAGGAATGCCGGGAGTTCGGTCCGCAGGCGGCGTATCACGCGATCCAGTGCGGGCCAGTGTGGCGATTCGAACGAGTGTCCCCTCCCTGAGACGTAGAAGAAGAGACCGCGGGCCCCGTGGATAACGGCCAGGTATGCCATGCACCGTTCCTCATCCTCCGTGGGCAGGCGCGCTTCACCGCTGCGCCGGGCCTCGTCAGACACGCCGCTCCAGTCAAACGCCTGGATGATGGCCCAGACCGGGCGCCGGGCTCCGACCGTGGCCACGGCCCGGTCTACTGTATCTGATACCAGCGTGATGGGCCGGTGGGGAATGGGGTAGGGGTCGACGGTCAGGATGTCGGCACTGTCCGCATACCGGGCGAAGTTCTCGGGATGGTAGATCACCACAGTAGTGGGATGATTTCCGACGGCCTTGACGGCGTCGTTGAGGCGTCGCACCTCTCTGGGCGGCAGGTTGTGTTGCCCAGGCTCATCGTACAGCCACCAGGCCAGGAGATTGGTGCGGGATCGGTCGACCGATACCTTACCGCGTTTTGGGACAAGCGGAACGCAGAGATACCCGCTCTTCCTTGGCGCGTCTGTGGTCGCCTCGCCCATGAGCGTGTTGAATGCTGCGTCCTGACGTGCCAGCGGGATATCCCGGCTGCCGCACAGCCCAAGCGGGAAGAATGGTTGCCCGTCCACCCGCAGAAAGAGATCCTCCCCGACCCATACCTCGTTCCGTTTCGTCCCCATCAGCGGCGGCGGTCCGGAGAAGAGACGGCGCGGCTCGGAGTGGCAGACCGCCCGTCCGTTGTGCAACGTCCGTACTCGCCAGAACCACTGTCCACGCGCAAGCGGCTGCGACAGAGCCCAGGCGGTGTCGGGGCCGGTGAGAACCGAGTATTCCGGGTCGAGGAAGGAACGGTCACGTGATACGTCCAGGACATGTTCAAACAGCGCATCGACTCCCGGCGCCTGCCACGTGAACCGGACGGGCCGCATCACGACACGGTGCCGGTCGCGCGGGCGCAGGAGCGGCGTGCGGCACTCGACCAGCCGCAAATTGTCAAACCATACCTTGTACGGTTTCTTGTAGCACACCAACTCCAGCGGGCTCTCGCCGCGCGTTGGGCCCGAATGGATCAGCCACTCGAAGTGCTGCCATTTCCCGGGGCGCCGCAGGTTGATGGTGCGTGATTCCCCGAACAGGCGAACCGACGGCGTCCAGCCGGTGTCGCGGTCGCGCCTGGCGCTGAGCGACAGCGCATACCAGGTGTCCGGCGTGATGTCCCGGCAGCGGCCGGTCCAGCGACTGCTGGATTCCCAGCGGCCCTCGCTGATCGAAACCGAGCGCCTGCCGTGGTGGCTCGCCTCTTCCCAACGGCCGAGACAGGGGCCGCGTGACATGGCCGAGGTGATCCGCCAGTTCCACCCGTCGGGCAGCCCGTCCCCGTTATCGTCCGCTTCGAACGAGGCATTCACGATCAGGTTTCCTGCCGCCCGGTCGATCGCAAGCTGCTCCGTGCGGCGGGTGATGAATGCGGCGGAGAGCCCTAGCACGACGAGCAGGGCGTGGGTACTGCAGACGATACACCATGTCCTCGGTTGCGAGAAGCCCTGCTGCATGAGGCGATCATAAAGATGGCGCCGGTCGCCGATGGACACGGAGGCGCCCTGCCCAAGGCGGCGTCCGATGGCCATCATCATGTCGGTCAGAGGAAGTGCAAAGAGCAAGGCCGGCGCCGCCAGGCGCGGGAGGGTGAACGGGGTGCCCATGACACGGCTCAGTAGCATCGCGATCCAGAACCCGAGCAGGCCGCTGCCGCCATCCCCGAGGAAGATGCTGGCCCGGTGGAAATTGAATGGCAGGAAGCCCACCAGGCTCCCGAGCAGCAGCGCGCCGGTCACGACGAGGAAGGGATCGTCTTCGATCAAACCCAGCCCGACCGCGCCCATGGCCGTGATGGCACTGATGCCTGTAGCCAGGCCGTCCATGCCGTCGGTCATGTTGACCGCGTTGATCGCAGTGGCCACGATCAACGCGGTCACAGGGACGGCAATCCATAATTCAGGTACGATTCGTACCTGGAGGCCCCCGGCCGCCAGGACGAGGCCAACCGCGAAATGGATCAGCAGACGAAAACGGGGGGCGAGGCCGTAGCGATCGTCCCACGCGCCGAGCGCAAACACGACAATGGCGCCGATGGCAATCGCTGGCAGGCTGCCGGTTCCGCTGAGGAAGCGCGGTGCGATGACCAGTCCCGCCAGGAGGGCCGGAAGAATCGCGGCTCCGCCGAGGCAGGGAATGGCTGCTCTGTGGATCGTCAGGCCATCCGAAGCGGGACGGTCCACGGCGCCGATCCGGTGGCCGAGCCAGCGCATCACGGGCGTTAGTACAAGCGTGATGCCCAGCGCAACCAAGCCTGGCTGGAGGATGGCTCTCATACCGCGCCCGCCAACTGTGGAACGGCACCGGGGATCGGCGGCAGGTTACCAGTTGCCGCCGGCACCGGGGTGAAGAACGACACGTGACGGCGCAGTACACGCTGGAGCGATTCCGGGTTGCCCTCGTTCTCAAGCAACTGGTCGGCCATGTTCTGCACATCCTGGCGCGTGAACCTCCGGGTCTCGTGCGCCACGAAGATCTTCTCGTGCGCGGTGGCGCTGGTTCCCTCTTCGGCGGTCAGCAACTCCTCGAAGAGTTTCTCGCCGGGACGCATTCCCGAGAAGGCGATGTCGATATCGCGGTAGGGCTGAAACCCGTGCAGGCGAATGAGGTCCTCCGCGATCTTCACGATGCGCGCCGGCTCGCCCATGTCGAGCACGAAAACCTCGCCGCCGCTGCCCATCGACGCGGCCTGGAAGACCAGCAGCACGGCCTCCGGGATGCTCATGAAGTAGCGTTTCATCTCGGGGTGGGTCACGGTGACCGGACCGCCCTGTTTGATCTGTTTGAGGAAGAGCGGGACGACGCTGCCGCGGCTGCCCAGCACATTCCCGAACCGGACCGATACGTAGCGCCTCCCTTTCTGCCGGTTGAATGCCGAACAGGCATATTCGGCTACTCGTTTCGTCGCCCCCATCATGCTGGTCGGGTTCACCGCCTTGTCGGTCGAGATGTTGACAAACATCCGCACACCATACTTGGCGCTGACCTCGGCGAGCTGGTAGGTGCCCAGGATATTCGTGTGAACGGCTTCTTCGGGAAACCACTCGAGCATGGGCACGTGCTTGTAGGCGGCCGCATGGAAGACGATCGTGGGCCGGTACTCGTGGAACGCCGTCTCGAGCTTGTGGCGATCCCGGATGTCGCCCAGGAACGGGACGAGCTCCTTGCCCGCGGTGTCCTGCATCAGGTTGTGCAGCTCGGTTTCATCGATCTCGAAGGCGATCACGCGGCGCGGTGCAAAGGAGAAGAGCTGCCGGACAATCTCGGAGCCAATTGATCCTCCGGCACCGGTCACAAGGACGACCTGGTCGTTTACCAGGGCCTCGACGTCCGAACAGTTGATGCGGACACTCGGACGCGGGAGGAGGTCCTCCAGCTTGATGTCCTTCATGTCGTGCACCGCGACAGCCTCGCGGCGGAACTGCGACTGGCAGGGCGCCACCTTTACGTCGCTGACGCCCGCTTCCGAGAGCGCGAGAAAGACCTCGCGCACGCGGCGATGGCTGCCCGGGGGGAGCGTGATGATCGCCGCCTCCACCCGCTCCGACGCTACCACGTCGCGAACGTCCGCGCAGGAGCTCAGCACCGGCACGGCGTGAATGTGGGTGCCCTGCTTGAGCGGGTCGTCATCGACGAATGCCACAGGGCGAACGTTCTCACCCGCCGTGCCGCGCTGAATGTTGCGCACGAGCATTTCCCCCAAGGCGCCCGCGCCCACGATGAGCGTGCGCCGGCCCTCCATTCCGTGGAAGATCATCACCGCCATCCGCTTGGAAACACGGAAGCCGCCGAGAAAGACCAGGCCCACGGCCGTATCAATCAGCAGCACCCCCCGCGGGATGAACAGTCCGCCCCACTGCGTCAAGGCCAGCATGTTGCAGAGCAGGATGGCCGCCGAGGCGATCACGGTACCTATCACGAGGTCACACAGCTCCACCAGGCTGATGAATTGCCAGCTCACGGTATAGAGCCTGAGGCATCCGAAACAGAGCAGCTTGATGCCGACCACTACGGGGAGCCACCGGACGAACGTCATCATGTAGATGGGCGGCACCACGAACCCGAAGCGTAGCTGGTAGGCCACAAAGAACGACGCCACCAGCAGCGCGGTGTCGACCACGAGGAAGAAGATCGCCCGCCGTGCTATCGATGGCTTGAGCAGCATGTCTCTGGGGCTCATGCGAATGCCTCCACGTTCTTGCGGATGCTCTCCCCTTTGACGCAGTAGCGCACGATGAAGGCCACGCGAGTGATGTCTGCCTCGGACATTGCTGGCCCCGACGGGAGGCAGAGCCCTCGCCGGAACAGCTCCTCGCTGACCGAGGGTTGCTGTATATGTGACGGCATGACGCCCGGAGTGGTCTTGGCTCGCCGGAGACGGGCGTTGGCGAAGACCGGCTGCATGTGCATCGGTTTCCAGAGCGGACGTGCCTCGATGTTGGCGACTTCGAGGGCTTGACGCACGTCCTCGGGGGTGATGCTGCACACCTCCGGGTCAAGCAGGATCACCGTGAGCCAGCGGTTGGACGTTCCGTAGGACGCCTCCGGCATGAAGCTGATACCGGGCACGTCATGCAGCAATGTACGGTAGGCGTTCGAGACGGCCCGGCGCTGGGCCACCCGTCCATCCAGTACGCCGAGCTGCGCACGACCAATGGCCGCCACGATGTTGCTGATCCGGTAGTTGTACCCGATCTCCGTGTGTTCGTAGTGGGGTACATCCTCCCGCGCCTGCGCGGCCAGCTTGCGCGCGTGCGCGATGAGCCGCCCGTCGTGCGAGGCGAGCATGCCGCCCCCCGACGACGTGATGATCTTGTTCCCGTTGAACGAGTAGGCCGCTGCCGTGGCGCCGTACCCGGCGTGACGGGGTGTGCCTGTTTGCTGCTCCCTGTAGGTGGCGCCCATCGCCTCGGCTGAATCGCAGATCACCGGGACCTCGTAGGCCCGGCAGACGTTGAGTATAGCGGGCAAGTTGCAGCACTGACCGTAGAGGTCGGTACAGATCACGGCCTTGGGCAGAGAGCCGATCCACTCCAGTTCGGCCAGCTCGGCCTTGAGCAGGTCGACATCCATGTTCCACGTGGCGGGGTCCGCATCGATGAACACGGGTTCCGCACCGAGATGGATGGCCGGGCTTACGGTGGCAATGAAGGTAAGCGATGGGGCCAGGACAATGTCGCCCGGCCCGACACCCGCCTCGCGAAGCGCCAGGTGCAGAGCGGCCGTGCCGCTGTTCACCGCCACACAGTGGGGGATGCCCGTGTAGGCGGTGAACTCAGCTTCGAACGCATCGATCATCGGCCCCACCGGCGCAATGTAATTGCTGGCGAACGCCTCCATCACATACCGTTCCTCGTCCCCGCTCGGCAGGGGCGGCGAGAGGAACATCCGCTCCCGACGGCATGGCATGGTTTCCATGATCATGTCACGGCCTCCGTTGATGGCTGCCGGACCGGGGTCCACTGTCCCGATGTACGGCCGCACACGTAGCGGGCCACCCCCACCAGTGCAGCCCCGTTGACAAGGCAGAACGAGAAGGGGATGCCCATCCAGCGCGGCAGCCGATCGGACGTCTGCACGAAGAACCCGAGCCCGGCCAGGCCGTAGAACAGGACCTGAAGCAGGAGCGTCAGCCGGTAGAACGGGATCTCCAACAGAAGCAGGTTCACGGCCAACGCGGTCAGCATGAAGTAGGGCACCAGCCAGCGCAGCAGCTTGTGCGAGACCAATCCCCATGCATAGAGCGGATAGCAGAGCGGGTTGAGAAGCGCGCGGCACATAAAGAGACCTCGCAGGTCTTTGCTGATCACGCGCACCTTGCTACGAAACATGGTGGGTACGGTTGTCTGCCCGAGCGGGGTACGGGCCACGGCATTGGGTTCGTAGACAACCCTGTAGCCCGCCTGTGCGGTCTGCATCGGAAGCACGAAGTCTTCGCCAACGTTTGCGGGTAGCGTCTTGAACAGTTTGCGTCGAATGGCAAACGTGCCGCTACCCATGGCAAAGTTACCCAGGCGGCTTTCCTGTTCCCTGAGGCATAATTCATAGCGCCAGTACAAACCTTCCCCGGCGCTTACCGCGTTGGTGCGGGTGTCGGTATAGGCGATCTGTGCGACGACACAACCAACCGTCGGATCCGCGAAGTGCTGCAGCATCACCTTCAATGCGGACGGGTCGAGCAGAACGTCGGCGTCGGTGAAGAGCAGAATATCGCCTTCTGCCGCTGCGGCGCCCAGGTTTTGGGCGCTGCTCTTTCCACAGTTCTGCGGCAGGGCCACGAGCTTGACGATTTGCCTTCCGAAGGAGCGCACGATCGCGCCGGTGTTATCAGTGGATCCGTCCGATGCCACGATGATCTGCAGCCGGTCCGCCGGGTAGTGCAGGGCCAGTGCGTTCCTGATCTTGTCGGCAATCACGGCCTCCTCGTTATAGGCCGCAATGACCAGCGAGACGGACGGTAACGTGGTGGTCCGCGCACCGGGCCGGCGTCGGCGCAGCGCCCGCCCGCCCGCCAACAGGAGGGGGTACCCGGCGTAGACGTAGGCGACGGACATGACCATGACCCAGAAGATCGTCTCATTCATTTGGCATCGACCTCTCTTTCATGTGATGGCCCCCCGTGTGCGACCGCGGGACCAGGAGCTGGTCTCCCATTCTTCTTATGGAATATCGCGTCCAGATAGATCGGCCTCTTCAGAGCAACGGCAACCAGGTGTATCGGCAAGAGGAACAGGTTGATCAGGAAAGGCCGACTGAAGAGACGGAATTTCAGCACCTCATACGGCCCTCCAAAACCTCTGCACTCCAGGACACCGAGGCCACTTCTCTTCCCAGCTGCCACCAGGGAATTCTCCGTGAACCCGCTCACGTGGTAAGGCAGAGCAAAGGGTTTGAGGCATGCAGACACGTCTTGCTTGCCGCGCATGACAAGCAAGAGCTTCTTTACATCGTTGAACAGGCATCCTTCATTCGGCACTCCGACATAAAGGACTCCGTCTGTTCTCATTATCCTGTTGAGTTCAGACAGATAAGGGACCGGATCCACCACATGCTCCAGGACCGAATCCATGTAGACGCAGTCAAAGGAATCATCAGGGAACCCGGCTTTGAAGATATCGGCTTTGGTGAACAGTGTGCCATTCTCTCTTGCAGACTCTGCTCTATTGTCTGAGATGTCGATGCCATGCGCTTTCCAGCCACGGTTGGCCGCTTCAGCGAGCACATGACCCTCGCCGCAACCCACATCAAGAAAATCAGCAATCTGCCTTGGGCATGCATCTTGAAGTCGGTTTAAACGATCTCTGCGATCTCTCGCTCTCTTGCGCGTCCACCATCTGGTCCCTTTTCCAAAGTACTCCCCATCGTACAGCTGTTCCCACTCGTTCGCACCAAAGGCAATTGTCGGTGAAACGCGGCAGGCGTGACAGCCGAGACACTCCAAGACTCTGTAATCCAGCTTGATAAAAGGAGCAGCTTTCGGGGATATTTCCGGCCGGCCGAGATCTCTGGATTCGACGGTCCCGCAGATGTGGCAATTGTCCGTACTCTTACTCATCACACACGCCTCCTTCAGGTTCCGTCTAGTGTGCAACCGCATGCACCAGCAGTTGGTCTCCCATTCGCCGGCTGTTGATCCAGCGGGCCACACTTCCCTCGTTTCCGTTTACGCTCTCCCGCGCGTCGTTCGCGGAGGATGCCCCGGCCTGGTGTGCCCGCAGCCACGCGCCGGCGGTCCGGCGCAGACGGTCGGGTACCAGGTGGCCGGCGCCGATGCGCCGCAGGCCGTCGACCGACAACAATCGTCCCTCGACTGTGACCAGATCGCGGATCTCGAATCCGGACCGCTGGCACGCACGTACCAGGGCGTCCTGGGAGAACAGCGCAATGTGGTACGGGTTGAACCCGATCCAGTGCCGCCCGCCCATGCGGGCAAAGAGCCCGTCCACGTTGGGTGTCTCGAGGATAAGCTTGCTCCCGAACGCCATCTGCTTGCGCGCACAGCTCAGGAACTCGAGGGGATCGTGCACGTGTTCGATGACGTCCAGGGCCACGACGGCATCGAAACGCAGGTCGCACCGTCCGATCGTCTCGATCGTGCCGGTCATCACCGGCAGGCCGCGTGACCGAGCCTCGTTCGATGCCTCCGGGGAGATCTCGACACCACGCACCTCGTAGCCGGCGTCCCGGGCAAGGGCGAGCAGGTGCCCGCGCGCGCAGCCGATCTCAAGCAGCCGTGCCCCGGCCGGTACCCACGGGCGGATGCGCGCCAGATCGCGCCGTGCGCTCGCCTCGTAGTCGTGATCGGTCTCGGCATCAAACACGTAGTAGTCGCCGCCATACAACTGTGCACTCTCTTCCGGGCGCAGTCGCGGGGTATTGACCGCCAGGCCGCACACGCCGCAGCGTCGCAGTTTAAAGCGGAAGGGAAGCTGGGCAAAAAGGAACTGGTGGAACGGGGTCAGTACGCCGCTGCACACGGGGCAGCTCATGACTTCCTCTATCGGGAGATCCGTAGCCACGTGGGCCAGGGCTCCATCTGTCTGTTGAAACGCAATCATATTGCACCTCCTCACCCCGACAGCATCTCCATAACCGTGCCGCATACCTGCTCGGTGGAGAGCTCCCTCATGCAGGCGTACGGAGTCGGGTGGCTGCACCGGAAATCTCTGCGGAAATGGTCGTAGCAGGGGCTACAGTGGAGTCCCAGGCGTACGACCCGGTTCTGCGGACCGTAAGGGCGCGTTCGTTCTGGATCGGTGGGCCCCATGACGGCCGCTACGGGTGTGCCGACAGCCGTGGCAACGTGCATCAGACCGGCGTCATTGCTGACCAGTACGTTGCACGAGGCGATCAGCGCCGCGGCCTCTCCCAGCGTGCGTCCTTGGATCGCCTGAGTCGGGCAGCGGGCCTTGTCCGTGAAGCGTGTTACAAGCTCTTCCTCCTCGGGACCGGCAAAGAGCAGGATACTAGCATCGGCCTCATCATGCAGCAGGTTAGCCAGGTCGGCAAAGCGCTCCAGCGGCCATCGCTTGAAGTCCTGCGACCGGCTCGATCCCGGTGCAATCCCCACGAGTCGGCGCTGTCCAAGCGCTGACGCGCGAAGGAATGTCTTTGCCGAGCGGCGCTCGGAGGGAAAGATCTGTAGGGAGGGCTTGGGTACATGGTTTACCTGTAGTCCAAGGCAGAGCGCGAGATCGAGATTGCGCTCGAGGTCGTGCCGCCGGCTGTTACGGGGAAGGGCGTGTGTAAAGAGACGCCCGGCCCAGAACATCCCGGCGCCGAAATCGTGCCCCACGCGTACACGTGCACCGGACAGGCCGGCCAACAGTGCGGCCGTTATGCCGCCGGGCCACGCGAGAAAAACGTGCGAGAAGTGGCGCCGCCGCAGCTCGGGTATCCACGTTGCGAGGATACGCCAGCGCGACTGCGTACGCCGCATGACCAGTACCTGGTCAACGCATGGCGAGTCGCGCAGGACCTTTTCCGACCCGTTGTCCCACGTCAACGCAACCAGGCGTTGGGATGGGAACCCGTGCTGCAGCGCAGCCAGCAACGGGGTGGCCAGCAGCGTATTGCCGATGCCCTGGGCACAGATGACCAGGATCGGATCGGCGCTTAGATCGTTGATCATGATTTGTCCTCCTGTGCGTCAAGGTGTGCCCCGATGATCTCAAGCTGGCGCGCGGCGCGTGCCTCGACGGAGTTTTGTTCAGCCACGGCGATGCGCCGCCGTTGCAGGGCCTCGGAACCGTTTCCGAGCACGTCCTTCACCCTGGCCTCGAAGTCGGACGGCGAGGCGGCGATCTCGATCACGTCCTCATGCATGTGGGTGGCCGGGAAGTCCGTTGAGACCACCGGCTTGCCCGCGGCGAGGTACTGGTAGATCTTGTTCGGGTGGCTGTAGCGCATCCGGTCGCAGGGCTGGTACGGCATCGTACATGCCTGGAACCCGCGTATGTACTCGGGCAGCAGTTCGTAGGATTTGCGTCCCAGCCAGTGGACATTGGGCATGGCCAACACGTCGGCCAGCCCGCTGGCCTTACGGAACGCCGCGGTCGTGTTGTCCTCGCCGAGCAGTACCCAGAACCAATCGGGTCTGCGCATGGCAACGGTTCGCACGAGGTCGACATCGAAGAAGTCGGTCAAATGCCCCACGAAACCGATTCGCGGCGCCGGTATGTGTTTGAGGTCGGGGGGCAACTCTCCCGGTCCGCGCGCTTTGCCGAAGTGTTCCGTGTCGGCCGCGTTGGGGACACAGTAGGTGCTGCGGTTCCAATGGCGTTTGCTCTGGTGCAGCGTACGGGAGGTCGTGAAGACGATGTCTACACGGTTCAGGATGCGGGGCTCCACCTGCATGACCCGGCGGTCGTGCCAGCCGTGCAGGTTGCGGTCGGGACCGGTCAGGGTTGTGTACTCGTCGACCACCTCGAAACAGCGCAGCACCGGGGCAGGCAGGTCCAGCAGACAGTGCTGTTGCGGAAGGAAGAAAACCTGGACCCACTCGCGGAATCCCAGCTTCCGCACAACCGGGGCGATGGCGTGAGAAAATGAGCGGCGGTTGAGACGGGCCAGCGTATCGTGCCGGAAGGAAAGGGCATACGGCAACAAGGTGCGTGGCCGGTAAACGTGGAGGGAGGCGTTTACCTTTCGCAGACGCGGTCCTGTTTCGCAACCCAGACGTCTCTTCCGCCGCAGGAGATCAAATGGCGTGAGTGGTGGTTCGATCACAAGCACGCGTGCCAGCCGCGAGAGCGCGGTGTAGTGCGGCCTGCGCTGGTACTCCCACCAGTCGCGCGAGGCAAAAATAACGATGTCAGGTGTGATCATGAGATTACCGAACAGAGCGATTCGTGAATCACGCGGACACGCCGGTCCCAGCTTTCCCCGCGGGCGGCCTGCACCCTGGCATCCCGGAGTGCCGGGGTGTCGTGGTGCAGGCCCGCCTCGATCGCAATCACATACTCTTCGGGTGTGACCGCTGCTGTGATCGCTTCGGGAAACTGTTCCGCATCCGCCACGGGCGTACCGACGATCGGCTTGCCCAACGCGAGGTAGACATACATCTTCATCGAGCTGCAACACATGTTCCGTGCGTTGCGTTTGTAGGGAAGCAGGGCCACATCGAAGTGCGACACGTGGGCCGGCACCTCGTCGAACGGGAGGCTCCCGGTGAAGTGAATATTGGGTAGCGACAGGCGCTCGATCTGTGGGCGCATATCCGCGTCTACCGGACCGATCATGATCACGCTCCAGTCCGGGCGCATGAAGGCGATCTGGTGGACCAGCTCCACGTCGATGCTTTCGTTGATGTCGCCGACGAACCCTATCACCGGGCGCGTCGCGTCGGCATAGAGGCTGCGGTCAATGGCGACCGTCTGCCTCCGTTGCAGTTCGTCCACGTCAACGCCATTCGGAATTACCACCGTCTTATCCCGGGTCGATTCGGATTGTTCCGCAAGTGCTTCGCGCACGACAACCACAAGGTCGGCCGCGTCCCGCAGCGCCGCATCCTCCGCCTCAATCATGGCGTGGTGCTCCGGATCCTTCTCTGCGAAATCTTCGCACAGGCTGTAGCAGACCGCCGCCTCGCCGAAGTGGCCGACCAGGTTGGACGTGCAGTAGGGACCACCGACCCAGAGGACGAGGCGGGAGGGACGGATTCGGTTCAGCATTCGGGCGGCTGACCGCCGCCGGGCGGCATGCAGCCACCGGGCCCGGGTCCCCTGGTAGCCTGCCAGCGGGACGAGCGGAGGCATCACCGCAACGCCGGGCTGTGGGTTCCAGGCAAAGCCGTGCCGCCGGATCCGGCTCCATGTCTCGACGGCGTCCTCTTCCTGTCCCAGGCACCACGCGGCCAGCGACGTGACGGGAAGGGGGGGCTCCACCAGCATGATGTGTTCGATATCCGGGTATTGCGCCAGGCGCGAGATGATCTGCCGGTCGCGCCGCTGGTACTTGCTCCAGCGCTGCCCGAACCAGAGGATCGAGAAAGGTGCAACCTCTGCAATCATGCGTAGGCCTCCCGCCGGGGGGATAGTCTGTTGAGCATCTGTTCCAGGCTGGCACATTGGCTGGGCCAGGCGAGTTTCCGCTCCGCCCGCAGGCGGCCGGCACGCCCGAGCCGGTCCGCGCAGTCGGCATCACAGAGCACACGGACCATAGCGCTTTCAATCGCCGCGACATCGCGTCCATCAACAACCAGCCCGGTGCGCCGGTGCTCAACGGCCTCGGCGGCGCCGCCACTGTTGCCGGCAATGACCGGAATGCCGCACGCCGCTGCCTCGGAAAAGACAATCCCGAACCCTTCCACGTCGTGCTCATGATCCATGCTGATGCACGGCATGACAAACAGGTCGCTTGCACAGTAGAGTTCGGGTAGGCGATTGGCCGGGACGTGCCCCAGGAAGCGAACGTGGTCATGGAGCTGGAGGCAGGAAACCGAATGGCGAAGCCGTGCTTCCTGGGGTCCGCTCCCGGCGATCAGGTAGAGGAGCTGGGGCACGTGCTGAATGACGCGCGGCAGGGCCCGCAACACTTGCGCGTAGCCCTTGCGTGCCACCAGGCGCCCGACAGTCAGAACGACTTGCCGGTCCCGAAGCGAGTACTCGCGCCGGACAGCCGACGTATCGAGGCCGGGGCGGAAGCGGTGAGTGTCGACACCCGGGTTGAGCACCTCTACCGGAATGTGACGGACGCGCGAGCGAATGACGTTGGCCGTGTATTCGCTGTTTGCCAGCAAGAGCCCGGCCTGCCGCATGAGCACACTGCTGGCCACGGCATCGATCAACGACCGGCGATTCGACCAGAGATCGTTGCCATGGGTGAGGATGGCGTAGGGCAGTTGCCGCCGTATGGTGGCGGCCAGCACGCCGAGTCCCTGCGTCGACATGAGATGACCGACCAGGGCGACATCGTAGTGCCGGGTGCGGCAGCGCGACATGATGGCGCGGGTGGCGGCCAGGGAAGCCGGGCGACGTGTTGCCTCGTAGCGGTAGATCGTGGATCCGAGCGGCAGTGGAATCGTCAAGTCTGGATGTCCTATGGTCACAACATCGACATCGTGGCCACGGGCCGAGAGCCCCCCGCAGAGTTGTGAGACAAACGTCGCGATGCCGCCGGTTACCGGCGGGAAGTCGGGAGAGTGAACCAGGATATTCATTATTGCGCCCTTTCCGGTAGGTATTCCTCGACGATGTCCCGCCCGGTCCAGGGCCGATTCGCCGTCGCGCGACATCGGCGTTGGTCCACCAGTCCGACGAGGAGGAATCCCGCCACAAGCAGCCCGCCGGCATAGCTGAATAGGTCGAAGGGCGAGAATTCGCAGCCCACCACCAGCACGGCCGCCAGGACTGCCAGTGCCGTGGCGGCGCCGAGGATGCCCCATATCACATGGTGCATGCTGGCCGTGCTCGCGTTAATGTTGTGCTCGGACGCCTTGGCAGGTTCGGTCTCGCGTGCGGCGAGGCCGGCAAATGACATGAAGAGGACGAAAACCATGTCGCTGGCAGGGACATAGAAGAGGTCGTTCCACAGTAGCGAGTGCGCCGCGACGCCTGCCAGCGCCCCGAGCGCCCCGAGCGACAGGATGGTCACCAGCTCGTCCTGCGAACGGACGCAGGCAAGAAGGAGCTGCCGGGCCACCGTGAACAGGATGAGGAGGTGGGTTGCCAGCCCCAGGATACCGAACTGCAACAGGACGCCGAGATACTGGTTGTGCACCTTGCTGAGATAAGCCCGGCCCAGGATCGGCGCGCGGGCCACGGCATGCAGGGCATCATCCCAGAAGGCCATGCGCATCTGCCACGATCCCGAAACCGATCCGTAATGCAGTGTCATCTCGAAATGGTCCCGGACCGTCTCGGGCAGGATGCCCCACGCCGCGCGACCGAAGAGGAGGAATGCTACGAGCAGCACGCTGCCGGCGACGGCCACCGGGGCGGCCAGGCGCGACCCGCGCTTATGAAGTACCAGGATAGCCATGGCCACGCCGCCCGCGAACAGTCCCAGCCAGGCGCTGCGTGCAAGGCTGACCAGGATGTTGAATGCGAGAAGCATGGCCACGCCGGTCGCCACGAGGCGCACGAGTCGGCGGTGACTCATGGCCGCCGCGGCCGCCGCGAGGGCAAAACCGTAGAGCAGGAATCCGCCATAATCGGAGTGATTGACGAAGATGGAGGTAACGGCAGAGAGTTTTCCGGACTGGATCTGGCTGAGCATCTTGAGTGAGCGGACCTCGAAGTAGCCTGGTCCTACGAAGAGAGGCGCCAGGCGCGACTTGAGGTAGGCCATGGTCACGCCGGTGCCGGTTACGTACTGGAGTGTGCCGAAGACGGCCAGGAGCGACGTTACGCCGATGAAGACCAGCAGGAGCGTCCATAGCTGGCGGCGGGTACGAACCGTGTGGATGGCCACGAAGTAGAGCAGATAGAAATCGATCACGGCCGGGACGGTCTCCTTGAAATGCTCGCGCAGGCTGTCGGCATTCACGGTTGAGAAGAACGGCGCCAGCATGAACAGGAGAATCCACGGGTTCGCGGCGGAACGGTCGAAGTGGAGTTGTCTCTGCAACAGCAGGCGCGCCACCGTAATCGCGAAGAGAAGCTTCACCAGGAGCTGGGCCAGCGAGAACGAGTGTGCGCTGTCGACGATCGCCATGGGAAAGACCTGGAAAGGGATTAGCGCCACCAACCCATAGAGCCCCAGTATCGGGCGCTGGAAGCAGATCAGCGCGCCGACGCCGGCCACGAGCAGCCCCACTGCGAGCAGGCTGCGCATCATGCCCATTGCGAGGATGAGGGCGAGCACGGCGGCGACCACGATGGCCGTGGCATGGGTGTGGCGTGTGATCCATCCGTTCATGCCGTGCCCTCCTCGATGGGGGTGAGCCGTGTCTGCCAGCGCATCAGCCTGGAGCGTGCGGGTGCGGGGATGCCCACCAGCAGGACCCACGTACCGGCGAGGTAGACGAAAACGATTGCGATCTTGGCGATAAAGAGCGACTCAATGGAAACCGGGCTGCGCTGAAGCCAGAAGACGGACAGCCACGTCAGTAGCGACCATCCTCCGTAGACCGTGACGCGACGCAGCCCGTAATCGATGGCGTAGCAGCGCTGCGAGAGCAGCAGCACGACAGCGCAGAGGCCGGCGTAAGCGCCGAGTGTCGACCATGCGGCACCCGTGATGCCCCAGCGAGGCACGCACAGCAGCGCCAGCACACCTTTCAAGAGCAGTCCGGTAAGCACGGCGAGCGAGATCAGGCCCGTTTGCTTCCGAACCTGGATGCCGGTTGAGAATATATCCTGTACGCCGTGTAGTACCGCGGCAACGGCCAGTGCCGGAACCATCTGGCTGGCCGCGAGAAACGCCGGGGCAGCCACGAGCCCGACAAGCTCCCTGGCGAAGATACCCAGGATCACGGCCGCCGAGAGCGCAACTCCTGCAAAAGCCCGGAAGACGAGTCGGAACAGGTTCTGCTTTGCTTCTTCGCGCAGCATCTCCCACTTCAGCGGTCCCCAGGCGATCAGGAAAGGGGTAACGACCAGGATCGTCACAATCCGCGCGAAGCGGTCGGCCAGGGCCAGCAGTCCCAGTGGCTCGGAGCCGAGGCAAAGCTGCACCACGAAACGATCGAGTTGCTGGATACCCCGGATTCCGAAGGTTGCCAAGACGAGTGGCGCGCCGAACCGTAGGACGGGCATGAGCATCCGTGGCGAGAAAGCAAGCTGGAACCAGCGGCGGGTGACCGCAATGCCGACCAGGCAGAACGCCAGCGTACTCACAAGGTTGCCCGCAAGAATGCCCTTAACTCCCCAGCCGCACGCCACGATGAACCACACGTTGCAGAGCAGGTTGACCAGCAGGTGTGCCAGGTTAAGCATTGCGTAACGCCAAGCTTGCTGATGGGCTCGAAGGACATAAAGCGGCGTGACCATCACCATGCGCAGGAATGTTCCCAGAAGCGCTAGCGTTACGAGTGTCCCGTAACGGTCGGTCTGCAGGAGCAGGGCGCTGATGCGCGAGGAGAAGGAAAGCGTCAACAGCAGGCAGAGCGCATTGATGCCGGTGAAGAAGAGGATGAGTGTACCCGCCAGTCGACGGCGTTGGACGGCATCCTCCTCGGATACGTAGAAACGGAAGAATGCCGGCTGCATCCCGAGGCTCAGGACTACGTAGAGCAGGCCGGCGGTAACGGTGAGAATCTCCAGCACGCCGTAGTCAGCGGGGCTGAGGAAGCGCGTGTAGACTGGAATGAGCAGGAATCCTACGGCGCTTCCCAGCACACCGCCCAAGCCGAAGATCATGGATTGGGAGGTGAACTTGCAGATGTACTTCCAGGCCAGCGTTGCGTGCCGGGGAGCCGTGTCCATGTTGTCTGAAGGTGTCATCGTATGTAGACCTTCGCGTGATGCGAGTCATCGTGCGTGGCGTGCCGGCATGCCCGGATATGCTCATCGGCCAGGCGATGGTTGGCGTGGCCCAGTCCGAGCCGCTGTGCGGCCCCCAATTCGCGCAGTGCGGCGTCCGAGTGTCCCCTGCGCTGCAGGTGGATACCGTACCAGAGGCGATAGAAACCATTGTGCGGCACGAGGGCCAAGGCCCGCTGGTAATGCCGTTCCGTGAACTCCCAAGGCAGGGAGTCGTCGTAGAACGAGCGGTCTGCGATCCAGAAGTTCAACAGTCCGTTAGTGGCAAAGGTAGGCAGGTAGGCCTCGGCAAAACCCGATGCGACGCCAAGTCCGGAGCGCTGCGTCATCGCGTGCCAGAACTGGAAGTCGGTCTCCGTGGTTCCCGCCAGCGCGGCAGCAGCCTCCTCGAGTGTGCGCCCGTGGTCCAGGTAGGCATCAAGCGCGTCGGTCATGAGTTCCGTTGTCAGGCGTGCGGCAATGGCATAGCGGCTCAGTCCCTCTTCATGCCTGGTGAGGTCGCGCGAGGTGAGTAGCCAGGATGCCAGGGCGCGGTGACGGTAGCCGTTGCGCGGGTCCAGGGCGATGGCATGGCGAAAGTGTCGGGCCGCCCGACAGCTGAGCTCGGAAGGATGCGGGCTTTGGCGTGCCAGCTGACCGTAGGTCCACGCCAACGACTGGTGGCTCGCCGACGACAACGGGTTCCAGCGGACGGCCGTTTCGAAAGCTGTCATCGCACGGAGGAGGGCAGTGGTGGGGGTGGCGGCGGAGGCGGCGTGCGCCATCTCCTCACGGCCCCGGGCGTGGTGCCACTGCGCGTCAGTTGGGCTCATTGCGATGGCTGTGAGGACGCGGCCGTCCGTCACCATGGCCTGCGCTATTGCCGGTCGCACGACGGAAACTGATAGGACTACAGTCCCGCCAAGGATCAGCAGCGCACACCAGGGACGGACGGCATGTGGTAGCGCCAACCGTGAGCACGGGAGTGAGCAGAGCGAAGAAGGGAGAGGTCCGCCGGCACGGGAACTCCGTTCACGGTGTGACGGATCCCGCGACCACGCGGCCGAGGTCGTCAGGGATGCAACAACGAAAAAGAGGAGAGCATTGGCGCCGATATGCATGTTGAAGTCCACAAGACCGTGAGCCAGGAAGCCTGCCAATGCGGCCAAGCCGGCCAGCATGGTCGTTACGGCGAACGTGCTCTTGCGGAGCTGAAGTTGGCGCAACAGGCCGAGAACCCATGCCCCCATGCCGGAGGCGACAATGCCGAACCCGAGGAATCCGGTTTCAGCGGCGAGTTCGAGGTAGTCGTTGTGGGCGTGCGAGAAGACACGGGTACCCATGCCGTCGGGGCGGAACGCCGGAAAGACATAACGGAATGTACCGGCTCCCGTGCCCCACGTGGGGTGGGCGCGAACAACGTCGAGTGTACCGCGCCAAAGGTTCAGGCGGTTGACGACGGAGGCATCGCGGGCATGGTCCGTCGCTAAGCCGGGCTCGACCGAGGCCGGGTAGCGGATTGCCCAGAGTAGAAGCGCGGTGGCAACGGTCATGGTCGGCAGCAGGATTCGGATGGCGCCGCGTGCACGCCGTCTCGCAATCAGCAGAATTACCAGGACGACGAGTCCGGCAAGCAGCGCGGCAGTACCGCCCCGCGAGCGTGCCAGGCCGAGTGCGGCGAGCATGATGAGCGCGGCGCAGCCGGCGAGGGGGGGCATGATGTGGCGGCCCCGTTTCCATGGAAGCATGGCGAGGCCAATCGCCAGAGGAATCAGCAACGCCATCAGCCCGGCAAAATGGTTGGCGCACACGTACGGCCCGAACATGCGCGTGGCGTGTGGCGGTATGTCGCGGATCCCCAGCAGGCGGGTTGCGCCGCAGGCCCACTGGGTGATGCCCACAAGGGCGAGCACGACACCCACGAGCACCAGGAGAACGAGGTAGGCCCGTATGGCGCGAACGGTCCGGCAGACGTCGAGCAGGACAGCCACGACCAGTGTGTAGGTCAATAGCTTCAGCCACGCAGCACCGATGACATGCGGAATGGCCAGAGCCTCGACCGGTCCGTCCGCGGGGACTCGTGCAATTCCCACCCGCGCCCACACGTATTGGCCGCCGATGTAGGCCAGGAGGATAAGGAGTGTTATGACCAGCGGCGAACGCCCCACGGCCACCTTGCCTCGGACTGTCATACGTGCCGCCCACGCGGCAGACACGAGCAAGGCCGTACATTCCATGAGGGCGATGGACCAGGGCTCAACCGTTCCGAAGGCAAGTGGGGTAAACAGGCAGAGGAAGCCGAGCCCCCCGTGAATCACGACATTGCAGGTGTGCTCTCCCCACGTGCGTCTACCAGTCGGTGTCGGCTCACGGTTATGCCTCCGGTGATGTGTAATACTTGTGGCTGTAGTAATAGTAGTAGCCATTCTTTTGCACGTTTATGTCGTTGAGCACGGTACCCAGAACGTTCGCGCCGGCGTTGTACAGCATCTGGTGCGCCTGGCAGCATGCGGCTGACGTGGTCTTACCGCTACGGATTACCTGTATCGCGCCATCTACCATGGACGAGAGGATGATGGAGTCGCTGAGCCCCAGCAGGGGGGGGGAGTCCACGAGAACGTAGTCGAAATGCGTGGCGGCCTCCGCGAGGAACTCGCGCATGCGGTCGGAGTCCAGGAGCTCGGCGGGGTTGGGCGGGTGTTTGCCGGACGGTACCACGCTCAGGTTTTCGACGCCGGTTTCCTGTACGAGCGGATCAAAGAGAGTCCCGTTCACAAGGAACTTGGTCAGGCTGCGGCTGTTGTCCACGTTGAAGGTGCGGTGCATGGACGGCCGACGCAGGTCGGCATCGACCAGCAAGGTGCGATTGCCGGCCAGCGCCAGCGATATGCCCAGATTGCAGGCTGTCAGAGTCTTGCCCTCCTGTGGACTGGTGCTCGTCACAAGGATGGTTTTCAGTGGGCGGTCTGGACTGAGGAAGCGGAGGTTTGTTCGGAGATTGCGGTAGGCTTCTCCTGCGCCGGAGTGACGTTCCTTCAGTGCCACCTGGTCTTTCTCGGCCGTACCACGCAGGCGAATTGTGGGCACGTTCCCCAAGAGGGGGGTGTCGACGAGGGCGTGGACATCCTCTGCGGTCTTAATGGAAGTGTCGAGATGTTCCGTTACGAAGGCAAGGCCGACACCGACGGTGAGTCCGGCCATGCAGGCAAGCAGGATGTTAAGCATCTTCTTGGGACGGACGGGCGCATCGGGAGGGCGCGCTGAGTCGAGTACGGAGACGTTGTTCTCGTGCATTCCAGCGGAGAGTTTCACCTCTTTGAGCCGCGTGAGCAGCGTGTTGTAGAGACGGTTGTTGGTCTTGGCCTCGCGTGACAGGATCCGGTACTCGATCGATTTCTCGTTCAGCTCCTGTACCTTGCGGGTCTGGTCGGCCAAGGCTTCGCGGAGCGAGGCAACGCGGTCCTGGGCAGCTTTGTACTCGGACCGTAGGCTGTCGGCAATGCGGCTAACCTCGTGTTGAATGACGTTCTCCATCTCCTCCAACTGCGAGGCGAGCCTGACCATCTCCGGGTGCTCGGGGCGTAACTTGGCAGCCGTCCGATTGAATTCGGCGCGGACGCGCGCGGTATCGCGTTTGAGCTCCTGGATCAGGAGGTTGTCGCGAACGAGGGAGAGGGATTCTGCCAACGTACTGTCGGTCTCGAGGGCCGTGACCTGTCGGTACAGGCTCTCTGCACTGAACAGTTCCGTTTCGGCGTCAGTAAGTGCGGTGTTGAGTTCGGCGAGGCGACGGACCACGATGTCCTGGTTGCGCTCGAGGGAGATGATGCCGGTTTTCTTCTTGTAGACATCAAGCTGGCGTTCCGAGGCCTCGAGTCTCTCCTTGAGTTGATCCAACTCCACCAGGATCCACTCGGATGCACCCTCGGCGGCACGGATTTTCCGTGCCAGGTTCTCGGTTACGTAAGCCCGGACCCAGGTGTTGGCGATGTGCGCGGCGCGTTCGGGCGACTGGCTCTCGGCGCTGACTCGAACCAGGCGGCTGTTGCGCTCGGGATCGACCATGATGCGCTTGAGGAGGGCATCGGCATGTTCCGGAGGTGTGGGTGGGGAGGCGTTCACGCGGCGGGGTCCTTGTGCAGCTTGCGTGCCTGGAGGGCAGAACCCCGCCGCATGAGTCTGTCTGGAGGAGGGGACGCTGGGTTCTGGAGGGGTGCCGAGCATGCCGACTACCTTCTCCGCCAGCGAAACACTGCGCAGAATCTTGAGCTGAGTCTCGTAGTACTCGCGGTATTCGTGGCTCTCGGCGCCCAATGTAACGACATCCCGGAAGGAGAGAACGCGGGCGCTCTCCTTGTCAATCAGGAGCGTGGCCGTGGCTCGGTATACGGGATCCTGCACGACCGTTGCGACAGTGACCAACGTGACGAGCACAACAAAGAAGGCAGCGACAATCCAGAGGCGCCGATGCAGGATATTCAGGAAGGCGCGCAGGTCGGTTGAGGGGGCAGCTAGATTGTTGTCAGGCATAACTGTCAGGTCCTTGCTTAGAAGAATGTCTCCGGGATCATGACGATGTCTCCCGCTCTCAGTGAAATATCCTCGCGCACGTTTGCGATGATCTCGTTCAGCGGAACCAGTACCGTCTCTTTGCCGATGCCCTGGCTTCGGATCAGGCGCGCTTTGTTGGGCGCAGCGGTCTTGGTGAAGCCGCCGGCCATGGTGATGGCTTCCACCACGGTCAGCCCCGCACGCAGCTTGTAGAGCCCAGGCTTAACGACTTCGCCCAGCAGGTAGATGTCGGCTGCTTCCTTGACCTGGACCGTGACTTGGGGGTTCACGATGTAGCGGGCGTCGAGCAGGAGCGCGAGATGGCGTTCCACCTCGGCTGCTGTCAGGTCTGCCACCGCCACGCGGCCGATGAGCGGGAAGGTAATCATCCCTTCCGAGGAGACACGCACTTTCTGACTGAGCTCCCTATGCTCGTACACGGTGATGCTCAACAGGTCTTGCGGAGCTATCACGTATTCGCCGCCTCCGGGCCCGACGGTGAGTCGCTCGGACGGTGCCCGGCCGCCGACCTCCACAACAATACTACCGTCATCAAGCGAGGCGAATCCGTGGTAGCGGGTCAGTTCCGGGCGGGGACGCAGCATCACCAGTACGCCATCTTCCACATCGCGTAGCTCTACCGTAACCAGGAATGGATCGTCCCGGCCAATGACGGGGTCCGTATCGGGCAATCCTGTTTCCGGGAGAAACACCATGACGCAATCGTCGGATGAGCTGGCGGTAACTGAGTACTCCACGGGGGTCGAAAGCGCGATATGCACGCGGGAGGACTCGTGGCCGGGCTGCACCGTCACTGCTTCAATCCTGGCTTTCCCTGGTTCAACCGCCATGGCGGCCGATGCCAGCAGCAGGACGCATATACATACGGACTCAGTTCGTCTTGCTTCCACACTACCCCTCCAGTCAGTTGCACCGGCCATGTCGCGCTAGAAGGTTCCTGCCACCTCGAGCAAGACCTGGTTGCGGCCATAGTCGAACGCGTCGAAATTGGAGTTGCGTGAGGTCGCGCTGTAACGGGCGGTGGCCGTCAGCCACTCCTGAATCTCCCAGCTCAGCCCGGCATCGCCGGCCAGGATTGTGTCCTCACGCTTACCGGTCTGTGCGCCGGTTGTGACGGCTTCGGGGTAGTCGTTCACGTCCCCCGAGGCTGAGAGCAACAGTGTCAGTCTGGATGCCACCTGCTGCTCCAGGGCCAGCGAAGCCTTGGTGTAGCGGTAGTAGCGGTTGACATCGAAGGTCGACTCGGTCACACCGTATCCGCCCAGGGCGGTGACTGTCGCGGTCGCCGTGGGCTGCCACACGGCGCTCAGCTCAGCGATCGCGCCTTCGAACGAATCTGCCACGTCGTAGTCGCGGTTCTGGTATCCGACCTTGAGCGTTCCGGTTGTCTTGGGCAACCATGTGCCGCGAACACCTATGCCGGCCTGGTGGTAGTGGGTATCATCGCCGGTTGCCTCCCGGTCATAGGTGACCGTCCCGTAGTCGTAGTCGATGAACAGCGACGTCTTGGGGAAGAAACGGTAGAACACAGCCGCACCGTACGCGTTCTCGACCTTGTCCAGCTCGTTACGGCTGTCGTAGTCGTCGAGCACGCTCCGGGCCCGGCCTTTCACCTCGAGCCGGTCGCGAGCGACCCCGATGCCTGCCTGTCCGCGATTGCGGATACGGTTCTCCCGATCGGTGAGTTCCGAGGTGGCTGGATCCGAGGTAACCTCGAACCGGTCACTCAGTTCGAGGAGCAACCCGGAACGCGCCGAGAGATTCGCTTTCAGGAGGGCTTCATGATCGATCGTGCTCTCGTCCGTGTTGTCGGCAAACTTGATCAGCTCGAGCGTGTATCCGAGCTGGATGGCATGGTGCACCTTTTCCCAAGAGACCTCGATCCCGGGGGCTATCGTGATGACCAGGTCGTCGAACTCGTCGGTCTCCGTTAGGTAGATGTTGTCGTCGTACAGCGAGCGGACAGCCAGCAGGGGGTGGATCTCGACGCTGCCGACATGCATGTTGCCTTGTGCTCCCACGACCGGGGCCGAGATGAGCAGGACCAGTATAGCCAGGTTGCGTATTGCGCTATTCATATTTATTTCTCCGTGAACGTTGGTGCGTACGACATCAATCCCGTGCCTGTTGGGATTACCCCGGGAGGTACTCGCTTCCCTCGATCGTCTCGGGCTCCGGCGGTTCGCCCTCAACAGGTGGCGGCGGGACAACGACCTCGGTCGTCCCCTCGTCAATCGAGGCGGTCTGACCGCCACTGGTCGTGGCAATCTCGCCGCTCACGGCAGACATGTCGTAGTTACCCGTCTGGGTGTTGCGGGTCACCGACAGGGCCTCGCCCGCCTCGACAACCGCCAACGTGTTGCCGATCACAACATCGACGGATCCGGCCGAAGCATTCACGGCCAGCTCGCCCGTCGTGATGTCCAGAGATATGGTGGCAGAGGATCCGGCGGACATGACAATCGTGGCTGCCATCTCATGGCCGGGAATGGAAGACTGCGCGTCCAGTGTTGCCGTTCCTTCCAGCACCGTTATGGTGGCACCGGGGGGAATGGCAACCGGTACATCGTCGCCTGTGACGGTCATCTTGGTGCCATCAGCCAGCGTTATTTCAATCACGCCAGTTGCCTGTGTGATTGCCGTCGTGGTTTGGGGGGCATCGTCTGCCAGGTCTGCCAGGACCCATGCTGTCAAGACAGCCGCGACTATGCTGACCGCCAAGACGCCCAGAACTGCGCCTCTCTTCCTCATGCCAACCTCCCTTCGGGTAGCTCCTGTACTTCTTCTGAGAGAGCCTCATCCGCGTTGCACAGTCGGAAGCTCAACTCGCTCTACCTGTCAGCCTTGGACTGACCTGGTACTATCCTCTGGCCAAGTCTCGTCGCAGCAAGCGTGCCATCTATGACACTCAGCCATACAGAAGTCGTAAGACGTTTATATAGAGATGGATAGGTAATGTCACCTATGGGGCGAGGCCTATTGCCGCAAAATCCGGTTGGATGCTCTGCAACCGTTTCCCGATAAGTCT
>CAYFPQ010000018.1:3227-46794 GCA_964345005.1 uncultured Victivallales bacterium | reverse complement strand
GTCCGGCTCCGAGTCCGGGCACAAAAAAGGCGCGAACTCCGTTCACGCCCACCACTGGGACCACCAAGCCCCACTGCAAGCCGATCCCGAAGCCGCGCCCACAGTGGGGCACGTCCTCGTTCAGCGTCGGCCTACAGTAGTAGAATCAGATGGTGGTTTCGTGGTGGGCAACTACTGCCGAAACGTAATATTCAGTTGTCAGATCAGGTCTTCAGATAGGCTACTCATCCTTTCGTATCCGAATCACAGCCTGTCATCATGCTGCGCACCGTAGCGTCACCCATTCATCCACGCAAGATCTTTCTTTGCTCATCTGTTCTTCTTCAGGGCACATGGCAGTTCTGCCTCACGAGCTGTACCGTTCGGAGTAGTTGAACGCCAGAGACGACATCTCGCCTCACGCCTCCGGATCGAGTTCCAACCTGACAGCGGCGATCTTCGAGCGACCGAACTGCTTCTGAAGGTTGTTGAGTAGGTGTTGTTGTCCCATGCGGCGCAGTTCGTTGAGCCAGACGGGGCTGTCGACATAGACCGACAGCGTCTTTTCACGGAGCGGGCCGGGACGCGTGTGCCGCGCGACTTCCGCACCGGCGATCCTGTCCCATTCATCCTCCAGCACCGCCGCCCAATGCTGCTGAGAAAGGCCCGCCTTCTTCATGACGCGCGAAAGCACGTCGCCCAGAGGCGTTGCATCCTCGAAATTGGAGGGCGGAACCGCATCCTCGATCTGGAAACGCTCCCGCTCTACCGCCCACCGTCCCGAACGTCTTCTTCGCCGCCGCATAAAGAGGAATTAACCACAAAGAGCGCAAAGAACACAGATAAACATCTTCGTGATCTCTGCGCTCTGTCGCGGTTACTTACTCCTTGAATTCACCTACAACGTGCGTGATGGAGGCCTTCGCATCGCCCAGAAGCATCCGCGTGTTGGGCGCGAAGAAAAGCGGGTTGTCGACACCAGCGAACCCGGCCTTGAGTGAACGCTTGAGCACGATGCAGACCTTGGCGTTGTCGACATCAATGATCGGCATACCGTAAAGGGCGGTGCCCTCCTCACGGGCCGCCGGATTGACAACGTCGTTGGCGCCGATCACGACGGCCACGTCCACGTTCGGGATCGTCGGGTTCACGTCCTGCGGCTCCACGAGCTGCTCGTACGGCACGTCGGCCTCGGCCAGGAGCACATTCATGTGGCCCGGCATGCGTCCCGCCACGGGGTGTACGCAGTGGCTGACCTCGCAGCCATTCTCCTCAAGCAAGTCGCCCAGCTCCTTGACCACATGCTGTGCCTGGGCCACAGCCATGCCGTACCCCGGCACGAACACCACTGACGAAGCGGCTTCGAGCATCAGGTACGCGTCCTGGGCCGATACGGTTTTGGCTTCGCCCTGGAAAGTCTTGCCGGTGGTCGCCGTCGCGCCCACTCCCGCGAACATAACGTTCGCAAGCGAGCGGTTCATCGCACGGCACATGATACTGGTCAGGATCAAGCCGCTGGCTCCGACCAGTGAACCGGCCACGATGAGCACGTTGTTCATGATCACGAAACCCGCCGCACAGGCGGCCAGCCCAGAGTAACTGTTCAGCAGTGCTATCACCACGGGCATGTCGGCCCCGCCAATCGGAATCGTCACGAGCACGCCCAGGATCATCGACACCACGATCATGCCAGTGAAGACGGGATAGGATGTCGCGGGGTTGAGGCAGAAGACAACGGTCGCTCCCACGGCCACAAGCAGCAGAATGGCGTTCACGATCTGCTGTCCCTTGAAGAGAACGGGCTTGCCGTCCAACTTCTCCGCCAGTTTGGCGTAGGCGATCATGCTGCCCGAGAACGTCACACCACCGATCAGTACGGTGGCCCCGATCGCGATCAGCGTGAAGAGTGATCCTGAGGCGGGGTCGCCCTGGATCTTGTGGAACTCTGCCCAACCGACCAGGAGACTGGCCAGACCGCCAAACCCGTTGAACAGGCCGACCATTTCAGGCATGGAAGTCATCTTGACCAAGCGAGCGGCCGCAGCGCCGATCAGAGAGCCGATGACCCCACCCAGAAGAATCCACTTGAGATCGAGCTTAGCCAGGAGCAGCGTCGCCACAACGGCGATCAGCATGCCCACTGCCGAAACCATGTTGCCGCGGCGTGCGCTCTTGGCGTGACTCAACATCTTGAGTCCGTAGATGAAAAGGACCGACGCAGCAATATAGAGATAATCAGGAAGGTTCTGCATGGTTACTTGTCCCCCTTCTGCTTGAACATGCCCAGCATGCGGTCCGTAACGAGGTAGCCACCCACCACGTTGATCATGGCCAGCGCAACCGCCAGCGTTCCGAGCACGATCATTGCCGTCTCACTTGAATTCTTGACCGACAGCGCAAGCAGCGCCCCGACCACGGAGATCCCGGAGATCGCATTCGATCCGGACATGAGCGGCGTGTGGAGCTGCGAAGGAACCTTGGAGATCAACTCGACCCCGAGGAAAATCGCCAGCACAAACACGAAGAAGAGTAGCCCCATTGAAGCGGCACTGCCCATCGGCGAGGCCTTGGCTGCATCAGCATCACAAGCCGTCACAGGACAGCTCGCCGCTTCGGCAGCGGCATCGACCTGTGCCAGTGCGGCACCGGCGACGAAAACAAGAGCGCACGTCAGTACTACCAAGCGCTTAGTCATGATTATTCATCTCCTTTGCCCTCGACGAGGGTCTTGATGGTATCGTTCCGAATCGCGCCATCGTGAACGACCAGACAGCCGTCCATGATTTCGTCTTCCACCTTGAGCTGGAGCGCCTTGGCTTCGTTGTCCCAGAAATGCTCAACCAGGTTGAACAGGTTGCTGGAGTACATCAGGCTCGCATCGGCAGCAACCTGAGCAGGCAGGTTGCCCATGCCGATGATGCGGACGCCGTTGATGTCCACTTCCTCGCCCAGGACCGAGCCCTCGACGTTTCCGCCGGTTTCGACGGCCATATCGATCACGATACTGCCGGGCTTCATCGCTTCCACCATTTCGCGTGTCAGGATCCGCGGGGCGGGGCGGCCAAAGAGTTGCGCCGTGGTGATAACAACATCCGCCCCGGCAGCGTGCTTCGCCATAGTCTGGCGCTGCTTCTCAAGCTGCTCGGGAGTCAGCTCCTGAGCGTAGCCATCCTTGGTCTGGCCCGTCTCGCCCAGGTCCACCTTCACGAAGCGCGCACCCAGCGACTCAACCTGCTCGGCCACAACCGGACGGGTATCAAACGCTTCGACGCGGGCACCCAGACGCTTGGCCGTAGCGATGGCCTGCAGGCCTGCGACACCGGCGCCGATAATGAATACCTTGGCGGGAGGGATCGTACCGGAAGGCGTCATCATCATCGGGAATATGCGGTTCATGCGTTCCGCAGCCAAGACGACCGCAACGTAACCACCCAGGTTCGCCTGCGAGCTGAGCGCGTCCATCTTCTGCGCCAGCGTCGTACGCGGAATCATCTCCATGCTGATGGTCGAGATACCGGCCGCTTGGAGAGCCTTCACCAACTCCAACTCACGGAACGGATCCAGATAACTGACGTGGATACAACCCCTCTTCATCAGGGCGGCATCCTCGGCCGATGGCTTGCCCAATCGCAGAACCAGATCTGCTTCTTTCAGAAGTGCTGCACGATCCGACGACACCGTGGCCCCCGCTTCCGTGTATACACTATCGGCAAAGCCGATGCTCGTCCCGAGACCGGCTTCCACCTGCAGCGAGGCACCCAGCTCAACGAGCTTGGCGGCATCGCCCGGCATCAGCGCAACTCGCGGATCACCGGTACCCACTTCACCCAACACCACTACGTTCATGTATTCCACCTTTCACTCACCATTTGAGATAGGCATGATAGGAGCCCGAAAACCCTAAGACAAGCGCATTTATTGTTAGATGTTACGAGGGATTAGCGTTCTACAATCTGTTTTTGCAGCTTCTCGTGCCCCTGACCTCCGGTTCGCGATGCATCACCGTGGCGGGCCGCCGCATTCGAGTAGAGATGCGCCACAATTCCCCGCTTGCATTCCCATCGGTCCGAGTGTACAGTTCCGCGCTTGATTTGAATAAGGACAGAGAATCATGAGAAAGAACATTCATCCGACATACGAAGATGCGACCATCACATGCGCTTGTGGCAACGTGATCGAGACTCGCTCCACGGTGAAGGAAATGCACGTTAACACGTGTTCGGCCTGTCATCCTTTCTATACGGGCCAGTCCACCTTCATCGATGCCGAGGGACGTGTTGAGCAGTTCCGCCGCCGGTACGCGGCCGCTGCCAACAAGTAGCTGTATTCCAGCGTCAGGCCGGGCACGAGCAGTCGCTCATCCCGGCCTGAATTGTGCCAAGCCCAGGGGAAAAGGCAACCAGGAAGACGCAAGGACACCGAGGGGCAGGAGCATTGCCTTGAATCCGGATAGACCAACGGACACTTTCATGACCACTTCGAGCCTCGGTGCCTCGGTGGTTACCGTTTGTGGGGTTCCATGATCAACAGCGAACACATTGAGCGAATGTTGGCGCGGATTCCGGAGATCGAGACGGAACTGTCTCAGCCAGAGACCGTGGCCAACCAGAATCGCTACCGGGAGCTACTGCGTGAGCACTCCGGCCTCAAGAAGCTTGAGGGCAAGGCAGAGCATTTTCATTCGATCAGTACCGAGATCGCCAACAACCGCGAGCTCCTTGACGATCCCGAACTCGATCCGGAGCTGCGGGAAATGGCAGAGGCCGAACTGGCCCGCTTTGAGCCCGAGCTGCCGGCAGCCGAAAAGGAATTGATGGTGGCGTTGTTGCCGTCCGACCCCGACGAAGATCGCAATGCCATCGTCGAGGTCCGTGCGGGCACGGGTGGTGACGAGGCAGCACTCTTCGCCGGTGACCTGTATCGCATGTATAGCCGCTATGCCGAAGGTCAAGGGTGGAAGATCGGCGTCATCGACGCCAGCACCAGCGACGTGGGCGGATACAAGGAAGTTGTTTTTTCGGTCGAGGGCTCCGGTGCGTTTGGCGCGATGCACTACGAGAGTGGAGGGCATCGCGTGCAGCGTGTGCCGGCGACCGAGTCGCAGGGGCGCATCCACACCTCTGCCGCCACAGTGGCCGTCTTCCCGGAAGCCGAACCCCAGGACGATATCGACCTGCCACCCGACGAGATCCGGATCGACATCTTCCGTTCCTCCGGGCCCGGAGGGCAGAGCGTCAACACCACGGATTCCGCCGTTCGCATCACACACGAGCCCACGGGCATCGTGGTTCAATGCCAGGACGAGAAGAGCCAACACCGCAACAGGGAAAAGGCCATGGCGGTGCTGAAATCACGCATTCTCGACCTTAAGCGCCGCGAAGAGGCCGAGGAAAAGGGAAACGCGCGGCGTACACTGATCGGATCAGGCGATCGCAGCCAGCGTGTCCGTACCTACAACTTCCCGCAGAACCGGCTAACCGATCACCGGATCAACCTGACGCTCTACAGTCTCGACCGCGTCATGGAAGGCGACCTTGCCGAACTGTTCGAGGCCCTTCGCCAGCACGACGTTGAACTCCGCCTCGAGGAGTTGGGAACGGACTGATATGAGCACTACACCCGCCACGGTGAAGCATGTCCTCGAATCCGGGGCCGCGTTTCTCGATGCGCGCGACATCGGCGAGGCCCGACTCAAGTGCGAACTACTGGCGGCCCGCCTCCTGAAGTGCCCCCGCCTTGAACTTTATCTCCAGTTTGATCACGTGCTGAGCGATGCACATGTCGGGGCCATGCGTCGCGGCATCAAGCGACTGGCCACCGGAGAACCCGTACAGCACATACTGGGTGAAGTGACATTCCTCAGCCACCGTTTCAAAGTCGATCCACGGGCGCTCATCCCCCGCCCGGAGACCGAGTTGCTGGTGCAGGCCGTGCTCGACTGGGCGGAGCTCAGCGACGACGCTCTCGTCGTCGATATCGGCACCGGCTCGGGCTGCATCGTGATCAGCCTCGCCCTCGCCAAGACCGGCCTGCGCTGCGTGGGACTCGACATTAGCGAAGACGCGCTGGCGCTGGCGAACGAAAACGCAGCGGCGCTGGGCGTAGAAACGCGTGTTGCCTTTGCGCGGGCCGATCTTTCCGACTGCGTCGAGCCCGAGAGCGTGGATGCCATCGTGGCGAATCTGCCTTACATCGCCAGCGAGGAGTGTGACCAGCTGCCGCGTGACGTACGCGACTTCGACCCGCGCGATGCACTCGACGGCGGCCCGGACGGACTGGATGTGATCCGCGACATCGTGCCCGATGCGGCCATTGCCCTGCGCCCCGGCGGACGCCTCTTCATGGAGATCGGGGAGACGCAGGCGGCGGCGGTCAGGGGCATCCTGGAAGCCGAGGGTTTCACGAGCGTGACAATCAGCCGGGATCTTGCGGGACGGGACCGGATTGCGGTGGGGACAATCTGAGCACTGACGGCCCGCTCGGAGAGCGGGCCCTACCTGGCGCATGGCTCATCCGAGTGTGGGGTAGGGCCCGCTCTCCGAGCGGGCCGCGTCGTCAATCCCGAAGCCTGAACAGCACCTCGCCCAGATCCCGCGGAGCGCCCGCTTCCTTCAGTATCGCAAGATGTGGCGCGAAGTTCCCGACGTCCAGCAGGTGATGTGCGTCACCGCCAAGTGCAAGCTTCACGCCGCGGTCCAGACACATCGTTACAAACTCGACCGGCGGCCCCCCCATATGAAAGTTGATCTCGGCGGCCGTATTGCTGCGGCACAGTGCTTCAACAACATGCTCCATGATGGAACGATCCACATCGATGCCGTCACGTTTGATGATGCGGAAGGGGTGTGCCAGTATGTCGACGTCTTGTGAGACCATCCTATCCACCATCCACCGAAACTCCTCGACAACGGCGCTCGGGTCCCATCGATCATGATCAAGAGCAGCCAAGCGATGAATAGCACCGAGCAGGTAGTCAGCCTTTCTTCTATCTCTGGGTTGCAGTACGGCACGGCCCTGGAAATCAAAATCCAGCTCCAGCCCCACCTGAACCCCCGGCCCGCGAACCGCAGCCGCTCGCTGGAAGTACGCGTCCATCCGGTTCTCTCTGGACTTCATACCGTCGATTCCTTTGCGGTGACAGAAACCACTCCAGTAGTGCTCCTCCGAGAAGTAGAGTTGACCGGAGTGTTCCGCAAACCCGACCTCTGCCATTCCGAACCGGCGCGCCAGGTCGACTCCGCGGGCAAACTCTGCATCCTGCGCGCAGTACCCGAACTCTGTGTGGATGTGATAGTCGCTCAATCCCAACGCCGGATCGACTGCCAGCGGGTGTGGCTCTATGTCGACCCTGTCACCTTCCAACCGAATGACCAGCAGCTCAAACGGAAACCCATGCATCGCGGGGGCCGTCACAAGCGTGGTAGGCCCCGACTGGAGCGGCGGGTGACCGGGGTGGTAGTGTCCACTGACGCACAGTTGAACGTCTGCGGCAGCCATGGCCTCAATGATGGCATCGGCATCCACGTGGTTGTACGGACAGTCGAGCGCCCCTTCAGGAAAAACGGGCACGTGTTGAAGCGCGATGATGGGACCTTCGAACCCCTCGCGAGCCTTCTGAAATCGTCCCAACGCCTCAGCCGGACGCTCGGCACAGAGCGCTGGCCTGTCCTCGTCAATGAAAGGGAGCAGGCGCATCCCGGCCACGTTCACAACATCGGGTGGACGGTTAAAGCTTCGGTAGAACGCTTCGATATCGCCATCGTGGTTGCCGGGAATGATGATGTATGGGCCCCGAAGATCGCGAAGGATATTCTGGAGTCGGTACCGTTCGGCAGCAGCGCCGGCAGCATCTCCATTCTCAAGGATGTCACCCATGAGTAACGTGATATCGGGCCTGACCATGTCGTTGAGATGGGTTACGGCGCGATGTAGAAGGACATCCGCAATGTCTCCGTGGCGATCCGCGGTGGTGGTCCGCCCGTAGTGCAGGTCGGCGATCACAGCTATGGTTCGACGCGTTGACATCGCCATATAGTGCCCGCGCTCATCCTTACGCTCAAGCATGTTCGAAAACGGCGGTCAGAAAAGGGGTTCGTGGCATTTCCGACTTGTGGGTTGATTGCGAAAAGCATTCGGGGTAACGTGGCGCTTTCGCTTTTCGGGTAATACAAGGACAGCACGATGAAGAAGGTACTGATTCCCACCAAGCTTGACTCCGTGGCAAAGGAGATTCTTGAGGAACACGGCAATTACGCGGTGGTCCAGGACGATTCAGCCGACTTGAAGGACCTGGCCTCGGCTCATACGGATGCCTATGCCCTCATCGTGCGCAGTGAGAAGGTGACATCCGACGTCATCGATCTGCTACCCAACCTCCAGGTCGTCGTCCGCGCCGGAGCGGGATACAACACGATTGACACACTCTATGCCCGATCCAAGGGGATCGACGTGATGAATACCCCGGGCGCCAACTCCAACGCCGTGGCGGAGGAGGTCGTAGCCATGATCCTGGCCGATGCGCGCCACCTCATCCCGGCCGACGCGTCCACACGCGCCGGCAGGTGGGAGAAGAAGAAGTTTATGGGTCGCGAGCTGGCACGCAAGACGGTGGGTATTGTCGGACTGGGCAATATCGGACGCCTGGTGGCCAGACGCATCAGCGGGTTCGACTGCCGCCTCCTGGGTTTCGATCCCGTCATATCGAGTGAGCGCGCAAAGGAGGTGGACGTCGTACTTACCGACCTCAAGACCATCTTCGAGGAATGCGATTACATCACACTCCACATCCCCGAAAACGACGACACGCGCAGCCTGGTCGGCACTGAGCTGCTGTCCGTTGCAAAGCAGGGCGCTACGATTGTGAACTGCGCCCGTGCCGGTATCCTGAACGAGGAAGCCTTCCGAAGCATAAAGGAAAGCCGCGATCTGAGACTTCTGAACGACGTCTACCCAAAGGACGCCGAAGGAGATAAGACGGTAACCGATATCGCCGACATCATGCTGCCGCATCTCGGGGCCAGCACGAAGGAAGCGAACTACAACGCTGCCCGTCGAGCCGCCGAGGAACTGATAGACTTGGACTACAAGGGCGTAACGAGCTTCATCGTCAACCGCGACATTCCGGACGGATTGGACGAGGCCTATTGCGAACTGGCCAACACGCTGGCCCGCCTCTGCCGCAATATTGTCGGGCGCCAGAGCGCCCTCAAGATGCTGGAAACCAGCTTCTACGGCGACCTTGAACCGTATGGCAACTGGCTGGCGGTGCCGATCGTGGCCGGCATCTGGGAGGATTTCGAGCGGGGAATGGACTACCACGCCGCCTTCAGTTTCCTGGAGGAAATGGGAATCGAGTACGTTTCGCGCGAGGTGGATGCGAACAAACGCTATGGCAACTCGATAACCATCGACTTGGTCAGCGAGGTGGACTCGAGCTACCTGCGCCGTATCAGCGTTCGCGGAACGCTGACCGAGGGCAACATGATGGTTGCACGCATCAACGAGTTCGACCGGCTATACTTCGAGCCGCTCGGCCATACTGCATTCTTTCTCTATGACGACCGGCCAGGCGTCATCGGCGCCGTCGGCCGCACGCTGGCCGAGAATGGTGTCAACATTGAGGATATGCGTAACCCGCACGATCCCAAGACCAATCGATCTCTTGCCATTCTCAAGGTGAACCAGCGGGTACCGGATGAGATCATCGATACCATCAACAAAGAGATCGAGAGCATCGCTGCGTTCCACATCACGCTGTGACCAAACCTACCAAGACCAGTCGTGCCGAGCGCCTCGAGGCCTTCGAGGCGGTTGTACGACACTACGAGACACCTCTTCTGCGCTATGCCACACGCGTACTGAACGATCCTGACGGAGCTCAGGATGTCGTACAGGACAGCTTCATTCGGCTCCTGCACCGCTGGGAGGGCGAGATGGTCCCGGACGGACGGATGTCCAACTGGCTCTATCGCGTCGTGCATAACTGTGCGGTGGACCACGTCCGCAAGATCGCACGCCGCAGCCTGCTCCATCGTCGCGCCGCAGAGGAACAGGACCAGATCGTTCCCCCAGACAGAGGTGCGGCCTTTGACGTGAGCGACCAGGCCATGCGCGCCGCAGCGGCGCTGCAGACACTCGACCTGCGCGAACGCCAGTTAGTCGTTCTAAAGGTGTACGAAGAGAAATCGTATAAGGAAATAGGCGCCATCACAGGCCTCTCCACGGGGAATGTCGGCTACATCCTGCATCACGCGATGCGCAAGCTGGCGCAAGTGCTGGAGGAAGAAACGTCATCATGACATCGATAGACAAGCCCAAACAGACGCGACCCGACTTAGGAGACCGCCCTCTGCCCTGCGAGGAGATCCAGGCGCTTATGCTCGATTACATGCAGCATGATTTGGGCGAAGGCCGTTCTGACCTGGTCCGAGAGCACATCCGCCGCTGCCCCGTCTGTCACGAGCGGATGAAGGAGATCCAGGAGACGATTGGCATTCTGCACGATGCTCCATTCCCGCACGGCCGCATGCCTGAGCACCTGTCCGAACGCCATTACAACCGTCTCGCACGCGCGATCATGCACCCGATACTGGACTGGGTATACGTTCACCACATCCTCATATCGGCGCTTGTGGCGATCATGGTAATCGCAACGGTCTTCTTCGGCCTCCGTCGCTACAAGGTGTGGAAGGAATCGCTCGAGACAGGAATTCCAGTGGTGATTGGACAGGAAGAATCACCAGAGTAGTTGGTGTTGTCGCGGCCCGCTCGGAGAGCGGGCCCTACCTCACGTTCGGATGAGCCATACGCCGGGTAGGGCCCGCGCTCCGCGCGGGCCGAGACTCATCACTTCGTCTCGCACATCGTGATCCAGATGCGGACCTCGTTGGCATCCTCGGCGTTGGGGCGGAGTTTCAGGTAACGCCGGTAGTGGCTTGCCGCCTTGCGGTACTTTCTCAGGTTCTGGTCGTACAGGATACCCAGGTTGTAGTGGGTATCGGCATCCGCGGGGTCGAGGCGAAGCGCGCGGAGGTATTCCCGCTCCGCATCTTTGAACTGACCTCGATTAGCAAACACCACGCCCATGTTGTAGTGGACATCGCGCTGACGGGTTACACCCACAAACTGCACTTCGCTACGCGTCTTGGCCAGCAGGGCGGCCACTCGCTCTGCCTTCTTGAGACGTTCCTCGCGCTTGTCCAGTTCCGCCTTCAGGGCCCGCAGCTCGCGCTCGCGCTGCGACAGTTCCGCGCTCTGCTCACGCTCGCGGGACTGGGTCTCGGCTAACTCGCTTTCGAGTACCGGAATGCGCTCGAGCAGCTTATGGATAATCGCCTTCTGCTTGGCCGTCTCGCCGCTGACGTCAGCCATCTCGGCTTCCAAGTCGGCTTTGGCGGCCACCTCGGACTCTACTTCGCGCAGTTCCTTGATTACCTTATCTTTCTCGTCCTCCACCTCGGAGAGCTTGGCGCGCAGTTCCGCATTCTCGCCCTCAAGCGCTGTGAACAAGTCGGACCCCGGCTTCACAGTCGGGCCCGAGGGAGCTGCCGGCTTCGCCTGATTGCGTTCCACGCGGCTTTTCAGCAAGTCGAGGTCCTGCGCCAGCTTGGCCTTGGCACTTTCGGCAGCAGCAAGCGCGGCCTCGAGTGCCGTGACCTTCTCCGGGTCGGCCGCATCGTCCGACTCGTTCTTGAGCCTTGCGATTTCCTTACTGGAATCGCTGATCTGGGACTGGAGTCTGGTCATCTCGCGCTGCAGCCGGGCGTTCTCTTCACGCATGGCTTCGGAGCCGCGATCGGTCTCCTGCAGTTTGCGACGGAGATTGAGGTTCTCTTTGAGAAGCTGATTGTACGTCTCCGGATCGAGCTGGCCACCGGATGGGCTTGCGTCGGAGGATTTCCCAGCCGCGGCTTCCTGTTCGTCTTCCCAAGACCACTCGAAGTCGCCGACATCCTGCGCGTGCGACGCGGTTAAGACCGCGCCAAGAAGAACAACGCAACAGTAATATGTGACGATCCCGCGCATACGGCGTGCTCCCCGGTGCCCCTGCCTAGCGGCGCATCGGCTTCAATCTTTTGCCCTGCTGGTCCGACAGGGCATGCGGTCTCTCGCCCGACACGATACGGGGTGTCAGGAATGCAATCAGTTCACTGCTCGCCACCTCGTCGGAGGTGGTCCGGAACAACACGCCAAGCAGCGGAATGCGCCCCAGGAACGGAACACGGGTCTGGGTGTTCTGCTTGGAGTTCTCGATCATGCCGGCGACGATGACAGTCTCGCGATCCTTAACCAACACGGCCGTTTCGGCGAAAGAACGACGCACGATGGGCACCGTTCGGTATGCCTGGTAATTGCCCACTACCGAGCTGACCTCGGGTCTTATGGCCATGTTGATCATCCCATCGGCGCTAATGCGCGGGGTAACATCAAGCGTAACGCCTACATCGATGAATGTGATGCTCTCCCCCACGACGTTCGTGGTGCCACTCTCGAGTTTCGCCTCGGCATAGGGTTGCTTGGTGATAGCCTGAATCGTCGCCTCTATGCCATCGAGAGCGAAAACGTGTGGATTCTGCAGGATCTTCGTCTCACCGACCTGCTTGAGCGCTTCAAGCACAACGGAAAGATCGCCGTTACCCAGGATTGTCTTGTAGGTCAGGGTTGCCGAGGGATTGACAGCCTCACCCACGCTGGAGAGAGAGCCCGGCGACGATACGGAGTTGAGTGAGAAACGCGGATCGATGCCTTGGAACAGGTGATCCCAATTCACACCCATCCGGTACTGGTCACCAAGGGATACCTGCACGATCTTGGCTTCGATGAAGACCTGGCGCGGTCGGCGGTCAAAGACCCCGATCAGGTGTTTGACCTGATCCATTTTGTGCGGCAAGGCCGTGACAATAAAGGTCTTAGTACGTGTGTCAACGCGCAGATCCCCGATGTCCGGCGTCAGAATTGCCTGAATCTCGGGCTGAAGGGCCTCTACGTCGGCGTACTGCAGTTCGAACGTTTCCGTCTGGGTCGGCAACACGCGCGATACGGTGGCAAGGTCGGCACCGTTGATGACAGCCGCCATCTCGGCAATCTTGCTGGACGTGTCGATAAGAATCAACGTGCCGGTTACCGGATCGGCAACCACCGTACCGATCGAGCTCTTGATAGGCTCCACCATCGTGGCGATTCGTGTGGGATCTGCATACTTGAGATTGATGACCTTAACGACCTTGTTGTCGTAGAAACTGGTGCCACGCTGGGCTTGGTATTCGGCGTCCGTCATGATCGTGAGGATGCCGCCACGCAATTCGTAGGCAAGATTGTTGACCGAGAGAACGACCTCGAGCGCTTCACCGACCGTTACGTTCTCGAACTTGAGCTTGGTGGTGAGCCCCGCCACACCCGGACCGATGACGATGTTGTTCAGTCCGCCACGGTGAGCAAGAAACTCGATGAGTTGAACCACGTCCCAGGGATCGAGAGCGTTCAGATGGCTGACCGTGTTCTCCAAGCCGGGCAGGTCGTATTCGGTAAGCGACTTCGGCTGCGCCAGTCCGGTCGACGTCAAGAGACTCGACAGAAGCATGACAGCCGATAACAGGGGCAAGATGGATTTCAATATCCTGTTCTGACGATTGCCCATTCTGTCATGCCCCCGCTTTACTTCACTATGACTTCGTCGCCATCCTTTTCGAACGCGACGTGATCGGTAGCAATGCGCGCCAGCTTGAGCTGGCTTTCACCTACCATCATATCCTGTCCAACTTTCAAAATATGCATTCGACCGGCTTCACGATCGACCACTATCGCTTCCATCTCTCCGTTTGGCGCACCTGACAGCCCGATCAGGTCGAGCTTTTGGGCTGCAACCTTCCAGTCAGGCACTTGCGCACGGGTGCGTACGACCTCCGCGGTCACCTCGCCGAACCCACTACGGTCCAAATCACGAACTATAGGCCGTTTCGCGAAAGATTCCAAGAGATTTGCGAGTGGTGGCACCCCCCCCGATGGCCCGCTACCGGCGTTTGTCGCAAGGTCGTCTACCGGGATGGGTGTGCCAAGCACAGCAAAGCCACCTGGTGCCTGGCGGATCGTGGCGGAAAGATCCAGCACGCCGAAAACGAGGATCACGATGACGGCCAATGCCAGCACCCGGTTGACCACGCGAATACCGCTGCCCTGGCGTTTGGGACGCGCACCGGCCAGCACCCACTTGGGCGTATCATCATCGGCATCAACGCCCTCGGACGACTTGGCGCCTCCGAACAGAGCGGCAAGTCCCTTCTTACGGGGGGCGACGTCCGAAATCCCAGCCTGCTCATCGTCGCCAAGCATCTCGTCCGGCTCGGGCGGCGCGCCCAACAGCTCCCCGCCATCCTCGCCCTCGCGCTTGGCAAGGCGGAGTTTAGGCGCTTCATCGCCGGCAGTCCCGGCAGCATCCTCGACGTCAACAGTTACCGCGGAATCAGAGAGCTCGGTAGTCTCTTGGGGAATCGGTTCATCTACTGCGTCAAGTGTCTTGTCCTCATCTCCCATGCGAACGGCGTCCTCACTACTAAATCTCGGCAAATAGGGTCGTGGGACTATAGAAAAGACACCGCACGCGCGTCAACACGATTCGCACATCGAGGGACACTTCAGACACCTACGGAGGGGCTGAGAGAACGCCTCCGAAGGAAAGTACGGCGGGCATACTACAACGCCCCTACGAAGCGCTTCATACGCGACACGGCCTCCTCGATTTCGACCATAGCCGCGGCATAGGAACAACGGAGGTATCCCTCCCCGGAAGGGCCGAAGGCTGTTCCCGGCACGCAGGCTACATTCTCCTCCTCCAGCAGGCGCATCGAGAACTCATACGAGCTCAGTCCTGTGTCCCCGATGTAGGGGAACGCATAAAAGGCGCCGCCCGGCAGGTGGCAGGGCAGATCCATGTCGTTCAGGGCTGTATGGATGTACCGGCGCCGCAAGTCGTAGGCCTCCCGCATCTCCGCGACGTCACCATCACCGTTCTTCAGTGCCTCTATCGATGCCTCCTGGCTGAGGATCGGAGCGCATAGCATGGAGTACTGATGAATCTTCATCATGGCTTCCACCAACATGGGCGGGGCGCAGGCATATCCCATGCGAAATCCGGTCATGGCCCACGCCTTGGAAAGCCCGTTCAGGAAGATTGTGCGTTCACGCATGCCGGGAAGCGCGGCAATACTCACCCGCTCAGCTTCGTACGTGAGCTCGGAATAGACCTCGTCGCTGATCACGAGCAGGTCGCGCTCACAGGCCAGAGCCGCTATGCCTTCCGCATCTTCGCGCGTCAGGACGCCGCCGGTCGGATTCGTCGGAAAATTCAGCACCAGCACTTTCGACTTCTCGGTCAAAACCGGTTCGATGTCTTCACGTCTCAGGCGAAAATCGTTCTCCCGCTTCGTCGCCACAGCAACCGGCGTGCCGAAAGCCAGCGTGATGACCGGCGAATATGAAACGTAGCACGGCTCGTGATAGATCACCTCGTCGCCCGGTTCCACCACGGCGCGAATGGCCAGATCAAGCGCCTCGCTGACCCCCACCGTGACCAACACCTCATCCTCGTGGCTATACTCCAAGCCATGCGAGCGTTTCACGTAGCTGGAGATCGCCTTGCGCAGACGCAACATTCCCAGGTTCGAGGTGTAGGAGGTGGCCCCATGCTCGAGTGCCCAGATCGCGGCCTCGCGGATGTGCCAGGGCGTCACAAAATCCGGTTCGCCGATGCTCAGGCTGATCACGCCTTCGCGTTCGCTAACCATTCCAAAGAAGTCGCGGATGCCGGAGCGGGGCATCCCGCTCACATGGCTGGCGACAAAATCACGGGGTGACTTGAAGTCGCTCATGGTCATCCTCAATCTTCATCAGGACCCCCTGGTCCTTATAGGTCTTCAGTGTGAAATGGGTCGTCGTGGACAGCACACCATCAATCGTGGCGAGCTGTTCGTTCACAAACAGGGCCACCTCGTGCAGGGTCCGCCCGGCAACGAACACGAGCAGATCATACGTACCCGACATCAGGTAGAGCGAATCAACCTGCGAGAAGCGCGAGATTCGGCTGGCGATGCGGTCATATCCCCCACCCCGCTCGGGCGTGATCTTCACCTCGATGACCGCGCGCACCTTTTCGATATCGAGCTGATCCTCATTCACGATCGCCCGGTAACCACAGATGATGCCGTTCCTTTCGTACTCCGCTATCTTTGCCTTCACGTCTTCTACGGACATATCCAGCATCTTCGCCAGGTTTTCCGGCGTTTCGAGAGCGTTCTCACGCAGCAACTTAAGCAACTTGTCCATGGCTTCACCCCTCTCATCTATGCAATCGGGGTCATATTGCCAGAACAGACATGGGATTGTCTACGACGGAGACGACCGCGCGATCACGTCCCCTGAGCTGAACATGACCGACACCTCACCGCCGGTCAGCGGCAAAGCGCTATCGCGGGCTACACGTTCGCCGTCAACTGTCAGTGCACCGGGAATCTCACTCGCGCCGTCCTTGGTCACGTGGATTCGGTATGTCGTGCCCCGGTACCTGCGAACCACCGTATACTCGCCCCAGCCCTCGGGAACGCACGGTTGGATTCGCAGACCTTCGAGCGTGACCCGGATCCCCAGGATATGGTCGAGCGTTGCACGAAACATCCAGGCCGCCGTGCCCGACAACCAGGCATGACTGCCCTGCCCGTAGGTTTCGTGCTCGTCGGAGGTGGTATATTGCGCGTAGACGTACGGCTCAACCTGGTAACGTTCATGGTCGAATGAAGAGGGAGCCAGGCGTTCATAGAGCTCTATCGCGCGTTCGGCGTGCCCCAGCATACACTCGGCCATAATGGCCCACGTGGTGGTGTGATTGAAGATCGAACCGTTTTCCTTCTTGCCCCATACACAGCGCGTGATGAGCCCGATCCGATCGTTGACCTCGTGATAGGCCGGGGCCAGCAGCTTGGGGCCGAAATCCGTATCCAAACGCTCGGCAGCGGACCGCAGTGCGGTTTCACCACGTTCACCCGCCACGCCTGATAGGATCGACCATGTCTGCGGGTTCAGGTAGATCTGACCTTCTTCGCACTCGGAACTACCCAGCTTACTGCCATCCGCGCAGGCTGCGCGGATATACCACTCGCCATCCCACGCGTGTTCGTTCAGAGCCTCTGTCACGCCGGCACGCTTGGCGTTCAGCTCCTTCGCCAGCGCATTGTCATTGAGAAGGGCCGCCGCAATGTCGGCAAAGAGGCGCAGATTATAGGCATAGAACATGCCCACCCAAACACTCTCACCTGCACCGTCTTCACCCCCCACGAAATCGAGCGTGTCATTCCAATCCCCACGCCCGAACGTGGGAATGCCGTTGGGGCCAAGATTGTCGGCTATGAATCGGACGGACGCATGCAGATGAGCCAGCAGCGTCGCATCCCTACCATCATGAAACGGCGCGGGGGCATCGAGAATCGAGACATCACCGGTCTCGGCGAGGTAATACCACGTAGCGGTGATCAGCCACAACGGGTCGTCCTTGTGCCCGGTGAACTCCGCCACACCTGAGACGGGATGGAAGCAATGCGCACACACACCATCTGAACGTTGGTAAGTGGCCAACAGCAGTATCCGCTCCCGTACGAGCTCGGGTTCAGCCATCACCACGCTGATTGTATCCTGTAGACTGTCGCGGAACCCCATGCCACGCGTAACGCCCCAGTGGTAGTAGGACGCATTGCGGGAGATCAGGAACGTCACCTTGCCCTGATAAGGATTCCAGGTGTTGAGATAGCGATTCATTGTCTCGGAAGGCGTATCGACCTGAACCGTTGACGTGAAGTTCTGCCAGTACTGTTTGACCGTCACAAGGGAGGATGCCACGCCATCCGGAAGTGCATAGTGGTCAATCAATGCGTGGACACCCAACTCATAATCGGCCTTATCGACAGCCCCCAGGAGAACATGGAACCTGATACTCTCACCGGCCTGCAGTTCGATACGGTGTTGGAGGCACGACACAATGTTACCCGACGATACCGGAGTGTTCTGCAGATCACCGTTCTCTATTGCGACCGGATTATGCTCATCACGGTAGGCCCCGAAGAAGACCTCACGCTCGCCGGCATAGGATTCCGCACGCAACGAACAGGTCATGAATGCCACCTTGTCCCAGGCCTTGTTCTGCTGAATGTTTGTGGATCCGTCTCCGGTCACCCAGTAGGTCTTGGTCGAGCACAATGCGTTCGCCTCCTGGTCGAACCAAAGCCGGTTGAAATGCTGATCGTTAGGCTTGTTCACCAGGTCAACCAAGGCATGCCCCAGACACATTTCCGCAAACGGGTAGACTTCAAGCCGCTGTGTTGTGCTCGCGGTGTTCGTGAGTGAGACACTCCAGATCTCCAGAGGATCGTCAAGGGGCACGAAATACGTGGCTTCCGCCTCGATGTCGTGGTAGTCGCAGGAGAACGTTGTGTACCCGAGCCCGTGCCTCACGCGATAGTGCTCCACGGGCTTGGCGGTCGGCTGCCAGGACAACGCCCAGACGTCGTTATCGTCAGCACTCTTGAGATAGATGTAACGCCCCGGCCGGTCTTCAGGGAGTGAGTTGTAACGCCAACGGGTCACGCGACCGTCCTTCGGACCACCCACAAACGAGTAACCACCCGCATTGGCACTTAGCAACGAGACGTAGTTGCCATCCCGATTGCAGAGATAGTTGATCCAGGGCCGCGGCGTATCCGGCCGCTCAATAACGTACTCGCGACCATCCTCTGAAAAACGCCCGTATTTCATCCCTGCTCCTTCTCCATCTTCTCAGCGAATTCTATCGCTTCCTCCGTATCCTCAGGAAACGCGAACCAGAAGCGGGCGCGTGCGTCGGTTGAGGCCAGCAGATGATCGTAGTATTCGGTCACGCTCTGGAACTCGACATCGTCACGATCCATGGCGATGTAGGGAATCGGCGCAACGCCTTTCTCGATGAGAGGCATCAGTTCCTCAATCTTTGTGTAGGGATAATGAAACTCCATTGCTTTGATGTTCGCACGGCTTGCAGCCAGTGCTTCAGCGTGACGACCCCACTCGCCGCAGCAGTGAATATGAAGACCGCCCAATGCATCTGACAGTCTTTCAAGACAAGGAATACCGAACTCAGCATAAACCTCTGGCGACAAAAGCGGCATGATGTCTTCGGTCAAGCTGACACCAACATCGGACGGGAAGAAAGTGTACGGCCAGATGTTGCCACACACGCGGTTGTTCGTTTCATCGCGAAGATACTGTGCGTAGGCAATCAGGAAGTCGGTGACCTTATCCAGAAGCGCCACCAGAGACTCGCGCTCCGTATAAGGTGCCATCAGCATTTCTTCCTGATTCATCACAAGCGCCGTCGTATTCAACGGTCCCTGCATATCCGGTGTTCTGAGCCAGAGATGATCCGTCTGGAGTTGTTCACAGGCCTTCCGAAACAACGCGATTCCCTGCGCGGCATCCATGTCAGGGCCATCCACCGCCAGCGGATCGAGCGCTAGCGCCTGCTCCACCGTCTGGGCTACCGGCTCAATAAAAATGTCCTTTGACCCATCCGATGGGAAACGGGTCTCGCCGCCCCAATACTTAGCGGTGCTGACCGTTCCGAAATCCCCAAACACTGAAGGAAGGTTCGTCCCCGGAAGCATCGCCTGCGATTCAAGGTTCTCGGGAATCTGACCGCACATCGCGTCCACGTCAAACAGCTGCCGATAGAAGCCCTTCGAGGTCGTCACCGAGACGATTGACCGGCCTTCGCCATCCCAGAACCGACGTACCCGTTCCAAGCGTTCGCGATACCCATCCTCGCCAAACCAATCCAGCACCTTATCCATCTTGTCTAGCATCCCTTCTCAAAACACCGATGTGACTGTTCTTCAGACGACAGCACGATTGCATCAATGATCTCCATGGTCGGAAGAATGTGAGCCGGACTCAAAACCGGATCATGTCCCGATTCCATGGCAGTCAGCAAGTCTGCCAGTGCGTATTCGGTATGCAAGTTCAAGTTTTCGGAAGAACCAAAGAAGTGTTCGTCCAGCCTCGGCGTGACGATCGTCGGTTCACCGTCCAGGCAGGCCCGAATCGTGTGCTCGGTTTCCCCTGGCAACTCCAGGAACAACTCAATGAAGCCCTCTGTTCCATTGATCCGAATCAACGGCTCATCGGCCAATCGCGTGTCGGCACAATCCATAACCAGCCGCACACGGTTATCGAACATCACCGTGGCCAAACACCGGTTCTCCCGGATGCGCCCGTCCTTGTATTGACTATTGCCCTGTGTCTCCAATGTCGCAAACACTTCGGTAGGCATAGGATCGCCCAACATCATGCGAACCAGGTCGATCGTATGACAGCCTACATCGTAGAGATCGTTCCACCAGTCGACACAATTGGTGACCTGCACATTACGTACCGTGCCAATGCGCCCTCCTTCAATGGCCTCACGCGCCCAGGCAAAGACTTTGCCCAACCGAAAGCGATGATGAACAATCACCTTCGCATTCGCGGCCTCAGTGATCCGAGCGATCTCGCGACTCTCGTCAATGTCATACGACATGGGCTTTTCAAGCCATACGCCCTTCACCCCCGCATCCAGTGCATCCTCCAACATCTGCAAGTGGGTTTTTGCATAGGTACAGATGCTGACTATATCGACCTGTTCTTTCTGCAGCATCACGCGATAGTCGTCGTAACATCTGGAAATATCGAATTCAGCGATGTAGTCGAGGGCGTTCTGTTCCACAAGGTCGCAGGCGGCAACCATATTGATGCGTTCATCCTTCTGATAGGCCCAGCCATGGGCATAAGCAATGGCGCTCGCGCCACCTTTTGTCGGCGTGTTTGCTCCGCAGCCGATAACTACTGTTCTATAGGGTGTCATTATTTTCCCTCCAGATAGGGATCGAGTTCACGGTAAGTCTGTGTAATGGCATCGGAGAATCCCGGCTTATCCACATCGCAATCCGCCTTGATCAGGTGATCGGACAACCATGCTGCAATGTATCCGCCCGATGGTGTCGTCAGATGTTCGAGTTGTGCTGCAATATCCTGCCGGACCACCTCGCGGTCACCCGCCGGCACACTGCGCTGAATATCCGGGTAGGCCTCGAAGCAGATACGCCCGGCGAATCGCTTCTTCATCTCAGCCAGATCAAATATCTGTGGCTGCTGGATGTTGACGACCTTCAGCCCTGCCTCAATTAGATCGTCTAGAATGCCATCGATCCTACCGCAGGAGTGCATCCAGAAGTGAAGCCCCGCCTCACGGCACCGTTCGCCCACCGAGGCGTAGAACGGTTTGAGCTGCTTGTGGAACTGGTCGGGCGACATAATCGATCCGGCCTGAGTGCCCAAATCGTCGGTGCAGCGCAGTCCGTGAATTTTCCCCGCAAAATGCTCTTTCAGATAGTCGAGCGTTTGAAGCTGATACTCGACCACCCACTCGCCAAACGCTTTGAAATCGTCGGGATCAAGCATCATGTCCATCAGCAGCGCATCGAACCCCCGCAAGAAGTGCATGCGTTCAAATACAACGGGGCCGTTACAGAAAACGTGGTACGCATCGGGCCGTTTGGCGAGTTCAGCCTCCAGGTTCGCGTATCGGGCCGGGTCACGACCGTCCGGGCGCGGCAACTCCGCAAACCGCGCCAAATCCTGCAGGGGATGCTCTCGAATCTGTCCCATGTCACCATCGCGAACGGATTCCCATACGCAACCCCATTCATCAGATCCACCGCCTCCCAGCCACCAGGAGGTCCCAGACATCTGAGGATGATGATAAATCACATCACCATGCGTGTCATACTGCATGCAGTCGCCCGCAATGGGCAGCCGGTCCGGCTCTGTAAATTCAATAGCTGCACGCGTTCGTTCATAGCTATTCATGATCAACTCCCCCGTCCCTCTTTGCGTTCTATGTGTTCTCTTGCGGTGAATGACTGTCCAGTTTCCAGTCCAATACAATCGTGATGTTGCCCGTCGGATCGTCACGAAGCCGGGCAAACGCCTCGTCGGCCCGCGCCGCCGGCATCCGGTGGGTAATCAACGGAGCAAGGTCCAACGCACCGGCAGCCATGAGACGCAACACCGCCTCTCGCTCATGGGGCAGATAGGTGCGGCACGTGACGATCTCTGCTTCTTTTCCGAATAGGATTTCCTGGTAGTTCAGATGGATGTCTCCCGGATACGAAGCCAAGAGCACCAGGCGCGGTGACGACTCATAGGGATTCTCCCAGCTCTTGTCACGCAGTAGGAACTGGTTGGCCGCCACAGCATCAGGCGACCCGGTCACATCAATCACTGCATCGAACCCGTCGGGAAAATCGTCCCGTGCAGGCTTCGGCCAAGAATCGTTCACGAGATAGGTCTTCTGAACACCCATCTCCCGGGAGATCTCCAAGCGCGCGGCCACAGGATCGCAAACAGCAGTCACGCAACCATTGAGACAGCACAGTGCGGCGGCGATCTGGCCGATCAACCCCTGCCCTACAACAAGCACACGATCCCCCGGCGTCAACCGCGATTTGCAGACCCCATGCATCGCAATGGAAGCCATGGACAGCAGCGAAGCCTGCGCCGGGTCTATGCCCTGAGGCAAGACGACCGCTTGGTCCGGCGTGGCGATGGCATGGCTCATATGCCCACCCCACGAACTCGCAATCCCGTCGGGCACAACGGACGCCCCATTCAGGAAGACCTGGTCGCCTTCCTTTACGGCACCGGCCCCCTTAAGCACCGTGCCAACCAGCGAATAGCCCGTGATCATTGGAAACGTTGGCGCATTCAGCTCTCTACCCGCAATACACCGTAGTTCGGTCCCGGGCGATATGCCGGAGAAGGCGGTCTTCACCAGTAACTCGTCCGCAGTCGGGTCACGTAGTTCGTGAGTCCTGTATGCAACCCGGTTCGCATCCTCCGCTACGACACAGCTTATGTTCATTCGACTTCCTCCATCTCCCTATGCTACAAAGCCAGCGAATCGTCAGGAATGGAGAATGCGGAGAATCCGAATGGCGAATTCGGAGGAGTAATGCCTCAGTCCCGTTGCCCTTTTGCTTTGTCAGCCGACCTGGAAGTTGGGCACTGTAGCCCCGTGCACGGTCATCCTTTCACGGAGGTCGTCTACTGCGAACGATGCGTGGGGGATCTCATGCAGGGAGATCGCAGGTTCATGTACCGTGACCGCTCCATCATTGTTTACCAGCCCGGCGTTGATCACTGGGTCGAGAACAAGGTGCCCGGCCAACAGATCTGCCTCGGCATCGTGGGCTTTGGAAGCGAATCGATCCCGGCAGGCATATGGGAAGCCAATGACCGGCTCGTGCAGTGGTTCACATACGCCGGCGACCTGTTGCAGACCGGCACCGGCTTCCAACAGGAGCGTCTGGACTGTCTCGTTGGCTTGATTGCGCTCGAACTGCGCGAACAATCTCCCAAGACCTCGTGGAAGACCAAGAGCCGGGCCGCACGTGCCAAGTCGTTGATCGACGAATCGTTCTGGGAGTCCTGGTCGGTTAAGGATCTCGCGGCCAAGATCTTTGTCAGCCCCGACTATCTGCGCCAGCTCTTCCGGAAGGAATACGGCGAGTCCATCATTCACTACCTGATCCGCAAGCGCATGGAGCATGCCGCCCACATGCTTCGGTCATCCGATCTACCCGTCAAGACGATCGCCGAGCGTTGCGGATTCCATGACCCTTATCACTTCAGCCGCACGTTCAAGCAGATCATAGGGATGAGCCCGACAGCCTATCGTCAGACATCGTGATTGCCGCACCGGCGCCACACCCCTCACAGAGCCAAGACTCAGGCGATGGTGCTCCATAGCACTGTTTGCTGTGTACGTTGGCGTGTTAGACTACTTCATTCTGTAGCGCTTCAAACACACGAAGCACTTGGTCCAGGTGTTCCGGTCCATGAGCAGCGGAAACCTGCGCGCGGAGGCGCGCCGCACCTTCCGGTACTACAGGATAGCCAAAACCAGTGATGAGAATCCCCTTTTCAAGCATCTGTTTGGCCAGCCGAATGGCCTTGGAGGTCTCGCCCACGATAACCGGAATAATCGCCGACTCCGATTCCAGCGGTTGATAGCCCAGCGCCTTCAAGCCCGACCGCAGGTAAGACACATTGTCCCTGAGCTTCTGCACCAGACCGGGGTCAGTCTTGGCCAGTTCGAGTGCGGCCAATGCCCCGCCGGCAATGGCGGGAGGGAGCGCATTGCTGAATAGCTGAGGACGGCTGCGCTGAACCATGAGGTCGATTAGCGGCGCGGCAGCGGCAATGAACCCACCCCCTGCTCCGCCCAAAGCCTTGCCCAGCGTACCGGTCACAATGTCCACATCTACCCCGAAGTGCTCCGGCGTTCCCCGCCCGGTCTCGCCCACCACACCGTGTGCATGGGAATCATCAACCGCCACGAGCGCCCCATGCTCTCGGGCCAATGCCGCGACGCCCGGCAGATCCACCAAGTCGCCCTCCATGCTGAATACACCGTCCACGATGACAAGCTTGCGCCGCGCGTCACTAACCTCTTTCAAGCGCTCAGCCAGGTCCGCCATGTCGTTGTGTTTGTAAACCAGTCGGCGAACCTTCCTGCTGCATAGACGGCAGGCATCGATGATGCTCGCATGATTCAGCGCATCGCTGATGACCGCATCCCCCTCACCCAGCAAAGTCGGTACCAGTGCTTCATTGGCATTCCAGCACGATACATACGTGGTGGCCTTTTCGAACCCCAACCACCCGGCAATCGAAGCTTCCAACTCGTCATGAATCGCGAGAGAGCCACAAATGAAACGGACGGAAGACGTCCCGTAGCCATGCTTTCGCATGGCCGCTTCCGCACCCGCCACTACATTCGGATGATTCGCCAGGCCAAGGTAGTTGTTGCTGCACAGGTTTATGACCTCGTTTCCACCACACAACATCACGGCAGGACCCATCGTCCCTTCGATGACAGGGGCTTGCTTATAGGTTCCTGCGGCTCTCAGTTGAGCCAGCTCATCTCTGATCTGTTCCATCGCATCGCTCATAGTTTCTGCATTCCCTCCGGTCATCGCATCCTCCAAACCGCTCACTCCTCCGACCAATCCAGAATCACCTTCCCAGACTGCCCAGACCGCATGACTTCAAAGGCTTTCTCGAATTCCGAGTAGTGAAAATGATGGGTAATGACCGGCGTGATATCCAGTCCGCACTGAATCATCATCGTCATCTTGTACCACGTCTCGTACATCTCCCGCCCGTAGATGCCCTTGATGGTTAGTCCGTTGAACACCACGGTGTTCCAGTCAATATCCGTCTTCGGCAGAATACCCAGCATTGCAATCTTGCCACCATGACACATGCTTTCGAGCATATCGCGAAACGCTTGCGGGTTGCCCGACATCTCCATGCCAACGTCGAACCCCTCCTTCAGCTCGAGCTGAGATTGAATGTCGGCAACGCTGTCTTTCCGTACGTCGACCGCAACCGAGGCGCCCATTTGCTCCGCCAACGCCAGCCGGTACGGATTCACATCCGTCACGACGACATGACGGGCGCCGCAATGGCGTGCAATGCCAGTGGCCATGATACCGATCGGGCCCGCTCCCGTAATCAGCACATCTTCACCCATGAGGTCAAACGAAAGTGCCGTATGCGTTGCATTGCCCAGCGGATCGAAACAGCTCAGTACATCCAAGGAGATGTTACGGTCGCATGGCCACACATTCGTGACCGGCACGGACAGATACTCGGCAAAGGCACCATTGCGATTCACCCCGACCCCGCTCGTATGCGCACAGAGATGTCGGCGGCCGGCTAGGCAGTTGCGGCACCGGCCACACACCAGATGCCCTTCGCCGCTGACAAGATCCCCTTTAGCATAATCGTGGACATTCGATCCGAAGTCCTCCACCACCCCCACGAACTCATGGCCTACGGTCATTCCTATGGGAATCGTCTTCTGCGCCCACTCGTCCCAGTTCCAAATGTGCACATCCGTACCACATATGCTGGTCTTCAGAATTCTGATCAGCACATCGTTAGTGCCCACCTCCGGTTCCGGGACCGTTTCGAGCCACAGTCCTTCCGTCGCCTCTGATTTCACCAACGCTTTCATGCTTGCCCTTTCGCCACCGGAAATACAGTATATTTGGTGCCTGTCCAATATCCGGAATTCATTATAGTGAACGCGTAGCCATGGTCAACAAACAACCTTCAAGAAAGCGCGCCGCGCGCCATTCGGCCTACCACCCAGGGCGCAAGCTGAAGCGCTGCCGCACAGCCCGCAAACTCACACTGGATCAACTATCCAAGATGGCCAGTGTTTCCAAGGCCATGCTCAGCCAGATTGAACAGGACAAAGTCAACCCGACCGTGGCCGTCATGCTCAAGATCTGCAACGCCCTGAAGTTGTCGATCGGGGACCTGCTTGATGTGCCGGAGCCACACAACATCATCAAGGTCATCCGCTCAACCGACGAGGCCTACACCTTCCGCTCGGACCATGCCTGCCATATACGTACCTTAAGCCCACTCGGGCTGGAGAAAACGGTGGAGTTCTATCGCCTCACGCTCGAGGCTGGTGGTGAGTTGGTGAGCGAACCGCATTTTCCCGGAGCACAAGAGATCCTCTACCTGTCGCGCGGACGACTGCGCGTTGTCAGCGGCGAACAGGAAACCGAAGTTCACAAGGGCGACTCCATTCATTATCGCGCCGACCTGCCACACGCCCTGCAGAACGCCGGAAAAGGAAAGGTGGAGGCCTTTATCATCGTCCGCTACCCCGACGAATGACCTCACGCTCATTGGGTGTTACCGTGCAAAGCATCGGTACTGACGTGGGGAGACTCCCTCAACCGCTTTGAAAGCGCGAGAGAAGCTGTGGACCGTGGCAAATCCAACCTGGTCCGCTATCTCCGTGAAATTGAGTGTCGAACCTATCATCAGTTGCTTTGCAACCTGGACACGCGCCCGACGCAGGTACGCCCGTGGCGGACACCCGTGATGTTGCGCAAACAGGCGCCGAAAATGGCTCGTCGAAAGTGCAGCTTTCCGTGCAGCCCGGGTGATAGCGTCTTCATCACCACAATGCTCCCGCAAGTAGTCTGCCGCATCTTCCAACGCCGGAACATGCGCATTGTGCTCCGGTATCCCCTGCTCCCGCCCGCGCAGAATCTCGCCCAGGATTTCCAGCATGATCCCCGACGAACGCAAGAACGCATACGGCTGCGCGCGCGCCATCTCCACGCAGAGGTCGCGAATCAACTGACCCACACGTCGGTTCGTATTCAGTTCCAACCGCCCACATAGATCACCGAACGGTGTTTCCGACATGTCGGGATGCATGAGTGGATGCAAGTCCGATAGATCCGTCATGCCCTCCGGCACCGAGAAGTCCCAATGGCTGATATCCGGACGGTAAATCAGATCGAAGTGGACAAACGGACACACCATGCTGGGCGGATACCCCTCCATCGCGTGTGGTCTGGCCGGGGGAATCCAGAACAGATCGCCCGTTGCCACCTCATGAGCCCGTCCCGCAATCTCGAAACGCCCCGCTCCCTCAGCGATATAGACAAGCAGATAATCCAACAGGCACCGCTCGCCAATCCGCCAGGGAGGACGTCGTGCGTCGCCACACTGCCTTACATAAGGCTTAAGATAGTGCAATGCCTCAATACCCGCAACGAAGCCGGGAATCGTGTCCGTGTCATATTTTGCAATCATGATAAGCGTTAGAGGTACATATTAGACGATCCAACCAAAGACATAAAGAGCAATGTGTGAGATGCTGTCAGTTGCCACTTTCGAGACAATATCGAAACCACACTGGAGACGCAGGAACTGCCATCCGCGAAGGAGTTGATTATGAGCCGTTACGAAGCACTCGAAAAACCGTTTCAACCTGACTGGCAGGGGTTCGTAGACACGATCCAGCGTAAGGGCACACCCAATCGCGTGTTCTTCTGCGAAATATTCCAAGACAAAGAGATCAAGCAGGCCATTGCCGAAAGATACGATCTCCCAAAGGGCATCGATCCATCCGACCCCCATTACGAGCGCTGGAAGTACATCGCAGTCCAGCGCTTCTGCGGTTACGACTACGTCGTCGCCGGGCTGACAGGAACCCTGCTGGACATCGACAACATCATAGCGACAGAAGACACGGCAGAACTCGCCGAAGGCCATGACCGTAACTTCGTGGACCCACATCGCGGCTCTATCCTCTCATGGGAAGACTTCGAACGCTATCAGTGGCCGGATGTCGACGCCCCGGCAGCCACCGAAGAGCTTGAGTGGTACCAGGAAAATCTTCCGGAGGACATGTGTATCATCGGCGGGCTTACCGGCCACTTCCTTGAAGAGATTACGTTCCTGATGGGATACGAGAATCTCTGCTTTGCCCTGTTCGATCAGCGCGACTTGGTCAAGGCCATTGCGGACCGGCTGACCGCACACTACGAACGATGCGTGGAGCGCATACTTGAGTACGACCGCGTAAAGATGGTCTGGGGCACCGACGATATGGGATTCAAGACTGGCCTGGCGATCTCACCAGACGACATCCGCGAATACGTGCTTCCCAGCCACAAGCTTCTGGCACAGATGTGCCACGACAAGGATCGACTCTACCTGCTGCACGCCTGCGGAAAACTCGACGACATCATGGAAGATCTGATCGAAGACGTGAGGATCGATGCCAAACACAGCTTCGAGGACGCGATCGTTGACATCTGTGAGCTAAAGCAGAAGATCGGCCACCGCGTTGCACTGCTGGGAGGAGTTGACGTGGACTTCCTCTGTCGCTCGGATGAAGACTCAATCCGTGAGCGTGTCCGAAACACCCTGGACGCCTGCCAGGAAGGCGGCGGCTACTGCCTCGGTACAGGGAACAGCGTCGCCAACTATATCCCGCTGGATAACTACCTGGCTATGCTGGACGAAGGTCGCCGCTACGCGTAGCGGCCAATCCGCGTTCATCTGCGTGAATCCGCGGTTCCTTCTTCCCTTTCATGAAAGATCGGGGCTACCCCCGGATCGTCTCCATCAGGCGTTCGATCTTATCGCGCTTCTCCGTGAGCTCTTTCTGCTTCTGGCGCTGCTGCTCGACCACGGCCTCGGGGGCGCGTGTGACGAACGCATCGTTCGATAGCTTGCGCACAATCTGGTCGATCCCTTTGACCACCTTCTCAAGCTGTCCACCCAGACGCTTCAACTCGGCTTCAACGTCGAGCAGACCAGCCAACGGCATGTAAACCGTCCCCACACTACCCACGCTCGAAGGCATAGCCTGGTCCGGTTCGAACGTCGTGTCGATAGTCAGATTCTCGGCCTTGAGCAGGGCGGCAACCGACTCCCGGTCCGCCTCGAGACGTGAAGCGGTGTCGGCATCGTGCGGTTTGATGGTGTAGTCGATCGCTTTGTTCGGGACAATCCCGAAATCGGCGCGGAGCGTGCGCCCGAGACGGATCAATTCGTGCTTGTTCTCGACATACGCCAACGTCTCGGCATCGACACCCCACGCGGTGAGCTGCTCGTCGTCCAACGGTGTCGGCCACGGCGCCTTCATAATGAAACCCGACGGGTCGTGCCGGTCGGTCGAACTGGAGTAACCCATGGCGTGCCACAGCTCTTCGGTCAGGAACGGCATAATCGGGTGGAGCAAACGTACCGCCGTGCCCAGCGCGTAGTGCATGATGCGCAGTACCTGAGCTCGGCGCGCCTCGTCATCGCCGTTCAGCGTGCCCTTGCTATACTCGATATACCAGTCGCAGTATTGATGCCATAGGAACTCGTAAATCACGTGCGCGGCGTCATTGAAACGGTATCGCTCCAAGGCATCGGTACAGTCCCGCACCGCCTGATCGAGCTTGCCCAACAGGTGACGATCGTCGGCCGACAACAGGGCCGGGTCCAGCTCGGGAACACTCACGACGTCGCGCTGCGGAGCCGGAGCCTCGGCATCGCCGTCCTGCATGCGTATGAAGCGGGAGGCGTTCCACAGCTTGGTACCGAAGTTACGACCCAATTCGAACTTCTCTTTCGAAATGTAGACGTCCTGTCCGGTCGCAGTCAGCATAGTGAGGCTGAAGCGTAGCGCGTCGGCGCTGAAGTCCTTGATGATATCGAGCGGGTCCAGGGCGTTGCCCAGGCTCTTGCTCATCTTCTTGCCTTTGTCGTCGCGCACCGTGCCATGGATATAGACGGTGTCGAAAGGAATACCGCCCATAAACTCGCAACCCGCCATGATCATGCGCGCGACCCAGAAGAAGATGATCTCCGACGCCGTTACCAAGTCATGTGTTGGGTAGTAATGAGAGAGATCGGGGTTCTTATCCGGCCATCCGAGTGTGCTGAAGGGCCACAGCCACGAGGAAAACCAGGTATCCAGCACATCCTCATCCTGCTTCACATCGTCAGCGCCACACTCCGGGCAGCTCTCCGGGCGCCCCTTGGCTGCCCACTCATGTTCGCAGCCGCTGCATGTGAAGACGGGAATCCGGTGCCCCCACCAGATCTGGCGCGAGATACACCAGTCGCGGATGTTCTCCATCCACTCCATGTAGACCTTGGTCCAACGTCCCGGCACGAAGTTCACGTCGCCATTCTTGACCGCGGCCAGGGCCGGTTCGGCCAGTGGCTTCATCTTCACAAACCATTGCGGCGAAAGACGCGGCTCCACGACCGTATCGCAGCGATAGCAGTGCCCCACGGCATGGTGATGGTCATCTATCTTCTCGATCAGGTCCTGTTCCTTCAAATCCTCGAGAATCTTGCGGCGACAGGCAAAACGGTCCATCCCCGCGTACGGACCGGCACCTTCATTCATCGTACCGTCACCGTTCATGACATTGATCTGCTCGAGATCGTGGCGCTGTCCCATCTCGAAGTCGTTCGGATCGTGGGCAGGCGTGACCTTCACAATACCGGTACCGAACTTGGGGTCGACATACTCGTCACGAATCACACGCAGCTCGCGCTCGAGCACAGGCAGGATAATCTGCTTCTGGTCCAGGTCGGCGTACCGCTCGTCGTCGGGGTGCACTGCGACAGCCGTATCACCCAGAAGTGTCTCGGGCCGGGTCGTGGCCACGACGATGTATTCACCTTCCTCACCGCCCTTTACCGGGTAGCGGATATGGTAAAGCTTGCCGACGCTGTCCTGATGCTCGCTCTCCTCGTCCGAGAGTGCGGTATGGCAGCGCGGACACCAGTTGATGATGTAGTTGGCGCGGTAGATCAGCCCCTTCTCGTATAGACGCACAAAGACCTCTGCGACGGCGTCGCTCAGGCCTTCGTCCATCGTGAAGCGCTCGCGCTCCCAGTCGCAGGAAGCCCCAAGGCGCTTGAGCTGTCGCACAATCGTGCCGCCATACTCGGCGCGCCACTTCCAGACCCGCTCAATAAACGCATCGCGCCCGAGATCGTCACGGCTCTTGTCTTCCTTCTTAAGGGCCCGCTCCACCACGTTCTGCGTGGCAATGCCGGCGTGGTCGGTTCCGGGCATCCAGATTACGTTCCGCCCCTCCATACGCCGCCAGCGGACGAGAATGTCCTGGATCGTGTTGTTGAGCGCATGCCCCATGTGCAGGATGCCGGTCACGTTCGGCGGCGGAATCATCACGCAGTAGGGCTCGCCCCCCTGCTCATGATCGCTGTGAAACGCACCGGTTTCCAGCCAGGTTTCGTACCAGGCGTCTTCAATTCGATGAGTGTCGTAGTGTTTGTCCATAAGGGGTTCTGGGTTCAAGGTTCTGGGTTCTGGGTTCTTGGGTAGAGTATCCCGACCTCCGTCTTCCGATCTCCGACTTCTAGCGGCGCTTGCGGTGGCGCTTCTTTTCCTCTTCTTTGAACAGCTTGTATTCCACGCTGTCCATCAGCGCCTCCCATGCGGCCTCTATGATGTTCTCGGAGACGCCGACCGTGCCCCAACTGCCTTCGCCATCGCTCGACTCGATCAGAACTCGCGTGGTGGCTGCGGTAGCTTCCTGTGGATCCAGTATACGGACCCGGAAGTCAGTCAACGCAACATTGGCTATCTCCGGGTAGAACCGGATAAGCGCCTTACGCAGCGCACCGTCCAACGCGTTGACCGGACCATCGCCTTCGGCGACGGTCTGCTCGATTTCGCCCTTCACACGCACTTTGATCGTGGCCTCGGACACGCATGCTTCATCTTTCCCACGCTTCTCTACGATGACGCGGAAGCCTTCCAGATCGAAGAACGGCTGATGATCCTTTAGAACCTTCTGGATCAGCATGCGGAACGAGGCATCCGCCGCTTCAAAAGCGTAGCCCTTGCTCTCCAGTTCCTTCAGGGCTTTCAGCACCTCGCGCGTATCCTCCGGTGACTGCTCGTGTCCAGCGCCCAACTCTATAGCTTTGAGCAACACGTTACTGCCCCCCGAGAGTTCGGACACCAGGATCTTGCGCTCATTGCCGACCTCGGACGGATCGATATGCTCGAACGTTACCGGATTCTTTCGCACCGCGTTGACGTGCGATCCGCCCTTATGGCTGAACGCACTCGCACCCACGAACGGCGCACGCTGATCGGGACGCAGGTTGACCAGATCGTCTACAAACATCGACAGCTCTCTGAGCTTCCCCATCTGCGAGGCGCGCACACAACGGCGCCCCAACTTGAGCTGAAGGGCTGGGATCAGTGTGGTCAGGTTCGCGTTACCGCATCGTTCGCCATACCCGTTCATGGTGCCCTGCACCTGTGTGGCACCTGCACGCACGCCTTCGAGAGCATTGGCTACACCCACGCCACTGTCGTTATGCGTGTGGATGCCTACCGACACCTTCACGGCCTCAACCACGGCGCGTGTCACGGCATGGATCTCGTGCGGCATCGTGCCGCCGTTTGTATCGCAGAGCACCACGCCATCCACGCCGGCGCCTATGGCCGCTTCGAGACAGCGCATGGCATAGTCAGGATCGTCCTTGTAACCATCGAAGAAATGCTCGCAATCAAAGAACACCTCGCGGTCGTGGTCCTTGAGGTATGCCACCGAGTCGGCGATCATCGCCAGGTTTTCTTTGAACGTCGTGCGCAGCACGTCCTTGACGTGCAATTTCCACGTCTTGCCGAAGAGCGTGCACGTGGGAGTGGCAGCCTTGACGAGGCTCGGGAGAAAAGGATCATCCTTCACACGTGTCCGTGCACGTCGCGTGGCACCGAATGCAGCGATACGCGCTTGCTTCAGCGGCTCGCGGCGTAATGCCTCAAAGAACGCCATATCCTTCTCGTTCGAACCGGCGTAGCCGCCCTCGATATAGTCTACCCCGAACGCATCCAACCGGCGCACGAGCTGCAGCTTGCCTGCGGCCGAAAAGGAAACGCCCTCTGCCTGCGCGCCATCGCGCAGTGTTGTGTCATACAACGAAACTCTCTTGGTGCTCATAACGTCACCTTCTTTCTATTCAAAAAACTTCTTATACAGCGCTTTCATCGCTGCCTTTCTATCGGCCTCCTTGATGCCGAAGACGATACTCAGCTCCGAGGAGCCCTGGTCGATCATTTCCAGGTTAATGCTGGCGTCCGCCAACGCCGCCGTGGCACGTTTGGCCACACCGACGGTGTAATGCATCCCCTCGCCCACCAACATCACGAGCGCCAAGCCGTGCTCAACACTCACGCTATCGGCACCAAGCGCCTCGCGAATATGCGTCACGATGCGTTCCACGGTAGCGTCGTCCAGCTCGTCCTCGCGGAGCACGACCGAGAGGTTGTCCACACCGGAAGGCATGTGCTCGAACGACAACCCCTCCTCCTCAAAAAACTGGAGGACGCGTCGACCGAAACCGATCTCGCGGTTCATCAGGTACTTACTCACCAGCACGGAGCAAAACCCACCCGAACCGGCTATACCCAGCACCGAACCATGCGTGACTTCCCGTTCGGACACAATCAGTGTCCCCGGCACTTCCGGATTGTTCGTGTTACAAATCCGGATCGGAATTTCCGCGTGCACGGCAGGAATGATCGCTTCGTCGTGCAGCACGTTGAAGCCGGCATACGAAAGCTCGCGCATCTCGCGATACGTCATCTCCGTTATCGCCTTCACATCCTCCACGAGTGAGGGGTCCACCGAGCAGACAAAGTCCACGTCCGTGAAGTTCTCGTACACCTCCGCTTTCACCGCCGCCGCCAGGATCGCGCCGGTGATGTCCGACCCGCCGCGCGGGAACGTCACCACTTCACCTTCGCGGGTATAGCCGAAGAAGCCGGGAAAGACCGTGATGCCCTCGGCGCTGCGTAGTTGCGCCAGGTTGTCATACGACTCCGGCAACAGCCGGGCGTTGCCGTACTCACCGCTCAGCAGCAGACCCGCATCGCCCGGGTTCAGGTAGCGCGCATCCACACCGCGTCGCTGCAGCTCCGCGGCGACCAACCGGGCCGAGTTGTCCTCGCCGGCCGCTTTCATCGCGTCCATGAACCGCTCACGGTGCTCGGTGTTCCCGGCCAGCGTTGTGGCAAGGTTCTCAGAAATAGCTGTCATCACGGCCGGATCGACGCCCAGGGTCTCCTGTATCTCGCGATAGCGGGCCACTACAGCCTCGAGCGCCTCGTCCGTCGGCTTATTGTCCAAGCGTGCATTGGCGCAAGCGATCAGCAGATCGGTCACCTTGATATCGTCTTTGAAGCGCTTGCCGGGCGCCGAAACCACGACCAGCCGACGGTCCGAATCCGCCATCACCACGTCACACACCTGCGACACCTGGGCCGCATCAGCTAACGAGCTTCCTCCAAACTTACAAACCTTCATCTTCCCTATCCCTCAATCCGCAACCGTACCGGCTCTCCCGACACGCAGTCCAATGCGGCGATCTCTTTCAACGCCGCGTCCACTTCTTCTTCCACCGCCTCGTGGGTCATGAAGACCACCGGCACGTGGTTATCGTCCGGCTCATCCTTCTGCATTGCCGCTGCCACACTAATCTGGTGTTTACCCAGAGCATGCGAAATCTGCGACAGCACGTCCGGCTCGTCCTTCAGACAGAACCGCAGGTAATAGCGCGTCCGAATCTCAGACATCGGGCGAATTCGAATCTCGTCGCCCGACTCCGGGATCGCTGCAATACGATGTGCCGAACCCGACTCAAGGTTCCGCACAACATCCACAACATCGCCCAGCACCGTACTCGCCGTTGGGTCCGCCCCGGCGCCCCGCCCGTAGTAGAGCGTATCGCCAGTCATGTCGCCATTCACCAGCACCGCATTGAACACACCGCTGACCGACCCAAGCATGCTATCGAGCGGCACCAGTGACGGGTGCACACGAATCTCGACCGCGCCGTCTCTCTCCCCGATCACCGCCAGCAGCTTGACCCGGTAACCCAAGTCGCGCGCGTAACCGATATCCAGATCCGACAGGCCGCGTATGCCCTCAACGTGCACGGCATCCATCGGCACCGTCCCGCCGTAGGCGAGCGAAGCCAGGATCACGGCCTTGTGGGCCGTATCGAACCCGTCGATATCCAGGCTCGGCTCTGCCTCGGCATAGCCCTTGGCCTGCGCGTCGGCCAGGCACTCGTCAAACGGAACGCCTGCGCGCTCCATTTCAGTCAGGATGTAGTTACAGGTCCCGTTCAAGATTCCATGAATGGTCCGAATCCGGTTAGCCGAGAGTCCCTCGCGGAGCGCCCTGATAATAGGGATGCCGCCGCCAACACTGGCACCGAAGTAGATATCCGTCTTCCTCTCGCGGGCCAGGTCGAAGATCTCGGTCCCGAAATCGGCCAACAGCGCCTTGTTAGCGGTCACCACCGGCTTGCCCTGCTCGAGGGCGCGCAGGACAAACTCCTTCGCCACACCGGTACCACCGACCAACTCTATGACCACATCTACCTCAGGGTCGTCGATCACGGCTCTTGCGTCTGTAGACAGGATACCTTCGTCTACGGCTACACCACGGTCGCTCTCGAGATCCAGGTCCGCTATTCGACGGAGCACGAGCTTCACACCAAGGCGACTCGCGATCAGTTCACCGTTTTGCTGCAGACCGCGCACGACGCCCGCGCCGACAGTCCCAAACCCCAACAGTCCCAGTCCGATCTCTTTCATAACCACACCACTCTCATGCGCTGAACAGCGACAGAACCGCTACACAACGCTTTTCGCACCTTTTCAAACGAAAGCCCCAAACAATACCCGCCCCACGATTGCCTGCACAAGCGCAAATCCCAGTATCACTGCGCGTTATATATATCGCGAAGGGCGCTTTCGATTGATAAGGATCGGATCTTCTGCTACTTGTCACTGACGTGTTGATGAAGGAAGGCGACACTGATGAGCAAAGAGCCTTGGCAGATTGATACGGAGAGACTTGCCTCCGAAATCCGTAACCGTACCCGAACGGCCAAGACCGAAGAAGACGCCAAGATGGCGATCGACCCGATTCTGCGGCGAGCTTTCGGACAGGCGGGAATCGACGTCGGCATAGCCGAATATGAGAAGGGCACGATTCTGACAAAGAAGCGGATGGATGCCGTCTACGGCTATCTCATCATTGAGTACAAGGCCCCGAAGAAGCTGAGTCGAGCCAACTCCATCTCCGCCGTAAAGCGTCAGCTTGAAGGCTACCTCACTGAAGAATCACAGCGTCACGGCAAACACGCCCACGACTTCCTTGAGAAGGCCGTAGGCGTTGCGATCGATGGATCGAGTGTTCTGTTCGCAAGATACTCCAAGGCGGCCAAGGCACTGGCGTCACCCGTGCCGGTCGAGACAGAGGTCCAGGACTTGTTTCCTGAGGTCGTGGCACGAAAGGGGTTTCAGTTCCAAGGTCCTTACCCCATCACGTCAAGCAGCCTGGCAAACCTCCTTGTCTACGTGCGTTCTGCTGCCCGTATGCCCCTGACAGCACAGGATCTCGCCAAGGTCTTCAACCCGGAGACCCAAGTCGCGCGCGTAGCTGTGTCCGAGCTCTACTCGGCAGCCATGCGCGGCCAGCGTAAGCGGTCGTTCCCTCGCGTAGCAACGTTCTACGATGAATGGGATCGCATTTTTGGTGTCGTTTACGGTGAGAAGCTGGAGAAAGCGGAGAAGGCGGCGGAAGAGTCAGCCCGACTCTACGGTTTGCCTCTGGGCATTCGTCTCAAGCCGCTTCTATTTGCCATCCACACGTTCTACGCCCTGCTGATGAAACTCATCGCCGTCGAGCTTCTGGCGCTTCAACGCGATCTCGCCGTTTCATCCTTTGTCGGCGGCCTCAACGCAGAAACAGACCGGGTCTTGCACGACCGCCTCTCACGCCTCGAAAGCGGCGAAGACTTCCGGGCCAGGGGCATTGAGAACTTTCTGGAGGCCGACTTCTTCTCTTGGTATCTCGACGTATGGACCAAGCCGATTGCCGGCGCCATCCGTGACATCGTCCGCACCTTGGCGGATTTCGAGCCTGCTACGCCTGTACTTGAGCCCGAGTGGACGCGCGATCTCCTACAAAAGCTCTACGAGATGGTCGTGCCGCGCAAGCTTCGCCACAGCTTGGGCGAGTACTACACCCCGGATTGGCTGGCCGGATATCTGGTGGATCGCTCAGGATACAAGGGAGACCCGAACTCGCGGTTTCTTGACCCGGCTTGCGGATCCGGGACCTTTCTGGTCCAAGCCATTCAGCGGGCGATCGGCTTTGCCGAGAAGAGCACGAGCGTACGGCCCGCCGAGATTGGGCGTGCCATTCTTGATAATGTCATGGGGTTCGACCTCAACCCGCTTGCTGTACTTGCCGCCCGCACGAACTACCTGATCGCGTTCGCCCGCTTTCTGCCCTATGTGCGGCCCGTTTCGTTGCCCGTCTATCTTTGCGACTCCGTGCTGCCTCCCGATCAGTATGTCGAGAAGCAGCGAACTTTCGACGAAGAAGAGATCGTTATCTTCCGAACGCACGAGCACGATTACGTCTTCCCGTTGTCTATGAAGGACCGGACTCGCATCGACCAGTTCACGGGGCTCATTATTCACTCACTGCGCAGCAAGACAGCCGTCGATGAGTTCGCGAGGGTCCTGACCCGCAAGATGGATCTGACCGGCGACGAGCCATCGCAACTCACCGAGATCTACCGCCAGATTAAGAAGCTGGACGACGAGAACCGTGACGGGATCTGGGCGCATTACATCAAGAACGCTTTCGCGCCGGTCTACGTTGGCCAGTTCGACTATGTCGTTGGGAACCCGCCGTGGATACGGTGGGGCTACCTCGCGGACGAGTATCGCAAGCGGACACTCCCGCTCTGGCACGACTACGGGCTCTTCTCGCTCAGCGGCCACGAAACACGTCTCGGTGCTGGCGAAAAAGACTTCTCGATGCTTTTCACCTATACGTGTGCCGACCGGTACCTCAAGACCAGTGGAACCATGGCGTTTGTCATCACCCAGGAGGTGTTCAAGTCGAAGGGGGCAGGCGAAGGATTCCGCAGATTCCAGATCGGGGAGAGCGGCGAGCACCTCAAGCTGACTCGCATGGAGGATATGGTCCACGTTAAACCGTTCCATGCCGCTAACAAGACCGCCATTTTCACGATGAAGAAAGGCAGAAAAACGCAGTACCCGGTGTCGGTCGTGGAGTGGCAGCGCAAACCCGGTGTCGGCCGGATATCCCCTAATGCCACGCTGTCAGAGGTCCGCGCCAAGACCACACGGAGGCAACTGAAAGCCGTTCCCGTCGATCCAAGACGTCTGGCGTCTTCGTGGCAGACAGCATCTTCCTCCGAGATTGAAGCGTCGCTGTCACTCAAGGGCCGGAATCCATACTCTGCCCGTCTGGGTGCTCGTGTTGAGCCTTACGGTGTATTCTGGCTGAACTTCATTGAAATGCGTCCGGACGGCCTCGTCGTTGTCGAAAACCAACATGATCGAGGCAAACGCGAAGTGAGAAGCGTCAAGGATTCCATTGAAACTAACCTTGTCTATCCTGCGGTCGCAGGGGGAGACATTACGCGGTTCGGGACGACAAGAACGTTTCCCGTTCTGATTTCCCAGGACCCCGCTACTCGTGAGCCATTCAAGGAAGACTGGATGCTAGAACATCTTCCCCTCACCTATGCGTACCTCAAGCAGTTTGAGGACATTCTCATGTCGCGAGGCTCTAACGTGGTAAGACAGCTTGCAGAGAAGACGGCCTTCTACGCGATGTTTGGCATAGGAGCATACACGTTCTCTCGTTATCGTGTGGCCTGGAAACGTATGGCTTCGCGCATGGTTGCTACCGTCTTGAGCACGACAAGAACTCCATTCGGGGTCAAGACACTGATCTCGACGGACACGACGTCGTTTTTCACGGCAAAGAACAAGAGCGAGGCGCATTACCTGTGTGCGCTGCTTAACTCGAGCGTGCTGGACGCTCATATTCGCAGTTTCTCATCGGGAGGGCGCGGATTCGGGGCGCCGTCCGTAATGAAGAACATCGCCATCCCCGAATTCGACCCATCGGTCGAAACCCATTCCGCGCTGGCCGAGGCATCCATGCGCGCCCACAATCTGGTGGCGAAACAGCAAGAGATAGACACAGAACAGCAAGAGATAGATCGTTTGGCGAAAGCATTATGGAACATCAGGCACTAGATCCCCAGAACGCAGTCTATCCAAGCAAGGTCAGAGACCGCATGGGAGAGAATGCGCCCACGATCTATTACGACGGCCCGCTGGAGCTTCTCCAGCGATTCAACATGGGGGTCGTCTGTTCTGACCTCTGTCCGGGCCAGTGCATGGTTGAGGCCAACCAACTCCTTTTCACTATTCGTGAGTACGCCATGAACTACATCGGCGGCTGGCATGCCGTCATGGAAACCGAGATATTTCGGCTGGCCATGGACCGCCCGACGGACCCGGACAATACACGCTCTCTCACGATGCTCACCGCGCGAGGGCTGGAGCGGGAGAACTGGGATGACTTCCTCAACGACCGCTTCGGGTACGAAGGTCCGTTTCGCGGCTTCCCTCAAAAGGAGGAATACTACCGGCGAGCGCGTGAGGGAGAGATACTGGTGCTGTCGATAACCCCGCCCGCCCAAAAGCGTATGGAGCGACGGAATATTATGTTGCGCAACCTGCTGACCTGTGTTTTGTCAGATGTCGTTTTTGTTCCGGGGGCAGAGAAGGGGTCCAAGACGTACACAGTCTGCAAGCGCGCCCTCGCCCTCGGCGTCCCCATATTTACGGTTAACGCGCAAGAGAACAGCGACCTCATGGCTCTGGGTATTCCCACCTTCACCCGCAGAACCGTTGGAAAGTTACTTGAATCCCTCGGGGCCGAAAAAGGCGGGACGTCGCCTTTCCCTCCCCGGCAAGAGCCCATGATGGTGCGTGAGGCAACCGCACCGGCCCCGCGCTCCAACACGTCAGACCGTTCAGATCAGCTGCCTCTTCTGTGAATCGGTGCCCGCCTCTTGCTTCCGACGCCACGACCATTCCCGGTCAGGACTGAAGATAAGCCGTATGGCTACAGACCCGGAATCAGCCTTTCACAGCACCCTCGGTCATGCCGCGGACGAAGAGCTTCATCGAGAAGATGAAGAGAAGGATAATGGGAACAGACGCCATCGCGTACCCGGCCATGAGTGGCCCCCACAGCTTGATGTACTCGCCGGCCATCCGCATGAGCTGGACCATGACCGGCAAACGGGCATGGTCGCGCATGAAGATCAGCGGCAATACAAACTCGTTCCACGCCGTCATGAAATGCATGACCCCGACCGTGCCGAGGATCGGGCCCGACAGCGGCAGCACGATGGTCCACATCTGCCGGAAGTGACTGGCGCCGTCAATATCGGCAGCCTCGTAGAGGTCGCGTGGTATGTCCGCCACGAAGTTGCGCAACATGAAGATAGCAAAGATTTGCCCTTGGGCGGCCCCGACCAGGATAAGCGCCGTAAGTGTGTTCAGCAGGTTCATGTCGCGGATAAGACGGAACAGCGGCACCAGGTTGGCGATCATGGGAAGCATCATCAGCACCAGGATGGCATTCCAGAAAAAGGAGCTGAGCGGCATGCGCAGGCGTGCGAAGAAGTATGCGGCACAGAGGGCCATAAACAGTGTGAGCAGCACGGAAGAGACGGAAAGGAATACACTATTGGCCAAGGTTGGCGTGATGCTTGCCCATGCCTCGGGCCAGTTCTCGGGATGCAGCGGGGTAGTAATCGCGGCCGGCGCCTGGTAGAACTGGGTATTGGTCTTGAAACTGACGATGATCATCAGGTACAGCGGCACGAAGGCGAATGCCAGCACAAACCAGACGTAACTATGCCGCCAGGCAACAAGCAGTCCGTTCCCGAGCTTGGCCAGGCTTTGGTACCAGCCCGTCTGTCGTCGCTCAGCGGCGCGCTCGATCCGGCGCTGCCCTTCCCCGGTCACGGACAGGTCACGGTTCCGCAGGGGAGCAACGAGATCGGCAAGCATCTTAGCCAAGAAACCCCATATCTTGCGAAGAGGAAGCAGCATCAGCAAGAACAGCACAGAGACGTTGCGGAGGATCCGGGGAAAGAACGCCTCATAACCGGCCGGGGTCCAGCCGCGCAACCAGCCGAGGAGATAAGCGCCCGGGTTGCTCAACAGCTCGCGCCAGAGCGCTTGGTCGGCCTCTCCCCAGATTGCCATGACCGGGGCAACCAGGTTGAGCGCGATGCCGATCCCCACCAGGCGGCGCCTGACGCGTTTCTTTCGGTCAATGTCGTAGCTGCCCCACTCGTGTACGAGCGTACTGACCTTTTGCAGGCTCATGATGATCATCATCAGAATGATGCCCACGGCGCAGGCATAGCCCATGCGCTGGTCGACGAAAGCTTTGCGTAGCATAAAGAGCGCTGGAACATCGACGGCACCTCCCGGGCCGCCCGCCATCCCGGCCAGGGCCAGGATCATGCCGGCATCGGTGATCGTGCCTATGATTACGAAGACAAGCATGATGTAGATCGAGCCGGTGATCAGCGGCAACTCGATCTTCGTGAACTTGGTGAACCAGTTGACCCCGTCAATGTCGCCTGCCTCATAGACGTCCTTGGGGATGCCCTGCAGTTTGGCCAAATGGGTGAGGACCGCCAGCGAGTTCATCCAGGGGAAGCCCCAGATGATGCAGGATGTCATGATGAGGTTCGGATCGCCCAGCCACGCCGGCGGGGAATGTGGTTCGGCCAGCCAAGCGGCGCGGGCCACCTTATCCCATGGAGCAGGACCAAACACGTCGCCCCAGGGCAGCCAATACTGCCCGGCCTCGGCCCAGGGCCATCGCAAGTGAGCCAACCCCGCCAGGAACGGCTCGAGATTCAGCATCTCGACGATCTGGTTCAAGAATCCGTTGGTTGCCTCAAAAAAGAAACCACGCCAGATCAGGGCGATGATCAGAGGCGGAATCACCATCGGCACCACGAACATCGCGCGATAGAGAAACTGGAGACGGGAGCTCTTGCAGCGGTGAATGGCCACTGCAACGAAGAGCGGGGGGATCATCTTGATCACGTTCCAGATGCCCAGCGTGAAGGCATTGCGAAAAGACTGCCAGAAGGCCGTCGAGAAGAGGAGGTCTTTGTAGTTCGCCACGCCCTGTGGTTCGGCAATGTCCGCCCCGTTCCAGCGGAAGAAGCTGTGAAAAATGCCGCTGGCGGCGGGGTAGTAAACAAACAGACCGATGGCAACCAGCGTTGGGATCACAAAGAGATAGATCTCCCAGTGATAACGCGCCTGCTTCCACCTGAGTGCACCGTTGGCCATCGTCTACTGTTCTTTCTCCAGTCGCGCCCGTACACGATTCAGGACGGCCTCCGAATACTCATAGGGGCCCGTGGGGGGTAGTTCCAGCTCCTGCCGCGCCAACTTCATCTGGCGCACATGGGAGATCTCGGGGGACACCTGGCGATCCGTGGTCAGGGAGCGATACCGGATCCACTGGGATTGAGCGTCCTCCGCCCGGGCAAGCAGCGCTTTGCCCCGGACACCGGCCAGGAATTGCTCGTTCTTATGCATACCTCGTCGCCAATCCTTCTGCTGTTCCTCGAAATCGGCCAGCCCACGCTCTTTGTAGTAGTCCTCCACGTTCTCGATAAGCTCCTCGTATGAAATCTTCCGCACTTGGTAGAGGGAGTACTGCTGATCCCAGCGTAGCCAGGTTTCACCGCCAAGGTTGCCGGGGTTGAAGCAGCCGTACACGCCTACGAGATGAGGTTCGAACCCCTTCAGGAAACTTGGCATCTTGGTATCCCGAATGCTGGGAATCCACCCGATGATCTCGTTCAGTTCCTCGTTCTTCGACTGGCTCGCGAGGTAAAGCAGGAAATCGAATGCCACTTCCGGATACCTGCACGTGCGCGTGATGGCGAACGGAAAGCCCCCAAGAATACGCTCGTAGTTCGGGCCGCGGATGACCGGGCCATAGACCGGGTCGTCGCGGGTGGGAAGAGGATAGTCCATTACGCCCACTTCAAACGTCCCCTCGGCCTGCTCCAGGAGGCTGCGGGCATCCCAGGTCCCGGTCGTCATGAAGACGGCGCGTTGTTGCGCAAACAGGAACACGGCCTCGTCACGCGTCAGACCAGTGTATCCGGTCTGAAAATGGTCGGACACCTCACGCAGCAT
>CAYFPQ010000018.1:0-3217 GCA_964345005.1 uncultured Victivallales bacterium | reverse complement strand
GACCCGCCTTGAACGCCACGAACTGCTCCGCGTTATCCACAAAGCCATCCCGGTTGAAGTCGGCCACGTCTCGAACCGCATAGGTCAGCGGCTGGAACATCGGCCCATCCCACATCCAGAGATGGTAACGTGACGAGGCTATTGGCACATAAGGGTTGCCCCGTTCATCGTTCTGCGACTTGATCTGCTCGCACACCTTGAGAAACGCACGATACTCGTTGGGCGGGGTCTCGAGTCCGGTCAGTTGCCGCAGGAGATCACGATTGTAGAAGATGCGCACGCCGAACTGAGAGAGCGGTACACTGATGTACTCCTGCATCTCCTCCACGTAAGCGCCGCGCATCCCGTCCTTGAACGTCGCCCGCAACGGGACACCCTCCAGCGAGGCGCCCTCATTGTAGGGATTCGGCCGGCCCACGTAGCCGGTGAGCGGGATGAAGTAGCGATTGTAGTACTGAAGCCAGAGATGATAGGGCAGCGAGCCAAGACCCACTTCGATCACGTCCGGAGCCGTGCCCCCCATGAGCTGCGTGGTGAGCCACTGGGGATAGATCATCTCCGGAACCGCATCCTGGATGATCCTGACCGGCTGCAATCCCTGCTCAATACGATGCTCACTGTAGCTCTCTGCCATCCGGTTCAGCGCCTCGCGCACGCTCGCCTCGAGCTGCCAGTGACCGATGCGCAAAACAATGGTATCGGGATCGTAGTGCTCGGTACGATAGAGCCCTATGGCTATCATCGCCCAGATATAGGTACACCCCACAACGAGCAGCGGAAACCGACGGCCAAGCGATTTGAGCGCACGCGTCATGACGGTGTCTCCGTCTTGCCTGCCCTCAGCTCGGACTCCACGCGATCCATTCGCTTGAGCGCCTCCCGCGCTCCGTAGCAACGAATATCCAGCGGGTACTCATCCAGCAGCTTCCGGTAGTAGCGACGCGCGGCCGGAAAATCCCCCGCCTCGAACTCTGCCGTTACGGCGAGCTGCCAGTATCGCCAAGACACGTCATAAAACGGATTTCGAGGATCTCGCTCCAGCTTGTCGAGCGACTTGATGCCGTGCGCAAGCTGCCGCTCTGCATGACCCAGCGTCTCGCAGCTCATCGCGGCCAAACCATGTGCCGCGCTGAGGAACCCGGAGTCCGGATGCTCGGCTACGAATCGCTCCAGTCCTTCCAGGGCTTTGCGTGCATCCCCCGGAAGAAGCGTTGCCACGTAGGTGCTCAACAGGTAGACCGTCGCCTCTTCCGCCGCCGGGTGATCCGGGTACGCCTCGATGACCTGACTTCTGTAAGCATCGCGCACGGCGTCGAAGTCCGGCTCCTTGCCAATCGGAACAAGATGCTCCATGCGCGCGAGGGCGAGTGCCGACCAGGGCGCCTCCGCACTGTCCGGAAACTCTGTAGTGATCCGCCTGTATAGGTCGGAGGCCAGCTCTCTGTCCTGGCGGCCGATCGGCGTACGGAGATTCCAGACCGTGGCTTGGCCATAGAGCGCCCCGACATGACGCGCGTCGTTCTCAGGGAACTGCTCGGCCGCGGCATCGAACGCATCCGCCGCCAAATCGTACTCGCCCAGTCGATACCGATCCCAACCGCTATCAAGTAGCTCATCGACGGACCGGTCTGCCACTCGCCGGGAACAGGCCGCGACCATGAGGACGGCTATCGCCAAGGCTATTGCGGACTTCCTCATCGTGAATCCTGACTCACGTGTAAGATTCTGCACGGCTTCAGCCACAACGTCAAGATGGACGTGGACGGAGGACTTCCGCAGATCTTCCGCAGTGAGCGAAAAACCCTTGATTCTGACTGTACTTGGCGACATGCTGCGCTTGAGCAAGATGCGAGAGGAAGGCGTCAACTTCAGGTTTCCCCATTTCCCGCGGATGGCGAGTGGCGTGGATCTTGACGAAACGGACAATCCAGTCGCAATAAGTCTGCTCAGTACGGAGAGAGAGTAATGGTGATATCTGAGCGATTCCCGAACCTAGTCCATGAGCTTCTCGGCCCTCGGCCAATACTAGCCCTCACCCTCGCCCACCCAGCGCCCCCATTGCCCCTGTTTTCAAGATTAGACACCCAATATCGTTAATATAGAGGTTTCAGCCAACCGAATAACATAGGGCAAAAGGAAGACCGATCTCGCCTTGACCCCGCCCCATCCTATATTTACAGTGTAGTTATGGATGACCTGCGATTCGAGTGGGATGAACGGAAGAACCAGGAGAACAAGCGGAAGCATGGCGTCTCCTTTGAGGAGGCGCGATCGGTGTTTTTCGATCAAAAAGCTGTCGAGTTCTATGACGATGAACACGATCAGCGCGAAGAACGGTTTCTTCTGCTTGGCGTGAGTGCAAGACTACGGATTCTCATGGTGTGTCACTGCCTTCGGCAAGGTGGCGATGTAATCCGAATCATCTCCGCTCGGAAAGCAACCAAGAACGAACGACGCGAATACCCATGGGGTGCAGCATGAAAGAATATGACCTCTCGAAGATGAAGAAGCGGCGGAATCCCTACGCATCCCGCCTGAAGAAGCAAGTCACCATTAGGATGGGGACTGACATCATCACCTACTTCAAAGAGATGGCAGAAGAATCAGGGATTCCTTACCAGAACCTGATCAACCTATACCTGAGAGACTGCGTTGAGCATCACCGCAAGCTCAACCTGAAATGGGCATCATAGGATTGCCCAACATCGGTCTGCTCGCGTATTTCACTGTCTGGAGTGGATTCCTGTCCAGCGTGCTCAACGTCGTGTGGGAACCCCGTCGTGGGTTCAATGAATTCCTCGCGGGCTGGCTTCCCGGCAGCACCATCGTGCTCACCCATTGCGCCAGTCCCTGGCCCAATGCTGTGCAGTTCCACATCAACATCCTGCTGTGGCTGACGGCCATGGTGTTTGGTTGGTGGTTCGTGTGGCGTCCCCGCTTGTCAGCGGGTCGCCTTGTCAGAAGCCTTGTCACTGCAAACGTGACCGGATTGCTTGCCTGCACGATCCTCTGGATCGTCTCGCCAATGGACCATTGGTGGCACTACGGTGCAGCGCCCTTTGGCGACCTGGACGGCATCCCTTGGATGGTCGTCTTCCTCTCCGTCTTCCCCATCTGCGGAGTCCGCGACGGTCCAGTTCCCAATCCAATTCGTCCAAGACGACGTTGGATAGCAACGGACTAAGCGGGCCGCCTTGTGGGGTCCCTTCTACCGTCT
>CAYFPQ010000017.1:33902-47293 GCA_964345005.1 uncultured Victivallales bacterium | reverse complement strand
ATGTCAAGAAACCACAACATATGGGGGGTACTTGAGTCAATCAGCCACCCACGTAAGAAAAAAGATCCGGAACACGCTGGATCTCGTCTAGAATACAGCCATCGGGAAAGCGCGACAGAAACTGGCGCGGATCGCGCGTGGCGCGTTCACGTTCGTCAAGCGACTCCAGTGAGACGTACGGTTTGTCAGGAAAAGCCATTCGGGCCAACGTGGTCTTGCCGGACTGACGAGGGCCGGTGATGGCCACGGCTTTGAACTGGTCCGCGGCTTTTCTCAGTATCGGCTCGATATCTCGACTGATCATGGTCGGGTTTTACAATATGACGATACGAGTGTCAAATTGTAAATCAACGTGATTGGCGGTTGTCTACAGAGCGGGTGATACATGCTTGATGCGCGGGTTCTGGAGGCTGGTGAGGTGCGTGTTCATGGTCGCTTCAATCTGTGCTGGCGCTAGTCACGAAACTGAATGCTCGCGTATGCCTTCTCTCCTCCAGACGTCACAGTCAGAACGGTGGCGTTGGAACTGGTAACGGACGGCTTGGCGGTGACGGTGGTGATTCTTCCAGCAGCAGGCGAGTACTGGGCCAAGGAGCCATCGTCGATGCCCCACGTGTAGGTCCCGTCTCCGCCAGCTGCCGTGAAGTTTATGGATTCATCGGGAGATAGTTGGGCACTTGCCGGGGTAATTGTCAGTTCATCCGGGTTATGCAGAATATGGGCAGATGTCGTACCTCGGTCTGTAGTGCAGGTCAGAATCTGTAGCGTCTCTTCGCCAGGCCCAATGGTACTAGTGTAGGTAGTGGTTGGTCCTTCGGTGGCAGTGAGTTGGCCGTAGACCGGCTGGCGCAGACTCCAACTATAGCGATTGGCGCCGCTGGCGGTGAATGTGACGGATTCATAAGCGTCAAGAGCAGCATTTGCTGGCGATATCTGTACGGCACCTTGCGCGGTCTGGTGTGTGATGACGGCTTCGGCGGTCTGGCTATAGTCAAAGGTGTTGGTTCCGGCCTGTTTGTTGATATAGGACCTCACGGTGACGACCTGGTGCTCCTGCCACGCCTCGGCGGAGGGATTGTAGGCGCTGGTGTAGATCGTACTTGGGCCGATGGTGGTGGAAAGCGTTCCCCATTCCTCGTTCTGAAGCGACCATTCGTAGTCGAACCCGCCGCTGGCGTTCAGTTCGATCGCCTCGTCGATCAGGATGATGGCGGAGGAGGGGGTAATCCGTACGTTGTTCTCCGAGGCCGACTCGGTTTCGCAGCCGACAAAGCAGAGCCCACCGATCAAAACCAGTGCTACAAGCAGGGGAATGGTTACGCGTTTCATCACACTCAAATGGTACCGGAAGCCAAATTGCATTGTCAACGGGCATCGCCGGTGATTTACTTCGGGTTGCTTTCGGAAGAGCGGTGACGCTGAACGGCAGGATGATGGCAAGAACGGTATAGAGGATTGGAATGCGATCGAATATCCAACAGCCAACAAGGAACTCCCAATATCCAAGTGAGCGAGATATGCGAATGGAGAGGCTGAAATGCATACCATTCTCTCTCTGCTCGCACTTGGGAGTTGGACATTCCTTGTTGGCTGTTGGGTGTTCAAAGCTGCTCGCCGGAACTACAGCTCTCTTACTTCTTCTCTGCGTTCCCGCGCAATCAGCTGAAACGAATGCGGTTGAACGCATGCGTGTGGATGGGGTGGCGGCGTATGTCAACGAGCACGTGATCACGCTCTCGGATGTGATGGTGCTGATCGAGCCGGTGCGTCGGCAGCTCATGCAGAAGTACCGCGGCGAAGCGCTCCAGGAGCGGCTGGACGAGGCCTTCGACAGGGCGCTTAGTACGTTGGTGGATCGCTTTCTCGTGCTCGATGCCTACGAGAAGCAGGGCGGCCGGCTTCCTGACTGGGTGGTGGACCAGCGCGCCGAGGAGATGATCGACGATATGTTCGATGGTGACCGCGAGGTTCTCATGCGCGCACTGCAGGCCGAGAAAATGACCTACGAGGAATGGCGTGAGACGATCGAGCGCCAGATGATCGTCCAGTCGATGCGTAGCGCCAACGTGGACCAGTATGTCCAGATCACGCCCGGTCGGGTTCGCAGCTACTACGAGGGCCATGCCGATGAGTTCAGGCAACCAGCCCAGGTGCATGTGCGGATGATTGTTCTGACACCGGAGCAGGTCGCAGAACACCAGGATCGAAAGGACCGGGCCGACGAGCTGATCAAGCGGGCGCGTGGCGGCGAGGATTTCGGGAACCTCGCCACGCAGTTCTCCGGCGGTTCGCAGGCGAAGGCAGGTGGCGACTGGGGGTGGATCGATCCGGCCCTCGAGCTGCGCGGTGAGCTCGCGCAGCTTGTGGAATCGACCGAGACCGGTCGTGTGAGCGATGCGATCCAGATTGCCGATAACCTTTACATCATTAAGGTCGAAGGACGCCGGGAAGCCACAATTGCTCCGCTCAACGAGGTCTACACCCAGATCGAACGCGACCTGCGGCAGAAGGAGATTCAGTCCGGCTACGCCATCTGGGTGGCACGACTGAGAGAGGATGCTTTCGTCAAGATCGTCTCGCCGGATTCCATTTGACATGGATGAACGGGATGAAGGGGATGGGAAGGTATCCTGTGTAACCTGTCTATCCATGTGAATGATACGCTTCCATGAATCTGACCAGCCCAACTCAAGTCCGAGCGCTGCTGGACGAGATCGATGTACGTCCGAGCAGGAGCCTGGGCCAGAATTTCCTCATCGATGCCAACGTACTCCGCATCCTCGTGGATGCGGCCGATCTTCAGGCCGACGACCGCGTGCTGGAAGTGGGGCCGGGGCTGGGTGTGCTGACCGATGAGTTGGCCGCGCGTACCGCGGAGGTGGTGGCCGTGGAAAAGGACCGACGATTGGCGGCTCACTTGATCGGAAGGTTTTCGGAAAGTCGTCCGGTCACCGTGGTCAATAGTGACATGCTCAGGCAGCGGATTGACCAGTTGGGTAGTGGTCGTCTGAACAAGGTGGTGGCCAACCTTCCATACCGGCCCGGTACCCGCATCCTTGTCGACCTGGTTCGCAACGCGGCGCCACCCGACTTGATGGTGCTGACTGTCCAGCGCGAGGTCGGGGATCGGCTGACAGCCGCGGTAGGGGCCAGGGACTACGGGTTACTGAGTGTTTGGGTGCAGCGGCTCTACGATGTGGAGCAGGTAAAGGTGGTCAGTCCGACCTGTTTCTGGCCGGCGCCAGCGGTGACCTCTGCGATAGTGCGGCTGGTGCGGCACGGGCGACACCCGCTTCCGGAAGAAGCCGAACGCGTCTTCCATGCCATGACCAAGTACGTTTTCTCGGTGCGGCGGAAACAGCTCGTGACCGTACTGCGAAAGGGCACGGCAGGGATGCGAATGGACGAATCGGTCTGTCGTGCCTGGCTGAAACAGCGCGCGCTGCCCGAGACGGCTCGTCCGCAGGTGCTGTCGACTTCAGACTGGTGCGATTTGGCCCGCGAAATTGCATCTTGACGCTTTTCCGGTTTTCGTGAGAGCCTAGACCGCTTGGAAACACAGGGACGTCTGTGCCCTTTTTGGATGTAGTTTACTGTTGGTGCTCGGTTCGTATCTCGCCGGGCAGTGAGGATGGTTATGAACGCTTGGTCGCTGAGATCTCTGCTGGGCATTGTGCTCGTGGCCGTCACGTTGGTTGGATGTGCCACGAACGACTATGACATTGACGTAGATGCGCTCCTGCACCAACTCGAGATGGAAGCCGGCATTGACTATCCCGCGACTCCAGCTCCTGCTGCGCCCGCTCCCGGCGACCCGACGACCGTTGTAACTGCTGCGCCTCCCACCACGGTAGCGCCCGTGTCCGTGCCTGCACCCGATCAGCCGGCTCCCGGGACGATCGCGCCGGGCCCGTCGCCCGCACAAGCTCCGACGCCCGCACCAACGCCGCCGGGCGAGCTTACGATTCAGCCCGACTGCCTTGTGCAGATCAGCGTGGCCGAAGATCCGGCACTGAACGGCAGCTACCCGGTCAACGAGATTGGCGCCGTTAAGCTTGGCTACGTTGGCCCGGTCATTCTATACAACAAGACCGAGGCGCAGGCGGCCGAGAAGATCAAGGACATTCTGACGAGCCGCCATTTCCGTAACGCCACGGTCCAGGTCCGCATCATCCGCGCATCTTACGATAAGGTGCGCGTAGATGGCGAAGTGATCAGCCCCGGCGTGATCAAGATTGGCGCCGGCGACAGCATTAGCCTCAACGATGCCCTTTTGCGTGTGGGTGGCCTGAGGCCGACCGCCAAAGGTGCGAAGGTCAAGGTCGTGCGAAACGGATTGCGGAAGGCAACCGCCTTGGCCGAAGAGGGAGAAGTCTACCTGCTTTCCGACGCAATGGGGAACCCGGCGGTCCCGGATGTTGTGCTTCAGAACAACGACGTGGCCTACGTGTTTATCCCGGTCGGTGGCAGTGATGTTCCCGTTGCCGGCGGCGGCACGCGGTCGATTGTCGTACTGGGCGAGGTCCAACAACCCGGCGTCTACTCCTTCAAGGCAAGTCAGCCTTGCACGATGTTGCATCTCATGTTCCGGGTGGCGGGCCAGATGTCGCCGTACGCGAACAAGAAGTCCGTCATGGTCATCCGCAAGAACGAAAAGGGCTGGGATGAAGAGATCCGGGTTAACGTTGTGCGGTTGATGGAGGACGGCGACCCCGCCGCGGACATCCCGCTGAGAGATGGCGACCGCGTCGTGATTCCCAAGCGCCGCGTCACACTGTTTTAGGGGCTTGACCTCGGTTGGGGTATACCGCACATTACGCGAAACGTAGCAGGAAGGGTGTCGTGTGTCTTGTCGGCAGCGGCTACCCCCTTCGGTGGAGATAGTTGTGGCAATGTTCAACGGATTCCTCAGTCTCTTCTCAAACGACATCGGGATTGACCTCGGTACGGCCAACACGCTGGTCTATGTTAAGGACCGCGGCATTGTGCTGCGTGAACCGTCCGTGGTGGCTATCCAGTCGGGCACGAAGCGCATCCTGGCCGTCGGTGACGAGGCCAAGCGTATGCTGGGGCGTACTCCGGGCAACATTGTCGCTATTCGTCCGATGAAGGCCGGTGTGATCGCAGACTTCGAGATCACCGAATCCATGCTGCGTTACTTCATTAAGAAGATACACAATCGTAAGAAAATGGTACGCCCGCGTATTATCATTGCCGTACCCAGTGATATTACCGAAGTGGAAAAGCGGGCGGTAAAGGACTCCGCAACACATGCGGGGGCCCGGGAGGTGTTTCTAATCGAGGAGCCGATGGCGGCAGCGATTGGGGTAGGCCTTCCTGTCCAGGAACCAGCCGGTAACATGATCGTGGATATCGGCGGGGGAACGACGGAAGTGGCTATCATTTCACTGGCCGGCATTGTGTTTAGCCGCACGGTACGCGTGGGCGGCGATGAGATGGATGAATGTATAGTGCAGTACATGAAGCGGGTTTATAACCTGATGATCGGTGAGCGGACCGCGGAAGAGATTAAGATGACCATGGGGTCCGCCTATCCGGTTGAGGAAGAGACGAGTATGGAAGTCAAGGGGCGCGACCTGGTTGCAGGACTCCCCAAGACGCTGACAATCACCTCGGAGGAAGTGCGCGAAGCTTTGCAGGAACCGGTTTCTTCAATTATCGATGCGATTCGCATTACCCTGGAACGCTGTCCTCCCGAACTGTCATCCGACCTTGTCGACCGTGGTATGATCCTCGCCGGTGGAGGCGCGCTTCTCGCCGGGCTCGATAAGCTGATTTCCGAGCAGACAGGTCTTCCCGTTCACTTGGCCGACGATCCCCTCAGTGCCGTAGCCGAAGGCACAGGCGTCGTGTTGAACGAGTTGAACTTCTTGCGCCGGACCACGGCCTGACCGGTTCGATTCCCCTCCATGTACTGCCGCAATGAGTAAGGAGACTTCCCGCGTGCGGGAAGGATATTTTGCGCGGCAAAAGAGTTTTGGGCGGACTGGTTCTGCTCGTTATTATAGTTCTAGTCAGCATCCCCATCGCAGTCGAACTGCGCCTGCGCGCGGTCGCAAGGGATAGTGCTGTCTCGTCTCAGACGGTCTTGACCCACATGGACGAGCGCGTACGTGCTGTCCTGGCCTTTCTGTTCCGCGCCCGCAAAGCGGTCGAGGAACACGATCTCATGCTCGACGAGCTGGCGCGTGCGCGCCACGAGCTGCGTCATCACAAAACCCTCGAGCAGGAGAACCGGCTCCTGCGCCGGATGATGGGTTTCAGGGAATCGTCGCCGCACGGACTTCTCCTGGGGCGTGTGGTGGCACGCGGCGGCACCGGCGGCTGGTGGCAGAGCGTCCGTATCAACCGCGGTAGCGAGGACGGCGTTCAACCTAACCAGGCGGTCATCACGGCGGATGGCCTTGTGGGCAAGACCACGATCGTAACGCGCCGCACCAGCGACGTGCTTCTTATTACCGATCCGGCCAACCGCGTGGCCTGTCGCCTCGAGCGCACCGGTGACCTGGGTGTTACACAGGGACGCGGCACCGGGCTAACCGGCAAGCGCGATTTCGAGATGGTCGTGTCGGCACAGCCGTGCACGATGGACTACGTCGACAAGGACGCGGAGATTGTGGTGGGCGACAAGGTTGTCAGCTCCGGTTTGGGCGGTACCTATCCCGGGGGATTGATCCTCGGGACCGTGTTGGAGTCCGAGAAGGACCCGTCAGGGCTCTATCAACGGCTCACGGTTCGACCGGCGGCCGACCTGGCGCGTCTGCATTATGTTTGGGTGGTGGGCGAGTGATTACGGCAATGGTCATGGTTGTGCTGGTAATCGTTGGGGCAGCGCTTCAGGTTCTGTTCCCGGCGCTGCCGTTCCTCGGTCAGTCCAAGCCGCCGTTTCTCCTGGCGGTCGTGCTCTACTATGCGCTCAACCGCACGCCGGCCACCACGCTGGTGGCCGGGCTGGTGGCGGGCGTCTTGCATGATTTGTTGACGGCGGTGCCGCTGGGCTACTCCTCCATCGTGTTTGTGGTGGTGGGGGTGCTGGCCGGGCGGTTTCGCAATCTCGTGCTGCCGGAGTCACGTGTCACCGCCGGGTTCTTCGGCATGGTTGGCTCGCTCCTGGCGCAGGTGTTGCTCTACGGCATGCTGGTGCGGATCGATGCGGCCTGGTGGCCCTTTGGGCGATTGACCGTGAAGCTGCTGTGGGGCGCACTCCTGGCAGCCGTGGTGACACCCCTGACGTTTATCGGCGCGCGGCGCTGCGATCAGTGGGTGGGGATAATCAAGGTTCGGGAAGTGATTGATGGAATTGAACAGCCCATGGGATGGTGAGCATCTGCGGCTGCGCTTCATCGTGGTGGTGATGCTCGTGGCCCTGCTCTTCCTGGGAGGCGCGCTCTGGCGGGTCCAGGTGCTGCATGGCTCTGAACATGCGGAACGGCTGGACCACCAGAGTATCCGCCGTGTCCGTCTGCCCGGGTTGCGCGGCTCGATCACCGATCGCGATGGCACGGTTCTGGCCGGCAATCGCCCGAGCTACTGCCTGGCGCTCTACGTCGAGGAACTGCGCCAACCGGGACGTTCGACCAAGACGATCAGGGAAGTCGAGCGGGTCATCCGCGAAATCAGTGAGATCATCGGGCTGCCGCCCCAGGTAGACCGCAACGACGTACGCACGCATATCCGCCGACGCCTGCCGCTTCCGTTCCTGGCGTGGCGGGACCTCTCGCCCGAGGCCCTGGCGCGCTGGGTCGAGAGTGGCGTGAGTTTTTCCGGCGTGGACATCCATATCGAGCCCGTGCGCGAATACCCGCGTGGAACGCTGGCGGCTCACGTGCTCGGCTGCGTTGGGCGCGCCGGTGTTTCCGCGACCGAGAAGGAGTCCTACCATTTTTACCTCCCGGACATGCAGGGGCAGTTCGGGATAGAGAACAGTTTCGATGCACGTCTGGCCGGGCTGGCCGGTGGCCGGCTGATCCGCGTGGACGCGTCCGGCTTCAAGTACAACGAGCGGTTCGAGCGCGAGCCGCGCAAGGGCGAGGATTTGCGGCTGACGCTGGACGCGGATATCCAGGAGCTGGCTGAATCGTTGCTGGACGGGTGGCGTGGCGCGATCGTGTTGCTCGATGCGCGCAATGGCGATGTTGTGGCGATGGCCAGTGCCCCGGCCTACGATCCGGCGAAGCTGCACTCGCAGTACGCACGCCTCAGCAAAGATGACACGCTGCCCCTGTTCAACCGCGCTATCGAGGGACAGTATCCGCCCGGTAGTACATTCAAGCCACTGGTGGCAATTGCCGCACTCGAGAACGGCGGTGTCACGGCCAGTACGCAGTATGGCTGCCCGGGCTACTTCGAATTGGGCGGGGTGCGGTTCCGTTGCTGGCGCAAGAGTGGGCATGGCAGCATTGATATGCGGAAGTCGATCGAGCAGTCCTGCAACGCCTACTACTGCCAGCTCGGTCTCAAGTGCGGGTACGAGCGGATTTACCACATGGCCGATGCGTTTGGTTTCGGGCATCGCACCGGCATTGCCCTCGACCATGAGATGGCTGGCCTGCTCCCCAACGATGCGTGGAAGCGGCGCGTCCTGAAGGACGGCTGGCGTAGCGGGGACACCTGTAACGTGTCGATCGGGCAGGGCGCGATCCTGGCCACCCCTTTGCAGATGGCGCTCTTTGCCGCGGCGGTCGGCAACGGCGGGCGCATTTACACGCCCCGCATTGTGTCAGAGCCTTGGGAGGAGGGCGACCTCGTCCAGGAGATGGCCTTGTCGAAGCGTACCCTCGCGACGGTACGCGGCGGCATGTACGACGTGGTCGAGGCGGAGACGGGAACCGGACGGCGGGCCCGTATCGCGGGCGTACAGATGGGCGGCAAGACCGGTACCGCCGAGTACGGTCCTCGCGATGCCCGTAAGAAGTACGCCTGGATGATCGCATTTGCCCCGTATGACAATCCGCAATACGGCGCCGTCATCGTGCTGGAGGATGCGATGTCCGGTGGACGCAACGCCGCACCGCGCATGGCCAAGTTGATGGCGGGCGTGTTCGGTTCCAAGCCGGTGTTCCCCGATCCCGAAGCGCAGGAAGCCGCCGCTGCAGCGGCGGCCGCGCAGGAAGGAGCGACGTTATGAGAGATTTCGTTCGTCAGCTCGGACTGTTGCGCTACATGAATTGGGCAACGCTGTTCGCTACGCTGCTCCTGTTGGTTATCGGTGTTCTGTTCGTCTACAGCTCGTGCTACATCAGCGAGGATCTGCCTGTTCGCTCGCTCTACAAGCGGCAGATCATGTGGGCGCTTGCCGGGGTTGCCTGCTACGTGTTCTTCGCGGCACTCGATTACCGGGTGCTGCGGCGATGGTCATGGACGATCTATGTTGGCTGCCTGTTGCTTCTGTTGGGTGTGCTCTTCTTCGGGACCGTGCGCGAGGGCGCGCAGCGTTGGCTGACGATTGTCGGATTCGATATTCAGCCGTCCGAGCCGATGAAGCTGGCGCTCATCATCGTGTTGGCCCGCCGGTTGGGGTTGCCGGGGGTCTACTACAGCGACTGGCGGCGGGTAGGGGCGGTCCTGCTGTTGCTCTTCATCCCGGTAGGGTTGATTCTCAAGCAACCGGACCTGGGTACCTCCATGGTCTTTATCCCACTCACGTTTATCATGATGTATGGGGCGGGAGTTCCGTGGCGTACCCTGGGGGTCATAGCGTTGGTTGCGCTCTTGGCGGTGGGATGCGTGCTGGGAGCGGTCTTTCTGCCCGAGAAACTCGGTTTCGCCCCCGAGTTGCAGGAGAAGATCACGGCCATGAGCGGTTTGAGCGACTACCAGCGCAGCCGCATCATGGTCTTTTTCGGCGTGGCCGACGATCCGCTCGGGGTGGGATGGAACAAGTTGCAGTCCGAGATTGCGGTCGGCTCGGGCGGGCTATGGGGCAAGGGATTCAGGAACGGTACACAGAATATCCTGGGATTCCTGCCACGCAAAGTGGCGCCCAACGACTTCATCTACTCGGTCATAGCGGAGGAGACGGGGTTTATGGGGTCGCTGGGAGTATTCGTATTGTTTGGCATGGTGTTCTGGGGAGGCATGCGCGCGGCGATGGCGGCGCGCGACAAGCTGGGACGTTTGTTGTGCGTAGGCGTGGTGGCCATGCTGTTTTGCCACGTCTTCATCAACATCGCCATGACCGTAGGGTTGATGCCGATTACGGGGTTGCCGCTGCCCCTGCTGAGTTACGGCGGTTCGTTCATGCTGGTGGTGATGTCGGCGCTCGGAATGATCCAGAGCGTCCATATTCGCGCCCGGCGGGTAGTGTATTGAGTGTATGGAGATATGAAGGGGACGGGGGCTTAGCGGGCTGTTGCCCAAAAGGAGATCCCTCGACTTCGCTCGGGATGACAGTTCCTGAATCATCGGGTTCCCCAAGGAATTGTCATGCTGAGCTTGTCGAAGCATCTGCTTTGAGATGTTGAAACCTGGAGCCCTGGAAGGGATAAGCAAGATGGTATTGGGATTGAATCTACAGAAGCGCAACCGGACGAAGCGCGAGATTATCGTCAACGCGGAGAGCCTGGAAACACGTGTGGCGATTCTCGAGAACGACCGGTTGGAGGAGTTCCAGGTTGAGCATCCGACGGAAGAGCGGATTGTAGGCAGTATATTCAAAGGGCGCATTCAGAACCTGGAGCATGACCTCCAGGCCGCTTTCGTGAATATCGGCCTGAAGAAAAATGCGTTCCTGCATTATTGGGACATGTTCCCCGATGACGACATGCGCCTGGAGCGCGAGGAGGGGGTACGTCGCAGCAGCAATCGTGGTGGGCGTGGCCGGGGCCGGCGGGGCCGGGGCCGGAGTAACAGCAACAAGCGCAAGCGCCTCTCGAATGAAGAGATCGAGCAGCGCTTTCCGCCGGGATCCGAGATCGTTGTGCAGGTAACCAAGGGCGCCATCGGAACCAAGGGTCCGCGCGTCACGGCCAGCTTGAGTCTGCCGGGACGATTTCTCGTGCTCATGCCCGGATCGAAACTCAAGCGCGTAGCGCGCAAACTCGCCGATGGCGAGGAACGGGCACGCCTCAAGAAGGTGTTGGCCCGCCTCGAGCCGCCCACCGACACGGGGCTGATCGTGCGTACGGCCGGGTCCGGCACAAGTCGTCGCGCGTTCGTACGCGATTTGCGCGGACTGATCGCTTCGTGGGAGGAGCTGCGACAGAACATCATCGACAAACCGGCGCCGTGTTGTGTCTACCATGAGCCGGACCTCGTTGAACGAATGATTCGTGACTGGCTGACCGAGGATGTCGACCGCATCGTGGTTGACAGTCCCGAAAAGCACGATCACGTCCGCAAGATGGCCGGGACAATCTCGCGCCGCGCCCGTTCCCGTGTGACGAAGTACAATGGTGAACTGCCGATCTTCGACCACTACAACGTCGAGAACCAGATTAGCGGCGCCTTCCGGCGCAAGGTTACGCTCCGGTCCGGTGCCTATCTCGTATTCGACGAGACCGAGGCCCTGATCGCGATCGATGTCAACACTGGCCGACACAAAGGCCAGGGCTCACAGGAACAGGCGATTCTCGAAGTGAATACCGAGGCCGTGGAAGAAGTGGCACGGCAACTGCGCCTGCGCAACATCGGCGGACTGGTCGTGATCGACCTGATCGATATGAAGTCGCGCAAGCACCAGAACACGGTCTATCGCACGATGAGGGCTGCACTCAGGAGGGACCGCGCGCGCACCAACGTGTTGCAGATCTCCGATCTGGGCATTATGGAGATGACGCGTCAGCGAGCCGAGGAGAGCCTGCTCTCATCCATCTACACCGAGTGCCCCTACTGCCGTGGCCGGGGCGAAGTGAAGTCTGGTCTGGCCATGAGCGTGGATGTGCAGCGCCAGATTTCCGCTGTCATGCGCAAACGGGTCAACCGTGGTAAGGCGCTCAAGCTCCAGGTGGTGGTCCATCCCAGCGTGCTGGAGCGTCTGCGCGAGGAAGACGAACAGGTCCTGATCGAACTGCAATCCCGCTTCGAAGGCAGTCTCAGTTTCCGCTCGGACGCCACGCGTCACGTCGAGTCGTTCCAGATTCGGGATGCGGAAAAGGGCGATGTGTTGTATACGACGGTTGATCATTGACCGGAGGTCGGATGTCGAAGATCGGAAGTCGGAAGTTGACAGTTGGCTGGTTCACCTGGGGAGCTCTACTAGTGCTCTCGGTCAGCGCGCAGACTGACGAGATAGGTCTGCCGTTCGGCGAGGATCTGTCGACCGAGGCGTTGGTTGAGGCTGCGTCTACGGGCAGCGTTGCGGATGCTGCCGCATCCATACGTGAGCTTCCCCCCCCGGGTGCGATCGATGTTAAGGCCGACAAGCTGGTTTACGATCGTGAGACCGGCTGGATCGAAGCGACCGGCAACGTGATCATTCTGAATGGCCCTGACAAACTTACAGCCGACTATGTCCAGGTCAACATGGCGACCGAGGAGGCCATGGCCTTCGGCAACGTAGAGCTGATTCGCCCAAGCGGCGCCACGACGGGCGAGCAGATGAGTTACAACTTCAAGACGGACGAGGGCCACTCCGGCGAGCTGAGTGGCGAAACCCGACCGTTCTATTGGGTGGCCAGGACGACCGAACAGGTGTCGACCAATCGCTTTGTTCTGCACAACGCAGAAGTTACGACGTGCCGCTTCGAGGGCAAGCATCGCCATTTCCATGTACGCGCCAAGGAGATGGTCATCGCCCCGCGCCAATGGATGAAGGCACGCCATGCCGTGTGGTTCTTCGGGCGTATCCCGAGCTTCTACACGCCGTACTGGTTCCGGAGCCTCCAGGAGAAGGGGTGTGGGTGGTCCATGCAGCCCGGCTACGATAGCCGCCTGGGCGTATTCCTGCTGTCGACCTACGGCTGTACGGTTTGGCCCTGGCTGAAGACCGAGACACACTTCGATTACTACACGATGCGTGGCCCTGCCATCGGTCAGGATTTTCGTTGGCACCAGCCCGGCTCCGCATGGTCGGGCGATCTTGAAACGTATGCCCTGAACGACAAGCAGCCCTGGGAACCTGACGAAGACCCATCCGCATCACTTGTGGACGAGGGTCGGCATCGCGTCCGCCTGCGCCACCGTTACTACCCGAGCAGGAAGAGCTACGCGCTGCTGCAGGCCTATCACCTGAGCGACCCGGATGTGCAGGAGGATTTCTTCGATAGCGAGCACAGACGAGGTGCACAGCCGGAGAACTACTTCACCTATACGCGCCGGGGCGACGGATACCTCGCGAACCTGAGCGTCCGCAAACGACTGAACAGTTTCTACACCACTGTCGAGCGCCTGCCCGAGTTGTCCGGAGACATCTTTCGGCAGGAAATCGGAGA
>CAYFPQ010000017.1:0-33892 GCA_964345005.1 uncultured Victivallales bacterium | reverse complement strand
TACTACGAGGGCCGGGCCGCGGTGGGGAGACTCAAGATTGCATTCGCCGATCAGAGCTCTTTCGACGATGTGTCGTCCTGGCGCGGCGATACCTATCATCGGCTCTATCGGCCCTTCCGCCTGTTCGGGTTCTTGAACATGGTGCCGCGGGCCGGCTACCGCGGCACGTGGTATTCGGATACGAGGGACTTCGAATCGGTGGTGGTAGAGACCGTGACCACCAACGGCGTTGAGGAGAGCATCGTCGAGGAGGAGATCGTTGGGCCCAGCGGTACGCGCACCTTGTACGAGGTGGGCAACGAGGTCTCGTTCAAGGCTTTTCGTGTCTGGGACAACGTGGGTGCCGGCGACCGGACATACCGGCATATCGTTGAGCCCTACGCCAACTACACCTATATCACCCACTCGGGGCTCGAGAGCGATGACCTCTACCAGTTCGATCGCGTCGATCGACTCGGAGAGGCCCACTATGCCGTGCTCGGTGTGCGCAATATGCTGCAGACGAAGGATGACGATCGTTCCAGGGACATAGTGGATCTGGATGTCTACACGATCTACGAGCTGGATACCGATGACGGTGAAGACCCCGTGGAAGATATTCGGATCGACGCCGACATCAGCCCCTTTTCTCGTATGCGGCTCGATGTGGATGCACGGTACAACGTACCCGACGACGAGTTCAGTCGGATCAACACGCGCCTCTGGTTGTGGCGCAAGAAGGTGTGGTCGCTCTCGTTGGAGAATCGCTACAGGAAGGACAGCAGCGACCGCTGGACACTGTCGGGCGACTGGAGACCCAACAGGCAGTGGCGTTTCGGCTCGTACGCGCGTTATGATACGGAAGACGATGACTTGGAGTCCGCCTCGGGCTATATCCAGCATGATTGGGACTGCCTTGCGATGAAGACGGGAGGTGAATTCAGGCCGGGCTACACTCGCTCCGACGGAACCGAGCAGGAGGACGAGTATCGTATCACGCTCGAATTCTGGCTTACCGCCTTCCCATCGACTAGAATGAAGATTCGCTAGAGAAGAGGAACAGGCTATGGACTACTTGGTAACCGGCGGCGCGGGCTTTATCGGATCGAACATTGTGCGTCACCTGGTGGGTGAGGGCAAAGCGGTCCGTATCCTCGACAATCTGGCCACCGGACGGCGGGTCAACATCGAGGACCTTCTTGGCGACGTCGATTTCATCGAAGGCGACCTGCGTGACCCAGAGACGGCGAAACGCGCCGTTGATGGCGTACGCCATGTACTCCATCTCGGTGCGCTGCCCTCTGTGATCCGGTCGGTCAAAGACCCCATCGGCGCCAACGAGACCAACATCGACGGTACACTCAACATGCTTGTGGCGGCTCGGGACGCCGGTGTAAAGCGGTTCGTATTTTCGTCTTCCTCGTCAGTATACGGCAACACGCCCACGCTGCCGAAGCGTGAAGATATGACACCGATGCCGCTCTCGCCCTACGCGGTTCAGAAGCTCACGGGCGAGCATTACTGCCGCGTATTCCATCGCCTCTACGAGCTACAGACTGTCTGTCTACGCTACTTTAACGTTTTTGGGCCGCGACAGGACCCCAATTCCCAGTATTCTGCCGTGATTCCACTTTTCGTCGACGCACTGCGCAGAGATGAGGCGGCTACTATTCATGGTGACGGCGGCCAGACGCGCGACTTCACATTTGTCGGCGATGTGGTGAAGGCGAACGTGTGTGCCTGCACGGCTCCGGACGAGGCCGCCGGCGGCGTGTTCAACGTGGCTTACGAAGATCGCACCTCGATCCTCGACCTCTATGAGATCCTGTCGCGCCTGCTCGGAAAGGAGATCGAGCCCCGGCACGTGGATCCGCGCCCCGGCGACGTACGCGACTCTCAAGGTGATCCGACGCGGGCACGTACGATTCTGAAATGGAACCCCGACTACACCGTCGAAGAGGGGTTGGCGCGGGCGGTTGATTTCTACTTGGAGGAGCCTGTTGCCTGAGAAGGAGATCCCTCGACTGCGCTCCCGCCGTCGCCCGCTGGGCTATGGCGGGCAGGCGGGATGACAGTTCTGGAATCACCGATTTTACTTGGAAAGTGTCATGCTGAGCTTGTCGAAGCATCTCCTTTGACCGACATTGATGGTTCTGGCAACACGCCATGGAGAGCTGATGGATAGAGATAACGCCATACTGTTCGGCTCCGACCCTGAACAGGGCATCGTTGCGGTCGAGCACGTGCCGTCCTCGAAGGGCAACAAGTCCATGCGTGTCTTCGTACGCGACGGAGACAAGGTTACATCCCACGACGAGCCGTTCGAGCCGTTCGTGTTTGCCGCGGCATCGTCACTCGATGGCTGTCCGGTGGACGGCGAGCAGGCAGCGCTCGAAGGCGACGGGCCGCTGGACACGCTGGCGACCTTTGCGGACTGGAAAGCCTGCACCAAGGCGGCTTCGTGGCTGTCTAAGGAGACCGGCTACACTCAGTCGCAGCCCGGCGCTCCCTTCCTGTGTCCCTCCGATCCGGTGCAGCAGTATCTTATGCGCTCCGGCAAAACCCACTTCCTGGGCATGCAGGCGGACGATGTCAGGCGCATGCAGGTGGACATCGAGTGCGTAACGACGCCTGGCTATGACTTCTGCAATTCCGAGCGACCCGGCGACGAGATTGTCGCGATAGCACTCTCCGATCTGACCGGTTGGGTCGAGGTGCTGTCGGGCACCGAACTGGATGAGGCCCGGATACTCCAGCGTTTCGTGGAAATCGTTCGGGAACGCGATCCCGACGTGATCGAAGGACATAACATCTTCAACTTCGACCTGCCCTATATTGCTGCGCGTGCGGCGTTCCGCGACGTGCCGCTGACACTCGGTCGCGATGGCAGCGAGCCCGAGGCGCGTCCCAGCCGGATGTCGATCGGAGAGCGTACGCTCTCCTACACGCGCTTCAGCATCTTCGGGCGGCACGTCGTGGATACCCTCTTCCTGGTTCACGCCTACGATGTAACGCATCGTTCGTTGTCCGGATTCGGCCTCAAGGAAGTGGCGATCCACTTCGGCGTGGCTGCGCCGGACCGTACCTACGTGGAAGGTAGCAAAATCTCGGATCTCTACCGCGAAGATCCTGAGTTGGTGATGCGCTACGTGCATGATGACGTGGTTGAGACACGCGAGATCAGCAAATTGCTTTCGGAGAGCAGTTTCGTGCAGGCGCAGGCACTGCCTTATTCCTACCAGAATATATGCGTGCGCGGAACGGCGACCAAGGTGGATGCCCTCATGATTCGCGAGTACCTGCGGCGGGGTCACGCCCTGCCGCATCCTGATACGCCGCGCCAGTTCGCCGGTGGCTATACCGATGTGTTCAAGACGGGCGTGATCGAAAACGTGCACCACTGTGACGTCCGCTCTCTCTACCCCTCTCTGATGGTAACGCGCGAACTGGCCCCGAAGACCGATTCGTGCGGCGTCTTTCTGCAACTGCTCCAGACGCTTCGTGATTTCCGACTCGAAGCGAAGGCGAGCATGTTGGCCGCAAAGGACGACCGGGAACGCGCCGGTTTCGATGCACTGCAGACCACATTCAAGATACTGATCAACTCCTTCTACGGTTACCTTGGGTTCGGCCAGGCACGTTTCAGCGACTTCGATGCAGCGGAGAGCGTGACCGCTGGAGGGCGGGAACTGCTCCAACAGATGATCGATTGGCTCAACGCGCACGAGGCAGAGCCGATCGAAATCGATACGGATGGTATCTACTTCGTGCCGCCCGCGGCCTGTCTGAGCAAGAAGAGCGGTAAGACGAAACTCGAGATGTTCCGTGCCGACTTTGCTTCAAGTCTGCCGGACGGAATCGACATCGAGTTCGATGGCGAGTACCGCTCGATGTACAGCTACAAGATGAAGAACTATGCCCTGCTGTCGGATGACGGCGAGGTAACGATCAAGGGCGCGGCGCTGAAGTCGCGCGGCATCGAACCGTTCCAGCGTGACTTCGTGAAGCGAATGCTGCGTCTACGGCTGGAGAGCCGTGAGCGCGAACTGCCGGCATTGCGTCACGAGTTCGAGACTGCGCTTCAGCAACGGGAGTGGCCGGTCGAGAACTTCGCCAAGCGCGAGATGTTGCAGGAGTCGCCGAAGGCGTACGCTGCCAAGATCGGACGCGGAGCGCGCTCACGTGCTGCCGCGTATGAGCTGGCGCTCAAGGCCGACCGCGAGTACAGGGCCGGTGACTACGTATCGTACTACATCACCGGCGCGAAGAAGAGTGTGGCCGCCCATGCCGCCGCCAAGCTGGTCTCCGAGTGGGACCCGGCCAACCGCGACGAGAACGTGGCGTATTACTTGGCGAAACTGCACGCATTGTGTAAGAAGTTCGAGGTACCCGAGACGGCGGAGGAGCAGGGGGAGCTGTTCTGAGGTGATTCAACACCCAATAGCCAACAAGGAATGTCCAACTTCCAAGTACGCGAGACCGGCGAATGGTGCGTGGGAACGCTCGCCATTCACTTTTCTCGCTCTCCTTCCTTGTTCTGCTGGGTGTTCCTTGTTGAATGTTGGGTGTTGAGTATCAAGCTGGAGAACTATGAAATCAAGTAGCGCTGGTTTTACCCTGTTAGAGATTCTTGTTGTCATTCTTATCATCACCGTCTTGGCGACGATTGTTGGGGTGAACGTTGCGCAGCGGCCGGGGGAGGCGCGACGTGCGGCGGCCGAGGTGCAGATCAAGACGTTCCGAACGGCCCTCCAGATGTATCGCATGGATAACGGGCGGTATCCTTCGCAGCGCCAGGGCTTGTGGGCGCTTTGTGTGCCGTCCGATACGGCCCCGAAGCCGACGAAATTCCCCGAAGGCGGCTACCTTGAGTCGCCGGTCTTGCCCAAGGATCCCTGGAAGAACGACTACGTTTATCTCGTCCCCGGCCCCCCCGGCTTCGCCTATGAGATCGTCAGCTACGGCGGTGATGGGGAACCTGATGGCGAAGGTGAAGACGCCGATATCTCCAGTGCGGCATTGGAGTAGGACTGCCCGATCATTTCACCACGAAGTGGCGAAACGACGGGAAGCTCAAATGACGAAACTCCTAAGTACCCAAAGAAATCTGAGTATCCGAATACCGAGGGCATGGCAGCCGCTACTTTGGGGCGAGACGCAAACTGCCTATGGAGCCCTCGCACCTGAGCCCAGATCCTTCGAGCTTCGGGATTAGTCATTCTTTGGGTGTTTGGGTATTTCAGACATTCGTCATTTCCGACATTTCACGTACTCGTGAAATATGAGGGTTAGCGGCCCAGCGCCTGCAATACCACGCCTCTCAGCTCTTCGTGGATAGCTCCGTTCGTGGCGACGCACTGAAGGCGAAAGCCGTTCTCGCGCTGGATGATTTCGAGCTGGCCACCGGCCTGCTGGACGATGAGGCCTGCCGCGGCGACATCCCAGAGGAAGATGCCCGTCTCCATGTATCCGTCGGCACTTCCGTCGGCCACGCTGCACATGTCAACCGCCGCCACTCCCATGATGCGGGGACGCTGGGCAGCGTGGGCAATCGCGTTGAATACCGCAAGGGGAGGAACGCTGCCGTCCTTGTGACGATCGACGCCAGCCATAACGATTGATTCCCTCAGCGTGGCCGTGTCGGACACGTGAATGGGCTCGCCATTGCACGTGGCGCCGGATTCGCTGGTGGCCGCATACAGTTTGCCGAGGACGGGGGCATAGACCGCGCCGGCAACTGCTTTGCCGCCTTGCAGGACGCCGATCGAGCAGCACCAGCGTGGCAGCCCGTGCGAGAAGTTGACGGTGCCGTCGATGGGGTCGATCACCCACACGGTGTCGTTCGACTCCATGGGCCACAAGAGAGCGTCGAGAGCGGGGTCGGTCCTCAAGTTAATAGTTAACGGGTCTTGATGTTCGTGGGGTGTCTGTGGTGTGTCATTAACTATTAACTTGAGGACCGACCCCGTGTGCGTGGCACTGTGATCCCCTTCCTCGCCGAGAATCACATGATCGGGGAACGTCTCGCGAACGACGGCTTCGGCAATGGCCTGGCACTCAACGTCGAGCTTGAGCTTCACATCGTGATGCGTGATCGCATCTGCCTCCATCCGCCGGTCAAGGTTCGCCAGCGCGTGGTCCCCCGCCTTCCGCGCCGCGGCAACAGCACACTGGAGCAGTCTGTCTGGGTTCAGCGGCATCCGACCTCCGACCTCCGACCTCCGACCTCCGGCTACTTGTCAACGGTGGCCGGCTTCACCCAATCCGTATGCTCCGCCGCTTCGTTGAACTTCATCGATACGGTGTTGGAGATGCCCTTCTCCTGCATGGTCACGCCGTAGAGAACATCGCTGGCAGCAATCGTCTGGCGGTTGTGCGTGATGACCACGAATTGCGACTGGTTGAGGAAGTCCTTGAGCACGGTCACAAAGCGGCCGATATTGGAGTCGTCCAGCGCGGCATCCAGCTCGTCGAGCAGGCAGAAGGGGCTGGGCTTGATCATGTAGATCGCGAACAGCAGCGAGACGGCCGTCAGTGTGCGCTCGCCGCCGGAGAGCAGTGACACGTTCTGGAGTCGTTTGCCCGGAGGACGGGCAATGATCTCGATGCCGGATTCGAGGATGTCATCTTCGTCGATCAGGACCAATCGCGCCGACCCACCGCGGAAGAGGCGCTTGAACATCTCCTCGAAGTTCTCGTTCACCTTGGCAAAGGTTTCACGGAACATCTCGGAGGTCGTGATGTTGATCTTCTTGATCAGGTCCATGAGCTGCTGCTTCGAATTAACCAGGTCCTCTTCCTGTTCGGTCAGGAAGGCGAACCGCTCCTGCAGATCCTGGTACTCCTCGATCGCCACCAGGTTGACCGGTCCCATCGCTTCCAGCTTGGTGCGCAACTCGGCGATACGGGTTTCGGCCTCCTCGATCGGCGGCATCTCCTCGGGCTCTTCGTCGGTCGGCTCGGACATCACGTCCTCGGCTGTGATCCGGTAGTCGGCCGTGACCCGATCCAGCAAGTTCTGGCGCTGCATACGTGTCTCGGTGCGCCGTATGTCGAAGCGTGAAACAGCCTCGCGGATCTCGTCGGCCTTCTTGCGGCGGTCGACCAGCACGGTCTCCATCTGCTGCAGCGCTTCGCCCTGCTTCTCCTGGTTGCGCCGGAGACTGTCGGCCTTGGTCTTGTTGGCTTCGACGGTCGATTCGAGCTCGCCCAAGCGATCCCTGGCGCTGACAATCTCGCTTTCGAGACGCTCGATGCTGCTGGTGTAGGAGTGGATTCCTTCGGAGCGGCCGCGGATGGCGGCGTCCAACTCCTCCACCCGCGATACCAGTGTGGCGCGTTGCGATTCGAGGTGTTCAACCTTTTGCTTCAGTCCTGCGAAACGGATCCGGCTGTCAGTCAGCTTGGCCTGGAACTCACCCGAGCGATCCTCGCGTGCCCGCAGGTCGCGTGTCTGCGACTGCAGCTCGGCCGCGGCCTCTTCGCGTTGGCGCCGCGTTTCGTCCAGTCGCCCAACGATCCCGTCACGTTCTGAACCGCCGCCCTCCTGCTCCTTCAGCAGCGTCTCCAGTTCGTAGGTTACGGTTTCGAGGCGCTTGCCGGCCGCGTCGGACTCGCGGATGACCACCTGGCTTTCGCCTTCCTTTTGCGCCACCGTGCGCTCCGTCGCGGCAAGCTGTTGGCGCGATGCAGCAACGGCTTCGGCAAGCTGCCGTTGTCCGGCGCGTGCGTCGTTGAGCTGCGCCTCGGTCTGCCCAATCCGGTCGGTCAGCTCGGCCGCGGCACGACGCACCTCGTCCAGAGCATAGCTGCGCGCGAGCGGGTTGGAGACCGACTTGTCCGGCATCCATATCTCGGCTGCACCGGACGCGGACAGGAGTTGTCCGGCCAGGGTCACTGCGGTGGCGCCATGGGGCAGGGCGGGGGCGTGTTCCAGCGAGGACACGACCAACACGTTCCCAATCAAGCGTTCGAGAAGAGGGCGAATCGTCTCGCTGCAGGAGATGTGCTCGATCAAGCGGTCACCCTCGACCGCGACGGGAAGCTCTGCCGGTAGATCGGCGATCAGGAGTCGAGCTGTTCCGGCCGCCTTGCTGTCCAAAGCCTGCAACACATTGACCGCCGTAACCGGGTCACGGACGATGACGGCGTCGAGCCAGGCGCGAAGCGCCGCCTCGAGGGCCTTGCGGTATTCGGCTGAGACGTCAAGCTGGTTGGCCAGTGGCCCCAGCACAGCGCCCCGATCGATTCCAAGGGGATTCTCCTCGTTCAGAACGAGCTGTGAACCAGCGGGGAAATCCTCGGCCGCGGCTTCGTCTTCAGCGAGGAGATCGAGACGTGCCCCCGTGGCGGCGAGCTGGGCACGCAGCTCGACGAGCTGGTGCTGCAGAGCGTCGGCCTTCTCGCCGGCGGCGCGGTGTTCCTGTTCGGTCACGGCGACGTCGGAGCGATGACGTTCGAGTCCTCCCTGCATGTCCTGAAGCAATGTGGTCATCTCGGCTTGGCGGCGCTGGTGCGACTCTGCCGCGCGTGCCACCTGCGATTTCTCGGCCGTGAGGCGTTCGCGTCGGATCACATTGGACCGCTCACGTGTTTCGATTTCGACCAGCTCGTTCTGCAGCCGTGAAGCGAGGCCCTCCAAAGCAACCGTATCCTCGCGCAGCTTCTGAATGGTTGTGCGGGCGGCGTCCATCTGTTCGCGGTGCTCGTCGAAGGCCTGCTGGTTACCTCCCAACTCGGTTTCGGCAGCGGCATGCGCCTGCTGAGCTTCCGTGAACTGGGTTTCGAGTCCAGTCAACCCTGCCCGTTTCTCCTCAACCTGGCGCTGGGCTTCCTCGATCTCGCGCGTGTCGCGTTGGGAGAGGGCGCGATACTCGGCGATGCGCTGCCCGTTCGTCTCGATCATCTCGCGTGTGTGATCGAGTTGGGTACGCGCCTGGACGCCTGCTTCGAGCACGGTGCCGATCTCGCGCTGTGTATCCATCTGCGCCGCGCGGAGTGCAACGCTGTCGGCTTCGACGCGCTCAATCTCGACGTGGGCTTCGCCGAGCTTGGCCTTGAGCGCTTCGGCTTCGGCGTCGATCTCGCCGATATCGTTGTCGAACGCATGCACGCGATGACGTGTGGCGTAGAGGTCGAGCCCCTGCAATTCCTCCTGAAAAGCCTTGTAGCGACGGGCCTTGCCGGCCTGGCGCTGGAGCGAGCCGATCTGGCGCTTCACTTCGCGGATGACATCCGAGAGACGGAGCAGGTTCGCCTCGGTTTGCTCCAGCTTCCGCATAGCCTCTTTCTTGTCGGCCTTGAACTTGGTGATGCCACTGGCTTCCTCGAATACCGCGCGGCGGTCTTCCGGGCGCGAGCTGAGAATCTGGTCGATGCGTCCCTGTTCCAGCATCGAGTAGGTACTCGTGCCGACGCCAGTGCCCATGAAGAGCCGCTTGATGTCCTTGAGGCGGCAGGGCGTCTTGTTCATGAAGTACTGCCCCTCGCCCGAGCGGAAAACACGGCGCGTAAGGGTGATCTCGTGATAGTCGGTTCCCAGCTCCTCTTCGCAATCGGTGAAAGTGACGCTCACCTCCGCCATTCCGAGGGGTTTTCGGGCGTCCGTGCCGTTGAAAATCACGTCCTCCATCTTGCTGCCGCGCAGCGCTTTCGCGCTCTGTTCGCCCAGCACCCAGCGCATCGCATCGGAGATGTTGCTCTTCCCGCAGCCATTCGGTCCGACAATGGCCGTCATTCCAGGTTCGAAATCGAGCTTCGTCTTCGACATAAAGCTCTTGAACCCAGACATTTCCAAGTGTTTTAAATACAAAGCCACCCCCCAGGAAATTCCTGTTCAAAGTCGAATTTGACAGTCTATATCATGGGGTACGTGCCCAATCAACCACAATATATGGTGTCGGCGGCGATAAATCGCGGTAGTGGCGTCTGCTTGCTGTCTTGTCCTAGTGTCGTGTCACGCTTGAAAAGATACGTAAACGCATTTCCTTGTCATCCCGAAGCTTGTCGAGGGATCTCTTGTAAACCAGTAACGTCTGAGATTCCTCGACTTCGCTCGGAATGACAGATTACCTAACGTTACTGGGTTGACACGACACTGGGGGCCGTGCTGCAAACCGATATTCACTAACCTCAATTGAAATCAACTATGAACATCAACTCAGTTGACAACAATCGTTGACGGTGCTATATTATGCACTGATGTTGGCCTACTAAGTAGTAATGTGCGCGAAGCATAGAGGCTGGCAACGGGGTCTGGACGATGGCTACAGTTCTCATTGTCGACGACGAGAAAAGCATATGCGTCATGGTATCGGCATTTCTCGGAGAGGCTGGCCACAGCGTATGGTCCGCCGATGGTGTGGCAGCGGCACGCGCAGTTCTGAAAGATCACAGTTTCGATGTTGCTGTCATAGACCTCTGTCTCGGCGATGGCAGCGGTACCGATGTTGCCGGCCTTCTGAGGGAGCAGCAGCCGCGCTCGCAGATCATCATCTGTACGGGCGAACCAGGGCTCGATTCGGCTCGAAAAGCGATTCGCCTGCGTGCGTTCGACTACCTGGTCAAGCCGGTCGGTAAGGAGCAGCTTCTCGACGTTGTATCCCGGGCCGCCGAGGAGAAGCGACGGTTGGACGAGTACGAGCGTCTGGACGCGCATCGCGAGCGGCTCGAGGAAGAGGTGTCGAAGCGAACGGCCGAGGTCGTCGCGGAGCGGGACCGCGCCCAAGGGTACCTCGATGTCGCAGGTGTCATGTTGATGGTGTTGAACGACCAGCAGACCATCACCATGATTAACAACCGCGGATGCGACATCCTTGGCGCGCCGCGAGAGCAAATCGTCGGTAAGAACTGGTTCGATACGTTTCTTCCACCGGAACTGAGGGCGGATACTCTGGCGGTGTACGTCCGGCTTCTCGCCGGAGAGCTGACAAGCGTTGAGTACCACAAGAACGCTATCGTGCGCGCAGACGGCTGTAGACGAGATATTGCGTGGCACAACGCGTTGCTGAAGGATAATGACGGCAAGGTCGTTGGTCTGCTCTGCTCCGGCGAGGACGTCTCCGAGCGAGAACGTGCCGAAGCTGAGTTGGCGGAGCGGGAGCAGTACTTTCGCGGCATGATGTACGGTTTACACGAGGATATCATTGTGCTCGATGCGGACCGCTGCATTACCGACGTCAACAACACGTTCGTCAAGTCTTTCGGTCTCAGCCGCGAGGATGTGATAGGCAGACACTGCTACGAGGTGATGCATGGGTACAGCAGCCCTTGCGAAACCAACGGCGAGACCTGTCATTTTCAAGACGTACTCCGCAAAGGAGAGTCGCAGAACTGCACCCACCTGCGCAAGCGGGCGGATGGTACGATGGCTCACGTCAACGTCCTCCTCTCGCCGCTCAGAGACAGGCAAGGCGACGTGATCGGGGTGGTTGAGGTGATCCGCGACGTGACGGATATCGTGACAGCGCGGGATGGGGAAGCCGCGGCGACGAAAGAACTCGCCCAGAGTGAAGCGAAGCTGCGCTCGATAATCGACAACATCGGGACCGGAGTGGCTTTGATCGGTCCGAAGATGGATGTCCTCGATCTGAACAGACAGATGCGCGACTGGTTTCCGTTGATAGACGTTGATCAGTGCCCGACGTGCTACCGCGTTTTCAACGATCCGCCACAGGAGCGGGTTTGCAGCCATTGTCCGATATGCAAGACGTTTCAGGATGGGCGGGTCCACGAGTCGGTCATGATGTCTCGGTATCTCGACGGTGTGCGCCAGTACCGGGTGGTGTCGTCGCCGATTCTCGGAGACGATGGCAAGGTCATTGCGGCGGTCAAGATGGTGGAGGATATGACGGAACGGCTAGAGTTGGAGGCACAGCTTCGCCAGTCGCAGAAACTCGAGTCGATCGGAACGCTGGCCGGCGGTGTGGCGCATGAGATCAACAACCCCATCAACGGGATTATGAACTACGCGCAGTTGATCCTGGACCGGCTGGGCTTGGATAGCCCCGTCGCGGAGTTCGTCGAGGAAATCGGACACGAAACCGAGCGTGTAGCCCTGATCGTGAAGAACTTGCTCGCGTTTGCCCGTCGGGAGAAGCAGGAACGCAGTAAGGTTTCTTTGCAGGAGGTTGTAAACGGTGCCCTGTCGCTGGTGCGCACGGTGCTTCGACAAGACCGGATCGCTCTGGATGTCGATGTGCCTGAGGATCTTCCCTCGATCATCTGCCATAGCCAGCAGGTCCAACAGGTCTTGATGAACCTCGTAACCAACGCGCGCGATGCCTTGAACGCAAAGTACACGGGACATGCCGAGAACAAGCGCATATCGATTACGGTCCGTGCGATCGAGGAAGGCGGAAAGCCATGGGTTCGGATATCGGTAGAGGATAACGGCCAGGGGATTCCCGACGATGTTCGGGAGCGCATGTTCGAGCCTTTCTACACGACGAAGCCAAAAGGCACAGGGACAGGTCTTGGGCTTTCCATCAGCTACGGGATCGTCAGGGACCACGGCGGGAAACTTCGCGTCGAGACCGTCCCTGGAGAATCGACGCGGTTCGATATGGATCTCCCGGTGGCTTCCGGTTATGCCTCCCTCGAGGATGAGTGGAGGGTCGACCAAGAACTCCAGGCTTGATCCCGAGCTCTCGTGTCTACCGCTTCATCAGGAGCTTCCAGACGATCAGCCATGTAAGGATGGCTCCGACGCTGATGGCGAAGACGAGGGGGGCGCCTTTCTGCCATACGAGGATGACGGCGGCGGAGGTCCAGAGACCGCCGCCCATGAAGGGCTCGTGGAGGAGCTGTTTGTATCCGAAAGCGGAGGCGGCAGGGGTTTTCCGCTCGGGGTCGGCCACGCGCAGGAGGAGCAGCCCTGTGGCGGTGACACCCATCGACTGGCCCATTTCTGCAATGGCGCGCTCGAACCAGGCATCGGGGAGCAGGCGCTTGGCGAGCCACATCACACAGAACACGTTCCATGCAACACCACCGAGAATGATCAGCACGAACGGCAGCCAGCCTTTGGCAATCACCTCGATCCGGATCGTGGCGATGGCGGCGACTACAAGGAAGTCGAGCGCAAGCCCTCCGACGCGTTGCATGAGGCGATGATCGACCGGGGACACCTTGGCGCAGCGGTCGATCGAGAGTTGAACAAGCAATCCGCCGATCATGCAGAGCGGGAACAAGGGGAACGCCCGCATGATGGCGTGTTCGCCCATTCCGGGAAGGCGTGACTCGATCCAGACAAGCCCGAGTTTCAGTCCATACCCGATCAGGATGGCGATTCCTATCAGTGCAAGGTGAAGGGAGAGGGCGTCGATGGAATCCGGCGAGACAGTCAACGCACCGGCGGATGGGCGTTCCTCGGGATCGTAGACACCGGTCAAATCGCACGCCTCGAAATCCTCAACGCGTTTGTGCCCTTTGAGCACGCCCTTGGCCACGGCCCAATTGACGAGGGCCATGCCGACGACGATCGCAGCGATCATTCCAGCGGTAGCCGAGGCCAGGCCGTAATCGAGGCCGGCATCCCACCCCATCTGTCTGAAGCTGTCGCCCAATCCACCGGCTGTGCCGTGACCTCCCTCGAAACCGACCGGTACGATGACGCCGAAAAGGGGGTTCGTCTTCATCAACGGGCCGAGAATAATCACCACCATGCCGAGCCCGACCACATATTGTCCCCACGCCACGATCTGTCCGTAGGCGAGTTGAGGACCGGCCTCCTTCCAGATACGGGATAGGGGGGGAATCGTGACACCGAGGAAGAGCGAGGCGAACACGACGTTGATCAACAGGCCGGGGAGTTTGCTCCATCCTGCAATCCATCCTCCCATTGCCTCCTGTCCGACCCCCTGCACGAGGATCAGCCCGAGAAGCCCGGCAATCACCGAAGAGGGTAGGTAGAGTCGCTGCATCACCCTCCACTTCACGCGGAGGAGCTTGCCCAGGGCGAGAAGGAGGCAAAGAAGGGAGAAGGATTGGATGACAGTCATGGATGTCTCCTGTTCATCGATGTGAGTGCTATTGCTACTTCGTGGTAAACGTATATGTTCCATCCCAGTCCTCGGGCGGGGGCTGATCGCGGAACGTGACACAACGGTTGATGAATACGGCTGAAGGTGCATCGCCGCTATCGGCGGCCTTCCGGAAAGCGGTCTCGGCGTCGTCCCACTTCTGTTCGATGTAGAGGCGATAACCTTCGGCGAACCGGTCTATCCGTGCCTGTTGCTCCGCGCTCAATGCCTCGGTGCGCCCAACACATTCGCTGATCGGGACGGCCTGCTCCTTGCCCTTGACGCGTACGCGGTCGAGCGGGCGGAAAGTATAGTCGCTTCCGGCAGATGTCGCGGTGGCGTCGCTGACCAGCACGCATGTGTCGTACTGCTTGTTCGCGGATTCGAGGCGTGCGCCCAGGTTCATGACATCGCCCATGGCGGTGTAGTTCATGCGTTGCTCGGAGCCCATGTTGCCAACAACCAACTCGCCTGAGCTAAGGCCGGCGCGGAAGAATATCTCGTTTGCGCACCCAAGCTCACGGAACTGCGGCTGAAGCTCCTCAACCTTCGCTTGCATACGCACGACCGCACGACAGGCACGGGCGGCATGGTCGGGCAGGTCGTTCGGCGCGCCGAAGATGGCGATGATTTCGTCGCCCACGAATTTGTCAACGAATCCGCCTTCCTCGATGATGATGGCGGTCATGGCGTTGAGATAGAGGTTCATGAACGCCACGAGCTGCTCCGGCTCCAGTTTCTCGGAGGTGTTCGTGAAGTCGGCCACGTCGGAAAAAAGAACCGTGACGGTTCGCCGTTCGCCACCGAGCTTGACCCGGTCGGGGTTGTTGATGAGGGATCGGACGACACCACGATCGAGGTAGTGCTCGAAGATGTGGCGAACCAACTTGGAGTGGCGCCGCTCAGTGACGTAGTTGATCAGCGTGGCGGCCACGAAGGTGAGGCCGACACCGGACGCGAGCGGGACAAGCTCGATGAACAGATGGCGACCGGCGAGGAGTGCGCGGCTTCCGATCGTAAGCGCGACGAGCAGGACCAGTGTCAGGACAAAGCCGGACATCGTGTGCCGGGTTCCGTGTGTCGCCAGACCGGTGGCAAGGCAGAGCAGAGCCAGAAGCCAGAGCGTGGTATTCCGTTTTACCCGCCGCACCACATCGCCGCGCAGCAGGTTGGCCAACGCCGTAGCCTGCACGCGCACACCGGGTACGCCGTGCGAGAGTGGCGTGGCCTTGGAATCGAACAGGGCCGTGGCCGTGGATCCGAAGTAGACGATTTTGTCTTTGAACGTTTCCGGTGGCAGGGACGGTTCCGTCCCCGACGCTACCTCGGCCTGCGCCTTGAGGACCATATAGGCCGGGACTGCGCGGAAGGGGCTGACATGGCGGTTCTTCCGGCGGTACCACCAGAGATATGCGGATCGGTCGGGCTGGGTGGGGATGTGCATGGCGCCGAGGCGCACGGCGTTCGGCGCGATGGCTATATCCGGCTGCCCCGATATGTCCCAGGCCGCGGCGAAAGCGGCGTTCATGAGCGTGGAATCCTTGTAGCGCAGGAGCAGCGGGATGCGGCGGACAACATTGTCGCTGTCGAGCGATGCGTTCGCGAAGCCGACGGCGCGGCTGGCCCGGGTGAGGGCGGCGGAGGGGAGGGCGGCGGAGGTATAAACACGATCAGCACGATCAGGGTCAGACCTAGAAACTAGAAAATGCGACACGGTGTGGTCTGCCTGAGGCATGAGGGGGGCGCCGTCGTATTTTCTAGTTTCTAGGTCTGACCCTGACTGGAAGAGCGCCGCCTCCTCGTCGGTCGGTGGCGGCAGGCCCTGCTGCTTCAGGACATAGGCGTGAATGACCTTGTCGCTGCGTGCCGTGGCTTCGACAAGGGCGGCATCGGACTCCGCACCCGAGATATCGCGCTCGATATCGGGCTCCGAGAAGAAGATATCGAAGACGATGGCCTTGGCTCCGGCCTCGGTGATGAAATCGATCATCGTGCCGTAGAACACGCGCGGCCAGGGCCAGCGATAGTCTAAGTGAGTATAGACCTGTTCGATCGAATCCTGGTCGACCTCAATAATGACAATGTCGTCGGGAAGTGCTTCAGCTGGGGTGGGGGGAAGTGAGCGGAAGCGGATATCGAGTGTTTTGAGCTCGATGGTCTCGAGGAGGCCGGAGAGGGTGAGCAGGCCGACCACGACTGCCGCGGCCGCCCCAATCAGGATCCCTTTCAGGGCACGCCACAGGGTTCGCCTGGCATTCGGTTCGGTCATGCCCCTATCTCAACCCGCCTTTGGGTTTGTTGTTCTCGTCGAGGACGAGGACGAGCGGGTGGTGCGAGGCCAGTTCGTCCTCGTTCAGCAGACAGAAGGTAAAGATGATAAGACGGTCGCCGACTTTGCCTTTGTAGGTGGTGGCGCCATTGAGCCCGATCACGCCCGATCCGCGTTCACCCACGATTGCGTAGGTTTCGAAGCGCTCGCCGTTGTCGACATTGGCCACAAGAATCTTCTCATAGGGCTGGATTTTGACGGCTTCCATCAGGTCGGGATCGATCGAAAGGCTGCCCTCATACTCGAGTTCGGACTCGGTTACGCGCGCCATGTGAAGCTTTGATTTCAGTAGAATGGACTGCAAAGGTATCTCCTTGGATATAACCATGAATGGACACTAATAAACACGAATGGGGGAGAGTGTGCAACTGCGGAGATGGTCCGGTACTGAATATCCAATATCCAACAGGGAGTATCCAACCGAACAAGAGGTGCGAGGAGGGTGAATGGAGAAGCCCTCCGTTTCCTCATTCGCGGGCCTCGCGCACTTGGAAATTGGGAGTTCCCTGTTGGATATTGGATGTTGCCACCCGTAGCTCCCGCAGGGAGCGAAGGGTGGTAGAGGCGCAGGGGCTCGAACCCTGGACCCGCGGATTAAGAGTCCGCTGCTCTGCCAACTGAGCTACGCCTCCACTGTAACAAAAAACGCCTCGGACCCTTCCTGTTCGAAGGCTGGAGCGAGCGAAGGGATTCGAACCCTCGACAGTCACGTTGGCAACGTGAAGCTCTACCACTGAGCTACGCTCGCATTGTCCAAAGCGCCGCGTAAGATACCGGATTGAGATCGGAATGCAACCCATTTTTGCCTCCACGATGACAATTTCTTCACGAACTCCAGCTTGCTTAGCTTTCGCATGATGGGCTACACTTCTCACGCTGATAAACGTGCCTTTTTCTCGCGGGTGTTCATAGAGAACGCTGAATGGAACATGGGGCTCGGATTCAGGCGTCCCATGGGCGGGGTAGCCTTGCTGAGTTGTACGTGTGGACTGCGTTCTGCCAACGCGGGGTGGAGCCGTTCTGCTGGAGGGGTTGAGACAGTGAGTATGCCAAAGAGTTGGAGATGTGTTCTAACAACTTCCTGTGTACTGCTACTGCTGACGGCAGGTGGCTATGGACAAGGCAGGCGTCCGCCAACACGGCTTCTCACGGGTCCCAGGAAGGGCGCCCCTTCGGCCATCGCCCTCGACTACATTCGCCAGCATCAGGCACAGGTGACCGCAAAGAGGGGGCTCTCGGCTCAGGCGGCGGCCGATGCGACCGTAGCGCTCGTTGAGAAAAGCGGATACGTCTCAAAACACAACGGGGTGGCGCATTTCCATTACCGTCAGCATGTTGGAGGCATCGAGGTATTCAAGGGCGACATCAATATCTACGTTAGCGGTGAAGGCAGGGTTATTAACATGCGTGACCGGACCGTTCCCGGTGGTGATGGCCTCATCAATGCAAGTGTTCCTGCCCTCTCGTCGATGGATGCCATTGCTGCCGCGGCTGCGCATCTCGGCCTGACCGCCCGGCAGCCGAAGCTCTTGGAGGCTCAATCGAGCAAAGCGAGCCGGGACACGCTTTATGACGGGGCAGATATCTCGCTGGATCCCATTCCGGCCAAGCTTATGTACGCAAAGCGCGAAGCGGGCGTCCTGCGCCTGGTCTGGAATCTTGTGCTGTTTCTCCATGATGGCGAGCACTGGTGGGAACTGAACGTAGACGCGGAAACGGGCGAGGTGCTTTCCAAGGGTAACTGGATCCAGAATGCGGAATACAAGGTCTACGAGTTACCGCTGCTGAATCCGGATGATGGTTCGCGGACGACGGTGACGAACCCCGCGGATACGGTAGCTTCTCCGTATGGCTGGCACGATACGGATGGGGTAGCCGGCGCGGAATTTACGGACACGCGTGGTAACAACGTGTATGCCCAGGAGGATACTGATGGGAACAATATCGGCGGCTTCCGCCCGGATGGCGGTGCTGGGCTGGTGTTTGATTTTCCCGTTGATCTGCTTCAAGAGCCGTCAGCGTACCAGAGCGCGGCTATTGCGAATCTCTTCTACTGGAACAATCTCTGCCATGACATCCACTATCAATATGGATTTGACGAGGCGAGCGGCAATTTTCAGCAGAATAACTATGGCAATGGCGGTGCCGCCGCCGATCCGGTCCAGGCCGATGCTCAGGATGGGTCCGGCATGAACAACGCCAATTTCGGTACGCCTCCGGATGGCTCCGCGCCACGGATGCAGATGTTCTTGTGGAATATGACTTCCCCGATGCGGGATGGTGATTTCGATAACATCATCATCGTGCATGAGTATGGCCACGGTGTCTCGACCCGTTTGGTGGGCGGACCCAGCGATGTGACGGGGCTGTGGGGTTTTCAGAGCGGCGGCATGGGTGAGGGCTGGAGCGACTGGTGGGGGTTGGTGTTTACCGCAAAGCCAGGCGAGACCGGTGCGGATGCCCGGGGGGTAGGCACTTATGCCCTTGGCCAGCCGTTGAGTGGTGTAGGTATCCGCCACTATCCATACAGCACCAACATGGCTGTCAACCCGCTAACCTTTGGCGACCTGCCGACGGCTTATCCCTCCGTCCATTACGCGGGCGAAATCTGGTGCTCGGCGCTATGGGACATGTATTGGTTCCTGGTCGACAGTCACGGATTCGACCCGGACCTGTACAATGGGACCGGCGGCAACAACATCGCGATGCAGTTGATCATGGATGGGCTCAAGCTGACGCCTTCAGACCCAACATTCCTCGACGCCCGCGATGCCATTTTGCAGGCCGACGTCGCGACATATGGCGGGTCGCACCAGGGTGAGATCTGGCGGGCGTTTGCCCGTCGCGGGATGGGGCCGCTGGCACAGGATGGTGGCAACCACAACAGCACCGCGGTGGTTGAGTCCTTTGAGCTGTCGGGGGCGATGATTTCACCTGATAGCGCTTATGTGGCCGTTGGTAGTCCGGGTGTGGAACCTTATTTGCCGTCCAACATGGTTTACACGGTTCTTAATCTCAGTACGGGAGCTGCGAACTGGCAGGTGACGAACAGTGTTCCCTGGCTCTCTGTGACACCATCTTCCGCTCTGATTCCGGGACTCAGCTCGACTGGCTTTGTAGTTTCCCTGGAGCAGAATGTGGCGACGGGTATGGCGGAAGGGGTTTATTCCGATACCCTCGTGTTCGAGAACCTGACCGACGGAGCAGGCAATACCACCCGTGATGCCATTTTGCGGATTGGGTCCAACTATGTCATGCGGTCGACCGGCTTTGCGTGGATAGACCCGATGACAGAGGGGCACACCGAGCTTGCCTTAGGCGGGGGCGGCAGCCTGGCGGATGCCATGCCGTTCGATTTCACTTTCTACGGAGTCTCCTACGACACTTTCTATGTATCGAGCCGCGGCTTGATTGGATTTGTAGACGAGGAGATGTATCCGGACGACAACGCAGATATGCCATCGACGAATCCTCCAAATGCCATTATCTGTCCGTTTTGGGATGCCCTGACAGTGGAAGCGGATTCCAGCGTATATGTGGGAACAGAGGGACTGCCGCCTGATCGCCGCCATGTTGTCACTTGGCTGAGTGTTGGGCACGCGACAAATGGCGCTCCGCGATTCTCCTTCCAGGTCATTGTCCATGAAGCCGATGGCGTGCCTCCCGAGAATGATTTGGTATTCCAGTATCTCGATGTAGCTTCCGAAGATGGCAACCTTGGCGGAGGGCGCAGCGCTACGATCGGCATAGAAGATTCCTTCGGCACCATGGCGCGTTGGTACTCCTCCAGCGGAACCGCTCTGGTTTCCGACGGCCAGGCGCTGCTTTTTACGATGAACCAGTCGGACCCAGACACGAACGCGCCCGCAGCCAGAATCAGCGTAAGTTCACACTCGCCAACTAATGTGCGCTTTGCCGTACAGTTCGACGAAGTGGTGACCGGATTGGGACTGGGTGATTTCGTGCTGGGAGGCACGTGGCCCGGCGCGGCGCTGGGTACACTGGAAGGGAGTGGGGAGGACTACGAGGTCAATGTCACCGGGGGCATCGGCCTGGGGTCGGTAGAGTTGAGTCTGAATGCTGCCGCCGTATCGGATCTGGCCGGTAACCCGAATGCCGCTGTCGGACCTGAAATCTATGTGGCTCCATTGTCCCGCACGGTCTTCTTTGACGACTTGGAGGCGAACGCGGAGCGCTGGACGGCATCTGAAGGAACCTATCCGTGGGTCACGTTGGACGGTTGGGAGTGGGGCGTGCCGACCTATGTGTGGGGGCCGCCATCTACACCCAGCGGCAGTAACTGCTGGGGAACAATGCTTGCCACGGACTATCCGTCCGACATGAATGGTTGGGTGGAGAGCGCGAGTATTCCGGTTGGACCGCACCCGGTACTTCAGTTCGAGAGGTGGCAGTGGATCGAAACGGGCTATGACTATGGGTATGTGGAGGTCCATGACGGAATTTCGTGGCGCAACGTGACACCGGGGGGCGCGTATAGCGACTTCCATCCGGCGTGGGTTTCTGAATACATCGAATTGGATTCCGCCGAGTTCGGGAACCGTGATATCCAGGTTCGGTTCCGCTTGGAGAGCGATACCTATCTTGAGTTCAGCGGGTTTTATGTGGATGACGTGCGGATCATGGAGAACCGTAGCCCGGGGATTTGGGTCATGGCATATGCTCCGAGTAACGCCGCGCCATCGAGCTCGGAACCGCTGGTAATTCAAGCCTATAATGCTACGACAACAACCTGGCACAATGTCCGGGCCGATGTAGCGTCCATCAGCGCCGGGCTTAGCGTAACGGGCGGCACTACAGTCACTTACGGAGATATGGCGCCGGGCGCAAGTGTGACCGGGACAGTGCTGACCGCCGTGTTCGGCGCCGTGGGGGATTTCAGCGGGTCGCCCGTCTATCTGTCCCATGTCGTGACGGCCGACGAGGGATTTGTCGGCGAAGAGCAACTTCCGATAACAATCACAGGCGTGTCCGTTCCGGGAGGCGCCAACCGGCTTACGGCCCGGTCGGTGCCGGGCGTGGTTGACTGGCTTGGCGATCCGGTGCAGGGCGATGGTGGTCCGGACTCTGGTCGGTTCCAGGTGATTTCCGCAGGTACCGACGTGACTGCTGATCCGCCGGGCGCCGGCGGGGCTGTCACCGGCGACGATGCGTTGCTCTTTGCGTTCGACGACCTGCTGCCGTTTGGCCGGTTTGGCGAGGGAGGTACGACGCCGCCGGATCTCGGTCGGTTTGATAAAGCCTTCACGCATGGACTGTCGACGGGCGATGTGGTCTATGTCCGCGCGTGGGATGGTCCCGGCTATGGTTCTTCGGTTGCGTACGGTGACTCCAGTCTCTTTGCCCTGATGGGCTCTGCAATGGAGACACGCGATTTCGGGACTTGGATTGTCGGCACACCGATTGATCTCGTTCGCGATCTTAACGGCGATTCCATACCGGACGGGTGGGACGTGTTGATGGGGAATGATGCGCGCCTGCCGCTCGGACCGCTTTCCTCCAACGTCACAATGGAGAGTGCATACGCGGGGCTTTACGAGCCCGGACGTGTGGTGGCGACGAGCAACTTCGTGTTTGTGGCGGATACGCGCAATCATCGTATTCTGGTACTGTCGCCTGATCTGTCCTCTGTCTTGGATATGTACGGCTCTTACGGAACGGGAACCGGCGAGTTCAGCAATCCGCAGGGATTGGACTTCTACCCCGATGCGAGTCGCCTGGTTGTGGCGGATACGCGGAACTATCGAGTCGTGCTTCTGGCTGTGGACCCGTTGACCGGAGCCCTGTCATATCACGACACTTTTGGAAGCCGGGGCGATGGCGCAGGCGAGTTCGAGGTGCCTTACGCGGTAGCGGTAGTGCCGGATTCCGGACAGATTCTCGTGGCGGACAGCGATTTCATCGGCGTATCCGGGGCCAATCACCGTGTACAACGGTTTGGATCCGATGGCACATGGCAGACGACGATCGGGTCCGAAGGAACCCACGCGACGCAGTTCCATCATCCACTCGGTATCTCGGTTGGCGCGAGCAACCGGGTCTATGTGGCCGATGCCGGTAATCACCGCGTGAAGAGCATGGATCTGGACGGAAGTAGCATCTGGGTCTTCGGCGAGCAGGGCGCGGGCCACGGACAGTTTGAAGGGCCTCGTGATGTTCGCGAGGGTCAGTGGGGCTGGCTCTGCGTGGCCGATACAGAGAACAGCCGCCTGGTCGTGCTCGATGCGCGCGGCGCACCCGGTGTGGTTCGCTACGTGGGCGCCTACGGTGTCCAGGGCGGCGGGGATGGCGAGTTCCGCTATCCACAGGGAGTCTTCCCCACGACGAATGCCGGTCCAATCTATGTGGCCGATACCCTGAACCATCGCGTGCAACAGGTCTCAATTCTGGTGGATGGCGATGGTGATGGGATGGATGACCTGTGGGAAGCCCGGATGGGGCTGGACCCGACCGACCCGACCGACTGGGCTGATGACCCCGATGGCGATGGGGTGATCAACATTGGCGAGTACCGTGTAGGGACCGATCCGTTCGATTCCGACAGCAATGGCAACGGCGGCAGCGATGGTTTTGAGTTGGGGTTGGGCCGCGATCCACTGGAAGTGCCGGGGTACGACCTGTTGATTATTCGCGACGTGGCTGCGACGTCACCGGCCGTAGATTTCAATGTTCTGTCGGGCGGGGTGTACCAGGTTGAGACGAGAACGAATCTGCTGAGCGGAAGCTGGTCGGACCTCGGCGGCCCTGTTACAGGCGGTGCGGATGGTGTGATGTCGGTGACGGTGCCCGCACACGCCGATCCGTCGCAGTTCTATAGGATCAAGAAGACGAACTAAGAGAAGTACGAACAGCCGAAGTACGAAAGGCAGGGCGAGGCGCCCAGTCGCGCCGCAAGAATGAGAAGTACATGTTTGTGAATCGGGTGAAGCACGGGTCGTATCTCGACTGTTCTTCACGGGATCTTGACGATTTGAAGACAACTGAAAACAGGGATGAGGCTACAATGGGAACAGGAATGGGGGAGTGTATGCGAGCGTTGATGACTGTGGTGCTGCTGCTTGGACTGTGCTGCGGTTGTTGCCGGAAGGCCGAGAAGCCTTGCGGGAAGAGTTGTGTGCCACCTCCGCGCGACACGCCGGAAGCGACCGAGTCGTCCGAAGGAATCGCCCCTGAACCTCCCGCCCCGAAATCCGCTTCCACAAAACCCGGGATGGCCAAGGCGCGGCAGTATCAGCTTGAGGTGTTGGAGCGGCGGTTGCCGGAGCTCGGAAAGCGCCTGAATGAGGCGGCGGAAGCGTGCATGAAGGTGGAGGTAGAGCAGCGGAAGGGCGATCCCGAACTGGGCCGGCTCTACAACGAGCTGATCAACGCGCAAAAGGCCTATCGCGAAGCGATGGATGCCAACCCCGCGTATGTCGAAGCCAATGCCACCAAGAACGATCTGTTCGATGAGTACAAGTCGTTGACTGAACGACGTGACGTTTTACTTAAGGAGAGTGGAGAATGAGAGCGATAAGCAAGACGCTGAAACCCTGTTCGTTTGGGATTCGGAAGACGATTTCCGTAGTGGCTCTGTCCCTGTTTGCCGGTGCATCCGTCGCGTCGGCCCAGACCATATTCGTGAAGTGCAATCCGCTTGATGGTTCGCGAGGGACGATCAACGTTTTCAACAACACGACTCCCGCAAACTACGACGTTACCAGTGGCACCGTTTCGGTTCCCGTGTCCCTTGGAGATCAGCTCACCATCACGGCCTATCCGGAGTCCGGATCCGTATTTGTGGACTGGACCGATGCGGTGCATCCGTCTATCAATGGTTCGGTTAATGTGACCGAGACCTTTGTCGTTCTCGGCAGTTCGCAGTTGACCGGTAACTTCGGTGTGCCCCAGCGGGCGCTCACGATGCGTAGTGACGGGAACGAGTCGGGCATGACTCCGACCGTAAACACCACAACCTATCACGATGAGGGCAGTGAAGTCACCATTTCGACGGGGGCGGCCACGGGCTTCCGCTTCAGGCGATGGGGAAACAATTTGAGCGGCGACCATGATCATCCGGCCGTGGACGATCCGGACAATACGACTACCCACGTGGATATGGATGCCGACTATACCGGAGACAGTGCGGTAAAGGCCTACTTTGACCGTGTCTACACGCTCGACATGCTCAACGCCTCCGGTCCCTCGTCCCCAACTATTCAATACGAGCTGGCCTCCAACGCGCTTTACACGGCGAACGTGCCGAACGCCATTGCCTCGAGTGGTCTCCCCAGGCACCGGTACCGCTGCTCGGGGTGGAACGGCGGCTCTGGCGATATTCCGGCGACGGGCTCGACCACGTCCTATGGCCCCTACAATGTGGCGGCGGACTCGCAGATGAACTGGCTATGGACCGGTCAGTATAGCCTCTTCATTGAGATCATTGGCGATGGTGAGACTTCTCCGGGACCCGACACGAACTTCTGGTATAACAGCGGAACGGTCGTCAACATGGTTGCAACACCGGATGAGGGCAATGCTTTCTTGGGATGGTATGACAAAGATAATGGCACGCTCCTGAATAACGGCGACTTCCAGCTTACGATGAGCCAGGGATGGGAGATCCAGGCGAAGTTCGGACCAGAGTCCGGAGACACAGACAACGACGGACTGCCTGACTGGTGGGAAATCCAGTTTGGGTTGAAGGTTGGTGTGGGCGAAGGCGTCGAGAATAGCGGTGGTGGCGATCCAGACAACGACGGGCTGACGAACCTTGAAGAGTTCAACATTACGAACACGAACGGCATCCCGACGGTGCCGTTTGCCGATCCGCTTAATGCGGACAGCGATGGCGATGGGATGGATGACGGGTACGAGCGCAAGAGCATTGATCCCGAGGGCTCGGAAGGCGAGGACTTCATCTCTGCTGTGATCGATACGGACAACGATAAAGGGCGTGGTCCGGCCGGCAATCCAGATGAGGATCTGAAGTGGACGACGACCACTGGCTACGAGAGCATTCATAACGATTTGACCAACTATGAAGAGTGGCAGGGTCCGGATGCGGTCGATCCGCTAACCTACGAGTCGGTTGCCGTGGGAGCTACTTCAAGTGACGGATGGTTCAATAATGTCTCCGAAACGGTCAATCGTGCGATCGACAACACATCAGACACGGCTGACCAGAGCGAGAGCAACAGCACCGATACGGATGAGGATGGCTTCGACGACGGTTTCGAGTGGTCGTGGGACGAGTGGCAGCGGCTCAACGATACGAACGTGGAGGTGTTTGTTTATAGCTATCTCGGTGATGCCTACACGAACGAAATACCTGACTGGGTCGCCACGAATCCTGCCTCGCGGCGTTTCCATCCGACGATTGATCACGTGGATCCTGATGGCACTGGCGGCGATACGGATAACGATGTGCTCTACGATTACGAGACCGGCGGCGTGTCGGATTCCTGGTACTCCGATGTGCTGGAGTACAACGCCTCCGACTCGGACGCGTTTTCGCCGGGAGTAGGCGGCGCCCCGCACTCCATCGATCGCTACCAGTTCCCGAGCTACCGCCGTTGCTCGCACCCGTTCTACATCGACTACGACCAGGATGGGTTGCCGGACGGCTACGAGGTCATCTTTGGGTTGGACCCGTGGGCGGCCATCACACCCGGCGATGACACCCCCGACGCGTCACGGAATCCGGATGGCGACTTCATGGCCTACCTTGCGGCATCCAACCTGATTCACAAGCAGGTCTATGACGCGCTGGATTTCGATCCCCGTACGGCTTGGCGTGGCATGTATCCGACTTGGGACGAGATGCCAGATGTGGAGGTCGCTGTGGCGCCAAACACGCGAGGATATTCTTATCTGGACGAGGCCAGAGGCACCGACGGATTCCTGCGGATCGTTCCGCTTGCTCTAGGCGCGACTGGCGGGGACGATGCCACCTCGCCGGTGGATTTCGACAGCGATAACGACGGCATATGGGACGGCTGGGAATTGTATGTCGGGCTGAATCCTAACGCTGATCAGGATGCCGGAACCGATATCGATGTTTCGGAGCTGGATGGTCTCAGCAATCTGGAGGAGTTCAACAGCTTTGTGACCTCATCGACCGATCCCGATCAGGTCACGCCCTTGCCATTCTGGATGAACAAGATATTCCCCACCGATCCCAACAATCACGATACCGATGGGGACCTGGTGTGGGATGGCGCGGAAATGAATGAGGCCAACACGCCGTCCGGCACCTACGCCTTCCGGCTGGCCGATGATGAGGGCGGCTTTGAGACATTGATCGCGACTGGCGGAACCTGGCAAGTCTGGATTCCGCCGCAGGACATGGGCGGATGCTATGTGGGTGGCGGGATGAACCCGACCTCGGCCGACACTGATCATGACGGACTGCCTGACCCCTGGGAAGCCGCCTTCCGCGAAACCATGAACGGCGCACTGCTCGATCTGTGGGAAGACCCGGACGGCGATCAACTGCTGAATTATCAGGAATACCTTGCTGGCGCGACCTATCATTGGCAGTTCGATGCCTGGGTGCTGGGCGCTCCGAGTTATGATCAGGCGGATTTCTTCTATGGTGAGCCGAAGCACTGGGATTGGTACCAGACCTGCAACCATCGTGATTTCGGCTACATTCCGTTCCGCGGGTTTGTGCATGAGGTGCCCGAACCATCCGATTACGCGACCTGTGACCCGGGCAACAACGATTCGGACCAAGACGGCATGGATGACTTCTGGGAATGCTTCCACGGCTTGAACCCGCTCTACGGGTTTGACGACTTGGTGGCCTCAATGATCGCCGGAAGCTTGCAGCCCATAGGTCTTGCTGTTGCCGATCCGCGTACTTCACCCTATGTCAGCGGCACGCAGATGATGGACCCGGATGCCGACGGCATCGCAAACATCGAGGAGAGTGTCGGCATCAGTATTCTGACGCCACCCGCGCCGACGCATCACACCGATCCGACGCCTTATTGGATCACGGACATTTCCTATGCCAGGAGTTGGGTCAATCTCTATTATACACCCAGCGACAGCGTCTGGTACTTCTCGCCACCGCGCCTGGCTCCGTCGGAGTTCCCTCCCCCTAGCCTTATCTACAATATCGAGATGAACTCCGGTTACGATACGGACAACGACAATAAAGCCGAGTATGACGAAATCGTTGGTGGAAGCACCGACCCGACCGACGAGGAGTCGCCGATTCGGCGGCACGCACTCTACCTGCCCGAGGCAGGCGGATATGCCCGGACGCGTGATACCTTCCATTACATCGTGACGGATCCAACCTTCTTGCGGGAGTTTACTGTTGAGGCATGGGCTCGCCCCGTAACTCCGGCGAACGGAAGCCGCCAGGTCATCGTCGAGCGCCCCTTCATGGTGCCGTCCGGGAACCCGATGGATCTCAGCAGCGGCATACGCCTCAATTTCCGTATCGGAATCAATGCGTCCGGTCAGCCGTTTGCAGCGTATAACGGCATAGGCTCACAGGGCATTTTCGTGGAGGCGCTGGCCGGACCTAGCTGGTCGCTGGTCAGCAACGAATGGGCGCATGTTGCCGCCACGTATGAGTTTCAGACCGAGGCACAGCACGGTTTATTCAAGCTATATGTGAACGGGAACCTGGCGGACACAGTTGTCAGCGACGAGTTGCCCGTGACCGGTTACTGGGGGGTCGAGAACAGGTATGTCCTGTTTGCCCCGGTTGTGGTCGGAGCCGAAGACCTGAACCCCGAGGGTTCTTTGTACGGCAATGTGTCTCCGCCTGTTCCGACAAGCTTTTTCCATGGATGGATCGATGAAGTGCGCATATGGGATGGTCCCCGTTCGCACGACGAGATTGTTCATTTTAAGGACACGCCGATGACGCGAGCGCAGTCGGCGAGCAATATGGTGACGTCAACATCGGCGTTGGTTTCCCGTTACGGGTTTGAAGATTTGCCCGATCCGCAGCACGGCGGTATTGTTCCCGATGGCTTCTCGCTTACGATCAACGACATTCGACCCACCAACTGGACATCCGTCTCGTGGTGGGCCACAGCCGTGGCGGAGCATTCGTCGGAGTACACCGACTACATGTACGTGCCGTGGATTTCAGATACAATGGAGCATTTTCCCACGAATCCGCCAGTCGATGTGGGTGATACAAATGCGGTTGTCGTAACGAATGGCGCGACCAATGCCGTATTCCCGAATCCCGCCAACCCCTATGGTGATGTCTACGAGACCGCACATTCGGGAAGCTTCTCGGGGTGGACCGCGGCTACCGACCTGCTGCCATGTCGAGCGGCTCAGGCCGACGCGGATGTCGCGATGTGGGATGGTGGCGGTCTCGGAACTGATCCCTATGATTCCGACTTGGACGGGCTGCCGGACGAATGGGAAGAACTCCATGGCTTGGATCCGCTTTCTGCGGAGGGCGAGAACGGTGCCTACGGCGATCTCGATCGCGACGGGATGAACAACGAGGCGGAGTTCCTTGCGGGAACGGATCCCGGGGAGTACCTGTCTGTTGCGAATGGCTATTCTGATTTCTTCAGTTGGACCGGCGGGATCTTTCGCATCCTGGGGGAGATATTTACCGACTTTGACGGTATGGAAGATGTCTGGGAGTCCGAGAATGGTCTCGACCCTTCGGCGTATGACGCTCACATGGACAAGGATGACGACGGGTGGAGCAATTTTGCCGAGTTCCAGGCAGGGACGCCGCCGAACGACCTGACCGCGTTTCCGGTGCCGACTGTGTCGTTCTACGTGAAGTATGGCGGAACGGACGTCAGCGGCAACTTGATTGTACAGGCCTACAGTGATGCGCGCATGGACCGCGCCGTCGATGCCCAGTTCAACAGTGTGGATCTGGCTCTCAGCGTACAGGGCGAGTCGGTGACTATAGCGGGAGCCAGTGTATCGGGAGTGCTTCAACACGGGAGTATTGTCCCGGGATCGCTCACGTTCTACAGGGGCGCAACGTCGATTAGCGATGATGGTGATGGCATACTTGTCAGTGGGGCAACCGAATACGGGACCATCGACTACGCCTCCGGCAGCTACACGTTAACGTTCAACACTCCCCCTGAACCAGATTGGTCTGTAGACTACCGGTACCAGAGTCCGCTCTACTACCCGCGTGTCTACACTTTCAGGTTCGCTGCTGTCGGCTACCTCAGAGAGGGGGACAACTGGTTTTTCGCCTTTATCGACCGCAACGAGAACCAAGCATGGGATGCAGGGGAGCCCTGCGGTGTAGCACATGGGCAGCCCTACCGCATTGCATGGGGAACCCATCCGGCGGTAACAGTCGGCTTAACCGACGAGTTACCTGGATATGTGCGGTTTGAGTGGACGCCTGTCACAGGGGTGGATGAGTATCAGGTGAGGATAACGAGGCTGAACACCCCTATTTTCTCACCGTGGCCCATGATAAGGGCACCACGAGCATATTTTCATGAGGAAGACTATCGCCGTGCAGGTCTCTACGGTCTCAATACTGGGACGCACGTTTGGAACGTCTACTATCATCAGGACAGTAGTTGGATACCGGTTCCTGAAGGCACAGGGATCTTCCATGTGGAAGACCCGATTCCGCTGGACGCTTCGGATGCGGTGTGGCCGGTTGGCGCTGTCCTCACACATGCCCGCGAGGAATTCCGCTGGACGATGGATGAAGGGGTCACGAGTTTCCGTATGCTGATCAGCGAGACGAACGACATGAGCAATCCGGTGCTCGACGTTACCGAGCATGCTCCGTTCCGCCAGGAAGATGGTTCGTATCGCTGGACGGTTCCACTTCACACGGCAACAAACGGTTGCACGAATGGGGTCTACTACTGGACTGTTCAGGGACTCAGTCCTGACGGCAACAGTAGTGCGTCAGCGCCGACGGGCTTCACGATTGACCGCGATGACGGGCCGCAGGGGCCGTACTCTATCACGGGTAACGTGGGGTATTTCGGAAAGGTGACGAATGGAACGTTCGTTGTGTCCGTCTATGCAAACCCGGGCGCTGGTATCGTCCCGGAGGGCCGCGTGCTGGTCGAGAACGTCGTAACGAGCAACGCTTGGCCGATGAACGAGATCCCCTACAATCTGACCGGGCTCTGGCCGGGCAGCTATTTTGTGTGGGCACATCTCGACCAAGACGGTGATCTGGAGCGCGACGACTGGGAGACCTACGGATTTTCCCGCTCTGACGCCTACTATCCGCAACTCTTGACGGTTCCACCCTCGGTGGTGAACGATAAGGTGCCGGTTACACTGGCGGACACCGATAATGACAAGATTGCGGACGACTGGGAGTATCAGTATGAGCAGGCGACCGGCTACGTCGGCACGATCCTGACCATGATGGGGCCAGGACCGGTGGACGGATACACCGACTACAATAGCGACGGCGTTAGCGACTACGATCACTATGCATCGACGCCTCTGAATTCCAGTCCGATTGACCCGGATGTGGCCGGACTGGACGGGATTCCGTTCTGGGTGAAGACGGCTTTTGATGTCGATCCCTTCGAGTACTATGCCTTCCTCGTTACGACGTTAGGCACAGACGAGAACGGCGATACTGTGGTGCGCTGGCCCGCACCCCAGGGATCGGGTATCGAGATGACAGAAAGCGGCACAGCCCAAGTCCAAAATAACGGCGTGACATTGAGTTACCGCCTCCAGTACAGTGAGGATCTAATTACATGGGCCGACTTGGTGGGAGACGCCCCCGTAACGTATGACCCGGTCAACAGATCGTTCGAGGTGCGGGATGCTTCCCAGACGAATCGGGTAGGGTTCTATCGGGTCATAATGAGCTGCACAAGGTAACTGGGGAAGACGTGATGATGAGACGGAAAAGCGAGAGGCTGTTTGTTGCCTGTTTGAGTGTAGTGATCGGGCTCGCCGGGTGCAGTGAGTGGGAGAGTTCCGGGGACGACAGTGCATGGAACGACGCCTACAACTGGCTGGACTTCTCTGGAATCTATGCAGATGCCGCATCAGGTGTACTTGTTCGTGATGGCGTATCAGCCACCTCGTCGCTATTGGCGTCTGGCGAGGCTGCGGGAACAGGTAACGGCACCTCTACCTCGTTCTCCGGTACCCTGGTAAATGGGGGTGTGGTGCCGGGATCGGTTCTCATTGCTGCGGGAGCGTTTGGTTTTGTTGATGATGGTGCGGGCATGTTGACGTCGCCTGATATATTTGCGGCGACGGTCACGGAGACTGCCGTGGCCGGTGGAGGTTCTCTTAATGCGGGCATTGTCTCTGGGGCTCCCGTGGTGCCGGGATCTGTCACCATTTCGGCAGCCGGATTGATAGATCCGGTTGTCGACAACAACTTTGACGGTACCAGTGACGGCGGAGATACCGATGGGGTTCTACAGAATGCCCTAGCGCCCTCTGCTACAGGGACTTTTATCTATGAAACCGGTGCTTGGTCCTTGACCGAGACCACCCCTATCCCGGGAGGCACACTAATCACGATTACTTATCAGCAGGCGAGTACGGATGCGGGTGTCTCTGGTTCGATCGCGTATGAGTCGGGTGGGTGGACGATCAACCTGCAGGGCACGGCGCTGCCGGCAGGGACGCCGATCACGGCGACCTACCGCTATACACAGCCGACGACCTCTGCGGGTGTGACGGCGAATACCGGCACACCGATCTATACGTTTAACGTGCTCCAGACCGGGGACCGGCTGCGTATCATCGACAGCAATGGGAACGAGTTCCAGGGCCGGCTCTTCGATGTCAACTCCTCCGCCGGGAACCTGACGGACATTCCGACGGCGGGCGATGAGGACAATCCACAGGTGGGCGACTATGTCGGTAGCTTCTACGCCGAAGGAACGGCCAACGGCGTGTTCGTCACCCTTGATGGGTCCTTCGCCGGGTCGATCCTTCAGGATGAGCGCCAGAATACGCTCTTCGACCGTCGTATGAGCGGAAGCTGGCGCGAAAGCGGCGGCAAGGCGGGCGTGTTCCTCGGTTCCACCGATCCGGTGACGACGCAGTAGTTCCTGTAGGGCTCAGAGATGGCTAAGCTCGATAGTCTTAAGGAAGAGATCGGTTGGTTGAAGGTCTTCTCTGCCATTCTGACGGCGTCAGACTTGTCTCTGATCGCGTGGCTCGCACAGAACTATGTTGACTTGGCGGCTTTTCTCTTCTCCTGCTGCATTCTTGCAGTCATACTGATGACAGGTGGTGTGGTTTGGATGAACTGGGTGGCCTTCAGGCGAATGGAAGAATTGGAGGAGATATGCTGAATCAGATTCTTTTTCTGATAGCTCTCTATGTTTTTGTCGGAGGGATGTTGGCGATTGCTTATCATGCGGCCAATCATCGCCGCAAGCACCGCTGAGATGGAGTCCTGCTCATTCGCGTTTATTCGCGTCCACTAGCGGTTCCTGCCTGACACGATGAGAATGAACGAACTTGAAGATTTTCGTTTCCCGCGCCGACGCCCCTGGTTGATCCTGGTTGTGTTGGTTGTGGTGGCTGTGGTCATCTGGTTCCGCTTCATTCGCGAACCGTCGGAGCAAGCTGACGCATCGGAACCAACCCCTGCAGCCGGTCAAGTCTCTGATGAGCGCGATGTGCAGGGGCAAGCGGTGGAGGTCGAAGCGGAAGCGCCGACGCCGGCCGATGTTGATGGTTTACTTGTGCAGGCGCGGGCATTCGAATCCAGAGACAAGCTGGTCGAAGCACGCGAACGCTATCTCGCCGTTCTGGATCGGGGTGTTGGTGGCCGTGCACGGCGCGAAGCCGAGGCGGCGCTGGGCAAGATCAATGTCGCACTTATCAAGACCGTCCGCCCGATGCCTCAGAAGATCGATGTCATCGTGAAGTCGGGTGATTCGCTGGAGCGCATTGCGCGGCGGAATGGCACGACCGTGGACCTGATCCAGGAAGCCAACCTGATCGATAATCCCAACCGCATTCGGGCCGGCGATCACCTGCGTATTCTTACGGGTAAGTTCGCACTGACTGCCAGCAAGCGCCGGAACGACATGGTCGTGACGATGAACGGCAAGTTCTTCAAACGCTACGATATCGGTAGCGGCATCCACGGCAAGACACCGGTCGGGCTCTTCGCCATCACGGAGAAGATCAAGGAGCCGGTCTGGTGGCGGCCTGATGGCAAAGAGATTCCCTTCGGCCATGAAGAGAACATCCTCGGCACCCGCTGGATGACGCTCCGTGCCAGCGAAGGGACGCCCGATGTCCGCGGATACGGTATCCACGGCACGTGGGACGAAGCCTCGATCGGGAAGGCCGAAAGCGCCGGTTGCCTTCGCATGCGCAACCGCGACGTCGAAGAGCTCTTCCTCTACATCCCCACCCGCACCCCCGTCACCATTGTTGAGTGAGGGGGGCTCCGGCCAGGGGTAGATGGCGAAAGGGATGGCTGGCCTCCGCTTGGGGTAGATGGGGAAGAGGGTGGCTTGTTTCCGGATTACGGATTACGGAATTACAGAGGTCATGGCAAACCGCCACCCCTGGAATGTGGTTTTCAGGAAAGTCAATGTTTATGGGGGTTTCCGAGAAGTGGCTGAGA
>CAYFPQ010000016.1:40771-49378 GCA_964345005.1 uncultured Victivallales bacterium | reverse complement strand
GGTCGAAAAAGCGGCAGCATGACATCAAATCCAACCGGATTTTGCGGCAATAGGGAGTACAGCTTGCGGAAACCGGATATTCGTCTCCTGGTTACCGATCTTGACGGTACCATTATCGGTCACCGCGATGACCGTGCGCTCTACCCAGAGTTTGCGGAGCTTGTCCGCGTGTTGCGCCGGGAGAGGCAACTGCGCTGGATCTTGTTGACGGGTCGGCACTACCGCAACTTTCGCACCTATACGCGCTCGCTTGAGAGGGCGGACATCTTTCCCGACCTGGTCGTGACCCGGCACGGGCGTGTGTTTGAGCGCCTCGACAAGGACTATCGTTTCAAGCCGGCTTATACGGTCGGCGTCGTGTCCGCGCGTTTCCTGGGGCGTGTACGTGCGCAACTGTCCCTGAAGCAGATGCATCATCATCTATCTACTCGCGTGCGCGGAGTCCGCCGGGTCCTGCTTCTCAAGAACCGTTTTGTGGTGCGATGCCCCTCGCTCGAATCGGCCGAGGAATCGATGCGCTGGATTAAGCGCCAGATTCAGAACATACCCGCCCTGAAAGTGTCTCGAACGGAACGTGACATTGAAGTTGAACGGATCACCTGTCGCAAGGGGCATGCCGTTCGTGTGTTGTCTGAGCGATTCGGGGTTCCACGCGACGAGATTCTTGTGATCGGCGACTCACGTTCCGACCGGTGCATGCTGGATCGACGTGTCGGTTTCTATACCGGCTGTCCACTGAACGCCGACGAAGAAACACGGCAGATAGTGCACGACCTGGGCGGTCACATCTCCACCGAGTTTACGATGGCCGGTGTGATGGATATCATAAGGTCAACGTTGGACGATGCCATCTCGTCCGAGATACCGCCGACTCCCGAGGAAATGCCGCTCCGTCGGCGCTCGGGTGCCAGCGTATCGAAATCACGCGACCATAAGCATCTCGTGCGCAGTTACGCGTTCGGTGCAGCGATCCTGGCAATCACGGTTGTGGTGTTCGCCAGTTTCGGCGTCATCCCGTTCTCGGGACTGATCATGAAACCGGTCTACTTCTTCTTTCGGGTATTCGATTGGCTGTTCTCTCTTGTGTAGCCAGTTGCAGAACCTGCTTCGCTGAGGCCACGCAGGTCAAGAAGAACGCATAGCATGCAAGAAAATGGCCCGCGCCGAGGCGCGGGCCATTCTTTCTAAACGTATCTCATGAAGTGGCTATCTCTTTGCCGCAGCCGCTTCCTTGATCAGGCTGAGGCCGATGACCTCACGCTGGATCTGGTTGGTACCCTCGTAGATCTGCGTGATCTTGGCATCGCGCATCATCTTCTCGACCGGGTACTCCTTCATGTAGCCATAGCCACCGAGGATCTGGACGGCATCGGTTGTTACCTTCATCGCCACGTCGGAGGCGAAGAGCTTGACCATCGCGGAGAACTTGCTGATGTTCTTGGCGCCGGAGTCGATGTAACGGGCCACGCGGTACACCAGTGCGCGGGCGGCCTCCACTTGGGTTGCCATGTCGGCCAGCATGAACTGGATGCCCTGGTTGGAGCTGATTGGCTTGCCGAACTGGTGGCGTTCGCGGCTGTATCGCACGGCCTCATCCAGCGCGCCGGCAGCCACGCCCAGCGCCTGGGCAGCTACGCCCGGGCGGGACATGTCGAGCGTCTTCATCGCCACGATGAAGCCCATGCCTTCCTTGGCGATCAGGTTCTCGGCCGGGATACGGCAGTCGGTGAAGATCAGCTCGCGGGTTGCAGAGCCGCGAATGCCCATCTTGTCTTCCTTCTTGCCGAACTCGAAGCCCGGGGTGCCTTTCTCGACGATGAAGGCGCTGGCGCCGCGGGCGCCCTTGGCCTTGTTCGTCATCGCGATCACGGTATAAATATCGGCCTCGCCCCCGTTGGTGATCCACTGTTTGGTGCCGTTGAGGATGTACTCGTCGCCATCCTTCACCGCCGTGGTTTGAATGCCGCCGGCATCACTCCCTGCGCCGGCCTCGGTCAGGCCGAACGCCGCCAGTGTGCCCTGCGCGATACGGGGCAGGTACTTCTGCTTCTGCTCCTCGGAACCGCAGATCAGGATCGGATCCATGCCCAATCCGGTGGCAAAGAGCGCGAGAGCCGTGCCGGAGTCGACCTTGCAGAGCTCTTCGACGCACACCACCAGGTCCATGATGTGTCCGCCCATGCCGCCGTATTCCTCGGGCACGAGAATGCCGAACAGGTCGGACTCGGCGAACACCTTGACCAGCTCCCACGGGAACTCGTTCGACTCGTCGTACTTCTCCCGCACGGGCTTCATTTTCTCTTCGGCGATCTGACGACACAAGTCGCGGATCATGATCTGTTCTTCGGTGAGTTCAAAATCCATGATTCTACCTCTCGATTGCTGCTTGCACCCCGCACCGGCCGGACCCCCGGCCGCAAACTCGGCGCGTATGGTAGGTAGGGGGGCGTAATCGGGCAAGAGCAAAAGGTCAGTCGATTGTCGTATGGAGGGCGTCGTTTGTGTGGATGTCCCGCTGTAGCGCCTCGGAAAGCGATAAGTAGATGGGGCCTTCGAGGGCCGTCTCGAAGACGCGTTCGTTGAACTGGCGGACCGTGGTGACGTTGGGGGTGGTGCCGACGATCAGCATCTCGTCGGCCGTCTCGGCTTCGGCGGGCGTGATGTCCCGGAAGACAACGGCGGATGGAGTCCGACCGCTGGCGGCCAGCTCGCCGGCCAGTTCCACGACGCGCAGCATGGTGGTGCCGGGTAGGATGTTGTCGAGTCTTGGGAAGGCGAGCGTGCCGTTGGCGTCGACGATCCCGATGTTCTCTGTCGGGCCCTCGGCGAGGAAGCCGGAGTTGTCGAGACCGATCACGAAGTCGACCCCACGGTCCCTGGCCTCCTTCTTCATGAGAACGTTGGGAAGATAGTTGCAGTTCTTCACGCCCGCGAAGAAGGGCGGCTTAGCCGGGATTTCGCTCACGGCCGCCGTGGCGCCCGCCGGGTGTGTGTCCATGAAGGAGGCAGGCAGGTCCGTTACCATTATATATAGGGCTGGTTCGGGGCAGTCGTAGGGCGAACAGCCGAAACTCCCCGGTCCGCGCGACACCAGCACACGCACCGAGGCGTCCGCTTTGCCTCCCGCTCGTACCGTATCGCGGATGCGTTCGGTCAACGCCACGCGCTCGCAGGGCATCGTCATGTGTATGGCCGCGGCCGATTGTTCCAGGCGATCCAGGTGCGCACCCAGGTTGTAGAGCACGCCATTGACGCACTTGCAGGTGTCGAACACGGCGTCCCCGCGATGCACCATGTGATCGTCAATGGGCACCAGCATCAACCCCGGGTCGGTGACGATCCCACCCCACACGCTGGCATACATTGCCAAGTAGGGCGCCTGCCACGGCTGGCGGCGAGCGGCCTGCTCGGCGGTCCATGTATCGATGCTAAGAAGCGGAGTTGCCATGAGTTGGCACTATTGAATATCCGGCACGGAATGTCCAACAAACGCCATGACAGATGTATCAGGACTCCGCTATTCTTGCTTCGGGCTTCTTTCGGGTTTGGGTACTTGGGTCATTCGTCATTACTCGCCAAATGAATCAGTTCCATTCCCCTTGTTCCCCCGCCTTTCTATTCATATAGTCAAAGTGAAGCGAAGCTAACACGGTTCTAACGGATGCATGGCATCCTTGTGCCGTGTTTCGACTGAGAGGTGGTACAGGCTATGAGCAGGATGAAGATAGGGATTGCTCCCGATTCGTTCAAAGGCAACATGACGGCGCTGCAGGTGGCGACCCGCATGGAAAAGGGGTTGCGCAAGGCGCTGGGTGATATCACGGTGGTCAAGGTGCCGATGGCCGATGGCGGCGATGGCACGGCCAGAACGATTGCCGATGCCACAGGTGGACGTATGGCGCGCCGAACGGTGTCCGGACCGCTGGGAAAGCCGGTGAAGGCTTCGTTCGGGCTTTCTGGCGATGGCCGCACGGCCGTGATAGAGATGGCTGAGGCCAGCGGACTGGCCCTGCTCACGCCCTCGCAGCGTAATCCCATGCGGACGACGACGCACGGTACTGGCGAGCTGATCAAGCATGCCCTGAAACAAGGCGTGTCGCACCTGCTGGTTGGGATCGGCGGCAGTGCCACCACTGATGGCGGTATAGGCATGGCCCAGGCATTGGGTGTGCGGTTTCTCGACAGGCGCGGTCGCGAGGTGCCGGGCAACGGCCGTGGTCTGCTGCGAGTTGCATCCATTGACATGACAGGCCTCGATCCTCGCCTGGCGAATGTACGCGTCGAGGTGGCTTGCGATGTTGACAACCCGTTGACCGGCCCGAGAGGCGCGGCGCAGGTCTACGGCCCGCAGAAGGGCGCCACACCGGAAATGGTGGAGCAGCTCGATGCGGGGCTGGAGAACCTGGCCGCCGTGATCAGGCGCGATCTCGGCAAGAACGTTTCGAGAGTTCCGGGTTCCGGCGCTGCCGGCGGGTTGGGCGCTGGACTGCTGGCCTTCCTGCACGGTGAACTGCGCCCGGGCATCGATATTGTCATCGATGCCGTTCAGCTTGCCAAGCGACTGAAAGGGTGCGACCTCGTGATCACAGGCGAGGGGCGGATGGACGGACAGACGGCGTTCGGGAAGACGCCTGCCGGTGTGGCTGGTGTCGCGAAGTCGATGGGGCTTCCGGTTATTGCCCTGGCCGGTTGCTTCGGCGCCGGTGTGAGCAGGGTACACAAGATAGGCATCGATGCCTGTTTCTCGACCCTTGAGCGGTCGATTGAGGAAGACGAGATACCCGTGGTGGGTCCGACCATGCTCGCCAACTGTGCCGAGCAAGTCGGCCGGGTTATTGCCATGAAAGGACGACTCGATGTTTGAAAGAGAAGAGAATCCAAGGAACGTGGCTGAAGCCGACATTGTAGTCGGCATCGCCTCCTATCAGGAGGCGGACAGCATTGCTTACCCGACCGAACAGGCCAGTCTGGGACTGAAGAAGTACTATCCCCATCGCAAGTCCGTCATCGTTAACTGCGACAACGATTCCCCCGATGGCACGGAACAGGCCTTCATGGATACCAGGACGGATATCCCGAAGATCTACATCACGACCCCTCCCGATACACCGGGCAAGGGCTACAACTTCGAGAATATGTTCCGTAAGGTGCTGGAGCTGGATGCAAAGATGCTGATCTGTGTCGATGCCGACCTGCTCAGCATTACGCCCGAGTGGATCAGGTACTTCGTCGAGCCGCTGGAAGATGGGTACGACTTCATCAATCCGATCTACTCTCGGCACAAGTACGACGGCACAATCACGAATAATCTCTGCCTGCCGCTGGTGTACGGTCTTTTCAACCGCAACATTCGCCAGCCGATCGGCGGCGACTTCGCCATGTCCGGCAAGCTTGCCAAACACCTGATCTGCCAACCCTGGCATCGTACAACCGAGGAGTACGGCATCGACATCTTCATGACGATGAACGCCATCCTCGGGGGGTTCCGGATGGGTGAGACCGGCCTGGGAGCCAAGATCCACAAGCCGAGCGCCCCGAAGCTGGGGCCGATGTTTGTCCAGGTGGTCAGTACCGCGTTCCTGACCGTTATCCGCAGCCTCGAGCACTGGAAAGGTGCGCAGGAAATCGAACAGTCGCCACTGTACGGTTTGCGCCGCAAGATGCCGGCCCAGAAGCTGGATGTCGACCGCAGTGAGGTAGAGAAGAACGCCCGGGAAGGGTTTGTCGAAGCCCAGGGCCATCTTGAGAGGTGCTTGAGTACGAGTCTCTACAAGGACCTGACCAGCATGTTCTGCGGCGGGGTCATCGACATTACGGCCGAGCAGTGGTGCCAGATCGTCTACGATATGATCGCGGCATTTGCGGAGGCGCAGGACCGGCTCAGCGTGGTCGAGTCGCTCAAAGGGCTCTACTTCGGTCGCGCGTTGGCCTTCATGAACAAGACATGGGACTGGCGGACCGACGAAGCCGAAGAGGAGATCATGGCACAGGCGGAAGTGTTCCATGACAAGCGCGACTACCTGATTAAGAAGCTGGAGACATTCTGATGCCCGGCAAGAAGCCGACAGTCGCCATTCTTCATTACTCCTGCCCGCCCGTTATCGGCGGTGTGGAGTTTATCATCGAAGCGCATGCGCGGTTGTTGGCTGAGGCCGGCTTCAAGACACGAATGCTGGTGGGGAAGGGCGGCCAGGTGCATCCCCAAGCGCGCACGGTGGTGATTCCTGAACTGGCGTCCGATGGCGGTCCACACGCGGCCATCGTGAAGGATCTGATCAAGGGCAACGTACCGGACGGCCTCGAGGCAGCCGTTAAGCAGACAGCCGCGCGCATCAGTCGCGCCCTCAACGGGGTGGACGTCTGCATGATGCACAACGTGTTGACGATGCACTTCAATCTCGTGCTCACTGCGGCACTCGCCCGCGTGATGGAGCGGCGCGGCGACAAGATCACATTTGTGGCATGGACACATGACCTGACGTTTCACGAGCCGGTTTACGCTATGCACCAGCACGACCGCTACCCGTGGAACCTGATGAAGCAGGCGCTGCCGGGGTGTCACTACTGTGCGATATCCGAGGAGCGGCAGAAACATATTGGCGAAACGCTGGGACTCCCGCCGTCCCTGGCCCCGGTCATTCCTGATGGGATCGATGTGATTCGCCAGCTCGGCCTGACCGATATGGCGCGGGATGTCTACCTTGCCGAGGAACTGGCCGAGAAGGATATCGTGCTGCTGACACCAGCACGCGTCTTGCGGCGCAAGAACATCGAGCTCGGGATCGAGATCGTCGCCGCGCTCAAGCGGGCCGGCAAATCGGTGCGCTGGTTCATCACCGGTGCCCCCGATCCGCACAACCCGGATCTCGCGAAGTACTGGAGCATGTTGAACGGAATGCGCCGCCGGCTCAAAGTACAGAAGGAGATCATCTTCCTCGGCGAGCGGTTCGACCGTCCCGTCACCGATGACGACCTGCGCGGTATGTTTCGACTGGCCGACTGTCTGCTTTTTCCCAGCAAACGCGAAGGATTTGGTCTGCCCGTACTCGAAGGCGGGCTCGCGCGGCTGCTGCTGATCATGAACGACATACCGGTCTTTCGCGAACTGATCGGCGGCGATGCCGTCCTGATCCGCAAGAACAAGTCAGCCGACGAGGTCGCCGCCCAGGTTATCAAGCGCCTCTCCAAGCGCACCGAGATCGCCTACCGCAAACACGTCATGGCGAACTACGGCTGGGAAGGCGTGCTCAAACACCACATCCTACCCGTCGTCACCAGTCCGCGCAGTATTTGGGGCTGACCGGGGGCAGGAAAGAGTCTTGCTGTGGAGGATATTCGTGACCCCTTTCGCCCCTTCCGCCCACGGCGATGTCGTGGGCATAGGCGTTGTTGCTCAATCATGCGGAGTCATCTGTTGCTGTCGTGGCCACGCTCACTTTCCAGTTTCTAGGTGTGACCCTCTAGCCCACTGTTTCCTTTCTTTGTGTTGTTTGCGTTCTTTTGCGGCTAATGTCCCTGCATGAGTTCCGACCGCAAAACGACCGTTGCCTTTGAACGGTGTGCCACTTACGAAACGGGCGCAGTCGAAGCGGCGGTACGTGTCGCCGTTGAGGGTGTTGGAGGCATTGGCGCTTTCGTGCAACCGGGGCAGACCGTTCTGCTCAAGCCCAACCTGCTGACGGATCGGCCTCCGGATGCTGCCATTACTACGCATCCGGAAGTTGTGCGCGCGGCGATCCGACTGGTGAAGGAGGCGGGTGGCAAGTGCCTTGTCGGAGACAGTCCTGCCAGCGTCATCAAGCACGAGCGTGTATGGGAGCGTACCGGCATGCTGGCGCTCTGCGACGAAGAGGACGTGGAGCTGATCACGCTCGAGCCGGGCGGGGCGCGCGAGTTCCGCCAGGAGCGGCAGGTGTTCGATGTCGCGCAACGGGTACTCGACGCGGACGTGGTCATCAACCTGCCGAAGGTCAAGACACATGTCCTTACGAGCCTGACATGCGCGGTGAAGAACATCTACGGTTGCGTGCCGGGCATGGCCAAGGCAGGTCTCCACAAACAGTACTTCAATTCGGCCGACTTCGGTCGAGTCCTGGCGTCCATCTATGCCGCGGTGCGACCCGCACTCACGATCGCGGATGGCGTGGTGGGTATGACCGGAAACGGGCCCTCGTCGGGTGAGCCGACGCCGATGGGCTTCGTGGCGGCCAGTGGCGATGGTGTGGCGCTTGACCGCTGTATCTGTCGTGTCCTGGGAATAGATCCACGTGCGGTGCCATACCTGCCGGTTCTGAAGCGGCGAGGGGTGGGGGAGCACGACAAGCGGCATGTCGAGATCGTGGGTCCGTCACCCGAGTCGCTGTTGGCGGAACCGGTGGCACTACCCAACACGTTGCGGTCCCGTCTTGTGCCCTCGTGGTTCGGTCGGCTCTTCGCACCGCTGTTCTGGTGTCGACCAGTATTCAACGACAACTGTGTCAGTTGCGGGCTCTGTGTACGAACCTGTCCGGCCGATGCCCTCACCCAGGAGAAGGGACAGAAACCCGTACTCGATCCCAAGCAGTGCATCGAGTGCTGCTGCTGTCACGAGGTATGCCCGGCCAGGGC
>CAYFPQ010000016.1:21195-40761 GCA_964345005.1 uncultured Victivallales bacterium | reverse complement strand
CGTCGATATGCAGCTTAGCCCCATGTTTCAGCGTCTCGCGGATCGCGACAAGTGTCTGAGGTAGTACGAAAGGCTATCAGCCCTTGGTTGGACATGGCTGTATCACTTGTCTCAATGTCCCTGAGACACGCGACATAGGGCTTAGGTTTTACTTTTTCGTCCCTCCGCTTCGCCCTTCTCGGCGAGAATCTGGCAGTTGTCAGCGGTGTTTTCCTGTTTATAGGCAAGTTGTCAAGAGAATGCCAAGGTACGGGATATTCCCTAGGTTGGCACGCACGGTGCTTTATACACAAGTGACCCAAGGCTGGTTCGAGAAACTGGACCGCTCCCGAGAATGGGACAGAGACAGTTCGGACTCCACTGGCCGAAGGGCTGCTAACGGCGGGGACGCCAAGGGGGGCCGCAACGTAAGTTGCGGCTCTCTCTTATTATGTGGCATAGTCCTCTGTATGGAGAGAAAAACAGAATATACGCCCACAGAATGGGCGGTTCATATAGGTGGTGCACTTCTCCTCCCCGCCGCATTTCTCTTCGGCCGCCTACTTGCTTCGCAGGTCGGTGAAGCCCCTGTTGTCTGTTTCTGGCGCCGTCTGTTCGGGTGGCGCTGCATCGGGTGTGGTATGACACGCGCCCTGTGCCTGTCCGCCACCGGTCAATGGCGTGCATCGATCCGTGCCAACTGGTTGATCCTGCCGCTTATGGTCGTTACGTTCTGGATATGTGTGAGTTGCTTGCTTTGGCTCATACGTGCTTGCAATGGGAAGGTGCAGTGCTAGTATCACTGCCGTAGGCGGTCGTCGATCACCGCTCAATCGAAAGGAGTTATCGCTATGGCTACCCAAAAGGTGAAGTTCGGGGAGTGGTTGGGTCAGGGCTTCGATCTCTTCAAGGAGAACATTGGTCCGCTCATTCTCATATCGCTGGTTGCGCAGCTGCTTGCCAGTGTCAGTGCGGGGATTCTAGCAGGTCCCATGATGGCGGGATTAGCGCTCGTAACGCTGAAACTCGTCGATGGAACGGGAAAGCCCGACGTCAGCACGCTGTTCGAGGGGTTCAACTACTTCTTGCAGTCGTTCCTCTTCGTCGTGGTTCTAGGCGCCATCATGCTCGTGGCATATCTCATAGCGATAGCCATTACCTGTGGGATACTGATTCCCGTCATCAGTGTAGGGGGACTTTTCATCGGCGCGTTGGTCATGTTTGTGCCATACCTGATCGTGGAGAAGAAGCTGGCGTTCTGGCCTGCCTCGATGAAGAGCATCGACATGGTCAAGCCGAACATTTGGCCGTTGCTCGGATATTTCCTGGTGGCCAGCATCATTGGTAGCGCGGGATCGATCGTGTGTGGTATCGGCGTCATCGTAACCATGCCGATCGCCTGGTGTATGTACGCGGTGGCCTACCGCGAGCTTACGCTCGATGAAGGTTCTCCATCCACGGTGCCACCCGCTCCTGCACCTCCGTCGGCCCCGGCTCCCGAGCCTGAAGCCGCTCCTGCGGAGGAGCCTGCAGCGGAAGCGCCCGCCGAGGCGAGCGAAGAAGAGAAGACGGAATAGGGCAAGTCAGGAGATCTTGATGATTTCGCGGCCCGCCCGGAGGGTCGGCCCTACCCGGCACAGAATGAATCGAACATTAGGTAGGGCCCGCTCTCCGAGCGGGCCGTTTGTGTATCGGTCCTATGTTTACCAGAACTGATAGGCCTGCGTGCGCAGCACGTATAGGCCCAGCAGCCAGTTGGTAATGATGTGGGCCAGGATAGCGGACCAGAGGTTGCGCGTCTTGACGTAGAGCAGGCCGTATGCCACACCCGCGATGCTCCCCACGAACCAGCGGGCGTGCTCAAACCCGAAGGCGATCGCTACGATCACAAACGCGAACATGCTGAAGTCCTCGGGGTGCGCCTCAAGGAACTGCACCTGCTGCAGGCGCCGGTAGGCAAACCCGCGCCAGAAGACTTCTTCCGCCAACGCAATCACGAAAGCCGAGCCACACAACCGGATCAGCAAGCTGCCCACCGTTGTGTATTCCGGCACGACTCCCGGTTCGACGAGCTCTCCGAACGGGCGAACCAGAAAGCACTGATAGAAAGTGCTTAGAGACGGTGCGTGTTTCTGCATCCATCCCGACTCGGGAAGGATCCATATCCAGCAGACCACGGCACCGACAATCACGGTTGCCGGTAGGTGCCGTATCTGGGGTCCGCGGTACCACCGCCAGGGGCGACAAATAGCCAATGCGAGCACCGTAATGGCGGTTCGCACCCAATAGAGATCGAAGCCCTTGAAAAACACCATGCACAGCAGCCATGTGGCGAACGGTGCAACATGTGCCACTGCCGGTGGCATTGGGGGCAAGTGAATACCCCTCCTGCTATCGATATTCTCCACGTTCAACTCTTTCTGCTCTCAGCGGAGGCCAAGGAGAGCTTGCCTCGGCCGGAGCCTTACTCCGTGATTCGAATCTTGACCTCATCGCTGTTCGCTGTCAACTCCGGGGCATACATGCCGAAGGCCCTGGCAGGCAGTGCGCTGAACGTCCCGGGGATCTCGGCACGCACCCGGTAGGAGAGACTGTGCTCTCCCCGGGCGAGCGACTGCAGGAAGAATACCACTCGTTCGTCACGGTATTCGACGTAGGCGCGCAATCCCTTCTCCGTGTAACCACTGCGTACGGCCACCGGCTCCATCCCGGCGGCTTTGCGGTCCTCGATCACGATATACTCGTAGTCGTTCTTGCTGGTCACGGTCAGTTCAATCTCAACGAGGTCGCCGCTCTCGAGCGTGGTGGCATGCGTGATGGTTTCGCGGAAGAAGGCTTCGCGCTTCTGATCGACCGACTGCCCGTGTGCCCCGGGAGCCTGGACATGGAGTGGCTGGTCATGCAGGCGATAGAGCTTGCGGTCGATCTTGAGTTCGAGTCCGGCGGCACGAATCATATCCTCGAGTGTGAACACCGTAAGGGCGGCAGTGATATAGAGTGGCCCGTCACCCTCTTTCACGGCCTCGAGCTGGTGGTCTCCGGCGGTGATCGCATTGCCGGCGAGGACGAAGGCATCGTCGCGGCTGAAGAGCGTCTCGGGCGTGATGGTTTCGCTTTTCAGCTTCTCTTCGTCCAGCGATAACACAACGTTCATCTGCGGAGCGCGTTCGCCACTGGCGAGCAGATACTCGGCTATTGCTTCGATACAGTAGGCGGTATCACGCGTGGAGTCCCAGTAGGCGCCGTGCTTGCGGTTGTTGAGCAGGTACTTGACCAGCCCCGCTGCCCGCGCGCTCTTCGGGTCAACAGCGTTGAGGAGTCGCAGGTAGGCCGCGTGCGACTCCGAATCCTGACCGTACCAGAACCACCAGTAGCCGCCGTTACCCAGCTCCAGGTAGGTGGTCTGGTTCTCCGTGTCGTCTACCCGGTACTGCTCCACATTGCGCAGCAGCATGTCGCGTTCCTTCGCGTGGCCCAACTCGTGCATGGCGACACCGAGGAGCGCCTTGCTATAGACCGATAGATGGTTGCGGTCGCGGTACAGATAGTCGCGCATGGTCGCCTCGTCCATGTCCGCTTCCGCCAGCACGGCGAAGACCAGAGCATCCAGGTTGTTCGCGTGCTTTCTCCAGGGCTTGACTTGCTCGGGGGCATTGTCGAGGCGACGGCGCTGCTCGGCCTGGTACTTGACCAACCAGTCGCGACCGCGCTTGAGAACACTTGCGGGCACGGCCGCGCCGTGGCGGTTGGCCTTCTGGAGGCCCTGCACAACAATCGCAGTTGTGTGTGGTGTCGAGCGTTCACCCCAGCCGGAGAACCAGCCCCAGCCGCCGTCGGATACTTGCATCGCAACCAACCGCTTGATGCCTTCGCGGACCATGCGGTCGACTTCCGCAGTATCGAACACTGGGTTGCCGACGTTGGGCTGCCTGCCATAGGGGCCGGGCTGTTCCCGCCGTTCACGGTGGCGTCTACGCTGTTCCTTAATCGTTTCGAGGTCGAGACCAAGCTCGTGCAAGGTGCGGCTCGTGACCAGTGTTGGTAGGAACCGGTTGAGCGTTTGCTCCGTGCAACCGTATGGGTAGTCGACCAGGTAAGGGAGAGCATCCACCAGGTTGGCGGCGAGCGAGGGCGACGTGCGGACCTCGAGTCGGCTGGCTTCGGGGCGGCGCTTGGATGGCACCTCGAAATCGATCCGGCAGGACCGCTCCTCCGGCCGTATCACGCGGCTGAAGGAGTCGGTCTTGAGCATACCGTGCACGTAAACAGGGAAGCGCATCTCCATAGCGTCCGACTCTTCATCGGAGAGCGCCAGCATGCGGACCACGGCTTCGCCTTCACGCATTACCTTGACGTACCAGTCGGCACGGGCCTCTTTGTTGGGGCCGATGGTTATCTGCTGCTTCAACGGGGTGCCCGGTGTGGGTTGCAGGGAAGGGCCGTCCAGTTCGAGCACGGCTTGTATCCGCTTTGCTGTGTCAAGATAGTTGTGAATGTTCGCCGACAGGACGACCTCATCTTGCTCGACGAAAAAGCGCGGCGCCTGCAGGCGCAGCAACAGGTCCTTGCTCGTTGTCACTTCGGATGACACCTCGCCGACTCGCGCGCCTTTGCCGAGGGCCCAGGTCCGGATGCGCCACGCGGTCAGGTTCTCGGGCATGTCGAAAGACACCTCGGCCATGCCGTTGCTGTCCGTAGTTATCAACCCATTCCAGTAGGCCGTATCCGCGAACGCTTTCCGAACGGTAGGCTGTGTCATCTCCGAGCTGCCACCACCGGGAGGTTCGCCTTCGGCGGCGAAACTTGCCGACACAGCATCCACCTCCGTGGGCGCGGCAGCCATTGCCTCCATCAAGACCGGACCGCCCTTGGCGCGTCGGATTGTTCCATCGTCCCTGCCCACTTCTCCATCATCGGCGATGCTATGACCGAAAACGCCGATCGGTTGCATGGTGATCGTCTTCGGGGGAACCAGGTTGCGGAAGTAGCGGTCGGTGTTGGTCGTCTGCCGGGCAGAGTGGTTTCGGCGCCATTTCCAGAAGAACGCGCGGATGTCGGGAATGGTGTCGCTCCCGGCAATATAGTCGAGCGCCTTGTCATAAACGCTGATGACACAGGAGCCCACGACCGGTTGATCTTCGCCATCGCGCACACGGAGTGTGATGCTCGCCGGGGCGCCGGGCTTGTAGTCATCCGCCGACGGCTTGGCTTCCACCGTGAGCACACGCTCGTCGGGCGGTACCAGTATTTCTCGCACCACGGTTCTCACTTTGCCGTCGCGAACCGCCAGAGCTTCAACAAAGATATTCGGGCGATCGCCACTACGAACGTCGAGTTGCCTCAGGATGGTGTGTCCATTCATGCGTAAGACGCGCGGCATCGAATAGGTTCCGTTAACGGGGCGCTCGAACAGGAGCACAGTCTGGTCGGACGCCGCGGTTCCGATCAGTAGCTCCGCCTTCTCGCCGGGAGCATAGGTGGCACGTTTAACGGCCAGTTGGAGCGCGTCGAACCGGAAATCGCCACCTCCATTGTCTCCGCGAATCGTCAGGACCTGTGCGCCTTCGACCGTGTTGCCCTGACGGTCGGTGAACATGCATGAGACACGGTACTGCCCTGCCTGGTCCGCTTCCATCTGCAGAACGAAGCGGCCATCGGCATCGGCCTCGATCGACCAGTTCTGAACGGTCGTCTCCGTGGGGGTGTTGCCGTGGTGGCGGATGCTCAGCAGGCGTATCGATGCCTGACCCGGCACGGGGCCGCCGTCGATTGTGCGCGCCGAGCCTTCGATCCGTACCGTGTCGCCAATGCGGTAGAAGCCGCGATCGGCCCAGAGGCAGACCCGGAACGGTTCGTGTGTGGCCGTCACGTTGCCGGAGCCCGTGATGGTACGGCGCGAGGCATCGGTGATTTCGGCGCTGATCTCGTAGCGCTGGTCGACATCACCGTAGAGCTCAGCGTCCGTTGCGGTATCGATGCGCACGGTCAGTGTGCCATCTTCGGCCAGTGGCGCTTCACCCTCTGCCACGAGTTCGGGGGGCGGTTCGGGGTGGGGGAACCAGAGCGGCTGTGGGCGCGGGTAGCCCCAGCGCCGCCAGCCGGGGAGCCACGTCCAGTCGTCGCCCAGCCAGCCATAGCCGTTGCCGTAGAGCCAGTCCCATGGCCCGATCGGATACCAGAAGTCGGTATAGGCGCGCCGCTTCACCTTGTAGCGCACGGTTCCGTTGGCAACCGGCGCTCCAAAGTAGTACCTGCCTTTGATCGTGAAAACGATCGTGTCTCCAAGCCGGATCGGCTTCTCGGGACCATCGACGGTCACCTCGAATTCCGGCTTCTTATACTCTTCAAGGCGAAACGTACCGCTGCCGTAGCGCCGCGCTTCAATGCGATAGACACCGAGACGCGCATCGGCGGGCGGGGTCCAGTCCAAGGCTACCCCGCCGTATTCATCGGTGGTGTGCTTGCCGTCGTAGAGCGTGGTACCTTGCGGATCCTTAATCTGTAGTGTGATCTCCCGGTTGGCGAACGAAGTGTCCGCTGCATCATCATAGGCCGCTTGCTGGAGCCAGGTCTTGAGATGAATTGACTGACCGGGACGGTAAACCGGCCGGTCGGTCATGATGAAGGCCTTGGTCCGGTTGTAGCGGAGTCTGTCCGGCCCCGGGTGCCACACGCCAGTGAAACCGAGATACGCAAACCTGTAAACGCCGGCGGTCCTGCTATCTTCGCTGCTGGCCACGATCATCCATCGGTAGGCGTCGCTCATCTCGTCGGAATCGGCGATCACCATGCCGTCACGGTTGCTGAACGCCGCGAAATGGGTGGTCTCGGTTTCGGTTCGCGCCTTGCCGGCTTTGTTCCTGCGGTAGTTGCGGCGATAGCCAAAACACTCGATATTGAGTCCCGGCACCGGTTCGCCGGTGCGCGCGTCGGCGACAAAGAGGAGGGCCTGCTTCTGCATGGTCTTCTTAAGCAGGACCGTGTTGTTGACCCAAAGAACGATGTGGCTGGTATTGCCGTCCTCCATTTCGCCGGTAACGAGATAGGCGCCCGGCTCGATGATGGGGGCGGTGAAGCGGATGAGGCGGTCGTGGTGGTCCGGCGTCGGATCGAGTGTCTCGCGCCACATGGCGGCAATGTCCCCGACGTACTCGTCCTCGTTCTCGGTCACGAGTCGATACCCGATGTTGTTGATCTGCAGCTTGTGCCAGTCGGCCTTAGAGGGGTTGGACTTGATGTAGTCCTGTACGTCGCGCAACAGCTTGGCAACCTTGATGCGTTTCGCGGTCAGCGCCAGCTCAGTGCCATTGCGGAAACGGTACTCCAGAATAGGATCGGCGCCATCAGGCTGTGTCTGTCCGGGCTCGAATTGTCCCCAGTTGCCTTCGATCTGTCCAAGCTGCTTCTGTTTCCAGCTGTCACTCCCTTCGCCGTACCGTGCGATGCTGTCGCGCCAGGTGTCGGCTGCTCGTTTGTACTGGCGGCGGTTCTCGAATATTCGGGCCAGCTGGTTCAGGGCGCGCTCGCTAACGCCGCCATGTTCACCGTCGGCCAGTGCCTTGAAGCGGGAGATGAAGTGGTGTTCGGGTGGCAGTATGAAGCGTTGAATTCCGGTAGCCAGACGGGCGAGTGTTTCGTCATCGCGCAGAGTCGGAAGCGAGAGACGGCTTTGCCGGTTGTCGGTCGTGTCGTCGTATGGGCGGCGCAGGTAGTGAGAAATCTGCGCCATTGTCTGCACGCCGAACTGCTGGTGGAGAAACTCGGCGTAGATTTCGTCAACCCGGGGCGCAACCGAGGGATCGGTCTCCGTAGCGTGCTGCAGCGCCCAGCGCCATAGCTCGCCGTCGCTGCGTGCATCAACACGGTTCGCGGGTACGTTGTAGAGCACCGCCTTGCCGTCCCGGTCCACGGGTGCGCCCTGCGTGGGCTGATACTGTCCCCAGTGTCCTTCTTCGAACGGCGGTAGCTCGTTGGTATTCGTCAGAGACTGGAGCTGCCAGGCCATGTTGTGGGAGCGGCGGTCGACCAACACGTTGGCGAGGTAAAGTAAGAGGGCCGATTCCTCTGAAGCCGACCGGTCGGGATCCTGCCCGATGAGATCGACAGCCCGGAGCAGCCACTGCAGGGCTTGGGCGCGGTCGCGTTCGAAGCAGGTCACGTATTCACCGCCACCGCGATGCTGTCCGCGCCGAAACTCACCGGCAATCATGTAACCGTAATGCTGGTCGCTCGACACGTCACGGGCAGCAGCTTGCAGGAAGCGCCAGCTGCTATGGTGGACGGCCATGGCCTTCGCCCGAAGGCTGTCCGTCTCGCTGCCGCGATTGAGTTTCCATAAACAGTCTTTTGCCCGGTGGAGACTGCGGCCGGGGTAGGGGGCAGGCGTGCCGGGAGCCAGGAGCAGTTTCTCGTACAGGCCGTAGGCTTCGGCGAGATTACCATCCTCCTGAAGCTGTCCAGCGTGGTGGAACATCTCTTTCGCAGTCACAGCTGCGTCTGCAGCCCCCGGCAGCGCCCAGCACCAGGCCAGTAGCAGTGAAGACAGGTAGACAAGAGATGCTGTTTTTCTCATCGGGCCTCCACACAGAAAAGCCCTCCCACCGCTGGTGCGGCAGCAGGGCTTTTCGTGCATGACATCGGTGACGGTTTAGAACTCGCCACGAACACCGAACTGAACGGCCAGGCCTTCCAGTTCGAACTCATCGTCATCCGGCGTTACGCCGAGCGGCTCGTTCACATCGAAGTCCATCGTGATGTAGTCGATGTTGACAAGGTAACGTACTCGATCACCCATGATGATCTGCAGACCGAACATCATACCGGTCGCATCCTCGAAGTCGACCTCGTCCAGCAGTTCCTGGTCATCAAGCCACTCGGTGTCGAGGAACTGGATCAGGCCGATGCGCGGACCGATGTTCAGCGACTGCGATGCCGCGATCGTTGCGGATAGGGTCCCCTGGACAAAGAAGGAGCGTAGCGACTCGTTGACCAGGACACCGGCCCCAAGGAGGGCATCTACGTAGAGCTTGTCGCCGACGCTGGCCCCGATACCGGCCGAGATATTCGGCATCATGTAGACCGACGACGCTTCGCTACGGGAGCCGGTGCCATCTTCGGTAAGCCCGAAGTTGTTACCGCTCATGTCGATCAGGAGGGCGGCAGGGATCGCGTTGATGACGAAGTCGAATGTAAGACCCTCGTCGTCATCGTCGAAATCGTCCTCCTCAAGATCGGCGGCCTCTTCGTCGAGGTCCACCTCTTCCATCTGTGCGGCCGGATGGTCGCTTCCCTCGGCGGCCGTCACGTCAACGGCAACCATGGAAAAGGCGATCAACACGGTCAGTAGAACCAAGAGTCTGTTCATCTCTCTCTCCTCATTTTTTTTTGGACCGTTTTCAGCGGCCCCCGTCTTCACCCAATAGCGAACGTACACGCGCGACAAACAAAAGGCAACCCCGTTTTTGGGCATTTTTGCGCATGCGGAAATGCCTGAGAAAAGGGGGTATTCTGGTGTCCTGGACCTCTCGGGCGACGAACGATACTGTTGAGGGAGCACATGGCCAGGAAATACACCTTCATTTAGCTCATCTTTTCTCGCGTTTGTCGTTGACAGCGGGGGCGATTTGGGGGTAAAAAGCTTCTTGAGACTGGGAACGGTCTCTTTACATATTGTGCACAGAAAGTGAGAGATGAAATGAAGGCGCGTACCTATGTGGTAATGGCGTTGTTGGTTGCGCTCGCATGCGGGGCAGCCTACGCGGCGCGTCCGGATCTGTCGGTTCTGCCGGCCAGGGTTCGGGGCGTTGTTCTGTTGCCTGATGGTGAGACTCCGGTCAATGGTCTGCAGGTTCGCCTGTGGAATGCTGATAGCGAGGAAGTCATCTTCAAGACCCGGACGAACAAGGACGGCGTCTTTGAAGTTCCGAAAATGACCGAAGGCTCTCACTACGTGACCGTCGGACCGGTCCGGATTGATATGCGCATTCTGACGGCACGTGCCGGTGTCACGCCCCAGCCTCACGGGCTGGTGCTCGTGATTCCCAAGCGTTTGCCCATGATGCCCGTGTTGATTCCCGGGGCAACGGCAATGGCACTTCCCCGCGTCATGAGTCCCTGAAGATTCATGGTGCAGGAGTTGACATACGATACCCGTCCAACGGGCGGGTGTCGGGGAAAGGTGGCATAAGCGTGAGCTGATGCCGCCTTTTTTGCAGCACTCCCTCGATAAGGATGACGTGACAATGAAACGAGTCTGTCTGTGGTTGATGCTCTCCCTGTTGATCGGCCTTGTCGGTTGTAGCAGCCAGGACTTTGGTCGGCCCATTGCACGAATCGGCGACGTAGTCGATTCCGGACAAGCCTACGTGGAGGACAGCAGCGCGGAGGAGGGGATGCGCCGTGCGCAGCAGCTCGCCCAGATTCTCGCCGAGTGGGAGCGCCAGAAGGCTACCGTGGATGAAGACTACACGTTGGGTCCTGACGATGTATTGACCGTCAGCGTACTCTCCCTCGAGATTCCCGATGAAGTGTCGGAGCTAACGCGCACGATCAGTAAGGACGGAACAGTCACCTTGCCGCTCATCGGGGCGATTCCTTGTGCGAGTATGACCGCGCGGGAGTTTCAGAATCGTGTTATCGCGTCCTACAAGGGGAACTATCTGCAGGATCCGCAGGTGGACGTGGCCGTTCTGGAGTTTCGCAGTGCACCGGTCGTGGTAACCGGCGCCGTTGAAGATCCCGGGGTTTACTATCTACGTCACAATCAGAGCAGTGTACTGCAGGTGCTTTCCATGGCCGGTGGGCTAACCACGGACGCGGGTAGCGATCTGCTGATTGTGCGTAAACGCGAGGAATCGGGAAGTGGCTCAGCGTCCGAACCGGCCCCTGCCACTGCGACGCAACCTGTGACACAGCTTGCGTCCGAGCCCGAACCTGAGGAACCGGCGCCAGAGCCTTGGACGGGGAGCCATATTGCAGATCTTGTGAACAGCATGGCCGCCGAACTGGGGGAGGAGTCCGAACCGGAGGAGTGGACGGGAAGTCACATAGCCGAACGTGTTGCTGCTCTTGAGGCGGAAGAAGCGGCGGAAGAAGTAGGGGCCGCTCAAGTCGCTGAGGATGCTTCCGCCATCGCGGAAGAAGCGGCGCCCGTGGCCGTCCACGCAGAGACAATACCTGCCGTAGACGAAACCGAAGAGGAGATGGAGGCGGATCTATCCAGCCTCGATGCCGATCTGATTACCGTCGACCTGGAAGGTCTGCTGGATGAAGGCGATGTGCGGCTCAATCTTCCGATCAAGGGTGGCGACATCGTTACCGTGCCTCCGGGGCGTAGCAGGTACGTGTATGTGCTCGGCTACGTGCAGCGTCCGGGCGCATTCGATCTGCGCGGTCGCAAACGTGTGCGTGCGTTGCAGGCCGTTGCCATGGCAGGGGGGCTCTCGGGAGCGGCGCGGGCTCAGAACTCGTTCCTGGTCATTGACAAACCCTCCGGCCGACAAGTAGTCTCCATCGACTTGACCAAGATTGCGCGTGGCCAGCGACCACCTGTCTATATGGAGCCCGGCCATACCCTTGTTATCGGGTCGGGTGTGTTTGCACGCCTGGCAGAGTTCATCAGGCCCAGTGTTACGGCAGGGGCTGATCTGACGCCGGGTCCGTGAGCCGATGATGTGACTTATCTGCGCCGTATCGGCCGGAAAGAGAGCGCATGACAGACGACAATCAGTCAGCAGCCCCCATCTCACAGGCAACGCCTTCGGTTCAGAAGCACCAGTCTCTGTTGGCGTATTACCTGGGAATTCTGCAGCGGCGAGTATGGATTATCGTTTCGTTGGCAATCATCGGCGCGACGTTGGGTTTGATTCGCAGTGTCCGACGGCCCCGTATCTACATGGCCACAGCACGTGTTCTGGTCGAGCGGCAGGGCCCCAATGTTATGCAGTTTGACCAGGGCGGTCCCGAGGGCGGAAGCAGGGATTTCAGTTACTACGAGACGCAGTCACAACTGGTTTGGAGTCGCGCGGTTCTCGAGATAGCCCTGCGCCACTCAACGGTTCATGATCTGGTCGTGGAGAATACCGGCTCCAACCGCAAGTCACTCATCAAAGAACTGCGCCGTTCGCTGCTGGCCATGCTGGGCGCCGCCCCGGCCCCGCTCGATGAGCCATGGGAGATTCTCCAGGAGTGGATCAAGGCCAGGCATGTGAGGGATACGCGTTTCGTGGATATATCGGCCGTGATCGAAGACCGTCCCAGTTCGGCCGTGCTGGCCAACCATGTCGCCGATGCATTCGAGACGTATCACCGCCAGACGCGCGAGGACTCGCTGGGCGATGCTTTCGTGCGATTGGAACGGGAGAAAGAAAAGGAGGAACTCGAACTACTCAAGGCCGAACAGGCGCTCCAGGAGTTCCGGGAAAGTGCGCAGGGCGTTTCTGTCGCCACCACCGGCGGCAGGCCGCAGCCCGCCGTGGAACGACTGAACAGCCTCAACCGGAAACTGACGGAAGTGCAACTACAGCGTATCGAACTGGAGTCAGAGATTGGTGTCATGGAGAACGCCATGGCCTCGGAGAATATGGATGACGAGGCGGTCAACCGTTCGCTCTTTGCACTCCCGGCGATCAGCGGTGACCGTGCGCTCACGCAAGCTCAGCGGGCGCTGGCCGAAGCCCAGGAAGAACGTGCCATGTTGGCCCAGACCTATGGGGCGGCGCACCCATTACTCCAGGCGGCTACCTCGAAAGCGGATCTGTTGCTTGAGCAGTTCCGGACAGCTCTTCAAGACCTGGTTCAGTCCGAGCGCAACCGGTTCGCCATGTTGGGGAACGAAGAGCAGGAGTTGCGCCGACAATACGATGAGCAGAAGGCTTCGGCCCTCGAACTGGCCAAGGAGGACTTCCAACTCACACGCTTGCAGCACGCCGTGGACCGGCATCGTCGCCTGTACGATGCGCTCGTGGCGCGCATGCGCGAAGTGGATGTCAGCAGCGGGCTCATCCAGACGAGTGTCCGTGTCGTACAGCGCGCATCCATGCCGGATGAGCCAGTCAGCCCGGGTACCAGGCGGACCGTGACGATCTCGCTTGTCATCAGTATGCTGCTGGGAGTGGGGCTGGCGTTTGTGTTCGAAAACCTGGATGACACGGTCAAGACTCCCGAAGACCTGAAAGAGCGGTTGAGCGTTCCGCTGTTGGGGTTTGTACCGTCGATTCTCGGTGACGAAGAGCAGCCTCCCGAGGTGGAACACGGTACGGAACACGCGTTCGTCAAGGAGCTGGTGGCCAATCTCAAGACCATGGTGCGGGACCGGCTCATCATGATGCGGCCCGATTGGTTTACCAAGCCCCAGGAGGCCCCTACGGAGGAACAGCAGGCCCAGCGACATCGTCGCGGTATGATGGTAGTGACGGAGCCGGTTTCTTCTGTTGCCGAGGCCTACCGCGGGATACGTACGAGTCTCTTCTATTCGGTGCCGGCCGACACGGTTCGGACGCTGGCTGTTACGTCGTGCCGTCCGCAGGAAGGTAAGACTACGACGTGTTCTAACCTGGCGCTCTCCATCGCGCAGACGGGGAAACGCGTGATGCTGATCGACGGCGACCTGCATCGCCCCATGCTCCACCGTACTCTGGGTATCGAGCGCCAAGCCGGTCTTACGAGCATCCTGGTCGGCGAGTGCTCGTGGCGTGATGCCGTGGAGCGCATTGAGATCAATAAGGATACGGAGCAGTTTCTCGACGTCATTACATCGGGCCCCACCTCGCCCAACCCGTCCGAGCTCCTCGGATCGGCCAGGATGCGCGAGTTTGTCGAGGAGATGCAGAAGGACTATGATTGGGTTATCGTCGATACCCCACCCGTTCTCTTTGTCTCGGATGCCAGCGTCATGAGCGTTCTGTGCGATGGCGTGATTGTCGTGGTGAAAGCAGGAACAAGCACGCGAACACTGCTGCAACGGGCACGCGAGCAGCTCGACAGCGTGTCGGCCAATATCTTGGGCTCTATTCTGAACAATGTCCTCGTTTCACGGTTGGGGCGGCATTCTTCGGCCTACTACAACTACGGCTACTCGCGCTACGCCAAGGACTACAAGAGTCTCTATTACGCCAGTAGCGACGTTGAAGAAGAGTCGCCTGCCCCGCCGGTCGAGCCCAAGGCTGTTGTCCCGGAACCTGGACTTCCCCGGGTACCGGAGGCCACCCAGCCTCCCGCCGACAAGGATGAGCCCGCTGCGCCAGAGAAAAACTCTGAAGAGAAGGGCAAGAATGTCGAGGAGCGTGATCTGGCCGGTACCCTCCCGGATCGCGATAAGGACACGGCCACTGCGCCTCCCGCGTCACGGTACGCGCGCCAGATCCGCAAAGCGCTGTTCCTTGCACGATCCGGTCATACCGAACGGGCCACCGAGGTGATCGAGTCGCTCCTCTCGCTGGAGCCGGATAATGTTACGGTGAGAGAGGCCCTGGTGAAGCTGAAGCTCGACACGGGTATGACCGAGGAAGCTGAGAAACTGGCGACCGATCTTCTGTCGGATGACCCGGACAATCCGTATGCCCTCTACGTGCATGGTTCTATGGCAATCGTGCGGGGCGATTACGAGGAGGCCGAGGCCAAGCTGAGAGAGAGCGTGAGGCAGCGCCCACACCCGGAGTCGCTGAACAACCTGGCTTGGCTGCTGAACGAAAACGGGCGACAGGAGGAAGCGGTGCCCCTGGCTCGCCAGGCTGTCGAGATGGATTCTGCAGTGCATCACGCCTGGGACACGCTGGGGCTGATACTCCTCAAACTGAACCGGGTGGACGATGCCTGCGATGCTTTCAAGAAGGCGCTCAAGTTGGCTGACGACGATATCTGTGCCAGCCTGAACATGGCGGAGATCCGCGTGCGCCAGGGCAAACTTCGCGCTGCACAGAAGTTACTACAGCGGCTCGAGACGCGTCAGAACGAGATGTTGGCTTCGGAACGCAAGCGTTTCAAAGCGCTTGAAGTCGCCGCCATGAAATCCTGAGTTATAGACGATGGGTGCGATGCGTACATCCAAAACACAGCGCGTCCTGCAGGGCACGGCACGTTGGCTGGCCACCGCTGCTGTGATGCTTGCGCCCTGGCTGTTCGGCAGTGCGGAACCGTGGGCCTATCTCATGATCTCCGGCCTGGCGGGCTTGGCCACGATTACGTGGCTGTTTTCCGTGGCCAGTGCGCCCTGTCCCGACTTCAACCGTCCGGTGCTTTCTGCTCTGCTTCTGGCTCTGATTGCCGTGACGGCTCTGCAGGTTGTTCCCATGCCGGGCGGTGTCGTGTCGGTGCTGAACCCTTTTTCGGCTACCATCACTGACGGGGCGAACATAGCTCTTGGCGACATTGCGGCGATCGAGGGAAGGGGGGCCTCATCCATAGGCTACGCGCTCTCGCTTTCGTCGAGCGCCACTTGGCGGAGTCTGTGGCTGCTGGTGGCCTACGTGGGTGTGCTCCTGGTGCTCGTCAATACCTGTCGGCATTGGCGGCACATGGCCCTCATTGCCGCTGCGATGGTCGTGTCGGGTTTCTTCATGGCGCTGGTGGCCCTGGTTCACCGTTTCTCCGGGTCTTACGATGTGCTCTGGATCCATCAACCACGCCATCGTGGAATGGTCTTTGGGCCGTTCACCAACCGGAACCATTTCGCGGCGCACATGAACATGCTCTTCGGCGTTGCCCTGGGACTGTTCCTTTCGTCGCAGCACATCAGTGAAATACTCTCCTGGCCGAGCTGGCGCGAGAGGATCGCATGGCTGTCGAGCCGGAGCGCCAGCCGGATTGCGTTGGCGGCATTTGCGGTCGTACTTATCGGCGGAGCGTCGTGTGCCACGGCATCGCGCGGCGGCATCTTGAGCCTGGCGGTCGGACTTACGATGTTGGCTGTCATTGTGGCTCGTCATCGGCGTGTCACACCGATGGCTCGAGCAGCGGTCTTCGCGATAGGTGGTCTTGTACTTGTGCTCGCGTTATGGCTGGCACGGGAAGAAGTGTTCGGACGCTTGGCGCAGCTGGTGACGGTTATCGTCAGTCCAATGACGGACCTGCGTACCATTGCTACCGGGGATACACTGAGGCTCTATCTCCGCTGCCCACTGACCGGCTGTGGATTCGGAGCGTTCCGCCACGCCTACACGATCGTTCAGAGTCCCGATCTGACGCACCGCTGGCTCCACGCCCACAACGACTGGGCACAGCTCCTGGCAGAGGGCGGATGGCTTGGAACGGTGACCTTCCTGGGCGCTGTTCTTGTGCTTGTGCGATATGTTGTGACGCGGTTCATCGAGCTGTCGGACCGGGCCCGGCTCTACTTGCTGGGCGTTTCTGTGGGGCTGTGCACGATTGCCCTGCACAGCGTGGTCGACTACAGTCTGCACAAGCCCGGCAACGCGCTGTTGCTCTGTTTCCTGGCGGCCCAGGCGATCCTCGCGATCCATCTGCGCCATCGCCCCGAACAACAGGCGGCTCGTCCCGAGCATGCATTGCTCCGTTCCATGAGCAGCCACGGACCGCGCCGCCGCAGGCCTTGGTTGGAGGGTGTAAAGCGAAGGCGTGTGATGCGGGGCGTGGCCATTGCGTCGTTGGTTATGGTTTGCCTGCTGATGGTGCTCCAAAGTCGCGCCCTGCGTGGCGAGCTGGCGCTGTCGCGGTTCGTCTACCTCGATAAGCTTGCGGGGAAGACCGATGACACGCAAGCTCTGCAAGGGATCGTCACGCGCGCCTTCGAGGAGGCGGAGTTGGTGAAAGACCTCGCCCCGCACAACGCCGACGGGCTGGCGGATGTTACATCCGCAATGTTGAGCTGGACCCTGGACGGTCGACTGTCACGCGATCTGCGTACACGCATCGCCACGCGCGCGATCGAAAGCGCCACCGCATCGGTTCGGGGCGCGCCCTCGGACTACCTGCCCTGGCTGGCCCTCGCACGTACCTATTTTACGTTGGGGCTCTGGGACCAGGCCGAGGTATCACTCAAGCAAGCCCGTCACCTGGTCAGGCATCGCGACCAGGTACGCATGTTCGCGGCCCCGGAGAACGAGTAGGCACATCAGCCATCGCTTCGGTAGTTGCGACAGGGATGGAGGAAGAACTTCCGCACGCGTCGGCCATCCTGCCTGCTCCACGTTTCCTGGGGCGGGTCGATCCTGCTGAACTGCTCCTTTAGATCGGCTGGCGGAAGACTCTGGCGTGTGACATAGACGGCATCCTGTCCCAGTTGCTTCCCCCCGTACGTGCGCCAGAACGAGTACTGGTTTTGAATGCGTGGTCGGTTCACGATGAACGTGCGTGGGTTTCCGTCCATGTAGAACGCCAGCAGACTGGCCGTCTGGTAGTGATCGCCAATGACGAAGGAGAGTCCTTCGGCCTCGTTGAACTGCTCTACCTGTTGCGCGAGGTCGTCCCATCCCCGAATGCGGTAGAGCAGTGTTTCTACCCCGGGAATTCGAATGGCCGGTGCGGCAAGCAGCACGGTGGCGAGCACGATTGCGGGGGGAAGCGCTATCCACCCAATAATGCGCGCCGCGAGACTCGTCTTTCCGAGCTCGCACCACGTGGCGGCCATCAACGGGAGCGCACTTATCACGGCGGCGGCCGTCCAGTTGGCTTCCCCTGCATCGTTCACCGCCAGGATGGAGTAGAAGGCGAGGAGGGGGAGGGCGAGACTCGCAAGGAACGCGTAGGCTACTGGCGCGTTCTTCCTGATGCGGCTGTAAACCAGGCTGAAGAGGATGCCGATGAAGAAGAAGGGATAGTAGGCACCCAACTGCCCGATGACGTACTGGAGCCACTCCGAAAACGAGAACCGCCACGTTTGGTCCAACGCACCGCGCTCCTGCAGGTGCACGAAGGTAATCCAGTTGTGCCGCGCATTCCACCACAGTACCGGTACGAGGCAGGCCAGGGCTGCCAGGCACATCAGCCAGAACGTCGGTCGGCGCAGGTGACTGCGGTAGGGTTTGGACCACCCCAGGAAGAGCGCGAACGATGGCAGCAGCGCCACGTTCGTGTACTTGGCCAGCATGCCGAGCCCGACCAGCAGTCCCGTGAGCACCCATGGGCCGATCCGGTCGGTGTTCTTGGCACGCCAGAAGACACAGGCCGCTGCCAGCCAGAAGAAGATGAAGAGCGGGTCAATGGTCATGAGCAGGCTGCCGATCACGAACAGCGGCGTGCAGGCGGCAAGGATGAGCGTCCAAATGGCCACGCGCCGGGAAAAGAGGCGACTGCTCAGCCAGTAGAGCAGAACAAGTGTTGCTGTGCCGATGCCTACGCTGAAGAAGCGGATGCCGAGGACCGTGTTGCCGAAAATCAGCGTGCCGAGTCGGATGGTGCACGCCACCAGAGGGCCCTTGCTGTAATAGCACCAGTCAAGGTGGCGCGACCACTGCCAGTAGTACGCTTCGTCACCGATTAACTCAAACCGGGTACAAACCCAGAGCCGAAGGGCCGTCAGAACGGCGAGCGCCACCGCAACCCCGATTCCGATCCGGTTCTCCCGCTTCATCCTGTGCGAGTCCTTTCTGCGAACGAGCCGGATGCCCAATGCAGCGAAGATAATGACCGGCAGCCAGATCAACAAGTGTGGCTGCGCGGCGGGGACCTTCACCAGTGACTGTGCCAGGAGCGTTGTCATGTAGAAGGCCAGGAAGATAACAAGGCTGAGCGCCACGCCAATACCAGTGGACTTGCGATGGGAACGGATGCCGAGAGGGATACCGATGAGGATCAGGGCGAGGCTCGAGAACGCCATGGCCGAGCGCCGGTTGATCTCGAACAGGATGAATGTACGCTGGAGCGCCAGGTCCTCCGCGTTCAGATGCGCGTAAGTGGAACGAAGGTCGCGCAGTGTTGCCCACAGTTCTCTTGTACGGGCATCCTCTTCGTCGGGACGATAGTGCCCCTGCTGTCCCAGGTGCTCGATCTCGAGGCTCCACTCGTCGACATAGACGGCTCTTTGTACTTCCTTGGAGAACGGGTTGATACGCACATCAACCAGGTCCATCTTCAGATTCTTGCCCTCTCCAGTCTCGTAGATCACCCCGTGGTGGGCGTGGATCTCACGCACCAGTCCCGGCTCCCGCCCGTCGTAGATGCGAACATCCCTGACACGTTCGTCTTTGCGGTGGCCAACGTACATCCCGATGTTCGGAATGTCCCAGAAGAACCGTCCTTCATCGATAATATCCAGCGGCGAGACCGATTTCAGGCGAGCCTGTTCCGTTCGGCGGCCCAAGTGCGCACGGGGCTCTACCTCATGGTTGATATAAAGCGAAAGAGCCACCAGTCCGCACACCACGAGCACCGTGCTGCGAATGACGGTGCCGAGGCCGAGGCCCAGCGTTTGCATCGCCATTACCTCGCCATCGTCAGAGAGGCGCCCGTAGACCAATAGGCAGCTCACCAGGCATCCCAGCGGAATGGCCATTACAATAGAGGTGGGCATCGAGTAGAGAAAATACCTGACAACCGGGGCCCAGGGCACGCCCCGTGCAATGGCGTCCATGATTTTGAACACCGCACCGATTGAGGTGGCGAAAGTCACAAAGACCATTGCCATCACAAACG
>CAYFPQ010000016.1:17263-21102 GCA_964345005.1 uncultured Victivallales bacterium | reverse complement strand
CCGACATATCGGTCGAGCGTCCGGCTTCCCATCATCGGTCCCCCGTCAGCAGTCCGTCTCTACGCAGGACCCTACAACAGGCGGCTCCCTGTTGGCTAGTTCGGATGCGTGCCGAATCGGGAGGACGGGGGCTAGCCCTCGGTGTCGAGTTCGTAGAGGGTCAGGTCGGCAGCCGTTGCACAACCGCATCCGGAACACCCTCCGCCGCAGAGCATTGAGGTCTTCACACGCCCTTTCTCGATCAACTTCTGTAGAATCGGCTCCATTGCTTCCGGTGTCGTGTTGAAATGGCGGGACAGTTGGCGCAGTGTCAGCTGGCCGCGGTCACGAAGGAGTGCCTGGATTTCGCTTATCATGTCAGCACCCCCTGCCGTTTGCCCGCGATACGAAGACCTGCATACAGCGCCAGCAGAATTCCGACCCCGACGCCGATCCATGCTGCCGAGCTGGAGGGGTGTTGTGCGAAGGTTCCTACCTGGTAGAAGAGCGTGGAGATTACCCACGCAAGGAGCGTCAGATAGGAGACCGCAAACGCGGCCCATTTCAGCGAGGTCTCCTTGAAGATTGCACCTACTGCAGCCACACAGGGCGCGTAGATCAGGATGAAGAGCAGGTAGGCGAACGCGCCGACTTTGCCGTCGAAGAAGCGTGCCATGGTGGACATGGTTCGCCGGTCGATCTCCAGCTCCTCGGCCATCGTTTCCGCGTCACCCAACCCATCGCCTATACCCACACCGAGAGGATCGGCCATGGTCTTTCCGAATCCCTCGAATCCGGCTGGAATGGCCCGACAGGCGTCAATGACTCCACTCCAGAAGTCGAAAGGTTCCTCTTCTTCTGTCGCTTCCTGCTCCGCGCCGATTTGCGTATAGAGCGCATCGAGCGTACCGACGACCGCTTCCTTGGCGAAGAGACCGGCAAACATCCCGACAGCGCCCGGCCAGTTTTCTTCTGACAGGCCCATCGGATAGAACACCGGTGCCACCTTGCGGCTGACCGCGCTCAGCACGGAATCTTCGCTGTCGGCATGGCCGATGCTCCCATCGGTACCGACTGTATTAAGGAAACTTAGAATGATGACGGCGATGATCACAACCTGGCCTGCCCGGACGATGAATCCCTTCAGGCGGGCCCATGTGTGAAACATGATGCCGCGTACGGTTGGGAGGTGATAGGGGGGCAACTCCATGACAAAAGAAGAGGCCTCGCCCTGCAGAATCGTCTGCTTGAAGAGCAGGCCGGTCAGGACCGACAACACGATACCAATCATGTAGAGGCTAAAGATAACAGTGCCTCCGCTTCGCGGGAAGAAGACCGCCGCAAAAAGAGCGTAGACCGGGAGCCGCGCACCACACGACATGAAGGGGTTCATCATGATCGCCAGGATTCTATCCCGGCTGTTCTCAAGTGTGCGCGTGGCCAGGATCGCCGGCACGTTGCAGCCAAAGCCGACCAGCATGGGGATGAATGCCTTGCCGGGCAGCCCGATCATACGGAGGAACCTGTCCATCACGAAAGCCGCGCGCGCCATGTAGCCGGAGTCTTCAAGAAACGCCAGGCACAGGAAGATGAAAAAGATCGGAGGAATGAACGTTGCGACTGTCTGAATGCCGCCACCCACACCATCAGCCAGGAAAGCGGTCAGCCAGTCAGGGCAGTGGAGTTTCCCAAGAAGCTCCCCAAAACCGTCAACAAAGATGGTGCCGCAAAGACCGTCAAAGAAGTCGATAAACGGCGCACCCACATTCATCGTGATCATAAAGACCAGGTACATGATGCCGAAGAAGATCGGGATGCCCACCACGCGGTTGAGTAATACCTTGTCGATCATGTCGGACACGGTGCGGCGCATCTGGCTCTCGCGATGCACCACGTCGCGGGCGAGACCGTGGATGAACCCGTAGCGGCCGTCCGCAATCACGATATCGATGTCTTCGCCGGTGTGTGCTTCAACGCGCTTCGATGCGGCCACCACCAACCCGTTCAGTGTGCTGTCGGCCAGGAGGTCGGCTGCGATTTCGTCGTGCTCCAGCAGCTTCAGCGCCAGCCATCGCGCGTTGACGTCGCGTTCTTCGGCATTGGGTTCGACGTGTTCCACGATCCGCGCGATGGCCTTCTCGAGTTCCGAGTCGTACTGGACACGGGTAGGGGATGCCTCGGCGCGTTGCGCGGCCTCATTGATGGCGTCGCGCAGCTCCTGGAGCCCCTCTTTCTTCGGTACCACGACCGGCATCACGGGGCATCCCAGGTGCCGGGCAAGATGTTCCACCTCAACACGAATTTTCTGTTTACGCGCCACGTCCATCATGCTCAGGGCCACCACGACCGGGACGTGCATTTCGAGCAGTTGTGTGGTCAGGAAGAGGTTGCGCTCCACGTTCGTCGCGTCGACAATGTTGACGACCACGTCCGGTTTGTCGTGCAGGATATGCTCCCGCGCAAGCTTCTCGTCGATAGAGAAGGCTGAGAAGGAGTAGATGCCGGGCAGGTCCGTAACGTGAACTTCCGCGTCACCGTGTTCGTACGAACCATAGATGCGCTCGACGGTTACACCCGGCCAGTTGCCGACATGCTGGCGCGAGCCGGTCAGCGCATTGAACAGCGTGGTCTTGCCGGAATTGGGATTCCCGGCGATGGCGATCTGCAGTTTCTTCATGCCTGCCGGACTACCTCGATCTCGACAGCGTCGGCCTCGGCCTTGCGCAACGTCAGGTTTGTTCCTCGTAACTCGATTACCACCGGGTCGCCCAGCGGCGCTACGCGTACCAGTATGAACTCGGCCTGTCTGACCATTCCCATCCTCAGCAGCTTGTGCCGGTAGTCCCGGTCACTCGTGACAAAGCCGGTGACCCGTGCGCACTGGCCGATCTGGAGGTCCTTGATTCTTACCCGGTCCCCGACGAGGACCTTGTCAGCCATGCCGCGTCCTATTGTCAGCTCCGAGCCACCGCAGCGTACGACGACCGGACCCTCCCGCGCCTCTTCGTTCTGTACCACTTCGATCCGTGTCCCGACGTTCAATCCCTGACCCATGACCCGCTGCTGGAAATCGCGCCCGCCTCGCAGGGCCACAACGTAGCCGCCCTGGCCTACGGTCATGCGGCTCAAAGGTTCGTTTGACAGTTCACGCATTCTGGACAAACCCCTTGCCTTCAACCCACGTCGTGTTGCCGTTCTTGACATGCCAGTTGTACTCGATGTACGCGATCAGGCGTTCGAGAATCACGTCACCCACGATGTGTTCCATCTTGCAGGCGCAATCAGCGGCCGTTTCTTCGTCGACCGATAGCACTTCGGTGAAGAAGCGAGTTAGGGCCTCGTGGCGTCTGACCACCTCGCGTGCAATACGCTCGCCTTCATCCGTCAGTGTGATGAGGTCATAGGGCTCATGATGGATCAGCTTGCGCTTCACAAGTCCCTGTAACGCGTTGGTCACGGAAGACGCGGCAACATTCAGTCGGCCTGCAATGTCCTTTGCCCTCGCCTCGCCGCGTTCCATGATTACCTGGTAGATGGCCTCGATGTAATCCTCTAAGCTCGCGCTCAGCTCTGTAGTCGTTTCACTCACTCGCTCCTCCCCGCAAAGTTAAGCGGTGTATTTAGGCGCATCTAAATCGAGACTACAAGTCCTAATTTAGACAAATCTAAAGCACGGGAGAGGATTCCAAGGCGGACACGACCTCGGCGATGGCTTCTTTGTTGTTGCCGTGCAAGATCCGGCGCATGGCTTCCCAAGCACCGGGGTCGCCGCGCTTGAGCGCTTCGTGCCGTTCGGAGCGGGTCATGTCGGCCCATGGTCGGCCCACGGGCAGTTCCGCGCCTTCGTCAACCTGTACGGC
>CAYFPQ010000016.1:0-17253 GCA_964345005.1 uncultured Victivallales bacterium | reverse complement strand
GGGGGGACGGCTTCGGGGGCCGGGTCCTCGCCACCTTCGTCTTCGTCCGGCTGCTCCACGCGGATCGCCCACTCACCTTCGTCGCTCGGAGTGCTTGACGTATCGACCTCGTCACTGTCCGTACGCGGGCCGTAGTAATCTTCCGGCATGGGGGTGGCCTCGGCGTCATCACCGGCGGCTCCAGAGGCATCGGGTGGCGGCGTTGCGGCGATCTCGGGAGACGGCTCTGCGACGGGGTGAACAGAGCGCTGGCTGTAGGGGAAGGAGCGCAGCCGGTATTCCAGCTTGTTAATCGTTATCTCCACCTCGCCCATGGGGTCGTTCGCGTCGGGAATTTTCAGATCGTACGTGTTGAAGGCCTCATCCAGGGACCCATAGTACGCTTCGAAGTGCCGACCCCACGCGGCACGTAACGCCGTCTGCCGCATGACCTCACGATTGATGGTCCTTTTGGCGTTAACCACCTCGGCGACATCGTTGGCGTCGATCGCAAAGGGCGCCCCAAAGCCATACTTCACATCCTGGATATCCTGTCGTTTGTCCTTCAGTGTGGCCAACGCTTTGGCCTGATCCGTCCGGCTGGTCACGTATTGGCGATACAGCCGCCACGCGTGCTGCTCCTCCGGCGTGGTACCGCCGGCGGGACCGATCAGGCGGCTTGTGTCATCCAGTGGTTCCGTTGGCTGGTTGGGCGCCTCACGCGCCAACACCTCGCCTTGAGCCGGCTGAGTATCGAGTTGTTTGCCCGACTTGAAGGCCTCGAACTGTTTCGCTTCCTTGCGCAGGAAGTCCTGGTAGGAATCACCCATGGCAGACAGAACGAAGAATGTCGCGACTATCCACGACAGTACCACGACCCGACGATAAGCAGAGCAACTGAACATCCTGCACCTCCCGTGAATGGCTAACACCTCTTACTTACATCTCATCACCTGAACATGCACGCACTTTCAGCACGGTGGTAGCTCACTGTTGGTGAGTGCGTCATCGTAATTCTCTAAGAAGATACGGCTCTCTTTCGTATGGTTGTGTGCAGTCAATGATGGCTGCACAGCGAGAGGGTGCTGTATGTCCAATAGAGTCAAACCCGTTTTGTGCCTTGTCCCGGTCATCTGCACCGGGTTGTTTCTCTTCGGTATCTCCGCGTCGGCCGGCACCGACACCAATACGCCAACGGTCGTTGTCACGGCCACGCGAGATGCGCGGCTTCTGAAGGATGCGCCCTACGCCACGAGCGTTTTGCCGTCCGATACACTGCGGCTGGAGAAGGCCGTGCGCTCGGTGCCCGAGTCACTGGGGGATGAGCCCTCGACGCTGATCCAGAAGACCGCGCATGGCCAGGGGTCGCCCTACATTCGCGGGTTCACGAGCCAACGCAATTTGTTCATGATCGATGGTATCCGTCTGAACAGCTCGGTTTTCCGCGAAGGGCCCAACCAGTATTGGAACACGGTTGACGCGATGAGTTTGGACCGCATCGAGTTGGTGCGTGGACCGTTTTCCTCGCTCTACGGCAGCGACGCCATAGGCGGTACCGTCAACGCCGTGACCCGCGGCGTGAAGGATATCCGGCCGGGCAGCACGTGGGATCGCACACTGAACTACCGCTACAGCAGTGCCGAGAATTCGCACATTGCGCGCGCGGAGTCGATCGGCAAGCTGACCGAAGACCTCGCCCTGACCCTTGGCTACACCTTCAAGGAGTTTGGCGACCTGGAAGGCGGCAAGGATGTCGGGATACAGCCGTACACCGCCTATGACGAGCAGGATTGGGATGCCAAGCTCGAGTACTTCCTTAAGGACGACTCGTTCCTGGTGTTGGCTCACCAGTCGGTTGACGTCGACGATGCCTGGCGGACGCACAAGACGATCTACGGAATCGACTGGGAAGGTCTGTCCGTCGGCAAGGAGTATCGCCGAGTCCTGGACCAGGATCGCGACCTGACCTACCTCCAGTATCATCGGTACAATGGCGACGGTTTTGCCGAGGAAGTGCATGCCGGCGTATCGCATCATCGCCAGCAGGAAGAACGCGACCGGTTGCGGTCCAGAGACCGACACGATGTGCAGGGCTTCGACGTGAACACCTACGGTGCGTTTCTCTCGCTCAAGTCGCCCTCGGCGATCGGCGACCTGGTCTACGGTGCCGAGTTCTACCACGACGAAGTGGACTCGTTTAAGAACAGCTACAACCCGGACGGTTCCCTGAAGAGTGGTGCGATCCAGGGGCCCGTTGGCGACGACGCCACATACGACACGCTCGGCGTCTACGTTCAGGACGAGATTCCGCTGGCGGAACGGCTTTCCCTGATCATCGGCGGCCGCTATGAGTATGCAGAGGCCGAGGCCAACGAGGTGGAAGATCCGGTCACCGGCGAGCAAATTGTCGTCGAGGGCGATTGGGACGCCGTGGTTGGCAGTGCACGCCTGCTCTACGCGATGAATGCCGAAAGGACCTGGAATGCCTTCGCCGGTATCTCGCAAGGCTTCCGCGCGCCGAACCTGTCCGACCTGACGCGGCTTGACAGCGCCCGCACCGACGAGATCGAGACGCCGTCTCCGAATCTCGAGCCCGAAGATTTCGTGTCGTACGAAGTCGGAGTTAAGGCCGCGACTGAGAAGTGTTCGGCACAGTTGGCATTCTTTCACACTGAGATTGACGGCATGATCGTGCGTACCCCGACGGGACGGGTGATCGACGACGATTTCGAGGTCACGAAGCTCAACGCTGGGAACGGGCATGTGCAGGGCCTGGAGCTCGATGCCCGGTACCGCCTTTGTGATGCACTGACCGCCTTTGGCGTTTTCACCTGGCAGGACGGTGAGATCGATACGTATCCAACATCGGACACCGAGATGGTGACCGACACCATCAGCCGACTCATGCCGCCCACGGGCAAGTTGGGTCTGCGCTGGGACATCGGCGATCGCTACTGGGTCGAAGGCGTCTGCACGCTGGCCGGCGCAGGGGACAAGCTCTCCACACGTGACCGGTCCGACACCAGCCGCATTCCGCCGGGCGGTACGCCCACCTACACAGTCTACGATGTCCGTGCGGGATGGACCCCGTGCGACCACATGTCCCTCTCGCTCGCCGTCGAGAATCTCACCGACGAAGACTACCGCGTCCACGGTTCCGGCCTGAACGAAGCCGGGCGTAACCTGGTGCTGGCGATGGAGGCGACGTTCTAACCGCCGCTGCCGGATCAGTTCTCTGCGTGGCCTTGTGTGTGGCCGCCAAGTCGATATCAAGCGACTTGATTGGCGGTGAGCGATGCCATAGAGTGTTGACAATAGAAATGAAACGCACTCTTGCATGGTTCGGCTTGTTTCTGTTTATCGCGGGCATACTCCTCGTGCCGGCTCTCCATGCGGTGCAGGTTGACGGGCAGAACTGCTGCGACCATGGGAACGCAGACAGTGGCTCAGCGAACACCGGAACCCAAGACCGGGATGACTCCGGGCACGATGCCGATCACTGCCACACCTGTCAGCTTGCACACACACCTATAGCCGTAGGCGGTTTTGGAGTGGTTCTGCTGCAGGCTACTGCGCTGTGTGGTTCTGCTTACCAGTCAACGGAAGCACCGACGCTGGCGCGGCAGAGGCGGATACACGCCTCACGCGCTCCTCCCTCCCATTCCTGACATCACCGACTTGTTTGGAATCAGGAGCGGCTCCTCTTCTCTCTTGCACGAGGGCCGCGGTAAGGGATCATCATTCAGCACATGAGGGAGAGTATTCACATGCACACAAACCGCTATTCTTTGGTCGCTGCGGCCATACTTCTATGTTCAATTACTGGAGCATTGGCCGAAGAGGCCGGGACCAAGGAGCCCGAGTGGCTTGTGCCCTCGATCGGGCCGCTGAGTCCAAGCATGCACTTCAACGGCGCTTTCGGGGACTCCTCTGGGAATCCAGAGGAACTTGCCACCGGGCATCACGATCCCACGCGGGAAGATGGGACCGTGCAAGGCATTGAAGCAGGCGTGTCGCTACGCGCCGGTGCCCTGGAGGGGTTCGCCGTTTATGCACTCTCATACGGAGCCGAGGAGGAATGGGAGAACGGATGGGAGGAAGCCTTCCTGAAACTCAAGGATATCCCAGGCGGATTTGAGCTGCGTGGGGGCCGCATGCTCTCCCGGTTCGGTCGTCACAACGCCAAACACCTGCATGCTTGGGACTTCGCTGACATGCCGCTGGTGTGGGGTACCTTTCTTGGCGACGATGGCCTGATCACCGATGGTGGAGACGTCACGTGGCTGAAGAAGGGGATCGAGACGACCTATGGAATTACAGTCGGCTTCGGCGAAGCCCAGACCCACGCGCACGACCACGGTGACGAAGGGGATCACGAAGCGGAACACAGGGCTGTTTACGACGAAGCGGAGCACCACGAAGAGGAAGACCACGATCACCATGGTCACGCTGAAGGGGTTCTGTTCTCCGGTGATGTCGGCTCGGGACGCGCCTTCGCACAGTTCCGTCGCGACGACTTCAACGCCTTCGAGGCGGGAGCGTCTCTTGCCGTAGGCGATGATGAGGCCGATCGGCAGATCATCGTCTATGGTGCCGATCTCTCCTACACGTGGCGAGAGAACGGCCTCGAACCCGGTGGTCGCGCCGTCACATGGCTGACCGAGGTCCTCTATCGTGATGTCGAGGATGGTGAAGCTTCGCACGATGAGCATGACGATCACGAGGAAGAGCACGAAGAGGGAGAGCATCACGAGGAAGATGAACACGAGGAGCATGAATACGAAATGCTCTCCGGTGGATCTGACTGGGGCTTGTACAGCCAGGTGATCTACACACACAACCGCCATTTGGATGCAGGTTTGCGTCTTGGGTATCTCGGGGGCGATAACGCGTTGGGGTCATCGGATCGCTTTCGGGTCAGCCCGGCGATTACCGCCTACCTTGACCCGTACCGTCGCGTGATGCTCAGGGGGCAGTATAACTACGACGACGTTGACGACGGCGATGACGAGCACTCCGCCTGGTTGCAGCTGGGCTTGACGTGGGGTGGGGCCGAGGTCCGCTAGATATGACGCGCTTCACGAGACTTCTGTTGGCGGTCGCCTTGTGTGCGACCGCCACCTATGCAGAGCCCCTCAAGGTCGCATCCCTGAACCCGATTGTCAGTGACTTGGCAAGACAGGTTGGGGGAGACGATGTCGAGGTAATCGACCTGATGCCGCTCGGGTCGAATCCGCACACGTTCAGCCCTACTCCGGACGACTTGAAGACCGCGGCCAACACAGCGTTGATTCTGGCGGCCGGCAAAGGGCTTGAAACGTACATGGCGGACGTTATCCGATCACTGGGTGGCGTACCGGTGTTCGAAGTGGGCCGGTCGGTGCCCTCGCTGCGGGTCACGGCCGGTGAGATATTCATCTGTTGCCCCGCGCATGCAAGGGGGGTCATCGATCCGCACTGGTGGCACAGTGTGAAGAACACGAAGCGGGCGGCAAAGGGGATTGCCGGCAGGTTCGCTGAGATCGATGCCGAGAACGCCAAAGCGTACGATGCGCGTTACCGTGCCTACGCGGGGAAGCTGGACCGTCTCTACCGCTGGGCCAAGACGGAGATTGGCCGGATTCCCAGGCGGGACCGGGAGCTGACGACATCCCATGCGGCCTTCGGTTACCTGTGCCGGGAGTTCGGGCTCCGGTCGATCACGGTCCAGGGGCTAAGCACGGAAGAAAGCACCAGTCCGGCCTACCTCAAGGACGTGGTCAGAACGCTCAAGGACGAAAACGTCCGGGCCGTCTTTCCCGAGGAGACAGCCAACCCTAAGGTGATCGGAAGTATGGTGCGGGAAACGGGTGTGAGGGTGGCCGGGGGACTCTACGCCGATACGTTGCCGCCTGATGCGCCGACGTATGAGGACATGGTGCGCATCAATATCACCACCATCGTTGAATCACTCACAGGTAAACCGTAAGGTATTTCCATGCGCGGAAGACCAATCATTCAGTGGCTGCTTTTCCTGGGGGTGTGGGCATGCCTCGCCTTGCCGATCGTTCTCGTGACGCGCGGCAAGCGAGCAGCCACGGAGGCGTCGAGCCCAGACGGCAATACTGTGGAGGCATGGGTGACATTACGTTTCTCGGAAGAGCCATCCTATTTCGAACTCCTGCAGAACAACAACGTACTGTGGCGTGAGGGTTCTGGCGACGGAACTGAGTTCGACAGCTCCTTTCCGGTCATCATCGATGATTTTGGTGTCGAGCTTGTGCTCAGGTCCCGTCTTCCCGCCGCCGGTGCCGTCGAGATCACCGTCCAGCCAGATGAGTGGCCGGAGCGTTCGCAAACCCTCTGGGTCGGCGGAGCGGTCAACGAAGGACTCTCCTTCAGTTGGAGGCGAGATGTTTGACCCCGCATCTGAACACGGAGAGCACCGGCTCCACCTTGAGGGCATCCATGTCCACTACGGATCCATCTGCGCTGTGCATGACGTGAGTCTGGAACTGTCTTGCGGATCGGCCGTGGCGTTGGTAGGCGGAAACGGGGCCGGGAAGAGCACGCTCATGAAGAGCATCGTTGGGCTTGTGCCTATGAGCCGGGGATCCATCCTGTGGCAGGAGCGTCCGATCGAGAAGTGCACGCACGAGGTGGCGTATCTGTCGCAACGCGCTGCGGTGAACTGGAACTTCCCCATAACCGTCGGGGGGCTCGTGGAGTTGGGGCGGTATCCTCTGCTCGGTCCTTGGCGGCGTTTCGAGCGGGGGGATCGTGAGGCGGTGGATCGCGCGATGGCGACCATGAGGATTGACGACTTGGCCCACCGCCAGGTAGGCGCGCTTTCAGGTGGTCAGCAGCAGCGCGCGCTCATTGCGCGGGCGTTGGCGCAGGAGGCACACGTGCTTCTCCTCGATGAGCCGTTCGCGGGCCTGGATGAGCCGGCGCAGGAACTGCTGGCACGGCTGCTGAGAGAGCTGACATCCGAGGGGCGGCTGATCATGGCGTCGCATCACGACCTGAAGACCGTCGGCGAGATCTTTGATGAGGTGGTTCTTCTCAATGGTGTCCTCGTCGCTCAGGGCGCTGGCGCGGAGACCATGACGCAGGAGAATCTGAAGAGAGCGTTTGGGGAGAGGGAATGACCGGAGATCGGAGGTCCGAGGACAGAGGTCGAAGGTAGGAAGTAGGAACGGAACCATGAATCTCGTCGCGGACATTCTGAGTTACGAGTTCAACCAGCGGGCTTTGTTGGCGGCCGTCATGATTGGGTTCATGAACGGCTACGTCGGTGGGTACGTGGTGCTGAGACGCGGCGCCCTGTTCGCGAGCTCGCTTTCGCACACGCTTCTCCCGGGAATCGCCCTGGGGGCTTTTGTTGCGGGTATCAATCCCTATAGTGCGCTGATCGGGGCGTTCGTTGTAGCGATGGCCACCGGGCTAGGATCCGGGGGAATCGCGGCCAACTCGCGTATTGATCGCGATGCATCCATGGCCGTGCTCTTCACGGCGGGTTGTGCCGCCGGCCTGCTGCTGCTCAAGTATGTCTCGGCAAGCGTTAGTGTCGAGGACTACCTCTTCGGGAATATCCTCGGGATAGCAGACTGGGATCTCTGGTTCATTTTCATGGCTGGCGGCGTAGTGCTCTCAGTCTTGACTTTGTTTCAGCGTCCGCTCCAGTTGCTTGTGTTCTCGCCCGATCTAGCTGCATCGCAGGGGGTGCCGGTCAGGCGCTTTGATTATCTCCTGGCCGCCGTTGTTGTGGTCACGATGGTGTCGTCCCTGCAGGCGGTGGGTACGCTGCTCGCTGTCGGCCTGCTTGTGGCGCCGGCGGCGACACTGTACTTGTACCTGGACTCCGCTCAGATGATCTTCTGGGGTGGTGGAGTGCTGGGTGTTCTCATCGCCATCGCCGCTGTCATCATCTCGAACGTGGGCAACATTCCGACGGGACCTGCGATGGTGATTCTGCTGGCGGTTGTCTTCCTCGTCGGCTTTGCCTTGAGTCCGAGGTACGGCCTGCTCGCCGTGCTGCGGGCGCGATATGTGCCGGAACACTGAGGACACACGCCCAATACCTAACCTTTCAGTCTTCTGGGGGGCGTGGTCTTTGGAGGGGGCGTTAGGACGGTTTCACAGTCGCGTTGCGAACGTGAGATTTCCAATTGCATTTGTCCGATGATCAAGTATGGTTCGCAAATAGGAATCATTACTGATATATAGGCCTGATGGAAGACCACGGCACAACAGTAGACGATCAGCTAGCCCGGTTCGACGACATCTGTCGCGAGCACGGAGTGAAGGCGACGCATCAGCGGCTGGAGATCTACCGCGAGCTTGTCATGACCGATGAGCACCCCGATGCCGAGATGGTCTACAAGCGGGTGCAGCGGCGTATTCCCGCAATATCGCTGGACACCGTCTACCGTACGCTGCGGCTTTTTGCGGAGAAGGGTGTCATCTCTCGCTTGGGGGCACACGTCGAGCGGATGCGATTCGACGGTAACACCGATCCGCATCACCACTTCGTTTGTGCCCAGTGTGGGCTGATTTGTGATGTCCATAGCGAGAAACTGGATGCATTTCCACCTCCGGCGGAGGTGTCGGAGATCGGAAACGTGGACTCTGTTCACGTGGAGATGAGAGGAGTGTGCGAGAAGTGCATGCGCACGTCTCGCGAGTAGTTAACTATCAACATACAAGCCACAAGGAGGCAAAGACATGGCAACAGCAATGGAGAACCTACAGGCAGCGTTTGCGGGTGAGAGCCAGGCGAATCGGAAATACCTTGCTTTCGCGAAGCAGGCCGATACAGACGGGCTGCCGCAGGTCGCGAAGCTATTTCGCGCGGCGGCGGAGGCGGAAACCGTCCACGCGCACGCGCATTTCCGTGCAATGGGCGGGGTGAAAACCACGCAGGAGAATCTCGAAGAGGCCTTCGGGGGTGAGAACTACGAGGTAGAAGAGATGTATCCACCGATGTTGGCGGGCGCTCAGGAAGAGGGTGTAAAACCGGCTGAGATCTCGTTTAAGAACGCACTGGCCGTTGAAAAAGTCCATCGCGCGCTCTATTCGAAGGCGCTTGAGGCGGTCAAGGGCGGCGGCGACCTGCCTGCCACCAAGATCTACGTCTGTCCGGTCTGTGGCAACACGGTCGAAGGCGATGTTCCTGAAACGTGTGACGTGTGCGGCGTACCCGGCAGCAAGTTCGTCGAGGTAGCCTAGAGCAAGATGTGTGTACCGGACGCCGCAAGAGGGCGGCGTCCGGTGCTTCTCTCGGTAGCTGTCCGCGTTGCCGACCGACGGGGGGTGCAGCATGAGTGTGTCCGAGAAGAGTTGGGTGTGTACTGTCTGCGGGTACGTTCATCACGGGCCGGCGGCCCCCGAGGTCTGTCCTGTCTGTGGGGCGACGAGCGACTTGTTCGAACTTGAGCAGCCTGCTCCCGAGCCGGCCGTCGCCGCATCGGTCACTTCGCAGTGGCGCTGCTTAAACTGTGAGTATATCCACGATGGCGATGCCCCCCCGGAGTTCTGTCCGGTGTGTGGTGCACCGCCGGAGCGATTTGAGCCTGTGGCGGCCGCGTCTGCGGTCGTCGGAACGGACGAAGCGGGCCGCGTGGTAGTTGTGGGTGCCGGGATTGCGGGCGTATCGGCGGCCGAGGCGGCCCGTAAGCATGCACCCGAGGCCGAGATCGTCTTGCTCTCTCGCGAGAATGAGCGGCCCTATTACCGCCTGAACCTTACCCGCTACCTGGCCGGAGAGGTAGACAAAGACGAGCTCGCGCTGCAGACGGATGCATGGTTCGAGGAGCAGAACATCGAAGTGCAGACGGGGTGTGAGCTTTGCAGGCTCGACCCGGAGCAGAAGACTGTCACACTGCGCGATGAGACGTCGCTCTCGTATGATCGACTGGTACTCACCATGGGCGCACACCCGTTCATTCCGCCGTTCCCGGGCGCAACACGCGAGAACGTCACAGCCCTGAGGACGCTCGCGGATGCGGATCGGATTCTCGGAGTCGCTGGCGAAGGCACGCGTTGCGTAGTAATTGGTGGCGGCCTTCTCGGGCTGGAGACGGCTGGTGCGTTGGCTCGGCGCGGGGTCGATGTAACGTTGCTCGAAGGGCATGGCTGGCTCCTGCCGCGCCAGTTGAACCAGACCGCGGCGCGTTACCTGGAAGCCAAGGTTGAGGAAACCGGCATCACACTTCGCAGAAAGGCCCGTACGCAAGAGCTCATGGGGGAAGAGAGTGTGCGCGGCGTGCTACTTGAAGATGGCGACACGATTGAGGCCGACCTCGTGGTGATCGCTACCGGTGTGCGCTCCAACACGTACGTCGCCCGCATGGCGGGGCTGGAAGTGAACCGCGGCATTGTGGTTAACGATCACCTGCAAACATCACGTCCTGACGTCTTCGCTGCCGGAGATGTCGCCGAACACCGTGGCGTCGCGTATGGCACCTGGGGCCCCTCGCAGTTCCAAGGCACTATGGCCGGTATGAATGCGGTAGGCGCACCTGCCGAGTTCGTTGGCACGCCTCGCTCCAACATGCTGAAGGTTCTCGGCTACGATCTCTTCAGCATCGGTCAGGTAAAACCCGAAGACGCGAGCTTTCGTGAGATAGAAGGGGAAGAAGGGGGGCACTATTACTCCTTCATCTTCCGCGACTCGCACATGGTCAGCGCCATCCTCATGGGGGACACGAGCCTGAGCGCGACCGTGAAACGCGTGGTTGAGCAGAAAGAGGACTGCGCGGAGCTGCTGGCGACCCGACCGGCCGTCACGGATGTACTGGCCTTCCTCGCTTCTGACTGATCCATCAGCAAACATGCAGATTCTCCAGCAAAAAGAGCCGTTTTGTCTCCTTGACATACATACATGCATGTATGTATAAATAGTGCCGCAACAGGAGAAGAGGCCATGGCTAGACGGACAAAGGAGGAGGCGGAGGCAACGCGCGAGAGCGTATTGCGGGCCGCGCTGGACCTGTTCAGCGAGAAGGGCTATTCGCGCACCACGTTCAGCGACATTGCCAAGAGCATCGGTATGACCCGTGGTGCGGTCTACTGGCACTTCGAGAACAAAGAGGCGCTGCTCGCCGCGATGATTGACTATGTTCATCAGTACAAAGAGAAGCTGGTTGAGCCATATATAGAGGACATCCAAACGGTGGACGAGATGCGGGAGGCGTTCGAGATGTACTCCCGTGCCATGGTTGAAGACGCCATGCTTCACAAGTTCGGCTTCTTCATGCATATGCAGATGGAGTGGTCGCAGCAGTTGCTGACAGAGACTCACCAGAAGCTGACCGAGCTTCGGCAGAGTCCTCTGGAGGACTTGAGGGATTACTTCGAAGTGCCGCAGATCAAGCAGCGGCTCGAAGAGGGGACAGACCTCGATCAGCTGGTGCTCACCTTAGCGGCATTCTGGCTCGGCACGTATAGCATGTACCTGGGCGGTTGCCCTTTTGTTCAGCTTGCCTTTGCCGACGAAAAGGTTCCGGAAGGTGCATGGCAGCTTGACTTTGCCCAAGCGATAAGAGATGGATTCGATATGATCATGAACGGAGTTCTAAAGGAGACAGATAATGAGTAAAGCTGGAGTAGCCAAGACGATTGCCGTTCTCGTTGTGGGAGTAGCAGCGGGATGGTTCGGACGTGGGTTGTTCGGAGGTGGGGGAGGCATGCCGCCCATGGGCATGGAGATGCCGCCCGCGGCGGTCAAGGTGCTTGCTGTCCAGGAAGCACAGATTGCGGCACCGGACGAATTCATTGCACGTGTCGAGGCCGTGCAGGAAGTGGTGATTCGGCCCGAGGTCGCCGGTCGCATCGAAGAGGTCCACTTCACGGAAGGCTCCATCGTAAAAGAGGGCGACCCGCTTGTCTCCATCGACCGCTCCTCGTACCATGCGACAGCCGATGCAGCAGCAGCGGAAGTGGCGCGTACCGAGAAACGCTATGAGCGCCTGAAACGTGCGGACAAACGCAGCGTTTCGGCATCCGATCTCGAATCGGCCGAGAGCGAGTACCTGCGGGCCAAGGCGGCGTTCAGCCTCGCGAAGGTCGATCTCGATCGCACAGCCATCAAGGCCCCGGTAGCGGGTCGAATCGGTGCGGCCATGGTGAAGCGCGGCAACTACGTCACGCCGGGCGGAGCAGAATTGGCCCGTATTGTGCAGCTCGATCCCATCCGCGTCGTGTTCTCGCAAACCGACCGCGAGTATCTTGCACAGCGCCGCCGTGAGCTTGCCGGCGATACCGGTGCGCTCGAAGCACGCGCCTTGCTGCCGGATGGTTCCACTGTCCCGGGCGTGGGTAAGAAGGACTTCGACGATAACGCCATTAACCCGGCCACCGGTACCATCGCCGTGCGCTATCTCTTCGATAACCCGGACAGGCTGCTGGTGCCGGGCGGATATGTCACGGTACAGCTCAGTAATCCCGAGGGGGAGATCGGCATCAAGATTCCGCAGCGCGCGTTGTTGCTCGACCAGGATGGCAGCTTCGTGCTGGCGGTTGACGAAGCGGGTGTGGTCGGAGCCATGCGCGTTGAGGTGGGCGATCGCATCGGAGCCGATGCGGTCATTCTGTCCGGGCTGACCCCGGGAACGCAGATCGTGACCGACGGAGTGCAGAAGGCGATGCCCGGCGCAACCGTCATGGTAATCCCCACGGAGGGCTGAAGATGATTTCACGCGTATTCATTGAACGGCCCCGGTTGGCCGGTGTGATTTCCATCGTACTGACACTGGCGGGGGTGGTCTCCATCGGTGTTCTGCCGATCGCACAGTACCCGCAGGTGACGCCGCCGCAGGTGGCGGTGCGCGCCATGTATCCCGGGGCGGATGCCGAGGTGCTGGCTAGTACGGTTGCCGGTCCCATCGAGGATGCGGTTAATGGCGTCGAGAACATGATCTATATGTCGTCCGCGTCGGACAACGCGGGCAGCTATCAACTGATGGTAACGTTCGAGGTGGGGTCCGACCCCGACATCGCCCAGGTACAGGTACAGAACCGTGTGGCCCAGGCCGAACCGCTCCTGCCGACGGAAGTCAGGCAACAGGGCGTAACCGTTGAGGCCGAGGCATCCGACTTCCTCGGCTTCATTATGGTGCAGTCGCCGGATAACAGCCGCGACGACATCTTCATGAGCGACTACACCTACAAGGTCATCAAGCCGGTGCTGGAGCGCATTCCTGGCGTCAGCCGTGCACAGGTCTATGCCCCGCGCTACAGCATGCGGGTCTGGATGGATGCCGACCGCCTTGCGTCACTCGGCATGACGGCCGACGATGTTATCGTCGCGATCCAAAGCCAGAACATCCAGGCATCGGTGGGTGCCATCGGTGGTGCACCGGGCGGAGAGTCGATGGCTTTCTCGCTCAAGGCAGAAGGTCGTCTCAATGATCCGGAACGTTTTGAGCGCATCATCGTACGCACGGGCATGGACGGCGCCATCGTCCGACTGGGAGATGTTGCACGTATCGAGAAGGGCGCAGACAGTTACCTCTTCAGCGCGAAGTACAACGGAAAACCTGCCGTTGCTATCGGGGTCAGCCGCTCGGCCGGCTCGAACGCTCTGGATGCCATGGACGCTCTACGAGCGGAGCTGGAAGGCATGGAGGAGCAGTTGCCTTCCGGGATGGAAGTCGTGCTGCCTTGGGATGCTACCGACTTCGTCCGGTCCAGCATTCGCGAGATTGTCTCGACGCTGCTGCTAACCGTCTTTCTTGTGATCATTGTCTGCTACGTGTTCCTGCAGGACTGGCGCGCCACGCTGGTGCCGTCCCTGACGATCCCGGTGTCGCTCTGCGCCACCTTCGGTGTGCTCGTTGCGTTCGGCTACAGCATCAACACGCTGACGCTTTTCGGGTTGGTTCTCGCGATTGGCCTCGTCGTTGACGATGCCATTGTCGTGGTCGAGCGCGTACTTCACCTCATGGAGCACGAAGGGCTCGACCACAAGGCGGCTACGATCAAGGCCATGGAGCAGGTCACCAGCGCAGTCATCGCCACCACGCTGGTACTGCTCGCGATTTTCGTGCCGATCGGCTTCGTCAGTGGCATCACCGGCAAGATCTACCAGCAGTTTGCGGTTGCGATATCTGCCGCGGTCTTCTTCTCCACCGTCAACGCCCTTACACTCAGTCCTGCACTCTGTGCAACGCTGCTGCATGTGGCTAAGCCGAAGCAGCACGGTCCGCTGCGCTGGTTCAACACGGGACTCACCCGTGTGCGTGGCCACTACGTCAACGCCGCCACGCGGCTGGCGCGGCGTCTGGTGGTGACGGTTGTCATTCTGTTGGGTGTTATCGGGGGCGCGATGTTCCTCAGCTCGATGAGCCCGACTGCCTTCCTGCCCGACGAGGACCAGGGCGTCATCTTTGGCATGATGCAGTTGCCGGAAGGCGCCAGCCGTGAACGCACCGAAGCGATGTTGGAGCAGGTCATCACGCCGATGGGGGAGGAGCCGGGCATTGCCTACACCGTTGAAGTGATCGGCTACAGCATGATGGGCGGCTTGGGCGAGAATGTGGCCTTCTTCCTTTTCGGTCTCGATAGCTGGGATGAGCGTCGCAGCCCCGAGATGCAGATCATGGCCATGCAGGAAAGGCTCCAGGGCGCCTTGTTCATGGAACCGGGCGCGCAGATCAATCTCTTTGTACCTCCCGCCATCATAGGTCTTGGCGTCAGTGGTGGTCTCGATATACGTCTGCAGGCCATGGATGATGACGATCCGCAGAGGCTCAACAGTGTGATGCAGGGCTTCCTGATGCAGCTCAACATGATGCCGGAGACGATGTTCGCTTTCAGCGGGTACGCGGCCAACACGCCGCATCTCTATCTGGACGTGGACCGCACCAAGGCCTCCCTCATGCAGGTGGAAATCAGCGACATCTTCTCTGCCCTGCAGAGCTACCTCGGGTCGCGCTACATCAATGATGTCAACTTCGATGGCCAGGTCAACCGGGTCATGGTACAGGCTGACACAGCTTTCCGCGACAAGCAGGACGATATCGAGAAGATCTACGTGAAGAGCCACACCGGTGCGATGGTGCCGCTCGGCAGCCTGCTCACGATCGAGCCTGTACTGGCGCCACGTGTAGTCGAGCGCTACAACAAGTTCCCGTCGGCCGCGATCAGCGCCATGCTCATCCCGATATTCAGCAGTGGCACAGTGATGCAGAAGGTCGACGAGATGGCGAAGACGTCACTGCCGGACGGCTACAAACTGGAATGGTCCGGGCTCAGCTACCAGGAAGCCAAGGCCTCCGGTGGATCCGCCATGTTGATTGTGTTGGCACTCGTGTTTGGCTACCTCTTCCTTGTAGCGCAGTACGAGAGCTGGACTATTCCGCTGCCGGTAATGCTTTCCACGTCAGTCGCTGCGCTGGGAGCGCTGGTGGCCCTGTTCTTCCTGCAGATGCCGCTCAGCATCTACGCCCAGCTTGGCCTCATTCTCCTGATTGGTCTTGCCAGCAAGAATGCCATCCTCATTGTCGAGTTCTCCAAGACTCGGCGCGAGGAGGGCCTCTCGATTATTGATGCTGCCGCGGACGGCGCCGGGCAACGTTTTCGTGCCGTGCTGATGACCGCGTTTACCTTTATTCTCGGCATCTTTCCGATGGCTATCGCGGTCGGTGCCGGCGCCAATGCACGTCGGGCCATCGGTAGAACCGTCTTCTCCGGCATGCTGGCCGCTACGCTCTTTGGTATCATTCTGGTTCCAGCGCTTTATGTACTGTTCCAGACACTGCGCGAGAAAGGGCATGGGATCCGTGCCAAGCTTGTCAGCAAAGCGAACCTGTTGGCTCTCCTGCTCGTTCCACTGTTTCTCGGTGGTTGTCTGACCGTTGGGCCGGACTACGAGCCGCCCGAGACGCCGCAGATCGGTGATGCGGAATTCGAGATGCCGACTGAATGGTGGGGGACACTTGACGATCCGATCCTGATCGAGCTGGTCGACGAGGCACTGACCAACAGCCCCGACATGAGGTCCGCGCTCGCCGCCGTACGCGCAGCCCGGGCGCAGCTCGGTATTGTCCGATCGTCGCTTGGTCCCCGGGTCGACGCCCGCGCCAGCCTCACGAGTAGCAGTCCGAGCGAATCGGTCCCCATGGCCATCGACGGCGACCTCTACAGCGCCGGTTTCGATGCCGTCTGGGAACTCGATATCTTCGGCGGGATTCGTCGGGCCAGGGAAGCGGCGGCGGCATTTCTCGAGGGGCAGGCCGCTTCCTTTGCGCAGGTAGAGGTTACACTTGCTGCCGAGACCGCACAGGCTTACGTGCGGCTGCGCGAATCACAGCAGCGTCTTCGAGTCGCACGCGAGAACCTTGATCTGCAGGAGGAAACGTTCGAGCTACTCACATCGCAGCGCGACAGTGGCCTCGTCAATGAGTTGGTCCTCCAGCAGGCGAAGGCAAACCTGGAGAATACCCGCGCCACGGTGCCATCGATTGAGACCGCTGTTGAGAATGCGCTCAATGCGCTGGCCGTTCTTACCGGCGCCATGCCCGGCACGTTGCACGAGCGATTGGGCGAGGCCAAGCCCATCCCCGTGGCCACGATGGAGGATGTCACCGGCATTCCTGCCGATCTGCTGCGCCGCCGCCCCGATGTGCAGATCGCCGAACGCAACCTGGCGGAGCAGACTGCGCGCATAGGCATCGCAAAATCGGACTACTTCCCGAAGCTGACTCTCAGTGGATCGATCGGCGTAGAGGCGCTCAGCTTTTCGGGCTTGAGCGAATCCGGGAACGAAAACTCCAGCTTCGGTCCCTCCATCGGTTGGGCGATCCTGCGTAGCGGCCAGATTCGTAACAACGTCAAGGCACGGGAAGCCGCGAAGGATCAGGCATTCGCCGCCTACGAGAAGAGCGTACTCATGGCCGTACAGGAAACGCGTGACGCGCTTGTCGCCTTCCGTAACGAGACGCGTCGTCTTGATGCCTTGTCAGCAGCGGCGGACGCCGCACGCGCGGCAGTCGAGGTGGCGGACGATCGCTACAAGAGCGGACTCGAACCGTTCGATACCGTTCTCGATAGCCAGCGCGTCCAGCTCCAGCTCGAAGACCAGCAAGTCCAGAGCCGAGGCGAAAGCGCCCTCTCCGTCATCCGCCTCTACAAAGCTCTCGGTGGCGGCTGGATCGCGCTACCGCATCAGGCAGCCGGACGGAAATAGCCAGCCCTGTATCCTGAGAGCATAAGTGACGGGTAGGGCTGGAGGAGGAAACGACGAAAGCCCGATGTACATGGAGAAGTCGGATCACTCAGTAGTAGCGATGA